>CANRWO010000014.1 GCA_947643615.1 uncultured Lachnospiraceae bacterium
CCCTTTTCCCTGAAAATCTTTTTAAAATAACTCTTGACTATTTACCAAATTGCTTCCCGGAAGCTTCCGTGAAAAGGCAGTTCCATTTCCCACTCCGTAAAATGCATGGAACCTGTGATATCAGGCAGATTTCTGCCCCCGTTGCACTCAAAAGTTACCCTGCGGCCTGTAGGCGGCTGTACCCGCCCATTCTCCACCTTGTAGGTGGTGCCGTAACCCTGGGTGATGGCCATGATTTGGGCCGATCCTCCGTAGCTGCCCCCCCTGGGATCAATATACAGCGTACTGCCGACAGCCTTCCACTGGGCATAAAGCACCACCATACCCTCCTCCCCGTGGGCATAATAGTCCCGGTCCGTCAGGTTCAGGATCTCTTCCCCATCCGCGTAATCCGTCCCTGTGCCGTCCGGCTCCGTGTTCCAGCCGTCAAACAGATATCCCGTCCGGGCATATCCGTTGGGGGACAGGTGTGTCATGGATGCCACTGCCGCCCCTTCATAGGTCTCCGCATTCTGGTACATATGGACACTGTTTCCCATATAACCTGTGTAGCGGACACAGTTAGCGTCATACCGCACCCGGTATTGGTTATATGAAATGGCCCTGCAGTAATGCACTTCCAATTCTTTTGCCTGTTCCAGGTTACTGCAGAAAGGGCACAGATAATAATAAGCCATGCCGTCCCCCAGCCTGAGCTGCCCGATTGTTGCTGCCGCTTCCCGGCTCATGTATATAAGGGTGTCTCCCATGCTTTCCCCACAGTCCGCGCAATAAGGCATCCAGCCGGAATAATGCATCCTCTGGCACACTTGCCTGCCAAAGCCGACCCCATGGAAAGTATTTCCCTTTTCCGGATAACTGTTGTGAATGCATTGTCCCTGTTCCCATTGCACTTTCCAATAACCCACAGGTGCCATCCCCTGCCTCTCTGCCATGTAATAGTGCTCGCCGCGTCCCGGTTCCCTGAGGGAAGAGACTGTTCCTGTCTCTGCCCTCTCTCCCCGGGGATACCACCGGATGTCCCTGTCTCCGGGGTTGGTGGTCCATGCCATGCCGTCCTCCGTAACGGAGACAAAAGGACTGGTATTTATTGTTTTCCCTTCTGCGGACACGGCCAGGGCAGCGGAAAACAGTCCGCAGAAGGCTATGCACCCAATAAGGAATCCTTTCATCATTCTCCGCAATTTTTTACCACCCGCAGTGACCCTGCCGCCAGCTCCCCGTAAAACCTTTCCACATCCGCCTGATCCAGATAGACATTGATCCTCTGGGCTGCCGTGGTATTGTCGCCGTTCGCTATTGCTGTTCCCGAAGCGTCAAATACCTGCTGCACAAAAACATCCTGCCACACAAGCGTCACCTCCTCCTCTTTGGCAGAGTAAATGTGAACCCTGTCCCCACTCCGCAGTACCCCGCTGACCACCTGGTACAGATCTTCCGCCTTAAAACCTGCTATTACCGGCCTTTCCATGGTTTCCAGCATTTCGTTCACCGGTTCGAACATTCCCAGGGTCAACAGCACCCCCTGCTCAATGTCAGTCTTGGCAACCAATCCCCTGATCTGATCCGGGGAGCTGATTGCGGAATCCGGGATACAACTGCTGTCAAGCTGTCTCTCCGCAAAATACCCCCCGTAATTGCTTTCCGTCACCGTCTCGCCTTTGGGAATTTCCGCTGCCGCCACATAGATGGCGCCCTTTTCATATTGTGTCAGCACGTTCTTCTCCATTTGGACCATCACGGCAAACACCGTCACCGCCGACAAAAGCGCCGCGATAACCCCGCCTGTTTTCAAACGCAGACTCCTGTTTTGATCTTTTGGTCTTCTCTCTTTTGTTTTCATTTTCCTTCTCACTTTCGCTAATTACTCTCCATTCAACTACCCCTGCCGCATGGGACAATATATCCAAACCCCGGCCTGCCTGAATCACGTCACAAAATCAGCTGTACCGGCCTGCCTCATTGTCCGCAGGGGTCATTCGTTTGCCACGATATCCGCCAGATTGCTTTTATGGGCCACCGCCTCAACCCCCAGGATGCCTCCCACAGGATAGGCCACCTCGCTGTATATGCTGGTGTTTTCTATCCTTTTCCCACCGGGCGACAGTACGGCTCCCGTTTCCCCAAGGGAAAAGGACATCCGCCCCTCTTCGTCATAATGGTAAATCTCCACCCTGTCTTCTATCACATTATAGATAATGTAATTTAACACACGGACCCTTCCCCCTATTAACCCTCCGGCGGAGCTCTCCCAGTCCTCGTTCAGATTCAGGTTGCCCCGCAGGGCGGAGAGGTAGATCCCATAGGCCTCATCCGGATCCTTTACGAGGATGGTATGGGAAATTCCGTATTCCTCCACATCAATGACGGCGGAGGCAAGATTAGAGGCAGCCAGGGCGTCCTCCAGATAAGTGGCAGATGCCCTGAACACGTCAAGCTGCAGAGTCCCGCACAATAAAATTCCAAGGAAGAGCAGAAAGAATAATCCTGTCACCCACTCCAGCTGTCCCGCCTCCGCTTTCTCAATGCTTGGCAGTGGAAATTCTTTTTTCTTCAAAATCATGCACTCCTCCCAGCCTGCCTCTGATTTCCAACGTTATGATATCCCCGTATGTCACAGGTGACATTGTGGTCCCTGTAAGCTCCAGCTCCGAAACGCCTGCCCCGTCCAGCTCCATCCTCAGGCCGATGCGGTCTTCCTCTGTCAAATACCCCACTGTCTCCATCTTCAATATATATTGTCTTGCAATCTGGCTCACTTCCGTTTTCTGATGGATCAGCCGGACATTGTCCATATAAGAGAGCATCAGCGCCGTCAAGGCAAGCATACAGATTCCTGCCGACATAACATCCCCTATACTTCCCTTCTCCTGTCTCATGGTGTAACTCCCGTCAGAATATTCTGCGCCTCCGTAGTCATTGCGCCCACAATGGTCTCTATAAATACCTTCAGGCTGTCCTTCATGACCACACAGAGCAGAAGGGCAATGACGCACAACCCCACTGTTACCAGGATTCCGTCGATTCCCGGCTCCTGCCTGCGTGCCGACTGTATCACCCTTTTGATTCCCTTTCCTATCTGCTGCTTTATTTTCTTCATATGTATACCCATGCCTTTCCCGTATCCTGCCTTCCCATGTATGGGACAGGCCCCAATACGTTGATTGATAATGTTGCTCCGCCATTCCCGTCAAAAGTTTGCCGCCGCCCCGAACAGATATGTCACGCAGGCATACAGGGCAATCCCCAAAACAATGGTCAGCACCCCCAGCTGGTAAAAAGTGATGCTTCTGTCCAAGGCCCCTTTTTTCCGTTCCAGGACCGTCTCTTCCATATCCTTGATCTGCTCGCCAATATCCCCCAGCAAAGCCAGCGCCTGGCCCGATTCCAGCGCCTGCAGAACCGTGATGCACAGGGAATCTATGTAACGGTTGTCGAATCGGTCCTGAAACCGTTCCAAAGCCTTATAGATATCCGCCTTCATCACAATGTCCCCGGCCAAATCCAGAAGCGCCTTGCGGAGCCTCCGCTCCCGGACGCTGCCGTGGCATTCCGAAAGCGCGTCCACCACATAAACGCCTGCCTGGATCTGTATTTCCAGGGCGTGGTATACCAGCTTTAATTCCGGAAGCATCTTCTCATTATCCCGGCGGTTGAGATAATCTAACAGCAATACCGGTAAAAAGAACAGACCCCCAAAGGCGCCTATGCCGGCCCAGGCTCCCACCCTGCTCAGCGCCAGAAGGCCAAGGGATGCCAAGATGATCCTGGCCGCTAAAAATCCGGCAGGGTCGATTTTCTCTCCGTAATGGTAGCCTGCTCCGTTCCTCCGCAGCCACTTTTCCGTCCTCAGATACCAGGCGCTTCTTTTTCCCCGTTCCCTCAATAGTCCCGATAGCTCCCTGTAAGCCTTTAAAGCCAGCCTCCCCGGGTGATAGGCTGTCCTCAATACGTGAAAAAGCAATGCTGTCAAAAGGGCGCTGACTATCGGTAAAATCTTCAGCATCAGCAAAATCTGTCTCTCTTCCATCCGCCCCTCCTTAACCGTGTACCCTTTGAAGCTGCGCCCAGAAGCATAAAAAGATAATAAACAGTGCACCCAGTCCGATCCTGCCGGGAAGGGTTTCCCAGACAAGCTCCCGGAAAGACAGATTGATCATATGCCCCACTGTCAGCAATACCGCCAGGGACATTATCAGCAGCAGCGACATATTGACTACCGCTTCCCGCATCATGGACTTCCGCTCCTGGGATACCCGTAAATGCTCCCGTAAGCTCCTACGGCTGCTGCCCACCAGCGCAGTCATATCCGCACAATAGCGGATGCTGATTTCCATATTTCTTGCCAGCTCCTGGAACTTCGGATGTTCCACCTTATCTGCCATTGACAGCAGCGCCAATCCCGTATCTCCGGTGACCTGTGCCTCCAGATAACATTCCTCCAGGGCCGTCTTAATAGGATCCTCCATATATCTGCTCACCTGATCCAATGTGCCGGTCACTTCCGAAGCCGTAATGCTGTAATTCCCCAGGAAATCCAACAGCTTCATCAAGCTCTCATTTACCCTGCGAAGGTTCCTGGCCCGCAGAAACCGCAGTGCCACTGCCTCCACTCCCATTGCCGCCCCCACGGCCAACAAGGCTGCTTTAATGCCGCCGAAAACCACAGCCACCAGAAACAAAGTCCCCATTGCCGCCAGCTCCCCTGCCACCCAGATTTCCGCGGTGACAGCCGGGAAACGTTGCCTGATGCCGCTGTAGTACAACAGACGTTCCAGCCGGAACCACAGAGAATGATTCTCCTGCAGCTCCAAAAGCTGTTTCCGGTTTTCCAACCCTCTCTGCCTTGCCGCCAAATCCAGGTCCGTCTGCGTCTTCTTCAGGATCCCGCTGACCCACGCCAATACCCTTCCCTGGTAAAATATCAGGTAAAAACCTGCTGACAGACAGCCGAATATTATTACTTTCAACATCTCCATACCTCCCAAAATATTTCTAAAAGATTTGTTCAAATATTAAATTGCGGTGCTTTTCACTCCACCCACTGCAGGCATAAATCTCCTTTACCCGGTAATGCTCCATAAATACCAATGTCTGAAAACAATCCATCATCCGCATCAGTTCATCCCGGGAATACCGGCTTTCATACATGGCATAGTCCACCAGCTTGTCCGGCGCCCGTTCCGCCGACGGCGCATGTATGGTAGCAGCGCACAGCTGCCCGGTATATGCGGCGTTCAGCAGATAAAGCGCCTCCCCGCCTTTGACTTCCCCGATTATAAAGAAATCCACATCCATCGTCAGTCCGGCGATGCTGATATGCTCCAGGCTATAACTGACCTGCTGTTCCCCCGTGCCCGGCAGGGAATGCAAAAACATCATATCCGGATGAAACATGGTGGTCAGCTCATCTGCCTGTTGTGTCACCAGCACCGCTACATCGTCCGGAAGCGTTTCCTTGAGGGCATTCAGCAAAGTAGTCTTACCGGAGGAATTCCCTCCGCAGATCAGGGTGGATCCCTGCCGGAATCTTTTTACCAGCAGCTCTGCGGTATCACGGTCCATCATATTCTGTTGTATCAATTCTTTGATTTGGGGAAATACTTTAGGAACCTTACGAATACAGAGATAAGGTTCATTGTAGGTATTGACGAGGGGCATGGAAAGCGTAAACCGCAGGATAAAATCGGGATGGCTTTCATTGTCCGTAAATCGTTGAATGGCATTTAGATTTGAAATATTTACCTGATTCCTGGTGGCAATATAGTCTATAAACTGGCGGTATTCCTTTGGGGAAGAGAAGCCTATGCCTGCCGTCGTTCTCCTCCCTTTGCGTTTGACGCGGATATTGTCATATCCCACC
Organism: uncultured Lachnospiraceae bacterium; assembly: GCA_947643615.1. Taxonomy (GTDB): domain Bacteria; phylum Bacillota; class Clostridia; order Lachnospirales; family Lachnospiraceae; genus Acetatifactor. The sequence continues at coordinate 5,864 of CANRWO010000014.1, forward strand.
ACCCTGATGTCGGAAACCGTCCTGTCGTCTATCAGGGAAGACAGCCTTGAATATCCGAAGATATACTGTTCAAACTCCTCCAGAAGCCGTTCCCGCTCTTCATCCGCAAGCCTGTAATAGGTTTGGATATGGGCGGATGCCTCCGACAGAAAAAGCTCTTTTGTCAGCTGCCCTTTCTTCATCTGCATCAGCGAATGCTGTTTTTGCGTGGTGTAATCGTCCACCAACTGCTGCAGCAGATCTTCCGTTTTCACTTTTTCCTTTTCCGTACTTTTACTCCTCCTCCCAACCGATTTCATATCCAAAACACAGTGCACTTGTATCCCGGAAATCACGGTATCGGTATCACAAATGGTAATTATGGCTGAACCAGCCGGATAAGTCAGACACTTAGATATTGGCCTTTTCACTAAGTAATTGTCAATTTACACCTACAGGCGGCAAATGTCAAGACCCAATTTAAGAAAATTACGGTTTGTGCAGTAATCATTTCCTGTTACAGTTCACACGTCAGTCGTACCCAGATAAATTTATGCTTGTATAAGAAGTTATCTGGGTGCGAACGGACGAAGGGAGCGCCATTTTATGAGCAAAAACAGCTGCGCAGCAGCGGCGGGCACTGAAAGTGCGGTTTTGCGAATGGCGCATGTGAACTGTAACTATTTCCTGTTCATCGCACGTCAAAAATAAGAATTGCCGGTTGTAGTTTCGAAAGAGAAATGGTATACTAATAAAATAAATAATTTCTGATACATTGGCGCAGAATGATTCTTTCATATGCAAGGCGGAGACCGACGAAACAGATGATAAATCAGGCAAGCCAAGATGTCAGTTGATTAATATTCGTGGTACTAGTGTGCTAACCAGATTACGTTCAGCTAAATAGCGCAGAATGAATTTTCAGCCTGCAAGGCAGATTTCCGACGGCGTAGTGGTGGCTACGTCTAGGAAATCTAACGCTGCAGATGGAAATTCAGGCAAGATATTTTGCGAAATGTAATACGGTCAGTACACTGGGATGAAACGATAGAAAGGGTGGATCATTATGAATGCGAGTGGAATGTTTCTCATATTAGGCGGAGGACTTTTAATCATTATCATTGCGGTTGTGATCGCTGTGGTCGCTTCCGTCACTTCGGCTGTTGCGGCGGAAAACTCTTCCTTAGACGAATAATGCAGATTTTTTAAAACCGTAATTCCGGTACAGGCATATAGCAAACGGCAGGAAGGCTCAAAAATCAAAATGGCAAGACAGTTGGCTACTCCCCAACCGTCTCGCCGTTTTCTATTCTTGCCGCTAAGTCTTCCAGGTACATCCAGCGCTCCATTTTGTCTTCCAATGCTTTTTCTGCCGCTTCCTTTTGCTTCGAAAGCTCGCCCAGTTTGACAAAATCACTGGAATATTTCAGCATGTCCTGATCCAGGCGTCGTATTTCTTCCTCCAGCGCCGCCATATCCCCCTCAATGGTTTCGTAGTCCTTCTGCTCCTGATAGGTAAACCTGAGCTTACGCTTCTGGCCCATTTTCCAGTCTTTTTTCCCGGCATTCTCTTTTATCCCTGGGGCATTTTCCCTTTCCCCCGGAAAATGATTTTTGCCCCCTGGGGTACTTTTCCTCCCCTCCGAGATGCGATTCCCGCTCCCCTGGGTATCTTTCTCTATCCCCTGAGTATCCTGCTGTTCTTTCCTCCGGTTTGCATAATCCGTATAGCCGCCCTCATACTGCACAAACCTGCCCTCTTCCATTGCGAAGATGCGGCGTACCGTCCTGTCCAGAAAATACCGGTCATGGGAAACCACAATCACAATCCCCTGAAAACGGTCCAGATAGTCCTCCAGGATCCGCAGGGTGGCAATGTCCAGGTCATTGGTGGGTTCGTCCAATATCAAAACATTGGGCGCTCCCATCAGCATTTTCAGAAGATACAGCCTGCGGCGCTCCCCACCGGAAAGTTTTCCCAGGAGTCCGTATTGGTCTTCCCCTGCAAAAAGGAATCGCTCCAGCATTCTCGCCGCGCTTACCTTTCCTTCATCCGTGTCCACGAACTCCGCCACATTTCGGATATAATCGATCACCCGCATCTTCGGGTCCATTTCCTCCCCGCCGATTTCCTGGGCATAATAACCGATCCTTACGGTCTGCCCCAGCTCCACAAAGCCGCTGTCCGCCGCAACCTCACCAAGTATAATCTTCATCAGGGTGGATTTCCCGCTTCCGTTGGGGCCGATGAAACCGACTCTGTCGTTCTTCAGGAACATGTAGGAAAAGTCATTGATCAAAGACCTCCCTCCATAGCTTTTATTGATATGGTGAAGCTCCACCGTTGTCCTGCCCAGGCGCGTACTGGCAGAAGACATTTCCACCTCATTATCCCGCTCAAAGCCAGCCACATCCTTCAGCGCTTCATACCTCTCCAGCCTGGCTTTTTGCTTGGTGGACCTGGCTCTGGCGCCGCGCATGACCCAGGCCAGCTCGTTCCTTAAAATACTTTCCCTTTTTCTCTGGCTTGCCAGCTCCATGGCCTCACGCTGCATCTTAAGCTCCAGGTATCCCGCATAGTTGGCGTCATAGGAGTAAATGCTTCCCTTGTCAATCTCTATGATCCTCCGGGCCACACTGTCCAGGAAATAGCGGTCATGGGTTACCATGACTACCGCGCCCTTTCTCTTTTTCAGCATATCCTCAAGCCAGTCGCTCATCTCATTGTCCAGATGGTTCGTAGGTTCGTCCAGCACCAATATTTCCGCCGGGGAAAGCAGAACGGAGACAAGGGCCAGCCTTTTCTTCTGTCCCCCGGAAAGCTGCCCGCAGGGTTTCTCGAAGTCCGTCACCCCAAGCCTGGTCAGCATGGCTTTGGCATCCGAAACGATATAGCTGCTGTTGGCTTCCGTGCGGTTGTCACGCAGCACCGCTTCCAGCGCCGTTTCCTGTTCCTCAAAATACGGATCCTGGGGCAGGAAGCGCACCATGCAGTGATTGGCCATGATCACACGGCCCTCGTCAGGCTCTTCAAGGCCCGCAATAATCTGAAGCAGCGTGGACTTCCCTGTGCCGTTAATGCCGATCACACCGGCCTTCTCCCCCTCCTCCAGAAAAAAGCTTGCTTGATGGAATAATTTCCGTTCCCCGTATGCTTTTGTAATATTGTCAATCGTTAAAATGTTCATTTATATGCCCCTTACGATTTTTAACGAACCGGCTCTGCAATCCCTCAAAACATGTGGACGTCACGGTTCCAAAGCACCGTAGGTAACTGTCTTTAATTTCCGCACTGCGGGAGTCGCCCCGGCGCCACAGCGCTGGATAAAGTACAGGAATACCAGCTCCTCGCTGAAATCCATGGCAACATAATTCCCCGTCCAGCCATCCCAGCCGAACTCTCCCAGGGAACCGTTATAGCCTGCCACGGCCTGATCCATCAGAACACGCATAAGGCAGCCGTAGCCGTAACCCTTCACACTGTCCCACACCAGGGATTCCCTCTGCCGGGGCGTTAAATGGTTCTGTGCCATAAATTCCACTGTCTTACGGCCCAGGATCCTTTGATCCTTATATTTTCCTTTGTGTACCAGCATGGATGCAAAATGGCTGTAGTCGTCCAGGGTGGAAACAAGTCCCGCGCCCCCGGATTCGAAAGCCACATCCTCCCCGTAGTACTCTCCCAGATGGCTGCCCCTGTGAACCTGCAACCCTTCCATCTCCGACCAGTCATAGTACTGGGCAAAACGGTGAAGCTTGTCCTTCGGGACGTAGAATGCCGTATCCTTCATGTCCAGGGGATCAAACAGTTCTTCTTTTAAAAACTGCCCGAATTTCTTTCCCGATACCACCTCAACAATTCCCCCCAGGATATCCGCGGAGTATCCGTACATCCACCTCTCCCCCGGCTGGAAACAGAGAGGCACCGTGGCAATCTGCCGCATGTATTCCTGGGTGTCCACAGTCTCTCCCTGGGCCCTGCGGGCCAGCAGTCCTCTCAGCACTGTATCCATACGCCTTCCGGGTTCATGGGCCGGATCGGGATAGGGAATGCCGGAAGTCATATTCAGAAGGTCCCACAGGGTAATCTCCCTATCGGCAGGGACCTCAGCCTGCTTTTCCTCACTCCACACCTTAGGACATTTGAATGCAGGAATATATCGGGACACCGGGTCCCATACGTCTATATCTCCCCTCTCCATCAAAATCATTACGGCTGCCGCCGTCACCGGCTTTGTCATGGAGAAAAGGCGGATGATGGTATCCCTGGCCATGGGGGTCCCTTGCTCTCCGTCCCCATAGCCGAAGGCATTGTAGTAAATTTCCCGGTCCCTGTGCAGAACCAGGGCGCTGGCTCCCTTTACCCTGCCCTCCGTGACTTCTTTTTCTATCAGTCTGTCCATTGTTTCTCTGTAATGATACATAGAAATCCCCCTTGCCGCCCTTGCGGCTCATAGAAATCCGTTTTCCTGGAATCCGTTTCCATACGCACCGAACCCGAAACATGAGATTTCGGGTTCGATACACATTTCCAATATGATTATAATAACATAAATAATTCTTACAGTTCAAGCTCCAGATGCAGTACGCTGCACGCCGGGACAGTGAATCGCACCTGATTGCCCTCCACCGAGAAGTCCGTAAATTCCTGGGTATGTACCATATCCGGTTCCTCAAAGGTATTATGGGCATGCATCTCCCCTGTCAGGATCCTGCCTTTCACGGCCGAAACCGCTGTCTCTGCGAAGAAACCTTCCACTTCCGCCTTCCGGGACAGAGAAGCATTGGTCACCGTGACATGGAGCCTGCCGTCTTTTCCCAGGGAAACGGACTCGGACAGATCCGGGATCATATAATCTTCCTCCAGTCCCACTTCTTCCGTTTCAATGGAGGATTCAACCAGTTCACCGTCCTGATGATGCTGGAACAGATCAAAAACATGCCAGGTAGGGGTCTTTGCCATTTTCTCCCCCTCGGTCAGGATCACTGCCTGCAGCACATTCACCATCTGGGCAATATTGGCCATCTTCACACGGTCACAATTCTTGTTAAACAGGTTCAGGTTAATGCCCGCCACCAGCGCATCCCGCATGGTATTCTGCTGATACAGGAAACCGGGGTTGGTACCGGGTTCCACATCATACCAGGTTCCCCATTCATCAATGACCATTCCGATCTTCTTCTCAGGGTCATACTGATCCATGATTGCGCCGTGGCGACGGATCAGCTCTTCCATCTTAAGGGTCGCCTTAAGGGTGCGGTACCAATCCTTCTCGTCAAATTCCAACGCAGAACCCTTGCTGCTCCAGTCACCTGTGGGAAGGGTATAATAGTGCAGCGACATTCCACCCATAAAGCCGCTTCCGTGGTCAAAAGCAGTCTCCAGCACCTTGTCCGTCCAGTGATAGTCACCCGCGTTTGCCCCGCAGGCGATTTTACAGATGGGGTTCTTAGAATCATAATTGCGGACATAGGTCTGGTATCTGCGGTACATATCCCCGTAGAATTCAGGGCGCATATTGCCGCCGCAACCCCAGTTCTCATTGCCCACGCCGAAATAATCCACCCTCCAGGGTTCCTCGTGGCCGTTTTCCTTTCTCAAGTCCGCCATGGGAGAAATGCCGTCAAAGGTCATATATTCCACCCACTCGCTCATTTCCTGCACGGTGCCGCTGCCCATATTGCCGTTGATATAGGTCTTACATCCCAGCTGCCTACACAGCTCCATGAATTCATGGGTGCCGAAGCTGTTGTCCTCCACAACGCCGCCCCAGTGGGTGTTGACCATTTTCTTTCTTCCCTCTTTCGGGCCGATGCCGTCCTTCCAGTGATACTCATCAGCGAAGCATCCGCCGGGCCAGCGCAGCACCGGCACCCGGATCTCCTTCAGCGCCTCCACCACATCCGTCCGCATACCGTTTACGTTTGGAATTTCGGAATCCTCGCCCACATAGATTCCCTCATAGATGCACCTTCCCAGATGCTCCGAGAAATGCCCCTGAAGCTCAGGGTTAATATGCCCTTTCTTTACTTTCGGATTCACATACAGTTTTGCCATGGTCTTCTCCTTCTGCCCGCATGTATTTTGAAAAAGCGAGTTTAAGACAAGTTTAACCGTATGAAAAATAAAAGTCAATGACTAATGCTCTATCCGCCCCGGGATCAGAATAAGCGCTTTGACAGCCTCACGGGAAACCGCAGCTTTGGAGTTTTCAGGGATTTCCCGGAGTTACTTTGCAGGGGATTCCTTTCCCGGGGAGAATCCTCGTCCACAGGCGCCTGCGCCTCGGCCGTGTCCTGGGTGCCTGCTATAATTTGTTTACCTGCTGTGGCCTGTGTGCCTGCTATGGCCTGTGTACTTGCTGTGGCCTGCGTACCTGCCATGGCCTGTGTACCTGCCCCGGCCAGCCTCTTCCCCATCACCTTCCGCACATGGAAATAGGCCGGGATCAGGAAGATATCTGCAAAGATCCACGCAATGGGGCTTCCCAAGGCCACACCCGCAAACCCCATGACGGGCACCAGGACAAACCCGGCAATTGCCCTTGCCAGCATTTCAAACACTCCCGCCAGTATGGCAAAGGTGGGGAATCCCATTCCCTGGATGAGGAACCTCACAATGTTCACCAGGGCCAGAGGGAAATAGAATACCGTATTCATGATCAGGAAGAATCTCACATCTCCGATAATAGCCGTCTCCGACGCATCCAGGAACAGCATGGCAAGGGGCCTCCCCAGGAGAATGCTGACGGACAGTGCAATCACCGAGTATCCCGCCCCCAGCATGACACAGGATTTCAGTCCCTTACTGATACGGTCCAGTCTCCCCGCGCCTATATTCTGCCCGCCGTAGGTAGCCATAGTGGACCCCATAGCGTCAAAGGGGCAGGCCAGGAACCCGCTGATACGCCCTGCTGCCGTCACCGCTGCCACCGCATCGGAACCCAGCGTGTTGGTAGCGCTCTGCAGAACCACACTGCCGATAGCCGTGATGGAATACTGAAGTCCCATGGGCACACCCATGCCGCAAAGCGATCCCATCAGATGCCGGTCAGGCGCCCATTCATCCCTCTGGATCCGCAAGATCTCAAACTTTTTCATCATATAAAGAAGACAGCATACGCCGGATACTCCCTGGGAAATCACCGTTGCCCAGGCCGCGCCCTGGACACCCCAATGGAGGTTTATGATAAAGAACAGATCCAGTCCGATATTTAAAAAGGACGACATAAGCAGAAAGATTACCGGAGTCCTGCTGTCCCCAAGGGCACGGATCACGCCGGAGGTCATATTGTACAGGAAAGTCACCGGTATGCCCAGGAAAATGATCCAGATATAGGCATGGGACGCCTCCAGGATGTTCGCCGGGGTCTTCATCAGTACCAGGATGTGACGGCAGAATATGGTCGTCAGTACGGTCATCAGGATCCCGAAAGCCGCCGCCAGCCATACGCAGTTTGCCACTACCCTGCGCATCCCCTTCAGGTCTCCCGCACCGAATTTGTGGGAGACAGGGATGGAAAAGCCGCTGCACACGCCCATGCAGAAGCCGATGATCAGAAAGTTCACGGAACCCGTGGCCCCCACTGCCGCCAGATTCTCTTTCCCCAGAAAACGCCCTACGATCAGGGTGTCCACCAAGCTGTAAAACTGCTGGAACAGGAACCCGAAAAACAAAGGTATGGAAAACCCCAGGATCAGTTTCATGGGTGTGCCCTTAGTCATGTCTTTTGTCATTGCCTTTTATCCTCCTTACGGAGCCGTCCGACTCCGTGCTCTATCCAAACTGCCGTTTCGGGAATGCCCCGTCTCGGTAAGACGCGGTTTCCCTTTGGAAAATACTCTAAGAGAGTATATTCGCTTCCATGAAAAAGCACAATGTACTTTTTTGCTGAAATTATCTCCTTTTCATGTACTTTTTTGCAACTTATTTCTTAGAGAGCATTTGAAAAGCATTCCCGCCGTTTCTATGCAAGCCCAATTCCTCCGTTTCCGCCATTTCAGGTTCTGTAGCGGTAAAGCCGGCAGGCACAAAAAACCGCCGCTGTGGTTTTATCCACAAACGGCGGCATATATGGGGTTTATATTAAAATAAAAGTCCTATACACAGCTTATTTTGGAAAGAACGATAAAGGTTCACTTAAATATGTAAATCTTTCCTGCAAAATACAGCAGTCCCTATCGTGTAAAGAGCAATGGCGCCAATCAGTAAAGCCAATGTCCCAAAGACGGCGCTGCTCTCATTTGCGGCAATGCCATTTGCATCAAACAGGGTAAAGAATGTAACGTACTTGATCGCTTCTGCCTTTTCACCCGCATTTGCCAGCATCTGAAGGATGTACATAAGCGCCGGGATGCCTGCCCCTAAAGCGATACTGTATTTGGTGTCGGAAAAAATACTGGAAGCGAGGAAACAGATGCTCCCGATAAATAAATGCAGGCATAAAAGGGAGGCATTTAATTTTAACAGCTCCGGCATTACAAGCTCTCCCGGAAAACTCGTTTCCGCTATTATCGCTTCCAACCCGGTTGTAAAAAGGATAAGCAGCAGTATACCGCTGATCAGGACAGACATCTGCGTTATTGCCACTGTCCTGCGTTTTACGGGCGCCGCCAACAACGTGACCATTGAGCCTTTGTCTGCATATTTGGCAATTAGGCCGTTGCCCCGGAGAATGCAGAATACCATAGGGAAAATCAAAAGGATAAATCCATAGAGATAAGAAACCATAAATCCTATCAGGCTTGTTGCCCCTGTGCTCATCCCAACCGAAGCCATCAGTTCCGGCATTACCTCATAAAAGCTGTCTAAAGTCGCCATCATCTCCGGGTCGTACATACTGATGATAATGGAAACATACATAGATATAACGGCCCCAAAAATGATGAGCAGTTTAAAGCTGCCTTTCATCTCTCGTTTATATAAAGCCATGCTAAGCATTTCCCTCACCTCCGTAATAACTCATAAAGATTGTTTCAAGGCTTTGTTTTGCCGCGACTGTGACAGCGTTGCCATCACAAATTCCATCAAAGTCCCTTGCAAAACACTCCGCCAGCTCGGGTGAATCCAAATGAACGGTATATGTGTGCATATGCCGTTCTCTTAATGTTTCAACCGAGTCAACCGTTACGGTTTTTCCGTTTCGGATAATGCCGATCCGGTCGCAGGTGCGCTCCACTTCCTCAAACATGTGGCTCGACAAGAGAATGGTTTTACCCCTCTTTTTTTCTTCTGCAATCAACTCGATAAAGCGATTTTGCATCAAAGGGTCAAGCCCGCTTGTGGGTTCGTCCAAAATCAATATGTCAGGGTCGTGCATAAAGGCGGCCACAATGCCGATCTTTTGTTTCATTCCCTTACTCATTTTTTTCATTTTGCCTTTCGGGTCTAATTCGAACCGCTCAAGCATTTCCTGTATTCGATTATCTTTACCTGCGTTTCGGTAATCCGAGACAAATTTGAGAAACTCTTTACCGGACATATCATCAAAAAAACTGATTTCCCCGGGAATATAACCCAGCCTTTTTTGGATCTCGTCGCGATGTTTCCAACAATCCAATCCACCAATTTGGCAGTCCCCGGCCTTAGGCTTGATAAATCCCATCAAATGTCGGATTGTTGTAGTCTTACCGGCGCCGTTGGGGCCAAGAAATCCAAAGACCTCACCTTTTTTTACTTGGATGGATACATCGAATATTCCTTTTCCTGCCCCGTAATCCCGAGTCAGGTTCCGGACATTTATTACACTCATTGAATTTCCTCCTGCTGCCAACCCACTTTTCCCCTTTGGCCGATTTGATTTAACCGAGTTACTTATTCCCCATTATATTAGATTGGCTTAAAATTTCAAGGGGGTTTGGCAAAACAGCAATCCTTCAGCCGGCTCGCCGTACGCCCTATTATAATGGTTTCCAATGGTTTCCAAACACGCTCCGGCATAAAAAGCGGCAGAAACGGCGCTTAAAAGAATGCTCCGCATCCTTCCCCAGCCGGGACGCAGTTTCCCGTAAAATAAAAAGATGGGCAGGGAATGATCCCCACCCACCGTATCTTTGAGGCTATAAGCATTGCCTCTCGTTCTATATCGATTATTCTAAGCCTTACCGTTTCCGCAACCGCTGCGGGCAGCCTTGCTTTCCTGCCTGAAAACCTTATGCAAAGGGATTTTCCGTAGGGTAAGGAAGGGACTTCGGCTGGTTGTAATTCAAATCCTCTACAGGTACGCCGATGTACTTGAATACCTCGAACAATGCCTTTCCGAAATGGCCGAATGCCACCGCCCCGTGATGAGGGTAGTTCTTCTCGATCAATACATGGCGGTAGAAGCGTCCCATCTCCGGGATAGCGAATACACCGATTCCTCCGAAGGACTTGGTTGCCACAGGCAGAACCTCGCCCTGTGCGATATATGCCCGCAGCTTGCAGTCCGCTGTGGACTGAAGACGGTAGAAGGTGATGTCCCCGGGCATGATGTCCCCTTCCAGAGTGCCGTTGGTCACTTCGATGGGAAGGTTTCTGGCCATGATCTTCTGGTACTTCATCTCGCAGAATGCCAGCTTGCTGGAGCAGGTATTTCCGCAGTGGAATCCCATAAAGGTATCCTTGTGGGTGTAAGGGAACTTGCCCTCGATGGCTTCCCTGTACATATCCGCGGGAACGGAATTGTTGATATCCAGCAGGGTTACCGCATCCGCGCTGACGCAGGTACCGATGAACTCGCTCAGGCAGCCGTAGATATCTACTTCACAGGATACCGGGATACCCATTCCGGTAAGGCGGCTGTTCACATAGCAGGGCACAAAACCGAACTGTGTCTGGAATGCAGGCCAGCACTTTCCTGCGATTGCCACGTACTTACGGTATCCTCTGTGCTCCTCCACCCAGTCTAACAGTGTCAGCTCATACTGTGCCAGCTTCTCCAGCACCTCAGGCTTCTTGTTGCCTGCGCCCAGCTCACCTGCCATCTCCTGAACCTTTGCGGGGATCCTCTCGTCTCCTGCGTGCTTGTTAAATGCCTCGAAAAGATCCAGCTCGGAATTCTCCTCGATCTCCACGCCCAAATTGTAAAGCTGCTTGATGGGAGCGTTACATGCAAGGAAGTTCAACGGTCTGGGGCCGAAAGAAATAATCTTAAGGTCGCTCAATCCCACAATGGCTCTGGCAATGGGAACGAACTCATTGATCATGTCGGCGCATTCCTCGGCGGTCCCTACGGGATACTCGGGAATATAAGCCTTGATATTGCGCAGCTTTAAGTTGTAGCTTGCGTTCAGCATACCGCAGTATGCATCCCCACGGCCGTCGGACAGATCGTTCTGGCTCTCCTCCGCCGCTGCCACGAAAATGGAAGGGCCGTCAAAATGCTTTGCCAGAAGTGTCTCGGAGATTTCGGGGCCGAAGTTTCCAAGGTAAACGCAGAGAGCGTTACAGCCGGCCTTCTTGATATCCTCCAGAGCCTGGACCATGTGGATCTCGCTTTCCACAATACAGATGGGGCACTCATAAATGTCCGCCCCGTCGTACTTGTCCGTGTAAGCCTTCACCAGAGCCTTTCTTCTGTTCACGGACAGGCTCTCAGGGAAGCAGTCACGGCTGACTGCCACGATACCGATTTTTACCTGGGGTAAATTGTTCATAGTAGAATCCCTCCTAAATAATATGTAATCTAAAAATTAGTAGTTTCCTGCTGATATCTATTATAACCGTTTGCAGGCCCGGTGACTACCGAAATATTTTTCCCGGCTCTGTTTTTACAGGCCGCGCTTTACTGCACGCAGTGGCAACAACGCCATTTACTCATTGATGTCCAGGTTTTTCCCCTTTAACCCGAGGAAGCTGCCCTCATCCAGTCCCCCTTCCGGGTGGCCGATGAGCCACTTATTTACGGCGGTGATCAGGCAGTCTTCATTGTCCGCAGCCGTACCGGAGGCCTTGGCATGCTCCTTTTTCAAGGGATAGTTGGTCCCTCTGGGCAGCACTACGGAAACCTGGAAACCGTTGCCCTCCACGCCGCAGGGCGCATAGTGGAGGGTGGTGGCATACACTTCCACCGCCGTGCCCGCAGGCACCAGGAAAGCTTCCACCTTGGAAGTGTCATAGCTGTGATCCGCCTCCACATCCTGAAGCAGGCCCAACATCAGGATGGCATCCGTAGCCGCCACATTGATCTCGGAATCCCTGTGGTACTCCAGCGCGTTAAGTTTTGTATTATGCCCGTTGCAGTAGCCGATTTGAACCGGCATCTCGCCGTACGCCGTCTCAGACAGCGCCTGCATCACCGGCAGCGCCTCCAGCGCTTCCACGCTGGGTTCATAGACCACGCCTTCGGGGACAGGGGTCTTCTTCATCTCCTGTACCAGTTCCGTAAAATCCACATTGGTTACTACCCTGCCGTACTTTTGGAAAGCGGCGTCATTTACTGATAAAATTTTCATGCTTACTCCTATCTGCCCGCTCCGGCGGGCACACAAACCAAGATTGTAAACTGCTGGCTTTCACTGTCTTTACTTAATGATTTCAAACAAAGGCCTGCAGGCAGGATAAATCTCCTTAAACTGCGCGTACCGCGCCTCATATTTTTCCACCAGGCCGGGATCCGGCTCCAGGGTGTCTATGATCCGAACCACCTTCGCCGCGATCTCCTCCACGCTCCCGTACTCTCCGCAGGCAACCGCCGCCAGCATGGCACCGCCCATGGCAGGGCCTTCCTCGCTCTCTATGACATCCACCTTCAGGTTCAATACATTGGCAATGATCTTCTTCCAGAGCGGGCTCTTTGCACCGCCGCCACAGATCTTGGTGCGCTTCAAATCGATTCCCAGGGACTTTGCTACTTCCAGCGAATCCCGAAGCGCAAAGGCCACGCCCTCCAGTACCGCCTGGGTCATGTCGGCCCTGTCCGTGTCCATGGTCATTCCGATAAAGGTTGCCCTGGCGTTGGGATTGTTGTGAGGGGAACGCTCTCCCATAAGATAGGGCAGGAAATAGACATGGTTCTCACCCAGCTTCTCTATAGACGCCTGCTCCCCGGCATAATCCTTCGTGCCCACGATCTCATCCATCCACCACTTGTTGCAGCTTGCAGCACTGAGCATACAACCCATCAGGTGATAGCTGCCGTCCGCATGTGCAAAGGAATGCAGGGCGTTAAACTTATCCACTCCGAAGTTTTTGGAGGAGATAAAGATTGTGCCGCTGGTCCCCAGGGAAATGTTACACATATTGTCGCCCACCGTTCCGGTTCCCACAGCCGCTGCCGCATTGTCCCCGGCCCCTGCCGCGACCACAACCTTATCAGAGATGCCAAGCTCCCGTGCGATCTCAGGAAGCACCGTGCCTACCTTCTCGTAGCTCTCATAGCACCGGGCAAGCTGGGAGGTGCTGATGCCGCAGATCTCGCACATCTCCCGGGACCATTCGCGGTTCTTCACGTCAAACAGCAGCATACCGGAAGCGTCGGACACATCGGTGCAGTGGACGCCGGTAAGCTTATAAGCGATATAGTCCTTGGGCAGCATAATTTTCGCGATCCTGGCAAAGTTCTCCGGCTCATTCTTCTTCACCCAGAGAATCTTGGGGGCCGTGAATCCCGCAAAGGCAATGTTGGCCGTGTATTGGGACAGCTTCTCCTTGCCTATGGCATTATTCAGATAATCCGTTTCCTCCGTGGTACGTCCGTCGTTCCACAGGATAGCAGGACGGATCACCTGATCCTCCCCGTCCAGAATCACAAGTCCGTGCATCTGCCCGCCGAAGCTGATCCCTGCCACCTGGCTCTTATCCACATCCTGAATCAGCTCCCGGATCCCCTCCATGGTCTGCTCATACCAGTCCTCAGGCTTCTGCTCCGACCATCCCGGCTGGGGGAAATAAAGCGGATATTCCCTGGACACTACATGAACGATTTTCCCTTCGCTGTCCATCAGCAGCAGCTTCACCGCCGATGTCCCCAAATCAATTCCTATGTACAGCATGTGTAACCTCCTTTATTTTTGATTTACAGGCAGTTCCCGCCTGTTCCTAAATCCTCCAAAACTCTGCAAAAACCGCAGTATTTGTGCTCTCTGCGCCGTTGGAAGAAGCATACATCCCCATGGTACAGCCTGTAAAGCCTCCTGCCGTCTCCGTGCTCAGGAAACGCATATCCACATTTTCCGCAACGGTTTGCACCCCCTGTGCCGTCTCGCAGGAAAAGGTTGCCCTCTGCCCCCGGTTCACGATCCTAAGCAGGACGCTTCCCGCCGGGACCTCGCAGCTTCCTGCCGTTTCCTCCTGGCCGTCCCTGCACAATACGGCACGGATCTGTGTCCTGCCTTCCGGGCTGCACTTTTCCAGCCGGACATGGTAAAAGGGATTCTGTACCACGGCAATCCCCGCAGATTCTCCCCAGGCCTCCGGCTCAAACTCCATGACCGCCCCTGTCTCGTAATCCTGTCTTCTCTGGCGGACGCATAAGTAGGACGGATTGGCCTCTTCTTTTAAAGTCGCCGCCCTCAGGCACAGATGCAGCTTCCCTGGCTCCAGGCGGTAGAACGGCTCCCGGGGAGGATTCCGCAGCATCATAAATTCCAGGGGCAGCTTCTCCTGCAGGAAAGGATAGATCCCGGTTTCCGAAAAATGAGGCTCCATCCCCGGCTCCCGGGGGGCCCGCCCAGGAAGCTCCACACATTCCTCCAGCTTCCCCACTCCCGGGTTTACCACCGGCCAACCCTCCTCCCAGACGACTTTCGCAAGGAAGGTTTCCCTGCCCATATTGGTATGCCCCTGGCAGGGCCTTGATGCCAGCATGACCATGTACCAGTTGCCCTCCGGATCCGCCGCCAGATCCCCATGGCCCACATTGACTATGGGGTAGTCTTTCCCCAGATGCCTGTGCGTCAGGATCGGGTTCGCCGGATTCCCTTCATAGGGACCGTACACATTGCGGCTTCTGGCTGCCATCACACTGTGATGTATGGACGTCCCGCCCTCTGCGATCAACAGATAGTAGTATCCGTCCTTTTTATACAAATGAGGGCCTTCCGGCCATATGGCGCCGTTCATGGCTCCCTTCCAGAGCATGTGGCTTTCCCCGGTCAGCTTCATCGCCGCCAGGTCCAGCTCCCGGGCCCAGATTTCCCAGTCGCCGTTGTATCTCACACCATCCGGGTTCGGCCTGGTTCCCACATAATAGCAGGCGCCGTCCTCGTCAAAGAAAAGGCTGGGATCGATGCCCGGCGCCTCCTCCCCCAGAAAATACGGCTCCGACCAGGGGCCGGCAGGGTCCTTTGCCGTGACAAGAAAGCTTCCGCCGCCGGATACATTGGTGGTAATCACGTAAAATACCCCTTCGTGGTATCGGATGGTAGGAGCATATATCCCCTGGGAATGCCTGCAACCCTCCAGACGTACCTGGGAAGGCCGGTCCAGGACGTTCCCGATCTGGCGCCAATGGGCCAGGTCCCTGCTGTGGAAAACCGGGATCCCCGGAAAATATGCAAAAGTGGAATTCACAAGATAAAAATCTTCCCCCACCGCACAGATGGATGGATCCGGGTAAAACCCGCTTAAGACCGGATTGCTCACTTTCATGATTTCTGCCTCCGTGTGCACGAGCACGCTTTTCTTAATCATATCCGTTTTCAGGGAAAAAAGCAAGGCATTTCTGCAGCTTTGCAAAATCCTGATTACCAATCCCTATCGTTCTGGCAATAGTTCCCTCCATTCCGGGCATGCCGCACAATATGCGCGGATGTTCCACTTATCTTACTGTATGATAAACGTACCGATACTCCCTTATTCCCTTCCGCAACAGGTATACTGCCATGCTCCCATTATATACTTGGCCGGGCAGAGGTTCAAGAAATTCCTGCACCCTTCAATCCGTTTGCATTTTCCCCCGATTTATGATAGCGTAGTAGTCAATAAGGAGAAGGACTATGGCAACGATTAAAGAGATCGCACTGCTGGCGGGAGTATCCCGGGGGACGGTGGACCGTGTGCTCAACCACCGGGGAAGCGTGAATCCCGAAACCGCGGAGAAAATAAAAAGAATCGCAAAGGAACTGGATTACAAACCCAACCGCGCCGGCCTGGTGCTTGCTGCCCAGAAAAAGAAGCTGAAGCTGGGGGTAATCCTGTTTTCACCGGAAAACCCTTTTTATGTAGATGTCCTGGCAGGAGTAAACGAGAAGGCGGAAGAGCTGGCCGGCTATAACTGCGCCGTAATCGTGAAGCAGATCCCCATGGACCTGGAAGCACAGCTGCAGGCCATCGACGGGCTGATGGCTGAGGAGGTAAACGGCATCGCCCTAGCTCCCTACAACGACGACTGCATCCGGGAGCGCATCAACAGCCTCGCCAGACAAGGGATCCCCGTGGTGACGCTGAACACGGACATTGAAAATTCCGACCGCATTGCCTATGTGGGAAGCCATTATGAAAAGAGCGGCTCCACCGCCGCAGGACTGCTGCAGCTGATGACCAGCGGGCAGGTCAACGTGGGGATCATCACCGGTTCTTCCCGGATCCTCTGCCACACCGAGCGTATCGCAGGATTCCAAAAGACACTGCGCCCATACCAGAACCGTATACATATTACGGATATCATAGAAGCACATGATGATGAGATTGAGAGCTACGAGAGGACTTTCCGGCTGCTGCGGGACCATCCTGAGATCAATGCTCTGTATTTCGCCGCCGGCGGAGTCTACGGCGGCTGCCGTGGCGTCACCGCATTGGGACGCCAGAGCCGCATGTGCATCGTGGCTTACGATATGGTCCCCACCACCAGGGAACTGGTGAAAAAAGGAATCATATCCGCCGTCATCTGCCAGCAGCCAAAGGTGCAGGGGAGCCGGCCGCTGGACCTGCTCTTTACCTACCTGACCACAGGGGAACTGCCGGAGAGGGAGCAATATTATGTGGCCGTTGACATCCGGATCCGGGAGAATCTGTAATATTTCCGCTGCAGACTTCCCGATATGCCGCAGACCGCATAAAATCAGCGCTGCATTTTCAAACATGCCCTAATACAGTTCAAACATACTGTAGGGCACAATAACCTCCTTTTCCCCCGCGGCATAGCAGTCTAACTCATAAACATCAAAATGAATGCCGATGCCCTCCTCGGACAGGAAGAAACGCCCCTCTTCCAGCAGCATCTCCTCCCATTTTTCCTCGTCCGTCTCCCATGCAGCCACCGCCTCCACATAAGGCGCTGTCAATTCGCAGATCTCCTCCGGGGTGTTCTTTACCACATCGGTAATGAAAACCCTGTTTCCGGTCTCCCGGTCAAACATATAATAAACGCTTCCGTGCATGCCGTGGACTGCCCCCCAAAAATACACGTACCAGTTAAGGCATATCCCCACATAGTTCTCATCCATGTAGCATACATTAACGTTTTCGGAGAGTTCCACGGAATTGATCGGGCCCTCAGCCTCCTCTTCCCTTTCGTAGTCCTCCTGTCTGATGATATCCTTATATTCCTCCGCAGAAGCCGACTGCTGCGCATACAGCTCCTCCAGAAAAGCGTTGATCCTGGCAAATCCTGCTGTTTCCTCCGTAAAACGTACTTCCGTGATCTCATGTTCCACCCAGTTGCCGGTGCGCACATCCGTCCAGCTATAAGCAATGTTCTCTTTGACGGTAATAGCGCCGTAAGAATCTTTGACATAATCGGCCACCTTTTCCGGCTCACTGTCCGCATCCGTCCCCAGCCTTTTGACTACCTCTTCGCCGTTAACGGCAACGGTATAATAATAATTTGTCCCGTCAAAGTAATTGATATCGGAATAGACTGTCCGAGGGAAAATTTTCCGCGTTTCTGTTTTCCCCTCCCGGTCCAGAAAGACCAAACTGGCCGGCCCCTCATAACTTTCAGAGACAATGTACACCCCGTCATCATGGCAGAAGACAAACCTTTCCCCTGCAGGGCCCTGCCCTATCATTTCCGTTTCTTCTATATTGTCCAAAGGGATCCTGTACCAGGTATAGGAATCGTCCCCCACAAGGCCCTTCCGGCACAAAATAGCGTCATTGGTGAAAACAGGGGCGGCAACACTGTCATCCAGGGCGGTAAAGGCTTCCGTCTCCAAGCTTTCAGGCTCCATCCGCACCAGCCTTCCGTCTTCCTTCATAACAAAGAAATAACCGTAATTCCGCATGGCATAGGGCAACGACATGGTATGGTCCCCGGCGCGCCACCCGGAATATCCCTCCGGCAACTTCCCGTACAAAGTATCGCTCTCCGGCGCCCGGGATATATTCCCTTCCCTGTCCAGGCAGAAATACAGGTTCTCCGTATCATCCTCTTGCCCAATCAAATACAGGATGTCTTCATAGGTGTCCAAAGTATAATACCGGTAATAACCTGCCCGGTCCCCCTGCCCCGGCATTTTCACGCTGGACAGGCAGACCGCCTCCTGGCTGCCGTCACGTTTCACCCGGTAGAGGTAACCATGGACCTTACCGATGGAACTGACATTAGGGACCACCATAAAATAAATATAATCTCCCCAGATGCAGAAATCCCCACGCTGGGAAGACGCCGCCTGGTACAGTACCGTTTCCTCTAAAGTAACCGGGTCATACCTGCTCAGGCAATTGTCCCAGTATGTATACAGCTGCCCCTCCGCCATCTGGATGTTCTTCCCCGCGTCATCCCTGAACGGCGCCACGCTGCCCATGGAAGCGCTGTCCTGCCCCTCCGATACCTGTTCCGGCTCCGAGGGCCGCTCTGCGCAGACAGCCCGGGGCACACCGGCATCCCGGAAAAGGGACGGCACGCCTGTCTCTTTCTGCATGCCGCTGCCGGGCGCGGCCATCGCCAGCCCCGCCGCTGTCAGCAGGCAGCACAATCTTTTTATAAAATATTTGCTCACGTCTTTTGTTTCTCCCGATTTTTCATGGATTTCAAGGCCATATATCTTGCTTGCCGGAGATTGGGCCTCTGCTTTTATTATTTATCCTTCCGCCCCAAAATGCAAGCATCTTATTTGTATCAGCTGCCTTTCCATTCGTTTCCCGCATTCCCGGCCATAACCCATATAAATTGTTACAGTTCACACGCGCCATTTGCAAAACCGCACTTCCAGTGCCCGCCGCTGCTGCACAGCTGTTTTTGCTCATAAAATGGCGCTCCCTTCGTCCGTTCGTACCCAGATAACTTCTTATGCAAGCATAAATTTATCTGGGTACGACTGACGTGTGAACTGTAGCTATAAATTTCTTAATACTTCTTAATTTTATGCGACACCCTTGTCATTAACAAGATATTGTATTATAATGGAGAAGACTACTACGAAATGTTGTTGCGAAAAGTAAAGCGAGACGATAGATGAATCAGTCCGATCTGAATAGAAATTCATATATGCTGCGGGGTTCCCTGGCCCGAAAGGGTTATATGCGCTGGTTCCACTCCTTTTCCGGGGTGCAGGCGGAGACCGGAGAAATCCGCAGGTTTTTTGTGGAATTTTTTATCATAAACCCCGGGTTAGGCGGCAGCCAGCCGATCCTGGGGCAGCATCCCTATTACAAAAAACATGGGATGAAGCCTTCCTATCTCATGGTGAAAGCCGGTGCATTCCCCGACGAAAACGGGGAAAACGGCAGGCAGCTCCATGCCTTCTACCCCATTGCTTCCCTGAAAACTACCGGAAGTCCCATGGTCATGCAGGTGGATGACTGCTTTTACAGTGAACAGCGTATCACGGGATTTGTGGAGGTTTCCCCTTCGGAAGCCAGGCATCGCTCCTTTATGTCCGATGCCGGATGGATGGAATGGGATCTGGAAGTACATAAGGCGGTAGCCTGCAACACCGGGATTCTGTGCAGCGCTTTCTTCCGGTTGGTAAACGGGTTGGAGAACTTCTGGCACGGGGAAGGCATCCGCAGCTTTTTTCGCGGAACGGTGACTCTGGACGGCATTGCCTTTCAGGTTTCCCCCGATACCAGCTGCGGTTATGCGGACAAGCATTGGGGACGCAGTTTTGCCAGGCCCCTGTTACAGTTCACTTCCGGCAGGCTCTCCAGCGCCCGCACGGAACGGGAGTTAAAACACTCCGTGTTGGCTGTCAACGGTTGTTGCCCCAGGTTCCTGTTTTTCCCTCTCCGCCGCAGGCTGATGATTCAGCTGACTTATATGGGGGAGGATTATGAGTTCGGCTTTATCAGGCCTTTTCTCTTCTCAAAGCAAAAATGGGAAACAAAAGAGACTAACAAACGCTTTATATGGCATATCATGGCGCAGAACAAAACATCCGTGATCAAAATATCCTGTAGCTGTACCAAGGAACAGATGATGCGCCTTCGATATGAAACGCCTGAGGGATACCGGTTAAAAGACCCTCTCTGGGCAGGTGGCGCAGGGATCGGCATCATCCAGCTCTACCGCAGGGAAAAGGGCGGCAAAGAGCTGATCGATACCTTGAAAATAGATAACGGTGTATGCCGTTGGCGGCAAATCAAAGACCCCACAACAAGCTGACGGTTTCCTGATTTTACCTTTTTTCTTTCCCGGCAATCCGCCAGACGGCAAACTTTCCTGCCGTCACCGCAACCGGAAGGCCCCCCGGCGCCATGATCCACTGACTGGCAATGTACAGATTTTTAACCCCTTTAACGATTCCCCTGGCACGGAAAGATTTCACCCCTTTTCTCGTAATAAAACTCATATATGCCCCATGGTATGCGTTACAATACCTCTCATATGTGACGGGCGTCCAGCAATCGAGAAATTCCATGTGCCCTTTCAGTCCGGGGAACCGCATCACCAGCCTTTCTTCGATAGCCTTTACCACCCCGTCCTTCCGGCGCTCATATTCCTCCCTTGCCAATCCCTTCCAGTAAAAGTATTCCTTATCAAATTGCGGGATGTTTACTTGAAGTACCGTTTTGCCCGCAGGGGCAAATCCCGGCTCATATTCAAAGCTTTTTACCGAAATCCGGTCAATGTTTCTTCCGCCTGCCTCAAAAGAAGGGCAGTCAAAGAAAACAGTCCCTCTCCCGCCATAGGCTTCCTGCCCTACCATAAAGGCCGCCTGGACCGAAGTAAATAAAGGATACTTTTGCATATCCCCATAGCAGGACTTCCATTTCCCGTCCATATACTCTTTTCCGATCAGGTTGGCAAAGAGCTCCATGGTGTCTACTGAGGATATCACATAATCTGCCCATATTGTTCTCCGGTCCGCCGTTTCAATTCCCGTTGCTCTCCCGTTTTTTATCAGGATACGGGCCACAGGGGCATTGCAGTATAATTTCCCGCCCAGCTCCTGAAAACGCTTTACCATACGGTTTGCCATGGCCAGGGAGCCGCCCTTGGGGATTTCACCGTTACCGGATATAATGCTGGCGTAGGATACCAGGAAGGAACTGGCCACATAATCTTTCGGCAAGTAGTCCGTAAATAATGCTTTTAATGCGGGATGTTTGAAACGCTCTGCCATTCCCTGCAAGTCAATGGAGCCATATTCCTTTATTACCTTGGGCATATTTGCCATGGAAGCGCCCATATGGATGTAATCCATGATGCCCATGGCATCCATGGGTTTCTCAGCGGGCATTTCACATTCCATGGCGTATTTCACATACTGGATAAACTTCTTTATTTCCGTTCCATCCTCCGGCGACAATTCCAGAAGCTCTTTCTCCGTCCTGTCCGGATCCTTCCACAGCGTGACCCGCAAGTCCCCAACCATGCTTGTATAGAAGCTGTCGCAGTCCGCGAATTCCGTATGTTCATCCAATGCCCCTACGGTTTCCCACACCTTGCGGAGAGAAGTCCCTTTCTTCGTTCCGGTAAGCCAATGGATACAGTTGTCAATATGACAGCCCCTCCGGTCCCATCCCATACATTGTCCGCCTGCTCTGGGATTTTTTTCATATATTTCCACGTCATAGCCTGCCAGCCTTCCGTAAATCCCCGCTGACAGTCCCCCAATGCCCCCGCCTACGACCACAATTTTCTTATTGCTTCCACCCATTATCTTCCCTCCCTGACCCAATTGTTTTGTTTCTCTCATCCTTCTGTATTCCGCAGCATATCTGTCACCCAGCAAGGGTCCGGCAAGGGGATCTCCGGGTGCAGCGCATACTGCTCCATGATTCCGTGTATGGAACACCAATACATATTCGAAAGCGCCAAGGCATCCCCCTTCCGAATGCTTCCGTCCTGCTGCCCCGCTTCCACCCTGCTTCGGCTATACCCGATGGAGTCTACGGAAGCCGCCAGCTTGCGCAACCTCTCAGGTATATCCTGGGCCCGGGCCACGTTCCCCATAAACACAAACATTTGCGCGATAAACGGACGGTCCTTTACTTGCGAGAACAGCATTTTTGTAAATTGGCAGAAGAAATCAAGGCCGTTTTCTGCATTTATTTCCATGGGCATACGCATCCCGTCCAGTCCGATCGTGATCAATTCTTCCAGCAGGATCTCTTTCGTAGGGAAATAATGGAACAGCAATCCTTCGCTGATCCCCGCCCGTTTGGATATCTGGCTTGTTTTGGTCCCATAGTATCCGCGTTCTACGAATAGGTCCAACGTAACCTGGATAATCTGTAATCTTCTTGCTTCCTTTTGCTCTTTCCTGGTCATATTACCCCATACTTCCGCGCTGCCCAAAAGGTGTGCAGGCACTCCCTTTATGCACAAGCGACTTCGTGATAAACATAGCTTAATGCTAACATACCCGGCAGTATATTGACAGAGTGATTTACTCAACGAAAATACCGTCTTATACCCATGGCCTTCCCACATGGGTTCGCCACGGCCCTTTACCCGCAAACTTCCATTGCACGGGCCTGCGCATAAAACAATAGAATCCACGCTTCGCGAGTCTTCTATTGTCATGAATAAAAAGGCCGCGCAGTTTACCCGCGCAGCCCCTCTGCCATTTCCTCCCGCTTCCGATGCCTCTGCACCAGATCGGCTATGGTCACATTATCAATAACCGCATTCACGGCAGCGTACAGATCCTTCCAGACCTGCAATGTCTCGCAGGTATCGCAGCGTTCACACTCCGCCGCGCCGTCATCCAGGCATGCCACGGGAGCCATGGAGCCTTCCGTCAGCCGCAGGATCATTCCCACCGTATATTCCTCCGGCGCCCTGGCAATCTTATAGCCGCCCTGGGCGCCACGGACACTCTTTACATAGCCTGCCTTGTTCAGAACGGCAATGATCTGTTCCAGGTACTTCTCCGAAATGCCCTGTCTGGCGGCAATGTCCTTGACCTTGATACACTCTCCTGTATGATCCAGCGCCAGGTCAAGCATAACCCGCACCGCATATCTGCCTTTCGTTGAAATTTTCATGTTTCCTCTCATTCCGCCGCGCAAACGGCATCTAAATCAGTGACAGCCAAGAATAGGCACCTGCCTGTAAACGAGTTTTTCCGGCAGGCGAACCCGCAAAATCGGCCTCTGCCGAGACAGAGGCCGCATCATACAAAACAATATTCTCCAGCCAATGCATGGCCTTCCCACAGGATATTCTTTATTTAAAAGGAATCACCCCGCCATTATAGCTCTCATTGATATAGTCCTTGATAGCGTCGGACTTCAGCACGTCCACCAGGGCCTTGATCTTGTCGGAATTCTCCTTGCCTTGCTTCACGGCAATCACATTCACATAAGTTGCTGCCGCGTCGGACTCGGCGCTTTCAAACAGCAGTGCGTTCTCTGCCACGGTATAACCTGCCTGGAGGGCATAATTTCCATTCATGATGCCGAAGGAAACGTCGGGAAGGGTCCTGGGAATCTGTGCCGCTTCCAGCTCAATGATCTCAATGTTATAAGGGTTATCCACAATATCAAGCTTGGTAGCTGCCAGTCCTGCCCCTTCCTTCAGTGTGATAAAGCCATTGTCCTGAAGCAGCAGCAGCGCACGCGCCTCGTTGGTGGTGTCATTGGGAACCGCTATGGTAGCGTCCTGCATATTTGCCACATCGGTCTCTTTTCCGGGATAAAGCCCGAAAGGCTCATAGTGAATGCCGCCTGCGTTTACCAGAGTCATGTTATGCTCTTCGTTAAAGCTCTCCAAATAAGGGATGTGCTGGAAATAATTGGCGTCAAAGTCGCCGGAATCCACCACATTGTTGGGTTGCACATAGTCCTCGAAAACCTTGATTTCCAGAGTGTAACCCTGTTCCGCCAGGATAGGCTTGGCCTGCTCCAGGATCTCCGCATGGGGAACGGCGCTTGCCGCCACCCTGATAGTCTTGTCATCACTTCCGCCGCCGCAGCCGGTCAATACTCCCGCCGCCAGCACCACTGCGCCTGCAAGCGCAATCCATTTCTTTTTCATAAATTATCCTCCTGTTCCAGTTCCGGTCTATTCTTCAATGCACCTTTCCGTGAAAACGGTTCAGCCGGCGCCTCCGGAAATCTCTTTCGGCACTTTCGCTCCGGAACTGCTTCTATATACTAAACAGCTATTGCTGTAAGTATCAAACTTCAGCGTACTCTCTTATCCGTCTTTTTGGAGATAAAAGTTCCCACATATTGCATGCCCTGTACCAGCACTACCAGCAGGATAACGCACATCCACGCCACACCGTTCTCCCCGCGGTAATAGCCGTACTGGATGGCAATATCTCCAAGTCCGCCGCCGCCTACGATCCCAGCCATAGCGGAATAACCAAGGACGGTTCCCAGTACGATGGTGGCGCCTACGATCAGCGAAGTCCTGGCCTCTGCCAGCAACACCTTCCAGATAATAGTCCAAAGGCCTGCCCCCATACTCTGTGCCGCTTCCACCACGCCCCTGTCCACCTCCAGCAGGGAAGATTCCACCATGCGGGCAATGAAGGGCGCCGCCGCCAGCACCAGGGGCACGATCACGGATGTAGGGCCGTAACCCTTACCCACGATGATACGGGTCAGAGGCAAAGCCAGGATCAACAGAATCAAAAACGGGACGCTTCTCACAATATTCGCCACAAAATCCAATATTCTGTATATCACACGATTGGTGCGCAGTCCTCCCGGGGCCGTGATCACCATGGCAATACCCATGGGAAGCCCCAGAACATAAGCCATCAAAGTAGACACTACTGTCATGTAAAGGGTCACCCAGATATTTTCCAGCAGATAGCTCACCATAGGTGTCATAATGGATCCTTCCTCCTGCCAATATGTAACGATCTCATTCCACATAGGAATCCACCTCCTCCACTGTCAGTTTCCTCTCCTCCAGGTAATGGATCATCTTTGCCGCCACAGCCTCGTCCTCGGGCAGCTGCAGGATCATCTGCCCATGGGCAATGCCGTTGATATCCTTGGTATCCGCCAGAAGGATATTGACCGGCGCCTTGCACTCCAGGATCATATTGGCAATCACCGGCTCAAAGGAGGAATTTTCCACAAATACAATCCGGATGCATCTCTTGCTGCGCATCTCCGCCATCTGGGGATTGACCATGAATACCAGCTTCTTCGCCGCCGGGGTTTTCGGCGAGGTAAACACCTCCTCCACCGTCCCATGCTCCGCCAGCTCCCCGTTGTCAATAATGGCCACATGGGAGCAGATTTCCTGCACCACTGTCATCTCATGGGTAATGATCACAATGGTAATGCCGTAGTCCCTGTTGATCTGCTGCAGCAGCTGTAAAATGGACTTTGTGGTGGTAGGGTCCAGGGCGCTGGTGGCCTCGTCACAGAGCAGGATCTTCGGATTGTTGGCCAGGGCCCTGGCAATGGCCACCCTCTGCTTCTGCCCGCCGGAAAGCTGCGCCGGGTAACTTTTGGCTTTCTCGGAAAGACCCACGATCTCAAGCAGCTCCATGGCCCGCTTCCTGGCATCCGCTTTCCTCACACCCACGATCTCCATGGGGAAGCACACATTGTCCAGCACATTCCTCTGCATCAGCAGGTTGAAATGCTGGAAGATCATGGCAATCTCCGTCCTGGTTTTCCGCAGCTCATGCTCGGACATGGCGGAGAGATCCCTGTTTTCTATGAGCACAGTGCCTGTTGTAGGTTTTTCCAGGAAATTCAGGCAGCGCACCAGGGTGGACTTTCCCGCGCCGCTCATACCGATAATACCGTAGATATCGCCCTTCTCAATGTCCAGGCTAATGCCCTTCAGCGCCTCTACCTGATTATCCTTTCCCAGAAATGTCTTGGTGACATTTTGAATCTGAATAATGGGTTCCATATTTTCATACCTTTCCGTAGTTGACAGTTCATCCCTGCTTATCATTCCGTATCGCCACTGCCTGCATATTCGCCCGAAACCTGCTTGGGGCGATCCCTGACGGACTGTCTTTAAGGCAGTTTACCACAAGTTCAGCCTTCTGTAAACATGGGCGTGGAAAGATATCTGTCCCCTGAATCCGGAAGCAGCGCCACAATAGTCTTCCCTTTGTTCCCCGGCCTTTTGGCAATCTGTGCCGCGGCATGCAGCGCCGCGCCGGAAGTGATGCCTGCCAGAATGCCTTCCCTATGGGCAAGGAGGCGTCCCGCAGCGTATGCTTCCTGGGTAGTCACGGTAAAGATCTCGTCATAAATCTGTGTATTTAAAATGGAGGGGACAAAACCCGCCCCAATACCCTGGAGCTTGTGCGGGCCAGGCTGCCCCCCGGAAAGCACAGGGGAATCCGCCGGTTCCACGGCCACCACCTGTATCTTCGGATTCCTGGATTTCAGGAATGTGCCGATACCGGTGACTGTCCCCCCGGTGCCCACGCCTGCCACGAAGATATCCACCTCCCCTTCCGTATCCTCCCAGATCTCGGGGCCTGTGGAAGCGGCATGGGCCGCCGGGTTGGCCGGATTGTCAAACTGCCCCAGTATGACTGCGCCGGGTATTTCCCTCTGCAGCTCCTCCGCTCTGGCAATGGCCCCTTTCATCCCCTGGGAGCCCTCGGTAAGCACCAGCTCCGCCCCATACGCCTTTAACAGGTTCCTGCGCTCCACGCTCATGGTCTCGGGCAGGGTCAGGACTGTCTTATACCCTTTTGCCGCTGCAACGCTGGCAAGGCCGATTCCGGTGTTCCCGGATGTAGGCTCGATAATAGTTGCGCCGGGTTTTAAGGTTCCCTTCCTCTCCGCGTCCTCGATCATGGCCAGTGCCACCCTGTCCTTCACACTGCCTGCAGGATTTAAATATTCCAGCTTGGCCAGCAGAATAGCATCCGTCACCCCCTGGTCTTTGGCATAATTCCTAACCTGGAGCAACGGGGTATGCCCGATAAGCTCCGTTGCGCTTGTATAAATCTTTCCCATGATAACCATTCCTTCCTTATTGCATTGTAGGATAACCCACACCCATTAACCACATGTTTCACTTGCCTAAATTCCTGCCTGTATCGCTGTAGCCGGTGGACCATTTATCATATGGCCCTTCTGCTTCCCATGTATTACAGTGATGCAATGCCGTTCTCTGTAGGCGCCTCTATTTCCTACTTATTTAATAGGAATATTATGGATTGTATATTACTCCGCAGCATCACTATTGTCAAGTGTTATTTTTTATTTTATACTGAATGATAAATATGTAATATATAGTTAAGAAGAAAAGGAGTTACCAGATGGAACAAACATATTCCGTGCCAAACGTATATCAGGCACTGCAGGCGCATAAGGATTACTCCCACAGGGGCATTCCCGTAAAGGTAACCGTCCCCGGTTCCAAGAGCATTACTAACAGAGCTTTGCTGTTAGCCACCCTTGCCGAGGGCAGCTCCACGCTGCGGGGTGCGCTGTTTTCCGATGATTCCAGGCATTTCCTCCGGTGTGTACAGGATCTTGGCTTCGAAACGGATGTGGACGAAACCGCAAAGACCATAACCGTAAAGGGCCACGGCGGGAAAGTCCCTAAGCCGGAGGCAAGGCAATATGTCGGAAGCGCCGGCACGGCGGCAAGGTTTCTGACCGCTTATCTGGGCCTTTCCAACGGCATTTACCATATGGATGCCTCAGAGCAGATGCGGAAACGCCCCATGGCGCCTCTTCTGGATTCCCTGAAGGAGCTGGGTTGTGAAGTGGTCTACGGCCATTCCGGCAGCGCCCCCCAAGAGGGGATATTTCCTCGGGAAGGACATTTCCCTTTTACCCTGAAAAGCCACGGGTTCCAAAAGGATCACATTTCCGTAAACATAGACTCCAGCAGCCAGTTTTTAAGTGCATTGCTGATTGCCTCCTGCCTGTCCGAAAAAGATTTTACTACCTATATAGAAGGAACACATGGGCGTTCTTACATAGACATAACGGTGAAAATGATGGAGCAGTTCGGTGTGAAGACCCTTCCGTTATTTTATTGCAGCGGAGGGACGGATCCGGTTCACCTTCCGGAGGGAGGCGCCGGCACAGAATCCACCGGCAGCACAAATGGCGGTAATGCCCCGGGCCACGCCGTAAGCGAAGGCAACGGCACAGGCTGCGCCCACTGCCCCAACAGCAGGGTTCCCATGGGATACCGCACGGCGGCAGGGCAGGCCTACCGCGCACAGGATTATCCCATTGAGCCTGACGTCTCCGCCGCATGCTATTTTTATGCCATGAGCCCTCTCTTAGGGATTCCGGTACAGGTGGGGAATGTGCATTTTGACTCCCTGCAGGGGGATGTGGCGTTTCTGCGTCTTCTGGAAGAAATGGGGTGTAAGGCCATTGACCTGGAGGACGGCATTTTGGTGGAACCGCCTGCAGAAGGTATTTTCCACGGCATTACGGCAGACATGTCGGCCTGCTCCGACCAGGCCATCACCCTGGCAGCCATTGCCCCTTACGGGGACAGTCCCACCACAATCACAGGCATCGGCCACATCCGTTTCCAGGAAAGTGACCGGATGGCCGCCATCGTTACAGAGCTTGGGAAAATGGGGATCCGGTGCGAAGCGACCGAGAACAGCATAACGGTTTATCCCGGCCAGCCGAAAGCGGCTCTGATAGAAACTTACGACGACCATCGTATGGCTATGGGATTTTCCCTGACGGGACTGCGAAGCAGCGGCGTCGTTATCCAAAACCCCGGCTGCTGCAAGAAAACCTTTGAAGAATATTTTGACGTTTTGGGCCGGGTAACCGGGGAACTGTTAAGGTAGCGAAAAACCGCCTCTGGGATCCGTGCAGAAGTACAGAAAAATTCTGCAAAAAGCCGCTGCAGAAATCCCTTCCTGCAGCGGCTTGGTTATTTACCCGACAGATCACTGTCTGTCCCGGCTTCCTTGCCGGACTTTGTTTTCCCACAATGCCGGGTTTTTCTTTCGGACTCCTGCAGAGCTTCCTCCACGTCAGCATAGTGTTTTCAGCCGGCTCATTGGCAATGGTTTTCAATCCGCACTACCGCCGCACCATAACCCGGCAATGCCAGCCTGCCCTCCACCGGTGCCCCTGTTTCCTGGTCGGTACCGCTGACATTTTCTACGGTGACGCTTTCCACATTGCCGTTTATGTAAAATGCGTAAGTGCCTTCACATCCCTCCCTGACATGGCATTCCACTCCGTCAGGAAGCTCTCTCACGGGAATCCCGGCTTCCTCCAGCATCTGCCCAAACAATGGCCTCATTTCCTCCGGCTTCACCCTTGCCGCCATATAATATGCCTTGCCTTTGCCATACTGCTTACAGGTCAGGGCCGCCGTTCCGGCGTAAAAGTCCTCCGTGTACTCTGCCAGCACCCGGGCATCCTTCACCTTCAGGATCTCGGCATAGTCAACCACTTCCCAGGCCCTGCCGTCCTCAAACCGGATATGGTTCCGGTCGGAAGGGTAATAGGTATCGATCTCTTCGCTGACAATGCCGAACAGTTCCGAAAGCCCGTCCCCCGGGAAGCCTCCCAGGAAGCACAGCTGTTCCCTGTCCACATAACCGGTAAAATAGGTGGCAAGCAGCTGCCCGCCACGCTCCGTAAACCGTTTCAGGTTCTCCGCCGTCCCAGGCTGCAGCATGTAAAGCATGGGAGCCACCACCAGGCCGTATTGGGACAGATCTTCGTCAGAACCCACCACATCCATTTCCACACCCAGCTTCAGAAACTGCTTCCAGATACCGATACAGGTGTCTTCGTATTTTTTCGTCTCATCGGCAAGCGCCTTCACATCCCAGATGGCATAGCGGTTATCCCAGTCAAAAAGCAGCGCCGCCCTTGCTTTTACCAACGTTCCGGCCACCGGCGCAAGCTTCTTCAAGGCCTCGCCTACCTCCGCCACCTCCCGGAACACTCTGGTATCATCCGTCCCCCCATGGTCCATCACTGCGCCGTGGTACTGCTCATAGGATCCTCTTCCCTTCCTCCACTGGAAATACTGAACCGTGTCCGAGCCGCAGGCAACTGCCTGCAGGCAGGCCAGCCTGTGCACGCCGGGGCGCTTTAATTTGTTAAAAGTATGCCAGTTTACCAGGCTGGGTGTGCTCTCCATCAACATAAAAGGCTTTTCCCGCTTCAGTCCCCGCATCACGGCATGGTGAAAAGCCGTCTCTGCAAGCGTTTCCGCCAAAGTCTCCCTGTCATTATGGAATATGGGGTAACTGTCCCAGGAAACGGCATCCAGCTCCGGGGCCATCTTCCGGTAGTCCAATCCCTCAAACAGCTGCATAAAGTTAGTGGTCACAGGGACATGGGGCGTCACACTGCGGAGGGCAGCGATCTCATGCTTCATAAAATCGTTCATGTTCCAGGTGGTAAAACGCCTCCATTCCAGATTCAGGCCCATGACACTGGTCTCCCCATTCCGGAAAGGCGGCTCAATCTGGTCGAAGCTGTTATAATGGTGGCTCCAAAAGGCAGTCCACCACGCATGGTTCAATTGTTCAATATCGTGGTTATACTTCTCTGCCAGATACTCCTGAAAGCGTCTGGCGCAAAGAGGGCAATAGCACTCCCCTCCCAGTTCGTTGGAAATATGGTACATGATAACGCCGGGGTGGGAACCGAATTTTTCCGCCAGCTTCCTGTCCATGATCCCCACCTTCTCCCGGTATCTGGGGGAGGACATGCAATGGTTGTGCCGTCTCCCATGATGCTCCCGCACTCCCTGGCTGTCTACCCGCATTGCCTCGGGATAGGCCGCGTCCAGCCATGCAGGCCTTGCGCCGGAGGGCGTGGCCAGGACCGTGTAAATCCCGTTGCGGTAAAGATTTTCTATGATTTCTTCCATCCACCCGAAATGGAATTCCCCTTCCACAGGCTCATATGCGGACCAGGAAAATACGCCCAGCGTGGCGCTGTTGATTCCCGCCTTTTTCATCAGTCTAATATCCTCCGCCAGGATATCAGGCCTGTCAAGCCACTGGTCGGGATTATAGTCGCCTCCATGCACCAATCCCTTTATCTGTGTAAAGAGTCTGTTTTTTTCCATTTTATATCCATGCC
This sequence comes from uncultured Lachnospiraceae bacterium, assembly GCA_947643615.1. Classification (GTDB taxonomy): domain Bacteria; phylum Bacillota; class Clostridia; order Lachnospirales; family Lachnospiraceae; genus Acetatifactor. Next base: position 37,140 of record CANRWO010000014.1, read on the forward strand.
TTTCCCGCGTGAGCCTTACCCCTGCGGGAATAGGCCCAAGTACGTAAATTTGAATTGTGCGACCACCTGTTTAAAAATACGATTTCCCTGATTATACCACTTCACAGATCATTGCAGACCCTTACAAGGGAAAAAGGAGACGCAAAACATTTAACCTATTATAACACATTATGGCCGGGCTGTGTGAACTGTTTGAAATGCTTTTTCAGATTTCCCTTTTTCAGATTTAACCCGGCATCCGCCTTGTGATTGACAGAGGGAACGATTTACTTTATCATAAAACTTATCATAAAACATATGATTCAGAACAAGTGATTTGGATAAAGGTTTCTATGCCGCCAAAAGCAAATTTACCAAAAAAGAAATAAATGAGGGGGATTTTATGAAAAGATACAAAACAGCTGCAATATTGATGATCATACATGGTGGCTGCATGGAGATTGGAGGGGTATTCTGCATGATACCGGCTTTGATCTGGGGCACTGACAAATGGGATTTGGGCCAGTATTTTTCATTCAAGCTTCCATATTTTCAGGAAAATCTTTACATGATGACGGTTATGGGTGCGATGTATGGCCTTTTGAGGCTTATCGGTGCAATCGGCCTGTTGAAAAACAGAATGTACGGACTTTGGTTATCTGTGATCAATTGTACCGTCACCCTGGCATTGATGATGTTTTTACTGCCCGCCGGGATAATGGACGGCATTCTTGCCGGCTCCGCATTGGTCTTAATATTAATGGAATATTTCGGAGACAAAAAGATCCTTCCGTAACGCATTGGCTGATTATCGGGAAAAAACCAACCGGCCTTTGCTTTTATCCGTAATTATGTTACAATCAGGTTAATTCTTTTTCCAAAAATACTCTTACTACTTGTGCCGCCTGCTGAAGGCGGCGGAACGGAGATTGCTATGAGTAAGAAAAAAGCTGTTGTTTCCCTGGGACATGACGCTCTGGGTTATACTACAGAGGCACAGCGGGATGCCGTTGTGAAAACCGCAAGGGCGCTGGCCGACTTGGTGGAAGCCGACTACCAGCTGACCATAACCCACAGCAACGGACCCCAGGTAAGCATGATACACAAGGCCATGACCGAGCTGCGCCGTGTTTATATCGATTATACCCCTGCCCCCATGTGCGTCTGCTCTGCCATGAGCCAGGGTTATGTGGGTTATGATATCCAGAATTCCCTTCGTGCGGAGCTGTTGAGCCGCGGTATTTCCATGCCTGTGAGCACCATCCTTACGCAGGTCACCGTAGACCCCTACGACGAAGCGTTTTACGAGCCTACCAAGGTGATCGGCCGCTATATGTCCAGGGAGGACGCCGAGACAGAGATCAAAAAGGGGAACTACGTGCAGGAGGATCCCGGCCAGGGATTCCGCCGTGTGGTGGCAGCCCCAAAGCCTATAGAGATCGTAGAGATCGAAGCGATCCGCGCCCTTGTCAACGCCAATCAGGTAGTCATCGCCTGCGGAGGAGGCGGGATTCCCGTGATTGAACAGCAGCATGCGCTGAAAGGCGCTTCCGCCGTCATTGAAAAAGATGCCATTGCAGGGAAGCTGGCCGCCGACTTATCCTGCGACGAGCTGATCATCCTCACAGGGGTGGAGTATGTGTACAGAGATTTCGGCAAAGAATCCCAGTCCCCAATCAGCCATATGGATATGGCGGAAGCCAGGGAACTGATTGCCGCCAGGGAATTCGGGGAAGGCACCATGCTGCCAAAGATTGAAGCTGCCCTAACATACCTGGAGAAAGTCCCTGCCGGTAAAGTGATCATCACTTCCATCCACCGGGTAAAGGACGCTATTAAAGGTAAGGTCGGTACTGTTATTACTGCATGAAAAAATATTGTCATGTAATAAGAACGCAAATCAAATTCAAATACGATGATAATTCAGGGAAGGGGTCCCTGCGATGCTTCTTGGCCGTTGGGCCAAGAAGCCGTCAAAGGTAATTCTCTTCTGTCTGGCAACAAAGGAAAATCCTCTGCCAAGTTCTAACAGAAATTTCTGCAAATGGGTAACCTGCTCCAAATCGCTCTCAATTCCATAATGCAAAAACAGGTCTCTTCTAATTCCATAGGCCATCGGATTAAAGCATTGCTAAATTTTATCACTTTATTGCCTTTTGCAATATGCTACAAGTTAGCATTTTGTCCCCCTTATTTATTTTAAAAAAACAAACTCCTTTTCTGAGGAATATTCTTTTGCAAAGTGGTATCCCAGGCCCTCGAACTCTCTGGCCTGACCCAGCTCCATGATGCGGTTTTCCGCAAGGAAACGCACCATCTCACCTCTTGCCATCTTGGCAAATGTCCCCTTCTGCCGCACCTTACCCCCTTGGAGTTCACCGAAGATACAGGTAACGTAACGCGTCTTTGGTGACAGATACTTTTCAACGGCTAAAGAATATTCCCTGGATGCCAGATTTAAAATAGCATCCGTTTCTTCAGACACACACCGGCACAGCCGGTCTCCCCAAAAATCATATAAGTCTTTCTTTCCATCCAAAGATAATTTCGCTTGCATCTCTAGACGATAGGGCACAACTCCGTCGAAAGGTGACAATACGCCATAGAATCCGGATAATATTTTCAGATGTCCCCGTATATACGCCAGCGCCGCTTCCGTAAACACAGCAGGCGCCATATGCTGGTATTGCAAACCTTCATAAGACATGATTGCAGGGGTCAGGTTCTTTTCCAGGTCCATTTCTGCGAAACGACGGAAGTTCAGTTCCGCCAGTTTATCGTTACATTCCCAAAGGGACTTGGCCTCACTCAGGGACAATTGCCTTATGGCCAAGCATAGGTACTTAGCTTCCTCCAAAAAACAGGGGATTCCCGCCACTGGAAACGTGTCCGTGTCCACTTTCATTTTTTTCGCCGGAGATACAATAATCTTCACACTAATCCTCCATGTCAGAGCAGTTTACTGCGATGACACGCGATGAGAAATTCGCGCAGGCGATTTCTCATCTGCGATCAGGGCATATTTGAGGCTCTGACTCAAATTGCCGATTGAAAAATAAAGTCATCAGACTTATTTTTCAATCTAACTCCCGTCTGCCCGCTTTGGCGGGTGTTCATAATCCCAAAGTCAACAAGCCGGCTTATACACTATCCCTCGGAACTGCTCAGTCCGCCTCTCGTTCTTTAACTGTCTAAAACCGGCCTGCCCTCCCATTCTAAAAGTCCCATCGCCATTACGGCACCAAATAAACTCCCGGATTTTTATGCATAAAGGAACAGATTGCATGGAAATTTAGTCTGGCAGCGCGGCCACTGTCAGAAACGAGCCTATTATAATACAAAAATCAGATAAATTAAACACAATTCTGCGCAGCCATGGCCATTTTACATGAAAACTCAGGTAATCCACCACATACCTGCGTTTCAGCCGGTCATAGGTGTTGCTGAAAGAACCTCCCAACAGGAGCGCCAACCCGGCCCGCAGTGTATGATTGCCCCGATGCCCCAGGCTGAGTATGAAAGCAATGCTTATCAGAACCGTCAGGAGAACCGATACCCCTGTTACCACCGCCCTCCTGGAAGCGCCAAAGTTCAGCATGGCGCCGGTATTGTGGTACTTTTTTATGATTAGTTTCTTCCCTGCAAGATAGGCGGGAAATTTTTCCCCGCCTGTCCTCTCTATCCTATTCTTTATCCACAAGTCACCGAAAAATATTCCCAGCACCGTAATAATGCAAATACCGACAGCCATATCGCCCTCCTACCCCTTTTTCTCCTTTTTCCCTACCACATCATTTAAGACAATACGGATTGCCGCATAGAGCACCCCCCCTACCAGCCAGATCATCCCCAACACCAAATTTATATGATGCATTGGCTTTTCAGAAAAAAAGTAATATTTATAGTAGAAATACACAATCAGGAAAACGATTGTCACAATGCACCAGTAAGCCCCTGAAAAAGCGGCAAGCTTCTTTGACGCTATTTTCTGTTCCGGCGTAAATCCTTCCGACTGCAGCAATTTATGGAAACTGTCCTGGATCATCCCCACTCTGACGAACAGGAATACAGCCACCGCCACCATCGCCAACAACAGGGCAAAACAGCAAATCATGGCAAAATCATCTGCCTCAACTGACGCGGAAATCAGCAAAGGCACTGCCCCTATAATGCAGATTACCACGCCTACAGCTACATTGATATTATAACACTTTGCAAACAGTTCCTTATTCTTTTTTACGATACCTTCCACTCCGTATTGCAATGTAAAAACTTCTTTTTCCAGAAAATTATAGTGTTCCAGCCGTGTCCCACATAATATGAGCACCGCAACCCCAATTGCCACTATAACCAGCAAAACGGTAACGCCTATCCCTCCGGCCAGTCCCTCTGCCAAAGCGATCCTGCCAAACTCCGACATACCAGCAAGCAAAAGCAAAGGTATCGGGCAGCACACAAACAACGCTACAACAAAGGCCATGGGCGCTGCAAGCTTCTTGGTAAGTGCCATATAAGAGTTCGCTTCCTCCAGGGATACGCTTCTTTTTTTCGGAAGCTCCTCCGCTGATTCGTCCTCCTGCACTACATTCCCGATCTCCTCCATTTCATCCTTTAACAGATAGTCTGTGCTGACCTGGAAAAGCTTACTTAACATAATAATCTTGTCAATGTCGGGTATGGACGCCCCCGACTCCCATTTGGAGACGGATTGCCTTGATATCCCCAGCCGTTCCGCCAGCTCCTCCTGTGACCATCCCTTTTTCTTTCGAAGTAATGCTACTTTTTCTGCTAAAATCATAATTAACCATACCTTTCTGCAATTTCGCGGCGTTCCGCTCTTTCACCATGCATAATGTCGCACCGACAGGCATGTCATTTTCTGTGTTTTGCTCTCCTCCACGTTCCATCCCTTATGGCGCCGATCGGATCCGCCCAGGAAAACATAATGTTTACAGAAAGATTTCCACAGCATTATCATAACACATGCCTGGCCACGATGCCAGTTTTGTTACATGGAAATCATAGCAAAAATGCCGGTTGACAACTACCAAGTGCGCTTGGAAATTTGTCAACCGGCAGTTGCATACGGCCTCTTTCACCCAATATTCTGCCTGGCAAAGACACCATAATCCTTTTTAACGGCCTTTTACCAAACCTTGGAGAAGGCTCTTGCAATTTTCGGTTCCACAGGCTATATTAAATTCAATGCGGTATGTTTTGTATGGATCTGCCACACAGCATACCCCAAACCCGTAACAGAAAAGGATTGGTTGAGAAAATGAGAAAACTGGCCGCTTTTTTTCGGAAAGAAACCGTATTGTGCATTGCCGCGCTGCTGGCCCTGATATCGGCTGTATTTGTGCCGCCTTCTGCCGAATACATCTCTTACCTGGACTTCCGCGTGCTGGCGCTGTTGTTCTGCCTGATGTTAGTGGTTTCCGGCCTGCAGAACATCGGAGCGTTCCGTTTCCTGGGCATCTCCGTCCTGAAAAAGGCCGCTGATACCCGCCAGCTGACGCTGCTGCTGGTGGGACTGTGTTTCCTGTCCAGTATGCTGATCACCAATGATGTGGCCTTGATTACCTTTGTGCCTTTTGCCATTATGCTTCTCTCCATGGCAGGACAGGAAAAGCTGACCATTTCCGTAGTGGTCCTCCAAACCGTCGCGGCCAACCTGGGAAGTATGCTGACTCCCATCGGCAATCCCCAGAACCTATACCTCTATTCCTCCTACCGCCTGTCCATGGGGCAGTTTATCCTGTATATGCTGCCTCTGACACTGGTTTCCTTTATCCTGTTATTCATTGCCGCAATGCTTTTACCGAAGGAGGAACTGGATCTCCATACGGCGCAGACCCCCTCGCCTCCCCAGAGGAGGAAATTATGCTGTTATATTGCTTTATTTTTGGTCTGTATCTGCTGCGTCCTGCGGCTCCTGCCCTGGCAGGCAATGCTGGGAGTGCTGGTGGTTTCCGTATTCTTGATTGACAGGAGCATTTTCCGGTCGGCTGACTATTTTCTGCTGCTTACCTTTGTATGCTTTTTCCTCTTTATCGGGAACATGGAGAGGATTCCTGCCGTCTCGGAGTTCCTGCACCAGGTGATAAGCGGGAAGGAATTGCTCATGGGCGCTCTCTTAAGCCAATGCATAAGCAATGTCCCCGCTGCAATCCTGCTGTCAGGCTTTACATCCAACGCCCGCCCGCTTTTGTATGGGGTAAACATCGGCGGACTGGGTACATTGGTAGCCTCCCTGGCCAGCGTGATCTCCTTCAAAAGCTACGGCAATACGAAAGATGCCCGAAAAGGCAGTTATATGAAAGTGTTCACTTTCTATAACATAGTGTTCCTTGCCATTTTGTACGCTGCTGCCCTCCTGCTGCTGCACATATGGCCGTAACTACGCGGCACTAAGCCAACCCGGTGGCTTGGCCCATTGCCCGCGGAAATCAAGACTGTTTTCATGCGCTCCGAAGTGTGGCTGAAATGCTTTCTGTCAGATGTACAATACCATTTGCAGGAGCAAGCACGCTCCAAAGCGCAGAAATGAGGTGTATATGGAAAAATATATGGATTATGTCATTCAACAGCTGGCCGCGCTTCTGGCCATCGACAGCCCTTCCGGTTTTACGGACAATGTCACAGGCTACCTGATGGAGGAATACTCCCGCCTGGGTTATGCCCCCTCCAGGACAAAAAAGGGCGGAGTCCTCGTAGAATTGGGCGGCCATGGAAATGCCCTGCTGACCATGGCCCATGTGGATACATTGGGCGCTATGGTGGCGGAAGTAAAAGAAAACGGCAGGCTGCGGCTTGTTCCAGTAGGGGGCCTGAATGCCAACAACATTGAAACGGAAAACTGCCGTGTCTATACCCTGGAAGGCACAATTTATGAGGGAACCATACAGCTGAAGGACGCCTCCATCCATGTAAACGGGGAATACCAAAACACCGAGCGGACCTTTGACTCCATAGAGCTTCTGCTGGACGAAGACGCCCGGGACAGGGAATCCGTGAAGAAGCTGGGGATTACCAACGGCAGTTTCGTATGCCTTGACCCGCGCACGCGGATCACTCCGTCCGGTTACATCAAAAGCCGTTTTCTGGACGACAAACTGAGCAGCGCCATCCTTCTGGGGTACGCCAGATACCTCAGGGAGGAGCATGTGACGCCGAACCGAAAAGTCTACCATCACATTACGGTCTTCGAGGAAACGGGACACGGCGGATGCGGGTCTGTCCCCGGGGACGTGGAGGAACTGCTTTCCGTAGATATGGGATGTGTGGGAGAAGGATTGGAATGCAGCGAGAAACAGGTTTCCATCTGTGTGAAGGACGGCCACGGCCCTTACCACTATGATACCGTAAAGGCTTTGGTCAACGCCGCCAAAAAGAACCATATTGACTATGCGGCAGATGTATATCCCTATTATGGCTCCGATGCGGATGCCGCCCTTCGCGCAGGCATTGACGCCAGACACGGCCTTATCGGCCCCGGGGTATACGCTTCCCATGGCTATGAGCGTTCCCACCGGGAGGGTGTGATGAACACCCTGAAATTGCTGAAAGCTTATTTAGGCTAGTACAGCATTGCGTTAATCTTGCAGTAAATCAGTGCTTGATGTTTGCGTCAGCGTAAGGCGGAGGAAGGAGGCGATGCGGTGGCATCGTTGACTGACGACAACGCGGCGATGGCGTGAACAGCGAGTGCTGATTACTCAAGAATTAATGCAACGATGTACTAGTATTACTTTCAGCTAAATAGCGCAGAATGAATGGTACAGTACACTAGAACTTATTGAGATTACAGCTTGTTTGAAGTCTTAGTAACGTGCCGTTTTAATAGTCCACGCCTACCAGGCACAGTCCCTGTGCCTGGGCGGTAGGGCCGGCCTTCTGCCTGTCTTTCGATTCCAGCACGGCGGATATCTCCTCACAGGTCATCCTGCCGTAACCCGCTTCCAGCAGAGTCCCCACCATAATACGCACCATATTCTGTAAAAAGCCGTTTCCGTGAAACGTAAAAGTGATATAGCTTCCCCTGCGGGTAATTTCGATCCGGTCCACACAGCGCACCGTTGTTTTCTTCATCCTGGGGTTCGCACAGAAATTCCGAAAATCATGTTCTCCCTTTAATAAATCCGCAGCCTGGAGCATTTTCTCCAAATCCGGTTTTTCCTCCAGGCGGGTGACATATTTCCTGTCAAAAACGGATTTCACCTCTCCGTCACAGCAGGTATAACAATATGTCTTCCCCACCGCATTATAGCGTGCATGGAACCTTGGGGAAGCCTCCCTGACCTCTTTTACGGCAATGTCATCCGGCAGGTAGCGGTTCAGATATGCCCGGATCTCCTCTTCGGGCAATTCCGTATCCATGCAGGCGTTGGCTACCATGCCCCGTGCATGCACCCCTGCGTCGGTACGCCCGGCGCCTATGACCTCTACTTCCGCCTGGCACATCAGGGACAATACCTTCTCCAGCTTGCCCTGAATCGTCTCACGGCCCGGCTGCCTCTGCCAGCCATAGTAACGGCTGCCGTCATATTCAATCAACATCTTATAATTTTTCATGGATTATCCTAACCTTTGCAGTATTGTTTTATGGCGCTTTACCCTTCCTTGTTTATAAAACGGCAAAAATTCCAGGAAAAGAAAGGGTGGTACACAATTGTGACACCTTCTATTTTTTTATGTTCTCGCTGAGGATTCTCCAGGACACAGATATTCTCCCTGCGCCTTACCAATTCGAGCATTTCCTGCTCCGCTTCGCAAAAGACGCCATAATCCGTAAAAAGATAATCTGCCATCATGCCCACATCCTGCAAAATGTCATATGGGATAAAAGATATCTTGTACATGTTAAGAAGTGTCATCAGCGCCTCCTCCCGATATGGATTGCTGAATTTCGCGCTGACTTTCGGACTTCTTCCGTTCTCCGGCAGCTTTATCACCGCCGCCGGCGCAGGATCCTCTATCCTTTGCTGAACGGCAAACCAAAATTCACTGCCTCTTCCTTCCTCGCTTTTTACCCGGATTTCACCGCCCATCCGACGGATCAGCCTCTGGGAGACATACAGGCTGTTTCCGGCTGACTCCTGCCCTTCACCCGGGCGATGTGCCCTCCGAAAAGAAAAAAGGCGCTCTATCTCTTGTTGGCTGATGCCTTTCCCGGTATCTTTGACAGAAACGTGCATCTCCATCGTATCGTTCTCCGTCACGGGATACACTTTGAGCAATAACCTGACATATCCTGTTTCTGCATATTGAATCCCATTCTCCAGGAGCGACATCATAACCTGGCGGAGCCTTTTCTCGTCGCCATACAGTTTTGCAGGCAGGTTCTTATCTATATCAAAGATCAGTTCCACCGATTTATTCCCTATTTGCCTGAGACAGTCCTGTCCCATATTTTCCAACATCACAAGAGGCTCATAGATACCCTCTATGAGCTTAGGCTTAATAAAACAGAATTTTGCCGATTCAGGCAATCTGCTAATGTACAATGCCAACAGCAGGCAAGCCACTATGATTCCGGCCAGCAATAATCCGAGCCACAGACTTCCCATTGGTATTCTCCTATTATTGTGTTCCCGTCTTTCTCTCTAGTATAATCCACCTAAATTATCCCTATGTTTCGCTGGTTTAAATTTCCACCTGACTGCGTTGGCTTCACTCAACGATGCCACCGCATCGCCTCGTTCAGCCGCCTTGCAGGCTGAAAATTTATCCTGCGCCAAACATACGGGCAATTAGGGTGTATTATACTAGTTTACATTAGGTTATTTCCAAAAGTCAATAGCGGCAGTATTTTCCATGGCTGAACAGGTAACGGCAGTTACAATGGCCAAACCCGTCCGTTCATAAAAGCCGCTGCTTCGGCAGCCGGTCTTTTATGTTACACATGTATTTGGCCATCTGTCTTCGTATGGCTGCAAAATCTTTCTCCGTTTCAGGGTTATCCGACGGGAAATCCATGAGCCGCCCCAGGTATCCCTGCTCCTCCACCATTTGAAGGCTGGCAGGGAATACCAGCTCAAACACCAATGAGATATGCCCTACCACATTATCCACCGCAGTCCTCTTTAAGGCTCTCAACACCGCATGGCCTTCCTGAAAGGCCTGTAAAACCTGAGGCGTCACAGCCTCACTCCGCAGAACCTCAGTGGGGACATTGTAGATCTCTTCCAGAGGCGTTTCCACATTTACCCTCAATATGTCCACCTTATCCGCATCCCTGAGTATGTCGGCAAACATCTTCGTCCTTTTGTCATATTCTTCGGGAACCCTGTATGCGCTGTGGCAGGAAACCACCTTCCGCAAAAGGCCGTCTTCACTCCCATCCTCCGCATAGTCCCGGATCCTTCCCTGCCCGAAAAGGATCTCCGCCCCATACATGGCATGGTCGATGGACTCCGCGTCAATAAATGTCCCATAATTGCGGAGCTGCTCAAAACGCCCCACGTCATGGAGCAGTCCACAGAACCAGGCAAGGTCTGTGTCTTCCCGGGACAACCCCAACGACCCGGCTATTCCCTGGCAGAACCCTGCCACCCGGTAGGTGTGTTCGATTTTCAGTTTTACCTTAGGGTCTTCTATATCATAGTCCTTCACATAAGCGGAAAAAGCGCCCAAAGCTTTCTGTCTGTCAATCTGCATAGCAGCCTCCTGCCCAAGATTTGCCTTCGCAAATCTCCGTTTCCAGGATTATTATACTCTTAAGAAGGACTTACGTAAAGAGGGCACTGCTTCTTGTAAGGTAAAACAGCACTGTTTTGCCCCCTTTTTTCATAAAAAAATCCCTCCCGGCCAACAAGCTTTCATATGCCTGCCCGCCAGGGAGAGAACTATCTGCAACCCTACAGCACACTAATATAACCGAACTAATGATTTCCTTCACATTTGTAACGGGACAAAAACTGCTTCGTCCGTTCCTCCCGGGGATGGTCAATCACCTGTCGGGATTCCCCTGCTTCCACAATCACGCCGCCGTCCATAAAAATCACCTGATCCGCCACATCCCTGGCAAAGGCCATCTCATGCGTGACAATGATCATTGTGGTGTTCTGTTCCGCAAGTCCGCGGATCACCCTCAGCACCTCCCCGGTAAGCTCCGGGTCCAGTGCGGAAGTCGGTTCGTCAAAGCACAGGATATCCGGCTTTAACGCCAGCGCCCTGGCAATGGCTACCCTTTGCTGCTGTCCCCCGGAGAGCTGATGTGGATAATGCCCCGTCCGCTCTGCAAGTCCCATCTGGGCCAGCAATCCCAAACTATGCTTCCTGATCTCCTCCTGGATTTCTCTTTTGTTTGATTTATAGTCCTCCCGCTCCTTTGCCAGCATTTCCTCCGCCAACATCACGTTTTCCAAAGCGGTGTACTGGGGGAACAGATGAAAGGACTGGAAGACCATGCCGAAATGGAGGCGCTTTTTCCGAAGCTCCTTTTCCCTTCCCACATGGGGCGCGGAACCATCAAACAGCACTTCCCCCTTCACGGAAATGGTTCCCTGGTCCGGGGCCTCCAAAAAGTTCAGGCAACGCAGCAGCGTAGTCTTACCGGAACCGGAAGAACCGATAATGGCAAGCGCCTTCCCCTCTTCCAGGGAAAAGCTTACATCTTCCAAAACCTTAGTATTTCCGAAATGCTTCTCAATATGACTCACCTCTAAGATAGCCATGGGAACCTCCTCCTAAGTCCATGCCGCCAACCCGTTACGCTTCCTCTTAACGGAAATAGGATAACTTCTTTTCTATATAATTAAACAGAAGCGTCAGAAGGCCCACAAATATCAAGTAGAATACCCCTGTATAGAATAAGGGCCATGTGATGCCTGCGGACTTCATAAAGGAATAGCCTGCAAAAGTAAGCTCATAGGCCGCAATGATCCTGGCAAGGGAAGTATCCTTTACCAATGTAATGATCTCGTTGGACAGAGGCGGCACAACCCGTTTTACCATCTGGAGCAAAGTAATCTTGAAAAAGATCTGGCCCCTGGTCATCCCCAGCACCTGTCCTGCCTCACGCTGCCCCACCGGGACACCCTCGATGCCGCCCCGGAAAATGACCGAGAAGTAACAGGCATAGTTAATGGAAAACGCCACCACGGTGGCAGTGATACGGCCCGCCTCGTTGCCGTTCCAGATATTATGCCCAAGCCACAGTCCCGGCCCATAGAAAATAATGATCAGCTGCAGCATCAGAGGGGTCCCCCGTATCACCCAAACCAAAACCTGCAGCAGGAAACGCAGCGGCTTACATTTGTTCATTGTGCCCAAAGCCATCAGCAAACCCAACGGCAGCGCAAAGATCAAAGTAAAAATAAAGATTTGAAAAGTAGTGGAAAGTCCGTTTAACAATTCCAGTGTTACTGTCCAGAACATGTTCTCCCTCGCTATTTATGGCTATTTTACGGGAACCACTACCACCTGCGCATTTTTACAGTAGGCGTTGGTGCACTCCATGGCCGCTGTCACTTCCGCAGTTAAAGTCATCCCGTTCCATACCACGTCAATATTCTTGGACTCCAGCTCCATGATTTTATTATCCCAGTCAATGACAACAAACTGCGCTTCCACTCCCAGCTTGTCCGCTACCACCCGGGCCAGGTCCGCGTCAAAGCCAATCCACTGGCCGGAAGCATCCCTGTAATCCATGGGTTCGAATTCCGTGATTCCCACGATCAGGGTCCCTTTGCCCTGGATGTATGCCACATCCCCGTCCGCCGCTGCATCATAGGAACCCCCTGCCTGTTCTAACAAGGCCTCCTGGACGCCGTAAGTCTCGGCAATCTTTTGCATGGAACCGTCCCCATAGCTGTCAGCCAGCACCGCATTGATGTATTCCGCCAGATCGGAACCCTTACGGCAGCCTACACCGTATTCCTCGGTAGTCAGCTCCTCGGTATGGGTCAGATTGGGGTAGCTGGTGCCTTCCCCGATCATTGCACCTGCCATCAGCAGGTCGATAATTGCCGCATCGGAAGTGCCGGCGGCAACCTCCATCAAAGCGTCCGCCTGGGATGCCACGGAATTGACGGAATAACCCTGCTCCTGTGCCACAGCCTCCCCTGCGGATCCTGCTTCCACCGCATAAACCATACTCTTTGCGCCGCCCGACGCGGCGCTGTCCCCACAACCGGCCATGGAAAGTCCCATAGCCAGTACAAGCGCCAAAGCCAATTTCTTTTTCATAATCCTACCCTCGCCTTTCCCGCATGGGCCTTTCCCATGCGTTCCCTCCGCTTTTCTCTTCGGCTCCTCTCCCGCAGGACTCTCATTACATCTGCCTGCCGGCAGTGCTTCCTGCAGAATTCTCACTTTCTGGATTTTAGCACATTAGCAGGATAAAGTAAAGGGGGAAGTTTTTACCCCTCCCCTATAATTTCAATTCCCCCACATCCAGCTTCCTCCCGGACAGGTAACAGGTATAAGCCAGGCTTGCAGGCAGAAGCCTTACCTGAATATTCTGAAGTTCCAGGCCCCCCAGCATGGCCAGCCGAACTTCTCCCTTATCCACTACCTCTTCCTCTTCCGTCGGCATCAGGAAGCAGTTGCTGACGGAGGAAAACCCATGGTCATTTATAAATTCCCGGAAAGCCAGCTGATACAGGTATTGCTTCGTCACGGACTCTATCCCCGGCTGCCCCTTCGGCATTTTATCCGCCTCCAGCCTGGCAATATAGTACTTCGCGTCAAAGAGCACGAAGGCATGCCCCCGGACGGATTTCCAAATGGAAACCAGGTCCGGGATCAACGTATCCTTTGCCCTTTTTCCCGTGACTGTCCACAGCGGTTTCTCTATCAGCTCTATGAGCTTATTCGCCCTGTCATACCGGGGGTTCAGCGGAACGGGCAAATCCAGTGATTCCAGCCTTTTTTCAAGCTGATCATCCAAGATATCCTTGCATACGCCTTCCCACACAAGGTTGAAGCGGTTTGTCCCGAAGACCGAAAAGCATTCCGCATCCTCCAGGCTCCCGCTCTGGTCAATGTATGCGTACATTGCCTGGAGCACCAGCTGCTTCCTTGTGTTAAACTGGGTATTCAGCTCTTTTTCAATGCGGTACAGTATGTACTCCTTCTCCCCAAACCCGTCTATTTTTTCCTCCGTGAGGCTGACTCCTGTCAGCTCAAAAATATCCAGCAGGTCTGCCGCCCGGAGTTCGTCGGATGCTTTGGTGAGGATACATTCGTGGAGCCTCTTAAAATAATCCCTGTCGTCATTTACCCTGTTTTTCGTCCATAACTCTGTGTAATAAGGCCTGCCGCCTGAAAGCAGCACAAAGGCCTCATTTATGGTCTTATCCCACAGGATCTCACCGGAACCGTTTCTTTCAATAATCTCCTCCGTATTGCCGTAAACCCCGTACTCATAATAGTCCTGCAGCAAAAATGTCAGGGTCGCCAACAGGTTAAAGGAACTGCTTTCGCTGCTCTCATGGAACAGGCGTATGATCTGTTCCCTGGAGTTATACTTCTTCAGGACTTTAATCACCTGGCAGAGCTCCGCCTTGGGTTCTTCCCTATGGAGAAGGTACTTGGGATAACATTTTAAGGCCCGGCCCGCCACCACTATAACGCCCACAAATGTGAGGACATAAAAATATTCGTTCTCGCCCGTTTCCACATCTGCAATCTCTATATCTTCATTCACCAGGTCCGTCATATCCTTCTGCAGTTCGGAGGCTTTTACGGCTTTTAAGACGCCATACTCTTTCAGCTTCCGTATCAGGGATACCGCCTCTGCCTCAGAGCATTTCAATATGCCGCACAATTCCCGCTGTGTGTATCTTTTCTGTTCCCTCATAAACTCCGAGACCATAGACCCCTCATTTCTGATGTAAACTACTACCCGGTGAGCGCGGATGAAATCTCCGCCCCCGGGATCCTGTGAAAAACGTGCCGTGTCGCTCAATGGGTTTCCGTCCCCGGCAAATCTTCCGGTTCCGCATCCTGCCGGATATCTGGGTGGAAGATGCCGATTCCCTTCTCCTCAAACCTTTTACAAATTTCCGAATATTTGTTGCTCTCCTCCGGACATCCCTGGAAGAGAGCCTGCCTCTTCTGTCTTGCCGCATCTTCAAACAAGTACATTATCACTTTACTTTGAAATGCTTTCACGAACTCGGTTTCTGCGATTTCGTCCCCTTCCTCGGGAATGACAATTTTCCTGGAGAGGAAATACGGCCCAAGCTGTTTATCCTCATTTATCTTCTGCTGCGAAAGGAAACGGTTGATGGCCTTCCGCAATTTATTCCACTCAACCCTCTGGGGCGAGGATTGGCCCAGCACCACCGTCTTTCCCCGGAGGTCCGCATCCCCGTCGTCGATACCGATATAGGTAAAATCCCATCTTCTCTTGAAGGCGGTATCCATAGGGAATACGCCCTGGTCCGCACTGTTCATGGTAGCCCAGATAAACATATTATTGGGTATCCTGATTTTCTCCACCTGCTCCGGCGGACACTGCAATTCTTCCGAGAGGAACTTCTTCATATCCTCGGATGCCTGTATGGGATATTGGCTGGCTCCGCTTCCGTTCCTGTCCAGAAGCTGGAAAACATCCCCGAATACCGCCGCCACATTGGCACGGTTGATCTCCTCCACGATCAGGAGATACGGTTTTACGCTGTCTGTCCTTCCGTTTTTCAGGGCATTAGCCAGAACACGCATAAAAGGACCCGGGACATACTTATAGGTAATTGCCTCTTTGCCCTCCTCGTCCGTACAGGGCACCGGTTTATATGTACCCACAAAGCTTGCGTAGGAATAATCGGGATGGAAAGTGACGCGTTCATAACCGTTCTCGTTTTGTGCTAACAGCCCCTTCCTTTTCTCATTTACTGTATGGCTTTTACCGGTTCCGGGAGCCCCGAACACAATCCAGTTCCAGGGTTCGTCCGCCTGTAAAGACGTCTCAAAGACCAATTCCGGAGAAACCTCTTCTTCCTCATAAACCACATCTGACAATTCAGGCACTTCGCCGTCCCCATAATGGATCTGGTAGAAATTATCCAGATAATAATAGATGAACTCCGACCGGAACCCTACGGAATTATGGCTCTTATCATAGACGAAACCGGAGGATTTCGCCCGGATCAGAAGCTTATTCACAAAGGTTCCCCTTATGCTGGGATTCGTAGGGTACTGGACTCTGTCGTCAATGGGATACCCCACAAATATGGCATCCTGAAAGGAGTCCGCCGCCTCATACACATATATGCCAAGGATCATCGTTTCTTCTTTCGGCTTTGTCCTCGGATCCGAAGCCTGGCCCAGCTGGATCTTTTTCTCATAGGCATTGCGGCTCTCATTCCTAACCGTGCCGCTGTACACATGGATGGTTTTTATTTCCCCGTTCCTGTGCTCCAGCCTGAGGGTGTGGCAGGAACCCTCCTGATTTTCCTCGGTGCAGGTCCAGCCAAATTGGCCGAAAAGATCTTCCAGCATCTTCTTTTGGTCGGCGCAGCGTGCAGCCCTGCCCACAACAATTTGTCCCTCATGGTTAATTTCGTATCTGTCAGCCATTAAAATATGCCTCCTTTATCGCGGAAGCGATCACATACGCCATATCCGGCGGGACCGCGTTCCCCACCTGGCGCCACTGTTCTTTAAACTCACCGCACAATTCATACGTATCCGGTATGGTCTGGAGCCTTTTTAATTCTTCGATCCGCAGGAACCGGTTCCTCCAGTGGAAGGGCCCCTGGTTGGTGGAAAAGCTTGCCTGTATGGTCCACGAGGGCCTGTCCGGGGTCAGTTTCAGCAGAAACGTCCAATATCGCGATTTCCATTTAAACTTCGGTTCCGGATATCCTCTTTTTTCCGTAAAGTACAGGTAATTGTCCCCCGGGGGGATCTGGCACAGGAGATCATAGTCCTTTGCCCCCGGCCTTTGCTCTTTCTCTTCTTCCGAAATGCTGTCCATATCGCCAATCACTTTGCCGCAATTCACCCAGGGCAGCTTCCCCGTTGCCTTCTCCGGATCCCCGTGTGTTTCTTCCGGGAAGACAAACTCCGGCAATCCCTTTTTCACTCCCACGCAGAAGAACCTCTTCCTGGTCTGGGGGACTCCGTAATTGGCACAATTGACAACTTCGTGGGTAATGTGATATCCCAGCTCCTCCGCTTTCCTGACCAGGAAATCAAACTCACATTGATGGGTTTTAAAGGCAAAGCCGTCCACATTTTCAAAGAGGAATACCTTGGGCCGTAATTCCTTCAGCGCCCTGAAATACTCCGGGACGGCAAATCCTGCGTGCTCATCTTCAAACCCGTCCGCTTTCCCGATCAAGTAATGGCGGGTCTGGCTGTAGGGAGGGCATGGGGGGCCTCCGATCAGGCAGTCGATCTCACCATACTTCTCTTTCAATCCCCTGAAATCTACCTCCCGGATATCCCCGCAATGTACTTCGTCCGCCGTTTTGTTCTTTTCCAGCGTACGGCATGCCGTCCGCCACACGTCTGTGGCATAGACTGTCCGGAACCCCGCCCTTCCGAATCCGATGTCCAGGCCTCCGGCCCCCGAAAAAAGGCTGATTACTTTCGGTTGGCTTATATCCATTTGCATAACTCCTCCACAACTTTTTTCCCCAGCAGCGGGGGAACGGCATTTCCGATCTGTTTATGCCGGGAGTTCACGCTGCCGTAAAAGGTATAATCGTCCGGAAAAGTCTGTATGGCTGCCAGCTCCCTGATACTGAGCCTCCTGTTCTTCCAGTGAAAGGGGCCTTCCCAGTGGCCCGGACTGGCAATGACCGTCCAGGAAGGCAGGAACGGATGCAATTTCAGCAATGACAGCCAGTATCTCTTCCCTGCCACGAACACAGGCTCCGGATACCCTGCCCGTTCCGTCAGCGCAATATAATTTTTCCCAAATGGGACACATGCAAGCTCCTTCTCCCACTTGCCTTCTGCCGCCAGCTTTTCTTCCTTATAATAATCCGGGGTGTCAAACTTGCCGATCCAGTCGATCACTCTCTCATAGGGTTTCATCCCCGGATTGGCGGCACATTCCTTTTCCGACCCGTTGGTCTGCTTCAGGCTGGCGTCGATCGGCTTCTTACTGGCAAGGAAAAATACCCTCTTTCGCTTCTGCGGAATACCGTATTCCGCGGCATTTGTCCTTAAAACAGAACATTTATATCCCAGCCTGCCCATATTTTCATAGATTGCCTCCACCGCCTGGCAGTTGGTGGGGTGCATGATACTCTCCACATTTTCCAACACAAACCCGTCCGGCAAAATCTCGGATATGATCTTAAAGTACGGTTCGATCATATTGCGGGGGTCTTCGCTGGAATTTCTCTTCTCATTGGTCACCCAATAACCCGCCTTTGAAAAGGGCTGGCAGGGCGGGCCGCCTACAATGATCAGCTTTTCCGGGTTTTCTTTTTTCAGGATGCCGGAATAGTGCCTGCCGTCAATTTGGGTGATATCGCCGCACTCATGCAATGTGTTTTTGAAATAATCGTTTTGCCGAAGGGTCTGGACACTGTCCTCAAAGATATCCAAACTGGCCATCACAGGGACGCCTGCAAGCTGCGTGCCGATATCCAGGCCCCCCGCCCCGGAAAACATACTCACTGCCTTTACGCCGTTTAAGGATTCGATCTCCGTGCCATTGCATGTATATCCCTTATGCGCATACGGAATCACTATGTCCCCGTCCGCATCCACGTCAAAGGCCTCCAGCATTTCCGCCCTTTGATGCGGCGCCATATTCTCATAGTACTCCTTGCTTATTCTGTAAGTAGGCATAAGACCCTCCCGTTGCTCGCTCAAAAATATCTCCCCTATTGTACCGTAAATCTTTTGTTTTCACAATACGGGCGCCACAAAAATCTCCAGCCCCCTTGCGTCCCTTCCAAAAATCTCCTATAATCATAGTTGTTTCCATGTCCCAAAAAACGGACTGATAGTAAGTTTTCCGGAAATAATCGTCCATGACGGTTTCTGTATGACGAGTCGGGAATGAAAGGAAATAAGCATATGATTATAGAAGAAGTCCGTACCATCGATGAACTGCTCCAGTTCGTGAACGGCCTGTACCAAAAGCACGGCCTGCGGCTGTGGTACAGGGGTGTGGAGGATGCCGGCCTGGCATTGGTCCCCTCAATCCAGCGCAGCCAGAAGCGGCTGGACACGGAGCGGTATATTACCAACGATTTTTATATCCGGGCCAAACAGATCCTGACCTCGCCGCCGGAAAAGCATAATTATGCCGCATGGGTGTCCCTGATGCAGCACTACGGCCTGCCTACCAGGATGCTGGACTGGAGCCAGTCCCCCCTCATCGCCTCCTTTTTTGCCACGGAGACTTACGAGGACACTGCCCATATGGATGCCGGCATTTGGGTGCTTGCGCCGGACATTTTCAATGAACAGGAAGGGTTTGGCCGCTGTATTTACCCCATCGACGCGGATACCAGCCAGGAAATGCTGCTGCCTGCCTTTAAGCATTCCCACCACAACCCGGCGCTGCGGGACAAGATCCTTGCCTGCCATTCCACGGAGAATAACCTGCGTATGTACTACCAGCAGGCCAGCTTTACCATCCATAATTCCCTGCGGCGCTTAGAAGATATCTGCGACGAAAATACCTTATATAAGATCATCATCCCCCGGGACCGGAAAAAATACTTTATAGACAGCCTCCGGGTGTTCGGCATCACAGAAAGCTTTATCTATCCTGACCTGGACCATATTTCCAGCGACCTGAAACACTCTTATGACATATAAAATGAGGAGGGACTATGAAAATAGTATTAGAACATCTGACCAAAGAATTTCCCGGCCGGGGCAAAAAGAACCCGGGCAAGGTCATCGCCGTCAATGATTTCAGCTTCCAGATCCCCGACGGCAAGCTGGTGGGGCTGCTGGGGCCTTCCGGCTGCGGAAAGAGTACCACCCTGAACCTGATATGCGGACTGTTAAAGCCTACCGGCGGAAAGATTCTATTTGGAGAAGACGACGTTACCAACCTGCCCCCCGAACACAGGGGTGTGGGACTGGTATTTCAGAATTATGCGCTCTATCCCCACCTGACCGTGCTGAAGAACATCACATTCCCACTGGAAAACCTGCGCGGGGCAGACAAGCTGACCAAATCCCAGATGGAGGAGCGCGCTTTGGAAGCCGCCAGGCTGGTACAGATCGAAGCGCTGATGGACCGGAAACCCGGGGAGCTCTCCGGCGGCCAGCAGCAGCGTGTGGCCATCGCCCGGGCCCTGGTAAAAATGCCCAAGGTCCTGCTGCTGGACGAACCTCTCTCCAACCTGGACGCCCGCCTGCGGCTCCAGACCCGGGAGGAGATCCGGCGGATACAGCAACAGACCCGGATCACCACTGTCTTCGTCACCCATGACCAGGACGAGGCCATGAGCATTTCCGATCTCATTGTGGTGATGAAGGAGGGCGTAGTCCAGCAGATCGGCAAACCACAGGAGGTCTACGACGATCCCGTGAATCTCTTTGTGGCAAAATTTCTGGGGACACCTCCTATCAATGTTTTTCAGGGGACTGTGAAAAATGAGAGGCTGTCTATCGGCGGAGACGAGATCATGGATGTAAAAGGAGTTGCCGACCAGGAGGTTGCCGTGGGGATCCGGCCCGAAGGATTTCTGTTACAGGAAGACGGCCCCCTGCGATGCGACTTAAGCCGCATTGAAGTCATGGGCCGTGATATCAGCCTGGTTTCCACCCATAAATGCTGCGAAAACCCTGCCATACGCTCCATCATTGATGCGGAAAGCAGCGTGGATACCTCGGCAGAGACGGTACGCTTTGCCATTAAGCCGCATAAACTGTTCCTTTTCCAAAAAGAGAACGGGGAGAGGATCCGGTTTTAGATATGGAGGAAAAAACATGGAAAAACATCATCTAAAAGGCTGGCTGTACCTGCTGCCTGCGTTCTTATTCCTGGGTGCATTTATGATATATCCCCTGGCAGACGTGTTCGTCTATTCTTTTGAAGAGGGATATAACTCCGCCTCCCAGACCTTTTACGGCGTGGGCACATACAACTATTCCTACGTCCTGCATGACCCTTATTTCCTGCAGGCGTTGAAGAACACTTTCCTGCTGGTGGTGATCACCGTGCCTCTTTCTACGGGGTTTGCCCTCCTGATCTCCATGGCGCTGAGTTCCGTCAAACCCTTGAAAGAGCTGTTCCAGACGATCTACTTCCTTCCCTATGTGACCAACACATTGGCAGTGGGGTTGGTGTTTATGATCCTGTTTAAAAAGACTGCCTACTCGGACGGACTGGTGAACCTGCTGATCAATTGGTTCGGGGGAAACTCCGTGGACTTCATTGATGGTCCCTACTGGGCAAAAATGTTTGTCCTGTGCTTTTACACCATATGGGTGGTAATGCCCTTTAAGATCCTGATCCTCACCAGTTCCCTGGCTTCCGTAAATCAAGTATACTACAATGCGGCCAGGGTGGACGGCACTTCCCGGTTCCGTATTTTCAGGAAGATCACCCTGCCCATGATTTCCCCCACTGTCTTCTACCTGGTCATAACCGGGTTTATCGGGGCGTTCAAGGCATACAGTGACGCCGTGGCGCTTTTTGGCACCAATTTAAACGCTGCGGAGATGAACACCATTGTGGGTTACATCTACGACATGCTTTACGGCGACAGCGGGGGATATCCCTCCTACGCGTCGGCGGCGGCCATTCTGCTGTTCGCCATCGTGCTGACCATTACCTGCATCAATCTGCTTGTCAGCCGGAAACATGTGCATTATTCATAAGATACCTTTCTGATGGCGGGGCCTGCCATATACGGCCCCGGAAAAATCTGCCCGGCATTATCCGCCGTGGGCAGAGTAACAGGAAATGTAAGGAATCAGTCCGGAAACGAGGTACTATGGAAAGACAATTTGATTACAATAAGATCCAAAAAAGCGCCCGTGCCCAAAGGGCCGCGGGCAATATAGCCATATACGGCCTGCTGGCCTTATGGGCATTGATCGTGCTGTTCCCCTTTTACTGGATGGTGCTGACTTCCGTGAAAAGCTACGGCTCCTACAATGGGGAGCATGTACCTGCTTTCTTCACGCTGTCGCCCACGCTGCAAAATTATGCGGATGCTTTTACCACCGTATCCTTGGGGCAGTACTTAATCAATACTTTGATCTTTACGGTGGTCACTACGGTGCTTATGGTGGCGGTCATCACCCTTGCGGCGTTTGCCTTTGCAAGGCTGGAGTTCCCAGGGAAGAACCTTGCCTTTACCCTGTTCCTATCCCTGATGATGATCCCCAACGAGCTGGTGGTAATCACCAATTTTGCCACTGTCACAAACCTGGGTTGGCGGAATACCTTTATCGGATTGATCCTGCCCTCCGTGACTTCCGTCTTCTATATTTATTTGCTGCGGGAGAATTTCGCCCAGGTTCCGGATGAGCTGTACTATGCGGCCAAGGTGGACGGTACTTCCGACCTGCGTTATCTGCGGAAGGTGATGGTCCCAATCTGCAGGCCCACGCTGATCACCATTATCATCCTAAAAGTCATAGAGTGCTGGAACTCCTATGTGTGGCCCCGGCTGATCACCGATGACCCGGAACGCTACCTGGTGTCCAACGGGATCCAGGAAATCCGGGAAAACGGCTTTGGGCGCGAAAACATCCCAGCCATGATGGCCGCGGTGGTAGTGATCTCCATCCCCTTGGTCCTCCTGTTCCTGATCTTTCGGAAAAAGGTGATGGAGGGCGTGGCAAGGGGCGGCACGAAGGGCTGACCGGAACCCTTGCATATGGGATGATTATTCTGCGCCAACGTATCAAAAATGAAGGATTCGTTGTACTAAGTTGTACCGGATTGCAGAAATCAGGATAAGATTGAGATCCAAAATTTTCAACCTACGTGTTGGGGTCTGTTCCCATGTGGAAAGGTCCCCTGCGGGAAAGGCTTGGGTATAAATGAGAAACAAAACTCAAAAGAAACGATCACATGCCGGAGCAGTCTGCCTGGGCGCATTCCTGCTGGGCGCCCTGGCGCTGACCGGCTGCCACGGTTCAAGGGGAATGGCAGACTTTACCATACCGGAAGAGTTCGACACCTCCCGGGACTTCGAGATCACCTTCTGGGCAAAGAACGATACCAACAAGACCCAGACGGATATCTACCGGCAGGCCATCGCCGATTTCCAGGAGCTTTACCCCAATATTACGGTAAACCTGCGCCTGTATACCGATTACGGCAAAATCTACAATGATGTCATCACCAATATCGCTACCAACACCACGCCAAATGTCTGCATCACATATCCCGACCATATCGCTACGTACCTCACCGGGAACAACATTGTTGTGCCGTTGGACGACCTGTTTGCGGATGACTTGTACGGTTTGGGCGGCAGCCGGGTGGAGTTTGAGGCTCCCCTGAAGGAAGAGATCATCCCCCAATTCCTGGAAGAATGCTCCTTTGGCGGGCACTATTACGCCGTCCCCTACATGCGTTCCACGGAGGCCTGTTACGTCAACAAAACTTACGTGGAAGCCTTGGGGTACACGCTGCCGGAAACCTTAACATGGGATTTCGTGTGGGAGGTAGCCGATGCCGCCACGGCACAGGACAGCGAGGGCAACTACCTTGTGAACGGCCAGAAAGTCATGATCCCTTTCCTTTATAAGTCCACGGACAATATGATGATCCAGATGCTGAAACAGCTGGATGCCGGCTATTCCACGGAAGAGGGCGAGATCCTGATCTTTAACGATACCACGGAGGAACTGCTGTACACCATTGCGGACCATGTAAATAACGGCGCTTTCTCCACCTTTAAGATTTCCAGCTACCCGGCCAATTTCCTGAATGCAGGGCAGTGTATCTTTGCCATTGATTCCACCGCCGGGGCCACCTGGATGGGTACGGATGCCCCTCTCTCGGATATCAGCGAGGATGTGTTGGTGGAATTTGAGACAGAGGTCATGGCCATACCCCAATTTGACCCGGCTAACCCTAAAATGATCTCCCAGGGGCCTTCCATCTGCATCTTTAACAAAGCGGACCCCCAGGAAGTGCTGGCTTCCTGGCTCTTTACCCAGTACCTGCTGACAAACCGGGTGCAGATTGCCTACGCGGAGACGGAAGGGTATGTGCCCGTCACCTCCCTGGCCCGTGATTCTGCGGAATACCAGGATTATCTGTCCCGGGGCGGCGAGGACAACAACACATATTACGAGGTAAAGCTCAAAGCCTCCCAGCTGCTCCTTGACAATGTCGGGAACACCTTCGTCACCCCTGTCTTCAACGGCTCCGCCTCCCTGCGGGACGCTGCCGGGCAGATGATCGAAAATGTGGCAAAATCCACCCGCCGGAAAGAAGAAATAGACAGCCGGTACATGAAGAAGCTGTTTGAAGACGTCACCTCCCTGTACCGCTTGGGACAGACCAGCCGGACTTCCTCAGGGAAACAGGAGCTGGGCAGCCTCCCCCCCGCATCCGTTCTCCTGCTGGCGGCCCTGGGAAGCGCATGGGTATTGATCCTGCTGTATATGGGAGTGGGACTGTGGAAGAAAAAGAGCCGAGACAAGGGTTCCGGCACAGCGGTTTAACCTTGTAAATTGATAAAGCACTTGATTTCTGAAAAATTTAAGGTATAATAACATTGTTTCTGTTAACAACCTTATTTTCCGTTTATTAAGGATGAGGAGTTCAGAGTGAAGGTCATATCTTCACTCGGAAAAGAGAGGTAATTATGAAAAAAACCGTAGTTTTAGCATTGGCTCTTGCATTGGTCTTCGCATTTACAGGCTGTGGCGATACCAATAACAGCGACAATGCAAGCAGCAATGCTGACGCAAGCACCAACACAAACATTGATACAAAATCTGAAGGTGTAATGACTTATGCCGAGTATGTAGCAGCCCCGCTAGACAGCCAGGTTGTGATCGAAGCTTATGTACAGGCTAAGCAGGCCTGGTACCAGAACAACTCAGACAGGGATAACAAAGACACCGCCACCGTATATGCCCAGGACAAAGACGGCGCATATTACCTGTATGACATGGAATGCTCCCAGGAGGATTATGAAAAGCTGATCCCCGGAACCAAGATCAAGGTGACCGGCTACAAGGCCGAGTGGTCCGGCGAAGTGGAAGTGATTGACGCAACCTTCGAAATCATCGACGGCGATACCTACATCGCCTCTCCCTCTGACGTTACTTCCCTGCTGGGCACGGATGACCTGATCAGCCACCAGAACGAGTATGTTTCCTTCAAGGGCATGACCGTTGAACCCGCAAACGAGAGCGGCGCCGCATACCTTTACAAGTGGGACGGTTCCGGCCAGGACGGGGACGACCTGTACTTTAACGTTTCCATAAACGGCAATACATACACCTTTACGGTAGAGTCCTACCTCTGCGATAACACCACTGATGTCTATACTGCCGTTAAAAATCTGCAGGTAGGGGATGTAATCGACATGGAAGGCTTCCTGTACTGGTATGAGGGCGTAAATCCCCATATCACTTCCGTCACCGCGGCACAGTAATATACAGGATTCATCAAAGAAATTACCGGCATATCGCCCTGCCCATCCATGGGCAGCGATATGCCGGTAAAAATTTGGTCAATTTTATATATTGCGGTCTTCTTTTAACAGCGCAAAAAATTCCTCCGGAGGCATAGGCTTCGCATAGTAATAACCCTGTACCAGATCACAGCCGATCCTGCGCAGCGCCTCCACCTGTTCCGCCGTCTCCACACCTTCCGCAAGCAGTCCAAGCTCCAGTTTCTGGGCCATAGTGACAACCTGCTCCAGGATAAGCTTCCCCCTGTCGGACACCATCATATTCTCAATAAACTTTTTGTCCAGCTTTATCACGTCAAAGGGTGTCTCCAGCAGGATATTCAGGGAAGAATAGCCGCTTCCGAAGTCATCCATCAAAAGCCGGAAACCGTCTTCCTTCAGCTCGTAAGCCTTCCTGCTGATCTGCTGGTCATTGACCGTCTCTGTAATTTCAAGCTCCAGGAGCTCCTTTGGGATACCGCTCTTTGCTATCACTTCACCCAATACCTTCTGGCAGGCATCATCCTGAAGATGGATCCTGGATACATTGACGGAAACCGGGCAGTCCGTGATCCCTGCCCCTACACACCGATTAATGAAAGCCGAAGCCTCCTCCCAGATAAAGTAATCCACCTGACGGATAAAACCGTTTTCTTCTAAAATAGGAATAAACTCATTGGGATAAATCATTCCCCTGTCGGGATGTATCCAGCGGACCAACGCCTCCGCCCCTACGATCCTGCTCTTCGCAATGCTGTACTTCGGCTGCAGGTACATCTTGAACTGACGGTCGTCAATGGCCGCCTGCATGCCTTCTTCTATAAATTTTCTGGAATACAGCAGTTCCTTAAATTGGGTCTGATAGAATACGATATGGGAAACTACATCCTTTTTGGCGGACTTTCTCGCCATGGCTGCCCGGTCCTCCATCTGGCGCCGCTCCATATTCTTATCTTCCACTATGTAAATACCAAAAGAAAACTGCAGCTGCACATTTTTAAAGACGGAAATCGTATTTTCCACCAGATGGACAAAGTCCAACAGCTTCTCCTCTGTCTCAAATTCGGTCACCACCATAAACACATCGCTGCGCAGGTTCAGAAAGTACTGCCTCCTGCCGCAGATTTTCTTCAACTGGCTCCTGATATAGTACAGGACCTCATCACCAAACCGTTCGCCGTAGAGATCGTTTATGATCTTAAACCTCCTGATATCAAACTGAATAAAAGCAATGGACTGCCTGGAAGAAAAAAGCAATTCACTTACATTCCGGCGGAAAAGATTCCTCTTGCTGTTCTGTTTCATGATCGCCCGCATCTCTTCCTGGTCCGACAGTTCTTCCAGTGGCCAATGGCCACCTGCTCCTGCGATGCTGCTTTCTTCCCTCCCATATTCTGCCAGCATTTCATCCAGAATGTCAATGCTGTGGTTTATGGGTCGGGGACAATTTTTCAGGATCAGGCCTGCCTGCTTAATGACCATCCTCCCCTCGGGCGTAGTAATATCGTGGGCAAGGATGTCCCTGCACGTCATCTCGCCTTCCATACGCTGCCGGAATTTCTCCATGAATTCCCGTGTCTTCTGATTACCGTACATTTCCTGTTCCCGGTCCTGGGCGTCATAAAAGCCGAACGCCAAACCCAATACCATCAGCGAGGCGCTGATACAGCCACAGATATCTCCCTGCCTCATGCCGGCGCCGAAACAGGTGCTGATCTTAAATGCCGTCTGAAGATCCATCCCAAAATCCTCTGCATAGGCTCCGAACAGAGCCTGAGAGCAATGATACTGCCTCCGCAGCAGCATATCCGCCTTTTCCCTGTGTGTCATTCCAATCCCCATTTCTGCGCTGCTTAATAGTGTGCAAACCCCCCGCTTTGCACATAGGCGACTTTGTGTCCAACAACGCGCAGACACAAACCGCTGCCCCCTTCACCGGGCATCCAAATCAGGACTGCCTGTCACATTCTGCTCCAACCACCTGGCAGCCTGTCGTCCTCACTGGCGCACATGCATATCACAATGCACATATCGTATCCTTATTATAATGCATCCGGGCGGAACGGGCAAGGCATTCATGCAGTCCGTTTCATAACAGATCCGGGCAGCTTTTCACTCCAATTCAGTATCTATTTAGCTTCTATTTTACTTCTATACGAAGTTCCATTCCACTTCTGTTCTACTTCTATTCCATTTCTATACCATTTCTATACCATTTCTATTCCATTTCTGTTCCACTTCCATATTGACACACCCGTTTTTCTATAGTATTCTATGGTTGATTTTCACACAGACAACCGGAAAAAACGGAAACAGGAGGTCACAGTTAATATGGCAGAGGTACACAAGAGCGGATTAAATGCCGAACTGGTATCAGACGATTTAAACAATTGCTGTAAAAGTGAAGCGGCATGTATCCGATGTCAAAAAAAGGCCTGTGTAATAGGCTATGCGAAGGAATGTATTCAGGAATACCAGCGGGAGCCGAAGAAAACGGTCCCGGAAGGCATAAAAAATATCCCTACCATGGATTATAAAATTTTTGACGAAGCGGAACTGGAAACCGCCATTGCCCATATTTTGAAAGAATGCAAGGACTGCAGAGAAGACCATGATGAAGACTGTATCATCAATGTGATCCGTAATTGTTATGAACTGGGCCTGCTTGGCGACAGGCAGCCCTATGAGGGGAGCACGATACAATATTTGATGCGCCTGGAATCCGAATTTCCTGACAAGGCCGCACATATTGCCGATGCATACAAAAACTGATCCGGCAGGTAAATTACGGAGTTTTCTGCAAAATAAACAGTTTTTTGCAGCTTAGCATCTTAATCCCAAAACGCCGTCAGACAAGACCGCATTTCGGCTTCCTGTCTGGCGGCGTTTTTATAGCGTATTTTAGAAAAATTTATTTTTCTTTTAATATAAGTATGATATAATTTTTAATGTAGCTGCCGTTATCATAGTAATATGGGGCATTGCCTTCAACAGTATGATCCGATATGGTTCCTGATGAAAGAACCGATGATAGAGAATGAAAAGCACACATGAAGGAAGGAAATTTATGACTATTCGAAAAAAAGCAGACGACGCCGTTCAAAATCCCCAAAACAAGAGCAATCCTTTCAAGGAACGAACGACACGCTTTCTGATCGGAAGCTTTTCCCTGCTCCTGCTGGTCAGCATCGGGGCGTTTATATGCCTGGGACGCTATATGAACCATATGAGCGAACAGTCCATTGTCACCGTAGGCAATATATACATGGCCGGTATCAACGACCACATTACCGCTCATTTCCGTACCTTGATCGACCTGAAGCTGGAACAGGCGGAAGCGGTAGTGCAGGTTGTTCTGGAGGACATGGATGACCTGGACGAATTGTACGATGAATTGATATACAGGGTCGGAGTCAGAAACTTTAACTATACTGCACTTTGCTCCGAGGACGGACAGATCATAATGCTTGACGGGCCTGAGATACGGCTTGCAGACCCGGATCCCTTTTTCGAATCCCTGCGGAATAACGAAAAAAAGGTAGCGGTAGGAAGGGATGCCAACGGCAATGAGGTAGTAGCCTTTGGCGTGGCGGCAGTATACCCCTTGGAAAACGGCCAAAAAAGTATGGCGCTGATAGCTGCGGTACCCATAGAATATATCAGTGTAATGCTTGGGACGGATGAGGAAAACGCCCTGATCTATTCCCACATTGTCCGCCGTGACGGCAGTTTTATCGTAAGCGATATGGATGAGGAATATCCCGACTATTTCAGCAGCCTGTACCAGAGATACCAACGTGATGATATGGCGCAGATAGATGCCTTTGTCCAAGAGCTTTCCGATGCTATGAACCATAAGGAAGTCTATGCTGGATTGATGAACCTTGATGCCAGCAGCCAGCAGGTTTACTGCACACCGCTTCCCTACTCGGAATGGCATCTGATCACGATACTGCCCTTCGGTGTGTTAAACGAGACAGTGGAAACCCTGGACCAGAGCAGAACCATTGCCACATTGTGCGTGGGCGCGGTTATTTTCATTGTGATGCTGCTTATTTTTTACATCTATTTCAAAATGTCCTGGCAGCAGCTCAAGGACCTGGAAGTTGCCCGTGAAGATGCACTGGCAGCAACCAAGGCAAAGAGCTTATTCCTTTCAAATATGAGCCATGACATCCGGACGCCCATGAACGCCATTGTAGGCATGACGGCTATTGCCATAACGCATATTGACGACAAGGAGCAGGTACAGAACTGCCTGAAGAAAATCACCCTTTCCGGGAAGCATCTGCTGGGACTTATTAATGATGTATTGGATATGTCCAAGATCGAAAGCGGGAAAATGACCCTGACCGCAGAGCGGATTTCCCTGCGGGAAGTGATTGAAGCGGTGGTGGGCATTGTTCAGGCCCAGGTCAAAGCAAAAAGCCAGAAATTCAATGTGCACATTAACAATATTTCTTCGGAAGATGTATACTGTGACAGTGTACGCCTGAACCAGGTGCTGGTAAACCTGCTCTCTAACGCAGTCAAGTATACACAGGAGCAGGGAACCATACAACTGTC
Source organism: uncultured Lachnospiraceae bacterium (assembly GCA_947643615.1). Classification (GTDB taxonomy): domain Bacteria; phylum Bacillota; class Clostridia; order Lachnospirales; family Lachnospiraceae; genus Acetatifactor. The sequence continues at coordinate 67,214 of CANRWO010000014.1, forward strand.
CCTGTTCCAGGAAGATGCCCCTCCTCAGAAGGGCAGTTCATATGTCAGGACACATATTACCGTCAAGGATAACGGCACCGGAATGAGCGAAGAATTTGTCAAGCACGTTTTTGATTCTTATTCCAGGGCGGACAGCAAGCGGGTTCATAAGACCGAAGGCGCAGGCCTCGGCATGGCTATTACAAAACATATTGTAGACGCCATGGGCGGCACCATCACCGTGGACAGCGAGCTGAACAGGGGAACGGAATTCCATGTCACCGTCGATCTGGAAAAGGCCCCTTCCTCAGAAAGCGACATGGTTCTTCCGCTGTGGAAAATTCTGGTGGTGGATGATGACGAGACTCTCTGCCGGACGGCAGTGGATGCGCTGGAATCCATTGGCTTACAGGCCGATTGGACCCTGAGCGGTGAAAAGGCCGTTGAAATGGTAGCAAAACGCCATCGTGAACAGGACGATTACCAAATCATCCTATTGGACTGGAAGCTTCCGGGCATGGACGGAATGACCGTTTCCAGACAGATCCGTCAGATTATCGGTGACCAGATGCCAATCATACTGATCTCCGCCTATGACTGGAGCGAGTTTGAAACAGATGCCAAAGCCGCAGGCATTAATGGGTTTATTGCAAAGCCATTGTTTAAATCAACCTTATTCTATGGCCTGAAAAAATATATGGGCATAGAAGAAGCACCGGATAAGGCAGCCAAAGAAATGGTTCTGGAAGGACGCCACATCCTGGTGGCCGAAGACAACGACCTGAACTGGGAGATATTGAATGAGCTGCTGACTGACATGGGCATGCAGCTGGAATGGGCCGAGAACGGACAGATTTGCGTAGACAAATTCAAGGCTTCCCAACAGGGGTATTATGATGCGATCCTGATGGATGTGAGGATGCCCATTATGGGTGGTTATGATGCTACCAGGGCGATACGTGCCCTAAGCCGTCCCGATGCTGCAACGATCCCCATCATTGCCATGACAGCGGATGCCTTTTCCGAGGATATTAAAAATGCGCTGGACAGCGGGATGAACGCCCATACCGCAAAGCCGGTAAACCTGGACGAACTGCTCTCACTGTTGAAGAAATTTATATTGTAACCACAAGCATAACTGATAAATAGTGTGCTGGCATGTTCCCATTTTGCGAAACAATGCAAAATGAACATGTCGGCGCACTAATTTTTAATTTTCCTCCGGCTGATGGTTCCCGCACCGCCGGCAGGTATGATAATCCTCACCTGATACTCCCTAGTACATCGTTGCATTAATTCTTGAGTAATCAGCACTCGCTGTTCACGCCATCGCCGCGTTGTCGTCAGTCAACGATGCCACCGCATCGCCTCCTTCCTCCGCCTTACGCTGACGCAAACATCAAGCACTGATTTACTTCAAGATTAACGCAATGCTGTACTAGGCGGATTCGTCAGGAAGCAGACCCCCACTATGACACAGGCAGCAATAGCCGCTGCCAGAAGCCAGACGGCCGCTTTCTTATAATGCAGAACCGATCTGTCCCGTTCCTTCACACTGACCTCCCCCAAGGCCCAAACGCAGTATCTCCCAAATTCATTCGTTTCCGCCACAAAGGCCACATGGTATAGCCTTATTTATAGACTGTACCATGTGGTCTCGAATGTCATTCCACGTTTCTGCCAATTCCTGTTTCCGTCATTCCACGTTCTCAATGGATTCCACAATATTCATCTTTGCAATTGCCCGCAGAGGGATTGCAGTTGCCAGAAGGCATGCGGCTATGGATAGCGCCGCGGCCTCCCCCATATCGATTAAAGGTACTTCCACAAGCTGCAGGGCATCTGTTTTCGCCGCCCCAATGAACAGGACACAAATATACCCCAGCACAGATCCTACAGCGGATGCAAAAATACCATAATAGGCGCCCTCCCAGAGAAATGTCCTGTACAGGCTTCCCCTGCCCATTCCGATTGCCCTCTGCATACCGATTTCGGCCACACGGGTATGGATATTGCTATAGACCGTGTTAATAATATTCAGGATCCCAATGATGCCGATAAACAGAATTAACACAAAGCACAGGAGTTTTATCTGTTCAAAGCTCTCTTCCATCTGGGCATCCGACTGGCGGTAAGAAAGCCAATGAGTTCCCGGGATATCCCCGCACCAGCCCTCCAACCAGCTTTCGAAGGACTCTGGGTCTACATTTTCCCTTAAGACAGGATAGATTTCGGCATAACGGTCATTTCCCACTAAAGAACAGTAGGCCCGGTCACTGACTATGACCTGCACTCCATTCACAAAGCCTTCGTTGTTGACAGTAACAGGTACATCCACCACTCCCGCCACGCGCATCCGGAAGTCTCCCAGGGTTATCACATCACCCACGCCAAGATCCGTAAATTCAGCTTCCACACCATTGTAAGAATATGGAATGGGATTTTTTATAAGGCAGGCCTCCCCCCCAAGGAAATCCTCCCGGTCCTGTTCCCCCATATCCGGGATCCATGAAAAAGCTCTCTCTTCGTCCACATTGACAATCTGCAGTGTCTCATGGGATTGGAGGGCCAGATCTGTATCAAAAGGCGGAGCTTCCTCCTCCATATAGGGATTATAAATTGCCAGTCTTGACGTAGAGAGGCCTTCCACCATTTCATTTGCCCTCATTGTATCCACCGTTTCGGCTCCGATACCCGTGGTTTCGTTTGAAACGGCATAGTCCCCAAGGTGCATGGCCTTTACTTCGCTGCTGGTATCCAGCAGTGAAGTAAAGCTCTGGAGCGCAATATAGACCGTAATGCTCATGACGAGCGAAAGGATTGTGATGACGGTCCTGCCCCGCCCCCGTTTCAGGTTAAGCCTTGCATAATAAGCTTCAAAGTTTTTGATCTTCCTGTTTTTCCCGATTTTCCTCTTTATCCGAACTACCGTCCCCGACATGGCAACCGTGGGGGACACATGGGACGCATAGCGGGCTGCCGGGAAAGCCGCCGTCATGGCAAACAGCAGCGTGACGGCGGCGCTTGCCAACAGGAAAAGCATATTTCCTGCAGAGGCGGAAGAAATAGCTGCATTCAATTCCGCCGTGCTGCCTGCCAAAAAAAGCTCAGGGTTCAGTATTCCCGTGGCAGCGGCCAGAGCACCCTTTGCCGAGAAAACGCCCAGCAGCATGCCCACAGGAATCCCCATGCCGCAGAGAATCAGGATCTGCAGGGAAACAAGACGATAAATCTGGCCCCTTTCACTGCCGATGGCACGAAGCGTTCCGTATTCCCCGATTCTCTTTGTAATCGAAATTTTCAAAATATTATAGATGACCAATCCGGCCGCCGCCAGCACTAACACACCCACAAGGATACATGCGAAAACCATAAACGGAAAACCCTGATCGGTACCCGGATCTTCGGCCTCGTCATAGGAAATGCCAAGGGCATTGAGAAGCACCCAATTGTACTGGATATAACGTTCTTCCACATTCAACGCGGCAGCAAGGTCATCGACGATATCCTGGAATTCCGCCTTACTATGTGTTTTAAAATCAGTGGAATAAAGCAAATATGCTTCCGGCAGCAGGTTTACCGCCGCCCCATTGCCTACAATCCCATTCACCGTCCCGGCGGCATAACCCACGTAATTGTTCTCCAATATGGCAGTCAGCAGAAAATCCGCCCTGTAGGCATATTCTGAAATATAGCCGGACATAGTACTGATGGTGAGATCCATGGTGACCGTATCTCCTACGGAAATGTCCCCTCCAAGATATTTCAGGGCATCCTCCGGCAAAGCAATCTCATTATCATGCTCCGGCAGACAGCCTTCCTTTACCCTGCATACATCCGGATACATGGCAAGGGTGTTATCATGGTACTCCCGCAGAAACAGGGTCAACCCACTGTTTCCAAGCTCCATGCTCCCAATGGTCAGCATATCTCCCACGTCATACAGACGGCCGTCCCCGTGAAGCCTTTGTGCCTGCTCCTCAGTCAGCTGGTGGAAGGTGGCATAGCGGTTTCCGTTTAGGCCTGCCGCCTGTTCCACACGCATGGACTGCAGGATCCCTATAGACTGGCCGATCACCGTAGTCATAACCGTGGACATGATGACTGCAATCAGTATCAGGACTGCAGTCACCTTCTGTACTCTCAATTCTTTCCATGCCAAATTCAAATATGATTTCATACTAATCTCCATTCCGGAGCGTTTACGCGACGGGGCGACGCAAATATTAAATTTGCGTCTGCCATCAAACAAATTTGTGACGCTCCGGCACAAATTTGCGTGTGAAAAATCAGCACATCAGTGTGATTTTTCACACTAATCTCCCATGCCGCCTTTGTGCGGCTCAAATAATAACGAAAAACGCTGCATTTTGCGTCAGTCCCAAATTGCCCATTGAAAAATCAGTGCCTCAGCATGATTTTTCAGCCTAACTCCTATGTGCCCGCTTCGGCGGACAAAAGCACACCGTCCACAATGGCAAATCGCCTGGCGGCCATTTCTGCAATCCGCGGGTCGTGAGTGATGACCACCAGTGTCTTGTTCAGTTTCCCCTGAATGTTGCACAGCATTTTCATTACTTCGCCGCCGCTTCCGCTGTCAAGGTTTCCTGTGGGTTCGTCGGCAAAAATAATATCTGGTTTCGCAATCAGGGCACGGGCAATAGCCACCCGCTGCTGCTGCCCGCCGGAAAGCTCATGGGGCAGGTGGGTCAGCCGGTCATTTAACCCCAATAACCCCGTCACCTCCCGCAGATACTCTTCATCCGGCTGCTGCCGGTCAAGCAGCAACGGCATTATGATATTTTCCCTGGCAGAAAGAACCGGAAGCAAATGAAACCGTTGGAAAATAAACCCTATTTTCCTGCGCCGGAAGGCAGACATTTCTTTATCACTGCCATTGTGGATGTCCCTGGCCCCGTACAGCACTTGGCCGGATGTGGGTGCGTCCAATCCGCTGATAATATGGAGCAGGGTACTCTTTCCGCTGCCGGAGGGTCCCATAATGGAAATAAATTCTCCCTCTCGGATATCCATGTGGACATGATTCAGCGCCACGACCCTGTTATCCCCGGCTCCGTAAACCTTTGAAACATCTTTGACCTTAATATCCATAAAAATACTCTCCTTATCTTTTCGATAAGAAGAGTATAAAAGCCAAATCTCAATTTTTCCTCAAGCTCTGTCCTAATTTGAAATTTTTCTGCCGAAAGCAAGACCCACCTTTGAGGCCATTCCGCCTTTTTTTCCGGAATTTTTACCGGCTAAAAGCAACCGGCGCAGTTGCCGGATCCGGGCCCGCCCAAGCTCTGCAAATGAAACCTGTCACGGATATGCTACATAACGGTAATGTGGCATATCAACTCCCTTATAATGTTTTGTCCATGTGTCCGTCAGTTCCATGCCGTTTCTGATAGCTACATTCTGGGAAGCTATGTTTATATCCCTGACGATGGAGCAGACATGGTCTGCCTTTAGAACATTAAAAGCATATTGTTTGCAAGCCCTTGCCGCTTCTAAGGCATATCCCTTATGCCAAAATGCCCTGTTGAAAAGATACCCGATTTCAAGCACTTCCGCGTCTTTCCAAGGCTGCATGGTTAAACCGCACTGGCCAATCATCTGATCATTTTCTTTTAAGATGACTGCCCATAAGCCAAAGTTCCATTTTTTGTAGCGGGCAATTTGCCTGTCAAGCCATTCTTGTACCTCAGCACTATCAAAGGCTCCCTCATAGGCATACATTGTTTCTTCATCCTGCAGGATTTTGCAAAGAGAATCAAAGTCTGCCTGATTCATCTCCCTCATATATAGCCTCTCTGTCTCTAGTCTCATACTTACCTCCACAGCCTCCAATCCATATGTTTTATCAAAAAGCAGATACAATCCTCCTCTGCACCCCTTATATGCAATCCTTATATGCCAACAACTCCGCCGCACCGGACTTATTACAAAGTAAACCCAATCCCACATTCATAAAAGGGCAGCTTCATATCCTGGTCATTCCCTGGCCGGACTGCTACAATCAAGAACAACACGCACCATTGCCCCTGTGGGAAGGTTCCACATGGCCAGGCTGCCCCCATGCTTTCTGCAAAGGAGCTCACAGATATACAACCCCATGCCAAAATGCCCGGAATCCGCGCTGCTTTTGTAAAAAGGCCTCACTCCGTTTTTCAACAGTTCGGCGGGAAATCCCGTTCCGTCATCGGCCGCTTCAAACGTAAGCTCCTTTCCGGAGAGGGACAGCTTGACGTAAATCTGATGCCTTGCAAAACGAGCCGCATTTGTCACAAGATTCTCCGCAATCTGAAACAGAATATTTTTGTCCAGCAGAATACATACCCCTTTCTGACAGGTATCCGTCCTGGCAAAACAAAAATCAAGCTGTTTTCCGCTGTCCGACGCCACGATCTCCATGGCGTCCTCCAATTCCCCGGCCAATCCCTCCAAGTCAACAGGCGCCTTTACAGCCACTATCTCTTCCAGCTTCCCCACCTTACTCATGATTTCCACATAGCGCTCGATCCGATCCGTATAGCTTTCGATGCGCAGCAGATTTTCCATGAGAAACTCTGTGGCCATGGCATCTTTTTCCATGGTGCCCTTTTCTATGGTGTCTGTTTCCGGGGTTGCTGCTTCCGGGGTTCCTGTTTCGGGAACCGCTTTCTCCGGGGCTGCTTCCATGGTTTCTTTTTCCATGGCATCCCTCTCAGTGGGCATCCCGGGCACAGCACACTTAGCCTGAATACCGTCCTTCCCACCCATCTCCGTGACCGGCGTCGCTTCCGCATCGCCATATTGCACACAATGCCTGTCTTTGCAACACTGCTTTGCCATTTTTACCGATCCCTTCAGAACCGTCAGAGGATTCCGCAGATCATGGGAAAATGCTGCATTTAGTCTCTTCCGCTCCTCCGTCTGCAGCCATAAATGACGGTTGTTTTTCAAAAGGGACTGCCGCATGATCTCAAAGACAGCACAGAGCTGTCCCAGTTCATCGTCTGCTCCTCCCTCTATGGTAAAATCCAGATCGTTTTCCATGATGCGGGCCGCACTCTTTGTAAGGATATCCAATGGTTTTTCCAGCTTCAGGCGATAAAACACGGAAGCCGTGGACAACATTGCAATCACAAAAAAGACAATGGGCAGAAGAATCTGCAGCACTGATAAGGCCTCTCCCACAATAACCTCCCGGGACGACAAAGCGGCAATTTCACTTTCCGCTGCTTCAAAAACCCCTTCATTGATTTGAATTTTCACTATATGCGGCGACATCTGCGCACGGAAGTTTATACACAACCAGAAGGAAACAACCGACAGCAAAGCGGCAATCAAGAGATGGATAAAAGCTATGGTAAATAGAGCTTTCTTGCATTTCATACGTCCTATCCATTCCATTTGTAACCCACCCCCCAGACCGTTTCTATATAATTGTGGAGCGATACCACAGCGAACTTGCCCCGTATCTTTCTGATATGCTCCATGATCGTATCACTGCTGCCCTCGCCTTCCAACCCCCATACAATGTCATAAATGCGCTCGCGGTCAAAGACCTGCCCGGCATGAAGGGAAAGAAGTTCCACAATGGCAAACTCTTTCCGCGATAAAACAATTTGTGTACCGTTGACGGATATCTCCCGCTTGGAATAATCAATGGACATATCTCCGAAAAATCGCAGCACGGACTGCCCCTGCTTCCGGTTTTCCCGCCGCAAATGGGCCGCTACCCTGGCCCCCAGCTCGTCTATGTCAAAAGGCTTCACGATATAATCATCCCCTCCTGCCTGGAATCCCCTGATCTTATCGACGGTTTCCAGGCGGGCCGTGAGAAACAGGATGGGACAGGATATGTGGTCCCGTATCTTTTCGCAGACTGCCAATCCGTCCATATCGGGCATATTGATATCCAGCAGCACAAGATCGGGATTTTTTACAGCCTGCTTCAGCGCCTCACTGCCGCTGCAGGCTGTAAAAACCTGAAAAGAACGCATTTGAAAATAGCTTCTCAGCATCTCCACCACACCGCTCTCATCATCCACAATCAAGATCTTTTCATTCATGCCCTGCTGCCTCCCGATAATATCCGGTATCCTTGATTACCGGACTGATAAGTAGTGTTACACTTGCGTAAAACATTCACCCTTATTGTATACGGCATAAATCTCAATTATTTCCCAAATTTTCCCCATATTTCACAAATAATATCTTTACCCACAAGAAAAGCCCTGCCTGAACAGAGCTTTTCCAACCTTATCGGTGCTTTCACGCTTCCCGCCATGACGCTTCTGCACCCCCTGCAGTAAATGAGGCGGCATCCTACACACTTAGCCAAACCACCCCTGCAGGATCAAAAAGATCAGCAGCACCGGCAGGATATATGTGACATAGACCCTGATCCACTTGGGCAGCTTCAAGCCTTCCCCGGTATTGGCCTCTTTAAAGTATTTATCAAATCCCCAGCCAAACCTGGTTACGCAGAACAGCAGATAACACAGCGACCCAATGGGCAATATCACATTGCTCACCAGAAAATCCTCCAGATCCAGGATCGTAGATTCCGCCCCCATGGGTTGGACGGCAGACCAAAGGTTAAAGCCGAACACGCAGGGCAGGGACAATACCGCAATGGCCACAAAGTTAATCAGGCAGGATTTCTTTCTGCTCCAATGGAACAGATCCATCCCACAGGAAATAATATTCTCGAAAACCGCCAAAATCGTGGAAAAAGCGGCAAAGGTCATAAAGAGGAAGAACAGTGCCCCCCAGACCCGTCCCCCGGCCATATGGTTAAACACATTCGGCAAGGTGATAAAGATCAGGCTGGGCCCCATATCAGGATTGATGCCGAAGGCAAAACAGGAAGGGAAAATGATCAACCCGGAGACCACCGCCACAAAGGTATCCAGCACAGCAATATTCACCGATTCCCCTAAAAGCGTGCGCTTCTTGTCTATATAACTGCCAAAAATCGCCATGGCGCCGATGCCCAGGCTCAATGTAAAAAACGCCTGGTTCATGGCAGCGGTAACCGTCTCAAAAATTCCCACTTCCTTCATCTTATCCAAATTCGGGAGCAAATAAAATTTTAACCCTTCTCCGGCGCCCTCCAGCGTCATACTTCTCACCGCCAGCACCACAATAATGAGCAGCAGCAATACCATCATAGTCTTCGTGATCCGTTCCACGCCCTTCTGCAACCCCAGGGAGCAAAACAGGATCCCTGCTGCCACAATAATCAGCATTACCACCACCAGCACTACAGGATTATTCAGCATACCCTGGAACATTCCCGCTACCTGCTCCGTATCTTTTCCCTCAAATTTCCCCAAAAGCATCTGGTAAAAATAGTACAGCATCCAACCTGCCACAGTGGTATAAAACATCATTAACAAATAGTTTCCCGCCATACCAAGATAGCCGTTGAGATGCCACTTCTGCCCCGGCTTCTCCAGCTCCGTAAAACTCCTTACCACGCTCTTCCTGCTGGCGCGTCCCACAGCGAATTCCATAGTCATCACAGGAATACCCATGGCTACCAGGAAAAACAGGTACAGAAGCACAAACATGCCCCCGCCGTACAATCCCGTAATGTAGGGAAAACGCCATACATTGCCAATCCCTATGGCACAGCCTGCGGATAATAAAATAAATCCCAGCCTGGAGCCTAACTTTTCTCTTTCCATCTTATGATTCCTCCCTTGTTTCGACACACACTGTCGGATCCGGCACATTCTCTCGGCCAGTGTGCTGTACTGGTCATATTTCGTCAAATGACTTGCTTGAATTTCCATCTGCTGCGTTGGCCTCACTCAACGATGCCACCGTATCGCCTCATTCAGCCGCTTTGCAGGCCGAAAATTCATTCTGCGTCATTTTACTGAAAATGAATGGTACAGTACACTAATGTCCTGACCGTATTATAAACCTTATTTTTGGATTTACGATTAAATAAGATTGGTTACAAAGCCTGCCGGCTCATTCCCGCTTTGCAGTACGTATTTCTACTTATTATATCAAATTTCTGTAAGAAAGCAATCTTTTCCATTTCCATCATACCCGGCCCGCTTCCCTTACGGAAACGCCAATACTGCCAACCACGCAATCTTAGGATTTCTGTAGAATGCTGCCCCTATTTTCTATTCATATCTATCCAGCCATACTTCCTCATTTCTTCCCAAAATGCACTCCTTCGCGGGTACGCATCCTTATACGACGTCATAAGCTTCTGCTTTGCCCCCATCTCTCCCATGGATTCCCGCGCCTCGCCCAAAGCAGCGATATATGCTGCGCATTCCCCGTAATAGTTCCTGCGGTTTGCATCCATAATTCCCGCTGTCCGCTTTTCCAGCAGCGCTGTGATTCTTTTTATGGCATGGTTCCTTATATCAGATGACATTGGCACTATAGACTTCCATTGTAAAAACAATTGGCAAGACAGATCAGTTTCTCCTATTCCCTCAAACCCACAGGTATCATTTGGATATTCTTCTGCGGAAAATCCCATTGCACTTTTTGCTTTCTCTGCCATTGCGGCGATTCCCTTACCGTTCCATTGCCCCTCATAAAGGCATAGCAGAAATAGGGCAATTCCCTGCTTCATGAAAGTTCCTGTCCAACCCAGTGCCTCAGACTTATGCAATCCTTTGTCCAATACCTCTGCAAACTGCCCGTCAAAGAACCTGAGCGTTAAAATCATATTGTTGTTTGGTTTATTTTCCTCTCTCTCAAAATACATGCTTCCGCCATAATCACGAAAACTCCGTTCATACGGCAGATAACCGTAGCCCTTGTACACCGGGAATGACCCTAACAGCTTTTGAAGTTCTTCCCTTTTCTTTCCGTTTCCATACCCATTTAACAGCGCGCGGAGATAATTTTGTGCAGACGTATCCGACTCACATGCAGCAAAATAACACTTTTCCAATAAAGACAGTTCCCCGTCTGCCACAATAACATACTCCGCCGTCTGTGACGTAATCACATCTCCAAGTGTGCAATTATCCCCTGTTTCACTGAATTGTCCTGTGAACCTCCTATCATCCCGGGCAGATTTATCCCATAGATAAGAATTACCGGATTGGCAGCATCATTTCCACTTGTCTCTGTCACTTTGTAACTTCCTTTCTCCCCCGTACGATCGATATATCGACTATTGTTTCAGAGCCAACAGGTATCTGCTTCCCGTTTTCATATTCAGGCTCTTTAACACCCATGCCGTACTGCTCCGTCTTTACAGGCTCTATCTCCAAATAAATTTCTGAATTTTGATGATATCCTGCCTGTTTTGCAGCATCCATCAAGGCGTCCTGTCCGCCAAAAAGTATCAATTGTATTTCCCCTTCTTTTACAGACATACAGTTATAATTAATCTGGAATCAAAAAGGCACCTGCCATTTATGCAAGCGCCTTAAAATTATCTATATATTATTTTTTTGATTGTGCTATATGCCAGTCCATATTGCTCGGATAATACATCTATCGAATAACCTTCATGAAACCGTTTTTATATATCTCTATTTCGCTCCTGATAAAATGTACGGGCGCCGCTCGTTGCTCCCCACTCTTTCTTTTCCAAAACTTTCGGAACATAAAGCACGCTCCCGTCAATATAAGTCTGAAGCTCCTTTAATAATTGTTTTGGCAATATTTCCGCTGCATTTATATATTTCATATCTGCCACTCCTTATTTATACATTTATAAATAAAGTGCAGAAACAGCATAACATATAGTGTTATTTGCCCATACAGAATTCTATATGCCTGCTATTCTGCATGGGCAAAAGTGTTTTGAACCCCATTTTTATATAATGCACGCAATTTTCTCCACATAATCTTCCCCCCTATCTTTCTATTTTTTAGTGAAATCAGCCTATTCTTTCCCCCACTATCTCATTAACCAGTCAAATATTAATTTTATGGCACCGCTTTACACATTTTCACTGTTGCAAAGTTTCAAAAAGGACTCCCCGATTTCTCGGAAAACCCCATAAAATCTAGCTTTTTACTAATGAATCCGCAAGAATTCTATTTATTCAATAATCGTAGCCACACGGCCAGGAGCAACAGTTCTACCACCCTCACGAGCTCTCGAAAATGAAATCTGAATGTTTCTACTGCGTTTTCCTGCTTATTATTCATCATATTATCTAATTTGACACTACATTATTACTGTTCAATAAAATTTTAGAGCCATTTCTTCTTATCCACCCATATTATATGGTGCTAGCACCATGTCTTTTAAACATCTAAGGGAAAATATGATAAAACCCTATTCACATAAATCGAACTTGTCAGTTTATTCTTCTAGCAACAATTTTATTTGATGCGTGCAAATGTTTCGGTACGTTTGGATGCTCATCTTCAAACACATAAGATTTAAACTGCAATATCTCCCAATCTGTATACAATTCTTTGATTTCCTCATCTTTTGCCAAGCCAATCGCAAACGGAGCAATATCCTCAGATGCTGGTACAGTATCTGTAAATATTTGAATAATATGAATGCCACCTATATTGGTATACTTTTTTGCATTATTTATAAATCTTTTCCACTCATTCTTAGCCACAAAATGTAATGTTCCAAAGCAGATAATCATATCATAATTCTGTTCAAACTGATATGTAGTTAAATCTGCTACAA
>CANRWO010000015.1 GCA_947643615.1 uncultured Lachnospiraceae bacterium
GCCATAACTGCGGCTATTGGCGCAGGCGGGAATACTTGGGACTGGGGATCGGCGCGGCATCCCTCATAGGGAATGTGCGTTTCCGAAACGGGGATTCCCTGGAAGATTATTTGGACGATCCCCTGGGCGCCCGGGAGGAGGTGCAGGAGCTGTCTCTGCAGGAGCAGATGGAGGAATATATGTTCCTGGGACTCCGGATGACGGAAGGGGTGTCCGTGGCAGGGTTCAGGGAGTTTTTCGGGGTGGGCATGGAGGATATTTACGGGGATGTTATAGAGAAGAATTTGAGGGAGGGATTGTTGGAATACCGGAAGGATGCGCCTGCCGATCAAAAGATTTCCTGCCAGGCCGGCTTGGGACAGTACAGTCCGGAAGATGGGGACAAGCCGTGCAGGAACGGCAATGCGGGAGTGGAATCTGATCCGTGCAGGAACGGCAATGCGGGAGAGGAACCCGGTTCGTGTTGGAGCGGCAATGCGGGAGAGGAATCCGGTTCGTGCGGAGGCGGCAATGTGGGAGAGGAACCCGGTTCGTGCAGGAGCGGCAATGCGGGAGAGGAACCCGGTTCGTGCGGAGGCGGCAATGTGGGAGAGGAATCCGGTTTGTGCAGGAGTGGTGACTTGGGGAGAGAGAACCAGTCTGTGGGACAGGACAACTCTGCACTGGGGGGCAGTCAGATGAATCCGGCCGAAAGGCGGATTGCCCTCACAAGAAGGGGGATTGATGTGAGCAATATGGTCATGGCGCAGTTTCTGCTATAAATGGGACAGACTGAATACCGGCTCGGCAAGTATCCGAAAATCACATATATCTTATGGTCAGGCACTATGGACGAAATCGGCTCATAAACTATTGTTAAGAGAGATCCACGGAGGCTTTGTTTGAAAACGTTTCAAAAACCGTTGACCTCAGAGGAAGAAGCCGAGTATATCCGACAGCTGAGAGAGGGGAATGTAGAGGAGTCCCACAAGGCGAAGGAAATTCTGATAGAGCACAATTTACGTTTGGTCGCACATATTGCGAAAAAGTACCAGAATGTGGACGAAGATATGGAGGACCTGATCTCTATCGGCTGCATTGGACTAATCAAAGCAGTGGATACCTTTGACGCGGGAAAGGGGCGGCTTGCCACATATGCCTGCCGCTGTATTGACAATGAGCTGTTGATGCTGTTGCGGGGAAAGAAAAAGATATCCAGGGAAGTGTCGCTGTTTGAACCTATAGGGCAGGATAAGGAAGGCAACGAGATTCATCTGGTGGACGTCATAGAGCAGCAGCAGCCTGATATTGTAGACCGTATGGAAATGGTCAATAATATCAGGACGTTGTTGAGGCTGATCGACGAATGCCTTACCGGGAGGGAGAAAGAAATCCTGATCCTGAGATACGGGTTAGGCGGAATGCCGGAAGCTACCCAGAGTGAGATTGGGGTAAGGCTTGGGATTTCCAGAAGCTATGTGTCGAGGATTGAGAAGAAAGCGCTGGGGAAACTGCGGGAGAGGTTTGAGGAGAGATGAAACTGCGTAAAAGATAGGAAGTTCGATGGGATGAGTTAATTTGGCCACTGCCAAACTGACTTGTCCCATTCTTTGATAATGGGCATAATTATTATGGAAACTCTCGAAACCTTCTTGTGTGTTATTGGTGGAACATGTATAATTATAAATATTTAGACTGACAAAATGTTATGGGTTATTTGAGGAGAGCAGAGAGGTGAAGAACATGGAGAATAATACGATTGAAAGACTAATAGATAAAATTAACATGGATCCCTCAGTTTTATTTTTGGGACAGGACTATCTTGGCTCGAAAACGGGAGGGAATATGTTTTATGATATTGTTAATAAGAAATTTTGTGATGGAAAATTGCATTCACAGACAGACTATACAGATATGTGGAAAAAAATGAATGGGGGTAAACCGTTGGATGATTCCTCATTTGAGAAGATGGAGTCTGTTTTGTCACAGCTTCCTGAGCAAAGATGGCTCCGTAAAATTTTAAATTTACGCTGGGGGATGGTGATAACATCAGCTGTGGATGGAGCTTTGTATCAATGTGTTGGGCAGAACTTTTCCATACAACCTATAGATATGAATTGGAGAATTTTTGATAGAAAATATATATCGAAGAGAACATTGAATGTATCTTTTCTATATGGAACTATTGATGGGATAAATGGTGTATACCCGCCTAAGGAGTGTACCCATAGCACTTTTGTGAAAGAACGGAAGAAAATAAATGATAGGATAGAGTGGATATATGGCAACATATTGTCTGAATATGGGGTTTTCATTATTGATGGTTGGGATCCTGAATATGACTGGATGAGAACCTTGTTAGATAATGCTGGCGAAATGCCTTATAATTCTATCTACTTGTTTGGCGCTAATGATAATATCTTAAATAATGAGGATGTTAAATCACTGATTGATAGTGGGATACTTCAGATAGATGAGAGAAGTTTTACACAAGCATTGGAAGAAATAGGCTTTTTCGATGATGAGGCAGATGACTTTAGAGATGAATATGGAATAGAAGAAAAGATCATTACCGTGAAAAATGAAAAGACACCGATGCTTTTGCCTGTTTCAAATGAAGAAATAATGCGCTTGGATTCGCACATTATCATTCTTCATGATGATATATGGCATAGCAACACTGCATACCATCCTGATGTAAAGTCTCTTTATGCTAAATTTGAGCAACAGACAGATATACCTATTTGGTATCTTTATGATGATAGGTATGGGTTTTATTTTGATAGATTATTATACCAACAACTGGAGGAAATTGTAGAAAAAGAATTGGGTAATACATCTTACAGGAGAAAGTATATTATGCTTGAGGGTAATTCTAATGTTGGAAAAACCACATTATTAGTATATTTAGCATACAGAAAAAAGAATAGTGTTCCAATCATTTATATTTCGGGAGAGCCTACGCAAGCAGAATGGATGGAGCATTTAAAAGAATTTATCAAAAACCAGTTGTTAGAGTGGCAGAAGAAAGGGAAAAAAGTAAGTTCGATTCTTGTGATATGGGATGCGAATACGGACTATCATTCAGGTCAAAGATGTAAGCAATTAAATGATGTTTTAAGAGAATGTAATACGGTTGTGGTGGGAAGTGCTTATCGCATGCATCCCATGAAAGAAAGTTATTACAGAGACAAAGCAAAGAACCATCATCTGCTTTTGACAGCATATTTGTCATCAGAAGAAGTTAAGAGCATGCTGGAATCTTTGAAGAAGATAAACATGGATACAAAAGTGCAAGATTGTATTGATAAAAAAGGTACATACTTGATGGATATTTTAAAGGTATTGCATTTGCAGTATAGGGAGGAATGGAGGCTTGTAGCGGAATCTTTGAAGAGTCATTTTGATAAAGAAGTGGCGGCTAACGAGGAACTTGTTGAAGCGAATGCCAAGAAATATTTAAAGGGTTTGGCAGATAAAGTTGATAAAGAAATTCAAAAATATGGTATCGCAACAGCTTGGCAGATAAAACTTGCTAAGATAAAAGAAGAGTTAGGATGGGGGAAAAAGGAGGTGGATAAAGAAAAGCAGGAAAGACTGGTTAAATTTGATCATATCGAGAGATATATTACAAAAATAAATGAAATACTGGCAATGGCAGGTGAATTTTCTGTTTTTATTCCGTTGACATTGATATTGCGAATGATAACCACCGTAGAGGAACGCATTTTTAGTGATGAACAGACATTTTTAATGGAAATTATTGAGCACGATAGTTTGCTCTGCAACAGGAGAGATGAACAAGGATATGTTTCAGTCAGTTTTCGTCATCAGACTGAGGCGGCTATGTATATAGAAAATAATTTTGGAAATAGTCCTGATGAAAGAAAGGGGAAGGAAGTAGAACTTTTAAAAGAGATGATTGCTGAATGCAAATGGTATGATGAGCAGGAAAATGCAGCAGTTCTAATGTTGGTAAGATGTTTTGGACCTAACTCATGGGGAAGCGAAAATGCCCCTCGAAAAGAAAACGAACGCCATTATACAGAATATGAAGAGTGGTGGGAGGATATTGCCGAAGCGCTTAAGGATGTTGTAGATAATCAGGCGGAAGGCGTTTTGGTATATGCGATGTTTATCAGAAGCCATTGTCGCAAGGAAATTAATAGAATTGAAAGAGATATTTTGACCAATGTTGAACAGAAAGAAAAGATTATAAAGCAAATATTAAAATTAAATATGGCAAAAAAAATGTTGGAGAATACCATTAATCAACATGATCAAAACAATACAAATCAGTTATGCAGATTACTAGGTGAGATTTGTTCAAATATAGTTTATGAAATGAAGTACTCTGAGAGTGTTATTGTGTGTGAAGCTCTGTTTAAAGATTTAAAAATACGCTTTGCGCAAGCAGTCAAAAATTGGTCCGAGAATAACTCTGCCATGCTGTTTACGAAAAATGCATTGTTAGATATTTGGCTAAATGGTGTAGAGAATTATTTTAATAGGAAAAGAAAATGTGGAAATAATATTGTAATGAAAGATCCGGCGTGTGTCGAGGCAGTGGCAGACAGTATCAATTACATCGATAGTTTGTTAAATTTAATGGAAGATAATTTTGATAATATTTCACTGTTAACTAAAGTGGAGGATATATATAAATGTGTGGATAATGTTGATTTGAGTGAATTGCAAGAAAAGTTGGAGAAAACATCAAATGATACTTTTCTATATTTGAAAGCATGGAAATGTTGGGAAGTACCGCAAGGCGTCATTTTTGGTAATGAAGAAGAAAACGAGTACTTAAAATATTATGTGAGAAATCTGTACTTGATACCGGATGATTTTGACCGTTTAGAAATTGGAAAGGAAGCTGCATCTAAACTAAAAGATTATGCGAAAAAGGCGGCATCAAAGGCGCTAGAAGTATTGGAAGAGAAAAAAAGATTGATAGATAGTTCAAGGAGTAGAAGGTGCACTACTATGATGATACGTGCAAAATGGCTTCTCTATACTGGAAGTATGCCGTTAGAAACGAAACAATATCCCATACTAACATTGAATCGGTGGAATGAAATAGGGCAATTATGTAAGAAGTATATTACATATGCAGAGCAAAATCAAGAAAAACTGAGAGATGCAGTGGTATTTTTAAGAATGATATATGTATGGAGCTTTAGCAAAGACAGACAGGAATTTGAATATCTTCGGGAAAGGCAAAATATGCTTAGGGCAAATGAGTGGTATTTTGAAAGAGTCTGTTTATGTAACATTGAATCGAATGTCCCAAAACTCTTTAAGGTAAATTTGTATTTGCGCAAAGGAACAAATCATAAGTACAATGCGACTGTTGTAGCATCGAATGATGGAATAACAGATGAGATATCGGCGAATGTGAGAAACCGACAGGTGCATGTACCTGATTTTGTGGCGCAAGAGCTCATGGGGAAGGAATTTGGTTGTGCTAAGTTTAATATAAACCAGTCAGTAGTAATATGGTTTAATGCCAAAGGACCTCAGATTGGTTTACCGGAAAAGAGGGAGAAATAGGATGAAACCACCTAAAATACTTCAATCGGGGGAGATTAGAAAAATTAATGATTACTTGTATACAAAAAGTGGTTGTTTTGCATTTTTAGTGTCAGATGTTCAGTGGATATATTCTGAGCCAAAGAGTGGTAAAGAAGCATTTGAAAAATGGTCAATTGAATTGTATACGGTTTACCATGATTACGGATGTGATTATTTGAGATATATATTATCTGGAAATATTTTGTCATCTGATATAAGAAATGATCTTGATGAAGCCAAAAGACATCTGAATAACGTAAATAGGATATTTAGACATAATTTCGCGCACGGAATTTTGGATATAAGTTCTCGAAATAGAATGCGGGATGAAATATCTAAATATTGTACAAAAAAAGCAAGAGGGGAGAGATGGGATTCATATTTTCGAGCATTCACAGATGAGGATTGGAGGAAAGCATCAGAACGTCTAAGAGTTGATGCGGATAATTTATTGGAAACACTATATAAGTGGGCGGATGTGGCCGAAAAAGGCAGAGATATATTAAATCCGCGAGAGAACTTTGGCAAAGCCTGTGAATTTAAAAACTCAATTTCTAAGAGGATAGTATTTGACTCTTTGGATAAAGAATTTAGTGATAGTAGCGGGCATTCTGCTTTGAAAATTCTTGATGGAGAATTAGACGAGAATTACGGTCAAAAGAACTCTGAAAAATTGTTGCAGGAATGGCAAAATAATATACAACGGGAATTTCTAAATGGAACGATTAAAACAGCTGAGGACATAATTTCGAAGATAAAGGATTATTTATATATTGTCCATAATCCACCAAACGAATCCTCTATTGCTATTGCGAATAGAAATGGATTTTCTTTAGATGATTTTTAAATTTTTTTGCAAGGAATATAAAAGATGGGGCGAGATAACAGTACTGGGGAAGCGGCAAAAGAGCCGAGACAGGATACATAAATAATAAGGATATCTGGAATATGGAGGGAATATTACTGTGGCGAGAACCATAGGAATAGGGATTCAAAGTTTTGAGAAGCTGATAACAGAAAACAGCTTTTATATTGATAAAACCGATTTTATCAGACAGTGGTGGGAAAACAGAGACGATGTGACGCTGATTACCCGCCCTCGAAGATTTGGCAAGACCTTGAATATGAACATGTTGGAGCGATTTTTATCTGTAAAATATGCAGGACAGGGAGAAGTGTTTAAGGGTTTATCCATATGGAAGGATGAGAAATACCACAAACTTCAAGGAAGCATGCCTGTAATTTATTTAAGCTTTGCGGATGTAAAGGCCAATACCTTTGCTTCGGCAAGGGAAAAGATTTGTATGCTTATCGAAGAAGTATACCGCAGGTATGATTTTCTGCTGACAGGAGGAAGCCTGAAGGAAGGGGAAACAGAACGCTTCCGCAAGGTTTTGGTAGAGATGACGGATTCGGAGGTTGCATACGCTCTCAAAAATCTGTCAGGTTATCTATCAGGTTATTATGAAAAAAAAGTTATTATCCTGCTGGACGAATATGACACGCCTCTCCAGGAAGCTTGGGTGTATGACTATTGGTATGAAATGGTGGAACTCATGAGAGGCCTGTTCAATTCTACATTCAAGGCGAACCCCTATCTGGAGAGGGCGGTTATGACAGGAATCACAAGGGTAAGTAAGGAGTCGATTTTCTCTGACTTGAACCATCTGACAGTTGTGACATCTACATCCGAGATGTATGCGGATTGCTTCGGCTTTACGGAGGAAGAGGTGTTTTCTGCACTGGATGAGTATGGGATGCAGGATAGACGAGCTGATGTCAAAAGATGGTATGACGGCTTTGCTTTTGGAAAATGCAGGGATATATACAATCCTTGGTCCATTATCAATTATCTGAAAGTAGGGCGGCTTTCCACCTACTGGGCCAACACCAGCAGCAATGGACTGGTGGATAAGCTGATCCGGGAAGGAAGTGCGGAGATAAAAATTTCCATGGAAAATCTGCTGAAAGGCAAGCGTCTGTATAAGGAAATTGACGAGCAGATTATTTTTAATCAATTGGATGCAGATGAAAACGCAATTTGGAGTCTGTTTCTGGCCAGTGGATACTTGAAAGCGGAGAGTTACACGTTAAACGAGGAGACAGGAGGAGATTTGTATGAACTTGCTCTGACAAATAAAGAAGTGCAGATCATGTTCCAAAAGATGATTAGAAAATGGTTCTCACGTACTGGGACAGTCTACAACGAGTTTGTCAAGGCATTGTTACGGGACGATGTAAAATCCATGAACGCCTACATGAACCGCGTGGCCCTGGCCACATTCAGCTATTTTGACAGCGGAAGAAACCCTTCTATGGAGACGCAGCCGGAGAGGTTCTACCATGGATTTGTACTGGGCCTTGCCGTGGAATTGGCAGACCGCTACATCATTACCTCCAACCGGGAGAGTGGCCTGGGAAGGTATGATGTGATAATGGAGCCGAAGAACAGAACGGACAATGCCATAATTATAGAATTTAAAGTCAAGGATTCTGGCGAAGAGAAATCTCTGGAGGACACTGCAGATGCTGCGCTGAAGCAGATTGAGGAACAACGGTATCAGGCAGATTTGGAGAGCAGGGGATTCCCTGGTGACCGTATTCGGAAATATGGCTTTGCCTTTGAAGGAAAGGAAGTTTTGATAAAAAGATGAAGAATTTTTAACCCTAACTTGACAGGAGAATATGTAAGCCGGATCGAGAAGAACCCCCTGGGGAAACTGCGGGAGAGGTTTGAGCAGTCCTGAACTGAGAAAAAGAAGTAATTTTTGGAAAAGGAGATAGAGTCAGCTTTACGGTAGAAAGCGGACACACTATCTCTTTTTTGTTATAATATAAATGGAGGTTCCGCCCGACTCAGTAAGAAACCGCCAGATGAATAATTGCAATGCTTTTCCGCATCCGGGTTGGGGGAACTCAAATGAAAAAATATCTTGACAGTGAAACAAACATTTGATATTATTCAGTATATAAAAAGTTTTGTGAATTATCATCGTGCAGTATTGCACGTCAAACGGTATCTTGTTTTTTTCCCGTTTTCCCTATTACAGATTATTATTGATTGCACTTTGACGGGTTTATCCGTTTTATTATTTTATGCCGGAGAATTTATCTAAGACGTTTGAATGTGGTTGTGCAGTTCCTTTGGTGCTGCCGTCCGTCTTTATACCTTTTGGCCCGTATATAGCGAAACGTTTATCAAAAGCAGCTATATGGCAGATGTCGGAAGGGTATCACCACACAAAGGGGGTATCATAATGTACAGTACAGTAATGACAGGGGCCGTACAGGGGATTTCCGCATATCCGGTCTCTGTGGAAGTGGATATTTCACCCGGACTTCCTATGTTAAATATGGTGGGGTCTTTGAGCCAGGAGGCAAGGGAGGCGAGGGACCGGGTGAGTGTTGCCCTGCGCAACACGGGCCTCACCCTGCCGCCCAGCCGTATAACAGTGAACCTGTCGCCGGCAAACCGGAGAAAGGAAGGGACGGCTTATGACCTGCCAATTGCAGTTGGACTGTTGGCGGCGATGAACCACATTTCGGGGAAAAGAATTGAAAATACTCTTTTTCTGGGTGAATTGGGTTTGGATGGGGAAATCAAAGGTGTGCCCGGGGTGTTGCCTATTGTCAGGGAAGCCGCATCCCGGGGAGTAAGGCAGTGTATCGTGCCAGGTGCAAATGCTTTGGAGGGAGCGCTGGTTTCCGACGTTACGGTGAGAGGAGCCGCCAGCCTGCAGGAATTATTCTCTTTTCTGTTGTCGGAGGGGGAAGAGGAGGAAGAATTGCTGCCCCGGGTGCAGCTGGATGTCATGGAGCTGTTTCAGGAAATGGCAGCGCAAAAGGTGCCGGATTTTTCCGAGGTCAGTGGGCAGGAAGCGGCAAAACGGGGGGCGGAAATAGCCGCCGCTGGCTTTCACAATTTGCTTATGGTGGGGCCGCCCGGAGCGGGAAAGTCCATGATAGCAAAGAGGATTCCCGGCATCCTGCCGCCGCTGACACTGGAAGAAAGCCTGGAAGTAACCTCTGTTTTCAGCGTGGCCGGAATGTTAAAGGAGGGTGAGGCTATGGTCACAAGCCGTCCCTTCAAAAGTCCTCACCATTCTATAACCCAGGCTGCCCTGGTAGGAGGCAGCACAATACCCAGGCCGGGAATGATCTCGCTGGCCCACAGAGGGGTTCTGTTCCTGGACGAACTGCCGGAGTTTCAACGGGCAGCTTTGGACAGCCTGAGACAACCCCTGGAGGAAAGTGAGATCCACATAGCAAGGGTAAGCGGGACGGTCATTTATCCCAGTGATTTTATGCTGGTGTGTGCCATGAACCCATGCCCCTGCGGCTTCTATCCCAATGTGAACAGGTGCCGGTGTACGGAACCTCAGGTCAGGCGCTATATGGGAAAGGTATCGGGACCGATTTTGGACCGAATCGACTTGTGTGTGGAACTCCAGGCCATAGATATTGCAAAACTGAAAAACGCCGGAAAGAATGAGAGCAGCGGAGAGATCAGACAGCGCGTCATTGCCGCAAGAGAAATACAGAGAGAACGTTTCCGGGGGACGGGATACCGTTTCAATGGGGACATTGAGGCGGCAGACATGGAATGCTATTGTTCCCTGGGGAAAGAGGAACAGCAATATATGGAACAGCTTTACCACAGATTAAATCTAAGCGCCAGGGCTTATCACCGTATTCTCAAGGTAGCCAGGACCATAGCGGATCTGTCAGAGGCTGCGGAAATAGGTACGGAGCATCTTTTGGAAGCGTCTTTTTACCGTCCCGCGCAGGAGTATTGGGGGTGATGGGAAGCCGGGGAATGCGTGAGGAAAGCGGGTTAAAATTTGCAAAAAAATGGGGTGTATCACTGGGCGTTAAGAGTTAAGCCAGGGGTCCCATCACCGGTATAAAAAGGGAAAAGCCAAGGGTCCTATCACCGGGTATAAAAAGGGAAAAGCCAAGGGTCCTATCACCGGGTATAAAAAGGGAAAAGCCAGGGGTTCCATCACCGGGTATTAAGAAGGAAACTCCGTGAGTTGCATCAACTGATATTAAGAGGGAAATGTCAGGGGTTGCATCTGTGGTATTTGGATGGACAAGGAGGGGGGCAGAGATTACGGACGGATGGAAGGAAGAGAAAATGGGAGAGGAGAATAAACGGAAAGAGGAAATTTCATTTATTACGCCTTTTGAAAAGGCATATCCCGAAAAACTGCGGGGAATACCGGATGCGCCGGCCGGCATATATGTGAGGGGGAAGCTGCCTGCGTGGGAAGGCCTTACCGTAGCAGTGATCGGGGCCAGGGATTGTTCCGATTATGGCAGATACATAGCGGAAGGACTGGGAACCTTTTTGGGAGAAAACGGAGTGACGGTGGTCAGCGGCATGGCCAGGGGGATTGACGGGATCAGCCAACGAGCGGCATTGCAGGCAGGAGGCACTTCTGTGGGGGTTTTGGGCTGCGGGGTGGATATCTGCTATCCGGCCGGCAACAGGGATCTCTTTGACAGATTGCTGGAGCGGGGAGCGGTGCTTTCGGAATATCCGCCGGGTACGCCTCCCAGGCCAATGAACTTTCCGGCAAGGAACCGGATTGTCAGCGGTCTGGCAGATGCGGTGGTTGTTGTGGAGGCACGGAGGAAGAGCGGTACTCTGATCACGGTAGATATGGCATTGGAGCAGGGAAGGGAGGTGTTTGTAGTCCCGGGCAGGGTAACAGACCAACTTAGCGACGGCTGCAACAGGCTGATCAGACAAGGGGCAGGGGTTTTGCTTACGCCGGAAGAACTGTTGGAGGAACTTTGGGAGCTGAAAGCACGGACAGGAGGCCATACAATGGAACATCCTTCCGGAAAAGAGGAAGGTCAGGGCATCCACCCGGTTAGGAAGGTAAAAAGCAGAGAGCAAAATGGAAACCGGACCGGAAGCCGGGGGGCAGGGGCGATGGAAGAAAATTTCCAGCTGTCCCCGGAGCTTCAGGAGGTTTATCAGGCTCTTGACTTTTACCCGCGATCGGTGGAGCAGATTGCGGCGCGCCTGCCCCCGGGCATTTCCCAAAGACAGGCGGCTCTGTGCCTCATTCGGCTTTGCATGGAAAACAAGGCGGTTCAGGTCAGTCCGGGGCATTTTTGCATGCAGGCGGCTGCGCCAATTCGGGGAAATCCCTTCGGATGACGCTATGTGGTTTCCCATATGTGGCCGAAGCCGATATAGCTGTTGCTTATACCATAAAGTATGCAGAGTGCAGGGTTCGTGTAGTGACCAAGCCGGGTTTTACCTCGATAGGAGAATAAAAATACCTTGCTTCGCTGAATGCTTCCGTATATAATCAAGGCAAGAGAAGTATCTGTCGTGAACATTTTTATTGTATATTATGTAAACACACTTTAGGATATAAAAGGAGAAAAAATATGACCGATAATGAATTATTGTTGGCTATGTCAAATTTGATGGATCCCCTTACAGAAGGAATGCGGGACATTAAGAAGGATGTCAGGGGAATAAATCAGGGTGTCAGCGGCCTTGGACAAGAATTTAACGGCCTGAAGCAGGAAGTCAAGGGCCTGAAACAGGACGTGGACGGCCTGAAGCAGGAAGTCAAGGGTCTGAAACAGGACGTGGACGGCCTGAAGCAGGAAGTCAAGGGTCTGAAACAGGATGTGGACGGCCTGAAGCAGGAAGTCAAGGGTCTGAAACAGGACGTGGACGGCCTGAAGCAGGATGTGAAAGGTCTGCAGCAGAACGTAGAGGAATTGGATATCAGAGTGCGTTCGATAGAGCTGACCCAGAAAAACGAGATTCTGCCGCGGCTGAACACAATAGAAGCCTGCTATACCTCCACGTATGAAAGATACAGGGACAAGGCGGATGCCTACGAAGCGATGCAGCAGGATGTGCTGATTTTGAAAAAAGTGGTGGCAGAGCACAGTGAGAAATTTCAGAAAATAGGTTGAGGACGGAAGAGCTTTTATCGGTGCGGTAGAAGAGAACCAACGGGTGCCAGGGTTGAAAAGGAGAAGGTTATGGACAGTGAAAAGAAATATGGCGGGAAGTTATACAGGGAAAAAACACGGGTGGTACAGATAGGGGACAGAAGGATTGGGGGAGGAAACCCGGTCCTGATCCAGTCCATGACCAACACCAAGACGGAAGATGTACAGGCTACGGTAGCGCAGATCCTGGAGTTGGAGCGTGCAGGATGTGAGATTGTACGCTGCACCGTTCCTACATTGGCGGCAGCGGAGGCTCTTGGAAAGATCAGGAGGCAGATTCATATTCCCCTGGTGGCGGACATCCATTTTGATTACAGGATGGCAATCGCGGCTATGGAGAACGGCGCGGACAAGATACGGATCAACCCCGGAAATATAGGCAGTGCAGACAAAGTGAAGGCTGTGGTGGATGTGGCGAGGGAACGGAATATCCCCATCAGGGTCGGTGTCAACAGCGGATCTTTGGAGAAAGCGCTGGTTGAAAAATACGGCGGGGTCACGGCGGAAGGCATCGTAGAGAGTGCGCTTGATAAGGTACATATGATCGAAGAACTGGGTTACGGTAATCTGGTCATCAGCATCAAATCCTCTGATGTGCTTATGTGTGTGGCGGCCCATGAACTGCTGGCAGAAAAAACAGACTATCCCCTGCATGTAGGCATCACTGAAGCCGGCACGGTACAGAGCGGGAACATTAAGTCGGCCATAGGCCTGGGATTGATCTTGCATCAGGGCATCGGAGATACGGTTCGTGTGTCCCTTACCGGCAGTCCCGTGGAAGAGATCAAATCGGCTAAGCTCATCCTCCGTACACTGGGATTGCGAAAGGGAGGTATAGAGGTGGTGTCCTGCCCTACCTGCGGCAGGACACGGATTGACCTTATCGGACTTGCTACCAGAGTGGAAAAGCTGGTAGAGGATTATCCGCTTGATATCAAGGTGGCTGTAATGGGGTGCGCCGTCAATGGGCCGGGAGAAGCGAAGGAGGCCGATTTGGGCGTGGCAGGCGGGATTGGCGAGGGCCTTTTGATCAAAAAGGGCGAGATTGTCCGTAAGGTGCCGGAGGATCAGCTGCTTGCCGCATTAAAGGAAGAGTTGGATAATTGGAATGAAACCGTTTTTTGAGACATTTCCCACATTGAAACTGAATAATCCGCTGCATGACAGAATGGAGCAGACTGTAATAGAGCGGGTCTCTGCTACCAAGAGGAAGGATATCCTGCGTATTTATCTGTTCAGTACCCGCCTGATATTAAAAGAGGATATCTGGAAGACGGAGAATGAGATTAAAAGGCAGCTGTTTCCCGATGCAAACCTGGCGGTAAAAATACAGGAGAGATTCGAACTGTCTTCCCAGTATACGCCGGAGAACCTGATGGATGTATACCGGGACAGCATTTTGGAGGAACTGCGGGATTACAGCCATATCGAGTATAATGCCTTCAAGCAGGCTGAGATCGCGTATCCTGAGAATGACAGGATGGTTCTGACATTGGAGGACACGGTAATTAACCGCAGTAAGGAATCGGAATTGGTGCGTGTGCTGGAGAAGATACTGGTGGAACGGTGCGGGTTTTCCGTAAAGCTTGAAACCGTGTACAGGGCAGCCAGTACGGGGAAATTTGCCCAGGATGACGAACTGAAATTAAAGATGAAGGTCAGTGAGATTTCCCGCCGTATCAGAAGGGGAGGCGGTGAAAGCGGCAGCATGTTCTTGGGCGGCGATGAGCCGATGCCCACGGAGAAGACCCAGAAAGCCGCCCCTGCCCCGAATCCGCCGAAGCAGCCGTCTCAGGGAGAGCAGCCGGCAGCAGGCGTCACCAAGAGTTTTCAGGGAAAAGGGGAATTCAAAAGAGGAGATTTTCGAAAAGGAGAGTTCCGAAAGGGGGAATTCCGGCGGGGAGGAGACGCCGTCAAGCGTTCCGATAATCCGGATGTGGTCTACGGAAAAGACTTTGAAGAAGAAGCGATGCATATGGAGGATATCATCGGGGAAATGGGAGAGGTGGTCATCCGGGGAAAGGTGTTGAAACTGGATACCCGGGAGATCAAGAATGAAAAGTCTATCATTATGTTTCATTTGACGGACTTTACCGATACCATGACGGTGAAGCTCTTTGCGAAAAACGAGCAGGTAAAGGAAATCACCGGGGGTATAAAACCCGGCTCTTTCGTGAAGGTTAAGGGACTCTGCTTAATGGATAAGTTTGACCACGAGCTGACCATTGGCTCCCTTACCGGGATCAAGAAGATACCGGACTTTACCACTGTCCGCATGGATACGGCTCCCCATAAGAGAGTTGAGCTTCACTGCCATACCAAGATGAGCGACATGGACGGCGTCTCGGAGGCGAAGGATATCGTGAAACGTGCCTTTAAGTGGGGACACCGTGCAATAGCCATCACGGACCACGGTGTGGTGCAGGGATTTACGGACGCAAACCATGTATGGGACGACCTGTGGGGGGACGAAAAGAAAAAGCGGATCCAGGCAGGGGATGAACATCCTGACAAACAGGACTTTTTTAAGGTGATCTATGGCGTGGAAGCTTACCTGGTAGACGATTTAAAGGAGATTGTGACCGGAGACCAGGGGCAGGCGTTGGAGGATGACTTTGTGGTGTTTGATATTGAAACAACAGGATTTTCTCCGGTCAATAACCGTATTATCGAGATTGGCGCGGTGAAGGTATCCGGCGGAAAAGTAGTGGATCGGTTTTCTGCCTTTGTGAATCCTCAGACACCTATTCCTTTTGAAATAGAAAAGCTTACCGGGATTCGGGACGATATGGTGGTGGACGCGCCTGTGATCGAAGAGGTGCTCCCACGGTTCCTTCAATTCTGCGACGGCTGTGTGCTGGTGGCGCACAATGCAAATTTTGATATGAGTTTCATCATGGAAAATTCCAGAAGACAGGGATTGGCCATGAAGCATACTTATGTGGATACGGTAGGAATTGCCAGGGTTCTCCTGCCAAATCAGTCAAAGCATACCCTGGATGCGGTGGCAAAGGCGTTGAACATTTCGTTGGAAAACCATCACCGGGCAGTGGATGATGCGGAATGCACCGCGTGGATTTTCGTGAAATTTGTCCAGATGCTTGCAGAACGGAGTGTTTTTACCCTGGCAGAAGTAAATGCTTTGGGCAATGACAGTGAGGCGCTGATAAAAAAGCTGCCTTCTTACCATACCATCATTTTGGCGAAAAACGATTTGGGGCGGATTAACCTGTATCGGCTGGTGTCCGCTTCCCACCTGACATACTTCAGCAGGCATCCCAGAATCCCGAAAAGCATGGTCATGAAATACAGGGAGGGATTGATCCTTGGAAGCGCCTGCGAAGCAGGTGAATTATACCGTGCCCTTTTGGACGGACAGAGTGACATGCAGATTGCCAGGCTTGTAAATTTTTATGATTATCTGGAGATACAGCCCAGTGGAAACAATAAGTTCATGATTGCATCCGAGAAAGTCCGGAATATCAATTCCCTGGAGGACATCCAGGATGTGAACCGGCGGATCGTGAAGCTGGGAGAGCAGTTCCATAAACCTGTGGTGGCTACTTGCGACGTGCATTTCCTGGACCCGGAGGACGAAGTATACCGGCGCATTATTATGGCAGGTAAGGGTTTTGAGGATGCTGACGACCAAGCGCCTTTGTTTCTGCACACTACAGAGGAAATGCTGGAGGAATTTGCCTACCTTGGGAGCGATAAGGCATACGAGGTTGTGGTGAAGAATACCAACATGATTGCGGACATGATAGAAACCATTGCGCCGGTGCGGCCG
The DNA here is from genome assembly GCA_947643615.1 of uncultured Lachnospiraceae bacterium. Classification (GTDB taxonomy): domain Bacteria; phylum Bacillota; class Clostridia; order Lachnospirales; family Lachnospiraceae; genus Acetatifactor. The sequence continues at coordinate 16,334 of CANRWO010000015.1, forward strand.
GATAAGTGCCCTCCGGTCATTGAGGACAGTGATAAGAGCCTGACTAAGATCTGCTATGACAAGGCACATGAGATTTACGGACCTAACCTGCCGGAAATCGTGGAGGCCCGCCTGAAGAGAGAGCTGAACTCCATTATTTCCAACGGGTTTGCGGTGATGTATATCATAGCCCAGAAGCTGGTGTGGAAATCGGTGGAGGATGGCTATCTGGTGGGATCCAGAGGCTCTGTGGGGAGCTCCTTTGTTGCCACGATGGCGGGAATCACAGAGGTAAATCCCTTAAGTCCCCATTATTACTGCAGTAAGTGCCATTATGTGGATTTTGACAGTGATGAAGTGAAAGCGTATGCAGGCAAAGCAGGTATCGATATGCCGGACAAGGCATGCCCTGTTTGCGGCGAACCTTTGCATAAGGATGGCTTCGACATTCCCTTTGAGACGTTTTTGGGATTTAAGGGGGATAAAGAGCCGGATATTGACCTTAACTTTTCCGGTGAATATCAGTCGAAGGCCCATAAATATACGGAGGTCATCTTTGGGGCAGGGCAGACTTTCCGGGCGGGGACTATCGCCACACTGGCGGATAAGACGGCGTTTGGCTATGTGAAGAGATATTACGAAGAGCGGGGGAAGCATAAGCGTAACAGTGAGATTGACAGGATAGTCGTAGGCTGCACCGGGGTCAGGAGGAGTACAGGGCAGCATCCGGGCGGTATTGTGGTTCTGCCTTTGGGACAGGATATCAATTCCTTTACGCCGGTACAGCATCCTGCCAATGATATGACTACGGATACCATAACCACACACTTTGATTACCATTCTATTGACCATAACCTGCTTAAGCTGGATATTCTGGGACATGATGACCCTACTATGATCCGCATGCTTCAGGATATGACGGGGAGGGATCCTTTGACTATTCCGTTGGATGGGGCGGATGTGATGAGCTTGTTCCAAAACACGGATGCATTGGGGATTACCCCCGGCCAAATCGGGGGAACAAAACTGGGTTGCCTGGGAATCCCCGAGTTTGGGACGGACTTTGCCATGCAGATGGTTATTGATGCAAAACCCCAGGCCTTTTCCGATTTGGTGCGTATTTCCGGACTGTCCCATGGGACTAACGTATGGCTGGGAAATGCCCAGGATCTGATTATGAGCGGGACGGCTACGATTTCCACCGCTATCTGTACGCGTGATGACATTATGCTTTATCTGATCCAGATGGGGGTAGAATCGGAAAAGTCTTTTAAGATCATGGAATCCGTGCGAAAGGGGCAGGTGGCAAAGGGAAAATGCGGACAATGGGAGGAATGGAAGGCAGACATGCTGGCTCATGATGTGCCCCAGTGGTATGTAGAATCCTGCCAGAAGATAGAATATATGTTTCCCAAAGCACATGCGGCGGCATATGTTATGATGGCGTGGCGAATCGCCTACTGTAAAATCCATTATCCGCTGGCATATTACGGAGCTTTTTTCAGCATCCGTGCAAAAGCCTTTTCCTATGAAACCATGTGCCAGGGGCAGGAGCACCTGGAGGCGGTCATGGCGGACTATAAGAAACGTGCTGACGAGCTTTCCAACAAGGAAGAACAGGCTCTCGGCGATATGCGGGTAGTGCAGGAGATGTATGCCCGGGGTTTCCAATTCGAACCTATTGATATTTTTAAGGCACAGTCCCGGAATTTCCAAATTGTGGGAGACAGGTTGATGCCTTCTTTGAACAGCATCGACGGACTGGGCGAAAAGGCGGCTGATGCCATTGTAGAGGCGGCAAAGGACGGCCCGTTCCTTTCAAAGGACGATTTCAGGGAGAGGACGAAAGTTTCAAAGACAATCGTAGAACTGATGTCGGAGCTGGGACTCTTGGGCAAACTGCCCGAGTCAAATCAGTTAAGCCTGTTTGACATGTAAGATCTGTGATTGCTAGGCGCTGCCAGTGCTCCTGTCTGATCCCCGTTTTGCGCTGTTAAAGGGGGTGTTTATCAAAAGGGTGTGTACCTCTTATGCATAAGGGACTGTGTGGCAAACAATGCGCAGACAGATAATATTACAACGAATATAAATGAACTGACACCTTGGCTTGTGCGATTTTTCATCTGCTTTGTTGGTATATGCTCCGCCTTGCATATGGATTAATCATTCTGCGTCAACGTATCAGAAATGGATGATTCGTTGTAATATGCTGTGAAAATGGCCAATGCCTGTATGGACAGCAAAACAAAAGCGGCGGAATCCCATAAAACAGGAAAATCCGCCGTTTTCGAACATGGAGCATACGGGACTTGAACCCGTGGCCTCCACACTGCCAGTGTGGCGCGCTCCCAGCTGCGCTAATGCCCCATGTCTTTATTATGACACAAAAAATCAAAAAAGCAATATAAACTTGAAAAAATTTAAAAAATTAAAAAAATTTAAAAAAGTACTTGCATTTTTGGATAATATGTATTATTATAAGTAAGTACTGCTGATGCAGTGCTTGTGATGGCTGATTGGTCAAGCGGTTAAGACGCCGCCCTCTCACGGCGGAAACAGGGGTTCGATTCCCCTATCAGCTGCTCTATTCAAATGAATAGCCCAACCCTAAAAGATTCTTGGAAGCTGTTGCATATCGGTTTTCAAGGATTTTTTTATGGTTTCCGGTGTTGTGCATTGGCGGCCGGCTTTGAATGGATGAAAAATGAAACCTTACAGATAGGAGAAATGAAAAATGAAAGTATTACAAAAGGTAAGCGATATTTTTGGCAAATACATGGCAGTTATAGTGCTTGTGATTGCCGCCCTGGCATTATTTGTACCCGGTTCCTGCCTGTGGATCCAGACTTCATGGGTCAATTACCTGTTGATGATTGTCATGTTCGGAATGGGACTTACGCTTAAGCTTGACGATTTTAAGGTTGTCATTACCAGGCCCAAAGATATTATCGTGGGATGTATCGCGCAGTTTACCATAATGCCATTGCTTGCGTTTGCGCTGGGGAAAATGTTCGGCCTTGAGCCCGGCCTGCTTGCGGGACTAGTCCTGGTGGGGACATGTCCGGGGGGCACTTCCAGCAACGTCATGACATATCTCAGCAAGGGAGACGTGGCCCTGTCAGTAGGCATGACCAGCGTAAATACACTTCTGGCGCCATTGCTCACGCCTGCGATTACATACCTTCTTTTGAGAACTTCCGTCACGGTGGATATCTTAAGCATGTTCCTGTCTATTATTAAGGTTGTGATCGTTCCCATAGCTTTGGGTTTCGTGATCAATAAATTCTGGGGAAAATATACCCAAAAGGTGACAAATATCCTTCCTATGGTATCCGTTATAGCCATTACCATGATCGTAGCGGCAGTGGTATCTCATAATGCGGAAAAGATTTTGTCCACAGGGGTCATTGTTTTCGTCATCGTGATCCTGCACAATCTGCTGGGTTATGCTTGCGGTTACGGAGTGGGGAAGCTGATAAAGGCTCCGCTGCCCAAGAAAAAGGCGCTGGCTATAGAAGTGGGCATGCAGAATTCCGGGTTGGCCACATCCCTGGCAGGGACAGCGTTCCCGGACTTGGCCATGGCTACCGTTCCGGGTGCTATTTTTTCGGTATGGCACAACATTTCAGGCGCTATTTTGGCGAATGTGTTCAACCGTATAAAAGAATAATGTTAAATATGAAATATTACGATCCTGATTTATATACCCGCCAAGCAGGCAGATGGGAGCATCTAATAGCTTTTGGGAATTTTTGCCTGCGGCAGGGGTTGCTTTGCGGATCAGTTAAGCCGGCATGTTTGCCGGCTTATTTTAACAAAAACGAAAAATATCTTGCGCCGCAGAAATTTTTGGTGTATAGTGATTCACGATTACGTTGTGTGCAAGCACTATATTATAGAAGAAACTGAAATTGACAGAAAAGGGGATTTTTTCTAATGGCAAAGTATCTGGTAATCGTAGAGTCACCTGCTAAAGTAAAGACCATCAAAAAATTTTTGGGGTCAAATTACGAGGTGGCGGCAAGCAACGGCCATGTACGTGATTTGCCCAAGAGCACAATGGGGATTGACGTGGAACATGGTTATGAACCTAAATACATCACCATCAGGGGGAAGGGTGATGTGCTGGCGAATCTGCGGAAAGAGGTAAAGAAAGCGGAAAAGATATACCTTGCAACCGACCCTGACCGGGAAGGTGAAGCTATCTCGTGGCACCTGCTCTTTGCATTGAAGCTGGAGGATAAGAAAGTATATCGTATCACTTTTAACGAGATCACTAAAAATGCGGTGAAGGAATCTCTTAAAAATGCACGGGAAATTGATATGAACCTGGTGGATGCCCAGCAGGCCAGGCGGGTTCTTGACCGTATGGTCGGATACCGGATTTCACCTCTGCTCTGGGCAAAAATCAAAAGAGGATTAAGTGCAGGGCGTGTCCAGTCGGTAGCGCTTCGGATCATTTGCGACAGGGAAGACGAGATCAATGCCTTTATTCCGGAGGAATATTGGTCACTGGATGTGAACCTGAAGGTAAAAGGAGAGAAGAAGCCTCTTACGGCGAAGTACTACGGAACTGCGGCAGGGAAGCAGGCCATAACTTCCGAAAAGCAGGTCCGGGAGATCATGGAATCACTGAAAGATGCCGGATACACAGTCAGCGAAGTGAAGAAAGGGGAGCGTATCAAGAAAGCGCCCTTGCCTTTTACCACATCCACTCTCCAGCAGGAAGCCAGTAAGACACTCAATTTTTCTACCCAGAAGACCATGCGCCTGGCGCAGCAGCTGTATGAAGGCGTGGACATTAAGGGTGAGGGGACGGTGGGACTTATCACCTATCTGCGTACCGATTCCACCAGGGTGTCCGAAGAGGCGGAGGCTATGGCAAGGGAGTTCATCGGGGCAAAATACGGCAGCCAGTACCAGGCAGCTGCCGTCTCTGAAAAGAAGGGCGGACAGAAGATCCAGGATGCCCATGAAGCCATTCGCCCTACGGATTTAAACCGGATTCCGCTGGAGATCAAAGAGCAGCTTCCCCGTGACCTGTTCCGGCTCTACCAGCTGATCTGGAAGCGTTTTACCGCAAGCCGCATGAGCAGCGCCAGATACGAGACAACTACCGTGAGGATTCAGGCGGGCGGGCACATTTTTACCGTGGCGGCTTCCAGGCTTTTGTTTGACGGTTTTATGAGCGTTTATTCATCCGACGAGGATAAGGAGGATGAAAATGCCATGACAGGGGAGCTGAACACCGACAGCAGCCTTTCCTTTGTGTCGTTTGACCCGAAGCAGCATTTTACCCAGCCTCCCGCCCATTATACGGAGGCTTCCCTGGTGAGGGCGCTGGAGGAGCTGGGAATCGGGCGGCCCAGCACATATGCGCCTACCATTACTACTATTTTGGGCAGAAGATATGTGACCAAGGAAAACAAAAATCTCTATGTGACGGAATTGGGTGAAGTGGTCAACAATATGATGCGGGAGGCTTTCCCTTCCATTGTGGACGTGAATTTTACGGCAAATATGGAAGCTCTGCTAGACGGCGTGGAGGAAGGCACCGTAAAGTGGAAGACCATTGTGGCCAATTTTTATCCTGACCTGGACGACGCAGTGAAGCTGGCGGAAAAAGAACTTTCGGAGGTAAAGATTGAGGACGAGGTCAGTGAGGAAATCTGTGAGCTGTGCGGCAGGAACCTGGTGATCAAATATGGGCCCCACGGACGCTTCCTGGCATGCCCCGGCTTTCCGGAGTGCCGCAACACGAAACCTTATTTTGAAAAGATCGGTGTTGCATGTCCCAAATGCGGCAAGGATATCGTGCTGAAGAAGACCAAGAAGGGCAGGAAGTATTACGGATGCATTGACAATCCCAATTGCGATTACATGGTATGGCAGAAGCCATCCGGTGAGAAATGCCCGAAATGTGGGACGATGCTTCTGGAAAAAGGCAACAAGCTGGTATGCCCTGAAGAGCAGTGCGGATATCATGTTTTGTCTGAATTGTCAAAAAAATCATAAAAGCAAAATAAATTAACTGTATACAAGTTGTAATTTCCTTAAGGTTGTGCTAAAATGAGTATCAAATAGGGTATATGGCATAAAACGGAGGAATGTGTATGAGTAGTGTACAGCTTTTGGATAAGACCCGCAAAATCGGGAAATTGTTGCACAATAATAACTCCAGTAAAGTGGTTTTTAACGATATATGCAGAGTCATGCGTGAAATCCTGAGATCCAACGTATTGGTGATCAGCCGGAAAGGGAAGGTTCTGGGCATAGGCAAAGCGGAAGGGGTAGAACCTATTCAGGAGCTAATCAATGATACGGTGGGCGGATTTATAGATTCCATGCTCAACGAGAGGCTGCTGGGCATTCTTTCCACCAAAGAAAACGTAAATCTGGAGACCCTGGGGTTTGAAGGGGAAGATATCAGGAAGTTCCAGGCCATCATCACGCCGATTGAAATTGCGGGAGAGAGGCTGGGAACACTGTTCATCTATAAATGCGAAGAACAGTACGACATTGACGATATTATCCTGTGCGAGTATGGGACCACCGTGGTGGGGTTGGAGATGCTGCGGGCGGTTAATGAGGAGAGTGCGGAGGAGAACCGTAAGATAGCCGTGGTCAAATCTGCTATCAGTACGCTTTCCTTCTCGGAAATGGAAGCCATCACCCATATTTTTGACGAACTGAACGGCATGGAAGGGATCCTGGTGGCCAGCAAGATTGCGGACCGAGTAGGGATCACCCGTTCCGTTATTGTCAATGCGCTGCGAAAGTTTGAGAGCGCAGGCGTCATAGAGTCACGGTCGTCGGGGATGAAGGGTACATATATCAAGGTGCTGAATGATGTGGTCTTTGATGAGATTAAACGCTTGAAGCAGCAGAGCCAGAGACGTTAAAACGCAAATAGACAAAAAATGGTGCACAAAAGGATTTGTGCAGGAAGGGCAGGAAAATAAAGGGATTTATTGTAGGGGCAATAAGTCTCTTTTAATTTTTTTATAAAAAAATACGAAATTTATTGTTTTTTTGCTGAAATTCACTATAATAGAATAGAGTGGGTGTATGACATCTCTTTTATTTGTATGAGAAGAAAGGGGAACCGTTTATGTTTCAGACAAATGTATTCGACTATGTCAATGTTCTTGACAGGGCGGCTGATGCCAGCTGGCTTCGCAATGAGGCCATATCCAATAATATTTCCAATGTGGATACTCCCGGTTATAAGAGGCAGGATGTGGCATTTGAATCTGTATTGAAATCTGCTCTGGGGAGAAGCCGGTATGAGACCACGGATGCAAAAGTGGCAGATATCAAGTCTAACCGTCTTTCTCCCAGGGTTTACACAGATTATGCAAATTATTCTTATCGGCTGGACGGGAACAATGTGGATATAGAGAATGAGAATGTTATGCTGGCGGAAAACCAGTTAAAGTATCAAGGACTGATAACCAGCATCAACCAGGAATTTGCTAATCTCAAAGCAGTGATGAAATAAACAGGAGGCAGGAAAGCATGAGCATGTTTGACGCATTTAATATTAACGCATCCGGTTTGACGGCACAGAGGTACCGGATGGATACCATTTCCGAAAATGTTGCCAACGCCAATACCACAAGGACGGCGGACGGGACACCTTACCGCAGGAAGATCGTGACTTTTCAGGAGAAAGGCGGACAGACCTGCTTCAGTCAGATATTGGGGCAGGCGGCATATTCCCACGGCTACACCGGAAAAGGGGTAAAGGTTAGCGGCGTTTATGAGGACTATGCAACGGAGATGACCATGGCATATGACCCGGCCCATCCTGATGCGGATGAGAACGGCTATGTTACATATCCCAATGTCAATATCATTACCGAAATGACCAACCTGATCGATGCCAGCAGGGCATACCAGGCTAATTCGACAGCCTTTAACGCCAGCAAGGCAATGGCTCTTCAGGGTTTGGAGCTGAACAGCTAAGGATAAAGTAAAGCCAGATAATAAGATTGTTTTTTAGGAGGGTATAATGGATTTATCAGCAATAACAGAAATATCAGGTTTAAGGGGATTGGACAAAAGTTCCTCGGTTTCTTCGTTGACAGGGGTCCTTACGAAAGAGCAGGAGAAAACAACAGGGACGCTTTTTGAGTCTTTATTAAACAGTGCCATTGACAATATCAAGACGACCAACGGTTATTTGTCGGATGCGGAGGATGAGAAGCTCCGGTTTGCTTTGGGTGAGACTGAGAATACCCATGACCTTATGATCGCCATGCAAAAAGCTTCCACGGCACTGCAGTATACAGTGACAATCAGGGATAAGCTCCTGGATGCCTATAAGGAGATCATGCAGATGCAGATCTGATTGATCTGTTAAAAAAAGTGACTAGGGGAGAAGTGTCATGGCTGACAGGCTAAAAGAATTACCGGCAAAAGTACTGGAATGGTGGAATAAATTTACTGCAAAGCAGAAGACGATTATCATTGCAATCACCGCAGTTGTTATTTTTACTTTTGCCATTATTATATATGCGTTTACAAGGCCGCAGTACACCAGGTTTGGGAGATATGACGATACCAAGGAGGCGGCGGAAATTATCAAGATCCTGGATGAAGCGAGGATCAATCACAGGGATTCTGCGGATCTGCTGACGATCGAGGTGGAGAGGAGCCAGGTGCCCGAGGCAAATTACGCAATTGCCTCACAGGGTTATCAACCCAAAAGCCTTACCTACAGTGATTATGTGAGCAGTGGAATGTCCACCACCAACGCGGATAAGGAGAAACAGTACGGCCAATTCCTGCAGGCGGAGTTGCGCCAGGCTTTCGGTACGTTGGAACCTGTGAGGGATATTCTGGCATATGTAAATGTGCCCAGGCAGGACGGTACGCTGATAGCATCGGAGCAGATGGAGTCTTCCGCTTATATACAGCTGACGCTGAACGGAAGCATCTCTTCCTCCCAGGCGGCAGCCATAGCCAGGGCGGCGGCAACTTTCCTGGGGAATGAGACGACTGCAAACATTACCATCCTTGACCAGGATGCCAATATCCTGTTTTCCGGCGGCGACGACTACAGTACGGCGGGAGTGGCCCATTCCCTTCAGGAATTGCAGAACCAGGCGGAATCCATGATTTCCAACCAGGTTCGGAGAGTGCTTTACGGTACGAAACAGTACGATATGATAGAAGTTACCAGCCATCTGGTAATGGATTATTCCAGTTATGAGGAAACGATTAAGGAATATTCCGCACCCGACGGAAGGACCGAGGGTATGCTGGCGGAGCATAACCAGTTCGAGTCCGAGAGTACCAATGGCGTGGCGGGAGTTCCCGGAACGGATTCCAACGGTGAAGGCGGGAACCTGAATACATATGTCAATCCTGACAGCGCTACCAGTGAATCTTCCTCCACGGAAGTAAGTGATAAATATCTGCCGAACGAACGTCTCCTGAATTCAATTTCCCCTGCGGGAGGCATTGATTATACCAGTTCTTCCATGTCTATCTCCATGATTACGTATCATGAGTATTACGAGGAGCAGGTGGATGCCCAGGGACTTCTGGACGGCACCAGCTGGGAAGAATTTAAGGCCGCCAACAGTGCGGATGTCCGTATGGCGGTGGATGATGAATTTTATGATATGGCGGCCAATGCCACCGGCATTGACAGGGAGCGGATTACGATTATCGCGTATGAGTCCCCCATGTTCTTTGACAAGGAAGGCCTCAACGTAGAAGCCACGGACGTGCTCAGCATATTTATGATCGTGCTGATTCTTGCATTGCTGGCATTTGTGGTCCTGCGCAGCATGAGATCCAAACAGGATGCGGCGGAAGAGGAGGAATTGTCTGTGGAAAGTATGCTGCAGTCTACACCTGATGCTGTGGAAGACATTGACGTGGAGACTAAGTCCGAGACCCGCAAGATGATCGAGAAATTCGTGGACGACAATCCCGACGCAGCGGCGAATCTGCTGCGGAACTGGCTGAACGAAGATTGGGGTTAAGCTTGGGAATAGTTCATGGATTGTTTGTGGCTCCATAGGCGGCATGGCTGGAAGCGTGTAAGGAAATGCTCGCAGATTGCCAAAGCGGTCGGGATCCTGGGAGCCAGATATAGAGGGAGATGAGGGATACAGTATGGCCAAGAACGAAGGACTTAAGGGAATACAGAAGGCAGCGATCCTTTTGATCGCATTGGGGCCGGAGCGCTCCGCCGGTATCTTCAAGCATTTGAAAGAGGAAGAGATTGAAGAGCTGACCCTTGAGATTGCGAATACCAGAAGCGTGACTCCTCAGGTAAAAGAGGATGTCATCAATGAATTTTACGAAGTTTGCCTTGCCCAGCAGTATATCGCGGAGGGCGGTATTACATATGCAAGAGACCTTTTGGAAAAGGCATTGGGCAGCGAAAAGGCAATGGATGTCATCAGCAAGCTGACCGCGTCGCTGCAGGTAAAGCCGTTCGAGTTTGTCCGCAAGACAGACGCTTCTCAGCTGATCAACTTTATTCAGGACGAACATCCACAGACCATTGCGCTTATTTTATCCTACCTGGCGCCCGGCCAGGCAGCGCTTATCATTTCCGCGTTGCCTCCTGACAGGCAGGCGGATGTGGCCAGGCGTATTGCGGTCATGGATCGCACCAGTCCTGATATTATCAAGGAGGTTGAGAAAGTTTTGGAATCCAAGCTTGCAAGCCTGGTAAATCAGGATTACACCATTATCGGCGGCGTGGATGCCGTGGTGGAGATTTTGAATACCGTAGACCGAGGTACGGAACGCCATATCATGGAAACTCTGGAAATCGAGGAACCCGAATTGGCAGACGAGATCAGGAAGAAAATGTTCGTATTCGAGGATGTGCTTCTGTTGGACGACAGGGCGATCCAGCGTGTGCTGCGTGATGTGGACAACAATGACCTTGGCATTGCACTGAAGGGCGCTAATGAGCAGGTACAGAATACGATCTTTAATAACCTGTCCAAGCGACTTGCCGTTATGATCAAGGAAGATATGGAATTCATGGGCCCTGTCCGTATGAAGGACGTGGAGGAAGCACAGCAGAAGATTGTAAATATTATCCGTAAGTTGGAGGATTCCGGTGAGATCGTAATTTCCAGAGGCGGAGGTGACGAGATTGTTGTCTAGGAACCTGGTAAAACGGATGTATGTGGCTTCCCCTGAGGAAGATACCCGTGTCATCGATACAAATGTGCTGATGGCGCACCGTCTGAAAGAACTGTCTAAGAAACAGGAAAAGCCGGGGGGAGACGGCTTTGTGGCGGGACTTAATGCGGCGCGCATAGAAGTATTGCCCGAAAGCGAAGCACCGGAAGGGGAGCAGGAAGCCGGAGCTGATGCGGCGGCTTCTCTTGCGTATGCCACCGAAGAAGCGCAAAAAATTCTGGAGGAGGCCGCGGTTGAGGCACAGGCTAAGGTCACGGATGCCCAGGTGGCGGCGGAGCAGATCAGAAAGGAAGCGCGGCATCAGGCTGAGGAAGAAAAGGTACAGATCTTGGAGCAGGCAAAACTCCAGGGTTATGAAGAAGGGTATGCAAACGCCCAGGCAGAGGCGGAAAGGCTTCAGCGGGAATATGCTGAAAAGGAACGTCAGCTGGAAGACCATTACCAACAGATGATCGATGCGCTTGAACCTCAATTTGTAGAGACAATTACAGACATTTATGAGCATATATTAGGAGTAGACCTTGGAGGCCAGAAAGAGATACTGGCACATTTGATTTCTAACACCATCCGTAAAGTCGAAGGCTCACACAGTTTCATTATCCATGTGTCCAAAGAAGATTATCCCTTTGTCAGCATGCAGAAAAAGCAGCTTATGGCAGGGGCGGCAGCTGGAAACAGCACCGTTGAAGTGGTAGAGGATATTACCATGGGGCAGAGTGAATGTACCATTGAGACGGACGGGGGCATTTTTGACTGCGGATTGGGCACACAGCTTTCGGAATTGAAAAAGAAGCTGCTGCTGTTGGCTTATTCCCGTGAACAATGAGCCGGGCAGGCGTGTTTGCACAGGTAACAGGCTGAATGACAGGGTATTTGACCCCAAGGAGGAATAACCTTAGGTGATGGGTGCCGTTAATTTTCAAAAATACAGTAAAATTTCAGAAGAAACATTTTTCCGCAAGCTGGGAAAGGTGGTCAATGTTGTGGGCCTGACCATAGAATCCGCGGGGCCCGATGCAAAATTGGGGGATGTGTGCCGGATTCTGCAGGGCAGCGACGGGACACATGATCCTATCATGGCTGAGGTAGTGGGATTTAAAGCAGGCAGGACATTGCTCCAACCATATGATTCCGCAGAGGGGATCGGTGCGGGAAGCATTGTGGAAAATACAAATAAGCCGCTGCGGGTAGAGGTAAGCGACAGTCTGCTGGGCAAGACATTGGACGGCCTGGGCAGGCCTCTGGACGGCAGCGCGGTGGAGGGGACGCCTTATCCGGTAGAAGCATCTGCGCCGGATCCTCTGACGAGAAAGATTATAGACGAAGTCCTCCCTCTTGGCGTCAAAGCAGTAGACGGTATGATCACCGTGGGAAAGGGCCAGCGTATCGGTATCTTTGCCGGGTCCGGCGTGGGAAAATCCACTCTGATGGGAATGTTTGCCAGGAATACAAAAGCAGATATTAATGTGATTGCGCTGATCGGCGAGCGGGGACGTGAGGTGCGTGAATTTATTGAGCGTGACCTCGGCGAAGAAGGTATGAAAAGGTCTGTGGTAGTGGTATCCACTTCGGATAAGCCGGCGCTGGAGCGCAATAAGGCGGCAAAGACTGCTACGGCAATTGCAGAATATTTCAGGGATCAGGGAAAGGATGTTTTATTGATGATGGATTCCCTGACCCGTTTTTCTATGGCTCAGAGGGAAATTGGCCTTGCCAGCGGCGAGCCGCCTGTGAGCCGGGGGTATCCTCCCAGCGTTTATTCCGAGATGCCAAAGCTTTTGGAGCGGGCAGGGTGTGCGGCGACGGGGTCTATAACGGGGTTGTATACGGTTTTGGTGGACGGCGATGATTTTAATGAACCCATTACCGATACTGCCAGAAGTATCTTGGACGGGCATATTATGCTGGACAGAAAATTGGGACATAAGAATCATTATCCCGCGATTGATATCCTTCAGAGTATCTCCAGGTGTATGAGCCAGATTGCTACCAGGGAGCATAAAAAGCAGGCGGGTAAGCTGAAGACAGTGCTTGCCACTTATAATGAAGCGGAGGATCTGATCAATATCGGCGCATATAAGAAGGGCAGTAATCCTTCCATTGATTACGCAATCAGCAAGATCGACGCGGTGAACCAGTTTTTGTGTCAGGATGTGGACGAGAAATTTGATTTCAATACCAGCGTGGAGATGCTGACAAAGCTTTTTGCCGAGTAAAAGCGTATCAGAAGTACAGGCTGATACGGCATGATGTGGGCATTGGCCGCTGATGCGGCTGTAAGATAGGAAGTGGGTTATGGCGCGGTTTCGGTATTCCATGCAGAGTATTCTTGATATTAAGTTAAAGATGGAAACCCAGGCGAAGCAGGAATTTTCTGCGGCCAGGGCGGCGCTGGACGAGGAGGAAGCCAAGCTGTCACGGCTATGTGACAGAAAAAGGGGTTATGAAAAAGAGGCGGAAAGACTTCGTTCCGGTACATTGAATTTCAGGGATATGGCAGAGAACAAGACGGCAATTTGGTGTATGGAAAATTTTATTATAGATCAAAAGGCATGTGTGCGTGAAGCGGAGTATGTGCTGGAGCAGGCAAGAGTGAAGCTGGCGGAAGTCATGATGGAGCGTAAGACCCACGAGTCATTGAAAGAAAAGGCGTTTGATGAATTCCGCAGGGAGGAAAACAGACGTGAGGGCAAGGAAGTGGATGAGCTGACCAGTTATACATACGGGCGGAAGCATAGTGCCCAGGCTTGATTCATACATTTTAGGAAATGAGGGAAAGTATGGCTAAGGAAATGACTCCGGAAGCGGCTGCGGCAGAGGCAGAGAAGAAAAGGCTGAAAGAAGAAAAGAAGCAGCTGAAGAAGGAACAAAAGGAACAGAAAAGGGATACAAAAAGGCGTGCAAAGGAGATATCCAGGCAGGAGGATGAACTGGCGGAGGATGAGGACGGCAACGGCCTGGTCACATTTCTGGCGACGATATTGATCGTGGTTTTGTGGCTGGCTGTGGTATGTGTCATCGTGAAGCTGGATATCGGAGGGTTTGGCAGTTCCGTGTTGACGCCTATTTTAAAAGATGTGCCTGTGGTCAACAGGATCCTGCCGGGGAATGTCCAGACCGAGACCACGGATCCGGGCAGCTTTGGCGGATACTCCAGCCTGCAGGAGGCGGTAGACTATATCAAACAGCTGGAGCTGGAGTTGGAGCGGGTTCAGAATGCATCCGCCCAGAAGGACGTGGATCTGGCGACTCTCAAGGCTGAGGTTCTGCGCCTTCAGGATTTTGAGGCCAGACAGTCGGAGTTCCAGAGGATCCAGACGGAATTTTTCGAGAGTGTAGTCTATGCGGAGAACGGGCCCGGGGCGGAAGAATATCGTAAGTGGTATGAGGAGATGGATCCCACTACCGCGGAGTTTTTGTATAAGCAGGTGGTTGCACAATTGCAGGAGAGCCAGGAAATTCAGGACTTTGCCAAAGCTTATTCCGAGATGAAACCTAAGGCGGCGGCGAAGATTTTTGAGGAGATGACCGATAACCTGGAACTGGCAGCAAAGATCCTTAAGACTATGAGTGCGGATGACAGAGGCGCCATCCTGGGCGTCATGGATGCCGAGGTGGCCGCAAAGCTCACCAAAATCATGAACCCTGACTCTTAAGGGAGGGTGAAGGCCAGCCGATATATGGTATGAATGCCTGAAAGGGCATTTATATATAAGAACTAAAAAAATAAAAGAAAGGAGGAGGAAAATGACAAGTACATCTGTTAAGGATGTGGGTTCCATACTCACGAACCTGATGCCGGCGATGGGAAACAGAACCACAGGTATCGGTCAGACCGGGTTCCAGGATGTCCTGAACAATCAGGCACAGAGGAATTCCGAAAGCCAGGCTGCGGAGAACAAAGCGCCCAGCCGTCCCGCTGCCGGGGAAAAACCTGGCGATTCCCTGAAAGCAAAGGATACCGACAGGGTGCAGGCAAAAGAGGAAAAGGAGCTTCCCGATGAAACTGTGGGAGAAGAAATGACCCCTGAGGAAACGGAGAATGCCATGGCGGTGCTGGAGACGGCGGCTGTGGAACTGATCCGGCAGACGGCAGAGGTGTTGGGGATCCCGGTGGAAGAAGTACAAAAGTTCATGGAAAGCCTTGGGTTGGATGAATTGGATATTCTGAACCCGGCACAGCTTGGCGAACTGTTCCTGCAGGCAAGCGGCGCAGGCGATTCCTATGCGCTGGTTACCGATGAGGGATTATACCAGGATTACCAGACTCTGATGAAGCAGCTGGAGACGGCATTACAGGAATGTGGCCGACAGCTTGATGTGGATCCGGTACAGATACCGGAGCTTCTGGTACAGCTTCAGGAGGAAAGGCCTGTGGTACTAAGCGAAACGCCTGTGGTGGAGGTTTCCCAGGAAAAAGGGACCGGGGAGAATGAGCTTCCTGATATGGCGGAAATGCCTGTCCAGAACAGCACAAATGTGGATGCACAGAAGGATGCTGCGGCAAGCGGAAGGGAGCAGGGGCAGAAGGAGAGCGACTCTGATGACAAGGGACAGCAGAGCGGCAATCTCTTTATCCAGAATCTGCGGACGGAAGAATTTCGGCCGGAGGTACAGCAGACCCAAGAGGCAATGGGGCCAGAAGAGGCGGATACCGAGAATATCATGCGCCAGATTATGGATTACATGAAGGTCCAGCTGAAAGCGGACACTTCCAGCCTGGAGATGCAGCTCCATCCTGCAAGCCTGGGTACGGTGCAGGTTCAGATCGCTTCTAAGGGCGGAGCGTTGACTGCTAATTTCATTACACAGAATGAGGCGGTAAAGGCAGCGTTGGAGAGCCAGATGGCTCAGCTGGTGGAGCGGTTTGACGAGCAGGGTGTCAAGGTGGAAGCCATTGAGGTGACTGTCCAGACCCATGAGTTTGAGAGGAATCTTGAACAGGGGCGCGGCAGGGAGCAACAGAACGGAGAACCCGCCAAGAAGGGCAGAACAAGAAGGATCAATTTAAATGATGCAGTCTCCATGGAAAACATGGAAGAGGAAGATGCATTGGCTGCCGATATGATGGCGGCAAACGGCAATACGGTAGATTACACCGCATAAGGGGCCGAAAGAAACAGGACATGGAAAGGAGGAAGAAAAACCATGGCAAATTGGGCAGTGGTGGAAGACGGTAAAGTTGTGGAAACCACATCACAGAGTTCGCTGAAAAAAGCAAGTGACGCAAGCAAGAACGGAATGGATAAGGATGCTTTCCTGCAGCTTTTGGTGGCGCAGATGAAGTATCAGGATCCTCTGGAGCCTACCTCCAACACGGAGTATATTTCCCAGTACGCACAGTTCTCCCAGGTGGAGCAGATGCAGAATATGGCAGCCACATCGGAGCTGGCAAGGGCTACTTCACTGGTGGGGCAGGAAGTCTATATTAAGACTACGGATGCCGCAGGGACGGAACGTTATGTGATTGGTAAAGTCGATTATGTACAATTCGAGGGCAATAAGGCATATCTTGTGATTGACGAGAAAATGTATGCGTTGGAGGACCTGGAAATCGTAGCGGATAAGGAATATCTGGCAGCCTATGATAAGGCCCGTGATTTCAGCAACACTTTGGCAAAACTTCCCAGCATTTACGGCATAGACCTGTCTCACGGAAAGACCATTGATGAGCTGGAAAAGATATACAATGAAATGAGCGACTATGAGAAGACCTTTATTGCAAAGGCTACAGTGGAACTTTTGAATTCGTATATCGACAGAATAAAGCAGCTCCGCCTCAGCGCCGGGGAGACCGAGGACGGAGACAGCTCCGACAAGACCGAGGGAGACGACGGTTCCGACAATGCAGAGGGCAGCGATAAAGTAGAGGGTTCTGAGGGCAGTGAAGGTACGGGCGGCTCAGGGGACGGAGAAAGCACAGAGGGAACAGAAACAACGGAATAAACATGGACGGGGGCAAGGAGAAAGATGCAGATTAAGAATAACGGTTATCTTTCCATTGGGCAGCTGGCAGAACAGTACTTAAGCGGTACACAGAAGCCGGAGAACACCCGTGAGACCAGGGAAGGTCTTTCCTTTCAGGAAATTTTGCAGCGGAAAACGCTGGGGGATACAGGCAGCCTTAAATTTTCCAAGCATGCTTTGGGAAGATTGAACGACCGCAATATTGAGCTTAGTGAAGGCCAGCTGGAAAGGCTGAACGAGGGGGCCCATAAAGCGGGAGAAAAAGGGATCAGAGATTCCCTGGTGATCGTGGACGAACTGGCATTTATCGTTAACGTACCGAATCAGACGGTTGTCACTGCTATGGACAGCACAGAAACCAGCAACAATGTATTTACCAATATTAACGGGGCAGTAATTATGTAACCGGACCTTGCAGGAGGTTGCGCTTCCCGAATGACGGAAGGAAGCGGCTGCTCCCTTTACAGGAGGAACAAGTACTATGATGAGATCGCTTTTCTCTGGTGTGGCCGGACTTAAGACGCACCAGACCAGGATGGATGTTATCGGTAACAACATCGCAAACGTAAACACAGTGGGATACAAATCAAGTTCGATGGTATTTGCGGACCTGATGAGCCAGACCACACAGAGGGCCAGCGGGCCTAATGCCGCTACCGGCACGGGCGGTACCAACGCCAGGCAGATCGGCCTTGGTGTAAAAGGCGGGGCCATTAATATCAATATCACGGGGCAGGGATCTGCGCAGTCAACCGGAAATCCTTTTGACATTATGATTGAAGGTGACAACTTCTTCGTGGTGAACAACGGTACGGAGAACCTTTTCACCAGAGACGGCTCTTTTTATGTGGATGCCGCTGGTAACCTGGCTATGACCAGCACGGGTTATAACGTGATGGGGTGGCAGGTGGATCCGGAGACCATGGATATTCGGAAAGATACCGTAAGCGCCCTGCGCATTATGAGCGCTGCAAACCTTACCTATCCGGCGGAGGCTACTTCACAGGCTAACATGGGCGGTATTTTGGATAAAAACGACAAGGATACCACAAGTGCCAACGGCAAGGTGGTAAACCTGCAGTTCTTTGACGCCTTAGGTTACAGCTATACGGCAAAGTTTTCCTTCAAGAAGTCCGATAAGTCGGATGCCGACAAGACCAGGAGTACGGATGCTTACAGCCTGGAGCTGGTGGGGATCCAGGATGATTATGGGAATGATGTGGAGATGCCTGACGGTGTTTCCCTGAAAAGCTTATTCGGAGACGTAAGAGAGCAGCTGAAAGCCGGCAAGGTAAGCTTCGATTCCGCTAATTATGCGTGGAATGGCACGGTACTGACCAAGAAGGGCGATACCACTACAAACCTTGTGGATCTTGCAGCCCTTGTCACGGCAGCCGGGCAGGATCTTTCCAACAGAACTGCAACGCTGCAGGTTGGCGACAATGCCAATGCCACGGTTCAGGACGGTCTGGATGCCATTGCAAAGGCATATGGCTATGAAGGTTCCACAGAAGAGTTCCTGTCACTGAAGCGCACGATTACTGCGGCGGACGGAACGGTAGCGACTTATTCGATGGTTGAGATGCTGAGAAATCTGGCAAATGTCGGTACGGGGACGCCGGACGATACCATGCTTCCTACGTTTGTGGGCGCGGCGTCAGGCGATGACACCACATTTGAGACTTCCGGACGTAACTATAACGGTATTGAAGTTCTCTTCAATTCAAATAACGGAGACTTTTATGGGTTGAACAGTTCGAGTACCATGACGACTATGAACCTGAATCTGTCCCTGCTGGGCGGCAATTTCTCCAATATCACCATTGATTTCACCCAGCTGTCCGAACCGGATAACAAGGGGACTTCTACTGCAAGTGCCACCAGCGGTGATTTAAAGGGTTTGGGCGCAGGACG
Source organism: uncultured Lachnospiraceae bacterium (assembly GCA_947643615.1). Lineage (GTDB taxonomy): Bacteria > Bacillota > Clostridia > Lachnospirales > Lachnospiraceae > Acetatifactor. The sequence continues at coordinate 35,375 of CANRWO010000015.1, forward strand.
CCGTCTGGGTAAGATGATCGGTGTATCCATCCAGCAGAACGGAATGATTTATGCCAGCTATGACAACGGCATGACCAAGCTTCTGGGCCAGATCGCTACCGCCAGCTTCCCCAATGCATCCGGTTTGGAGAAGCATGGTGACAATATGTATTCCGCAACCTTAAACTCCGGCCAATTTGACGGCATCGGCGTAGATATCACGGCGAGCGGCGGAAAAATGACTACGGGCGTGCTGGAGATGAGTAACGTGGACCTGTCTTCCGAGTTCACGGAAATGATCACCACCCAGCGTGGTTTCCAGGCGAACAGCCGTATTATCACTGTCTCTGATACCATGTTGGAAGAGCTTACCAACTTGAAGAGATAATACAGGCGCTTAATAATATTTTTGAAACTTTTTTTATCTTTTGCTCGCATTATGACTGTATGTGTGCTATACTAAGGGAGCGGATTTTTCGCTCCCTTTCTAAGTGAAGGCTATCGGGGAGGCTGACATGATTGAAGTGACGAAGATCAATGGCGAAAAGGTTCTTGTGAATCCTCAGCTCTTTGAGATTGTTGAGGAAACGCCGGATACGGTCATAACAATGACCACTGGGAAAAAAATAATTGTAAAAGAAAGTAGACAAGAGGTGAAAAATCTTGTAAAATTGTATAGAAAAGATGCTTTTACAGAATAATTAAAAAATTTAGGGGATTGTAGGTGATTATCGTGGATATAGCATCATTAGCCGGCATAATCTTATGCTTTGTAATGCTTATATTTGGTATTATCAGTTCTGCTGGTATCGGAGGTTTTGGTGAATACCTGGACTTCCCTTCGTTTGTTATTACCTTTGGAGGTGCTTTCTTTGCGACCATGACTTCAGTCAGCCTGGCAGACTATGTCGGCGGACTTAAGAGTTTCATGTTGATATTTAAGGCACCTGCGCTGGATACGGCGGCAATGATACAGAAAATCATAGAGTTGTCAAATGTGGCCCGTAAAGAAGGTTTGCTTTCCCTTGAGGAAGCGGCATCGGATATGGACGAGCAGTTTTTGAAAAAAGGGATCCTGCTTATCGTAGACGGTACGGACCCTGATTTGGTGCGTGCAATTATGGAGACAGAGCTCATAAGCCTTGACAGCAGGCATAAGACGCGAATTGGTTTCTGGGATACGTTGGGTTCCATGGGTCCTGCCTGGGGTATGATCGGTACCCTGGTTGGTCTGGTAGATATGTTGTACCACATGGACGATGCGTCTACATTGGGGCCGGCTATGGCGGTGGCATTGATCACTACCCTGTATGGATCTATATTGGCAAACTGGATTTGCGGACCCGTCTCCAATAAACTGAAAGCTGATAACTCCGCTGAAATGATGCTGAAGGAAGTCATGATTGAAGGACTTTTGTCCATTCAGGCAGGAGAGAACCCCAGGGTAATAGAGGAGAAGCTGAAATCCTTCCTGGCTCCCAGCGAGAGGAACAGTGCCAGCGAAGAGGCAGGGGGTGAGGAGTAATGGCAAAGCGTCAGGAAGAAGCACCTCCCGCGGGGGCGCCGGCGTGGATGGCAACCTTCAGTGATTTGATGAATCTGCTGCTTTGTTTCTTTGTTATGCTGTTTGCCATGTCAACTCTTGAAGAGAGTAAGCTCCATGAGCTTGTGGCCGCGATGAATAATACCGTCAGTATTTTTGACGGGGGAGCCAACGCCATAGGCGACGGTATTTTGATCAGTAATGGTGTCAGCCAGTTAAATGAATTGGACCAATATATAAACAGTACCGGTAAGACGGCTGAAAGCGACAATGACGGCGAGGATTTGAAAGAGTATGAGCAGTCTCCTGAGGCCATGAAGGAAATCCTGGAGGACGCACAGCTCCAGGAAAATGAAGAAATGTCTGAGAACATGGCCGAGGCGCTTCAGGAAAGTAATATTTCCGATCAGGTGGATATCAGTTTTACTGCGCAGTATGTGCAACTTACTATGAATGGGGCGCTGTTGTTTGACTCCGGGAGCGCCCAGCTGAAGGATGAATCCATACAGATTTTGCAGAAGGTGGGAGATATCCTGCAATATTACGGCACAGGAGTCATAGAAATAGAAGGGCATACTGATAACGTGCCCATCAGCAGCTCGCAATACCCCAGCAATGAGGAGTTGAGCAGTGCCAGGGCTCTTTCCGTGTTCTACTTCCTTGAGGAGAATACCTTGCTTGATCCGACGAACTTAAGGCATGCGGGAATGGGAGAACGCATTCCGATAGCCGATAATTCTACCGCGGAAGGTAGGAGCAGGAACAGAAGAGTGGAAATCAGAATCTATAATTCGGCACGGTAACGGCCGGAATGAAAATGAGGGTGAATAAATATGAAAAAGAATCTATTGACAGTGTTAATCTTGGCGTTGATGATCGTGAATATTGTTCTTACCAGCATTATCATGGTCAGCGTGATCAGTGCCAACAAAAAGACAGCAGATCTGGTGGGAAATATTGCTACTGCGTTGAACCTGCAGTGGTCCGTTCCCGGCAGCGAGGAAGACTCGGAGCCTGCAGTGGCTTTGGAGAATGCAGTAGTGTATCCCTTGCCGGAATCTTTGATGATTCCTTTGGCTACTGCAGACGGCAGTGATTCCTACATTATTTTTGATCTGTCGCTGTCCATGGACAGTAAAGGGGACGGATATAAGAAGCTGGGGGAAAATATTACATCTGGAAGCTATGACTCTTTGATTGAGGATTGTGTTTCTTCCATTGTCAGTGTGCACACCGAAGAGGAGTGCAGGAACGATTTTGAATCGATAAGGGCAGAAATCCTTCAGGCTATCCAAAATACACTTGGCTATAAATTCGTTTACAAGGTCAACATCAGCGGAAGAAAATTTGGCTGACATATTGTAACGATAACAGGATAGTTTGATAGGAGGTGAGCTTGTGTGGGCGAGGTCCTTTCCCAAAGCGAAATAGATAATCTGCTTGCGGCATTCTCTTCGGGGGAGTTGGATGCAGATCAGATGCAGGAGACGGAAGAAAAGCAGGTTAAAAACTATGATTTCAACCGCCCTACAAAGTTCTCAAAGGAGCATTTAAGGACACTTGAGATAATATTTGAACATTACAGCCGGTTGATTTCCACTAACCTTCCTGTATATTTAAGGAAGAATGTACAGGTGGCAGTGGCCAGTTCGGAGACAGTAACATTTAATGAATTTACCAATGCTCTGTCGAATCCCGTTATTCTGGGAATTATTCATTTTGCACCGTTAAACGGTACGGTCATTATGGATTTGGCGACTAATCTTGGCTATGCCATGCTTGACCGCATGCTTGGAGGATCTGGAATCCCGCTGGAAAAGAGCAGGGAGTTTTCCGAGATCGAGATGACAATCATTGAGAAGATATTAGTAATGTTTACACAGCTGTTAAGGGAGCCGTGGAAAAACGTTATTGATATATCGCCTGTATTGCAGCGCCTGGAGACAAATCCCCAGTTTGCGCAGGTGATTGCCCCCAACGATATGATAGCGATTGTAACGCTGAATATGAAGATTGGGGATGTGGAGGGCTTTATGAATGTCTGTCTTCCTTTCCTTACTTTGGAAGACGTCATGGATAAGCTGAACACAAAGTATTGGTTCTCTACAATGCAGGAGAACCATGATGAGAACTATGAAGCTTACATTGAGTCATTGATTCGCAGGGCGGAAATCCCTGTGAGGGCAGTCCTGGGTAAGAGCATGATCTCAGTAAATGATTTCATGAATCTGCAGGTTGGGGATTGTATCCGTCTGGGTTCCAGGGTGGATGATGACATGAACATTTATGTAGGTAATATTAAAAAATTTACCGCATTACCCGGCGCCGAAAAGGATTCTTATGCTGTCCGGATTACATCGGTAATCAGAGAGGAGGAGTAGAGAATGGATGGAATGCTATCTCAGGACGAGATAAATGCATTACTTAACGGCATGGATCTGCCTGAGGGGGACGGAGATGCCGATGAAGTTTCCGTTGGAGCCGGCGAGACTATAACAGAAGTATCCAGCAGTGAACCATCAGCAGGCAGTGCGGCCGCTTCTGCGACGGATGTGCCTGAAATTCTTACGGAGGTAGAGAAGGACGCTATTGGCGAGGTGGCCAACATCAGTATGGGTTCCTCGGCCACGACCCTATATTCATTGGTGAATCGAAAGGTTAATATTACCACACCTGTGGTTCAGGCTGCACGGTGGGAAAACCTTTTGGCAGAGTATGAAAGGCCATGCGTTTTTATTCAGATTAAATATACCATGGGGTTGGACGGCACCAATATATTGGTGCTGAAGGAGCATGATGTAAAGGTCATTACCGACCTGATGATGGGCGGTGATGGTACAAATACAGACATTGAGCTTGGGGAATTGCATTTGAGTGCAATTTCGGAAGCCATGAATCAGATGATGGGGTCTGCGGCAACTTCCCTATCGACCATGCTGAAGAAGACCATTGATATTAGTCCGCCGGAGTCATCGCTTCTTGACTTGACGACAATCAAGGCAGGGGAGGAAATATCGCCATTCCTGGGAGGGACTTTTATAAAGATCTCCTTCCGTTTACAGATTGATAACCTGGTGGATAGTACGATAATGCAGCTGTATCCTGTCGATTTTGCACGCTTGATCGTAGATACATTTATCCACAACCGAATGGATGATGTGGCAGCGGTAGCTGAAGAACCGAAAGCTGCCGAGGAACCTGCAGCAGCGCCTGCACAGGGAGGCATGGGTGTGGCTCCTCAGATGGATATGATGGGGCAACAGGATATGGGTGGAATGCAGATGGGCATGAATCCTCAGATGATGGGTATGAACCCGCAGATGATGAATCCTCAAATGATGAATCCTCAGATGATGGGCATGAACCCGCAGATGATGATGAATCCGCAGATGATGAATCCTCAAATGATGATGAATCCTATGGCAATGCAGAATGTAAATATTCAGCCCGCTCAGTTCCAAAGCTTCTCAACGGATATGAGCAATATTCCCGGAGGCGAGAATATCGGCCTGATTATGGATGTTCCGTTGGAGGTGACGGTAGAGCTTGGACGTACGACTAAGTCTATTTCTGAAATCCTTAATTTTGCTCCCGGCACGATTATTGAACTCGATCGGATTGCCGGTGAACCTATAGATGTGCTGGTAAACGGAAAATTCGTTGCAAAGGGAGAGGTAGTAGTAATTGAAGAAAGCTTTGGCGTAAGAGTAACTGAGATTATCAAGTAGGAGGAAGGAATTAATGGCAAAGAATATTTTAGTATGTGACGATGCGGCATTTATGAGGATGATGATCAAAGACATTTTGACGAAAAACGGTTATAATGTTGCAGGGGAAGCCGAGAATGGGGCAAAGGCAGTTGAGAAATACAAAGAACTTACCCCCGATCTGGTGCTGATGGATATTACCATGCCTGAGATGGATGGCCTTCAGGCATTGAAAGAGATCAGGAAGATGGATGCCAATGCGAAGATTATTATGTGTTCTGCAATGGGCCAGCAGGCCATGGTTATTGAATCTATCCAGAACGGAGCCAAGGATTTCATTGTAAAACCTTTCCAGGCGGAACGTGTTCTCGAAGCCGTTAAGAAGGTCGTAGGCTAATGTCGGTTTTGCTGGCTGGAGTTGAGAGCGGTTATGCACAATTTATTGCCGTCCTGGTAATATTTGTAATTGTCCTTGGCATAACGGCATTTACTACAAAGTGGATTTCGGGATATCAGAAACAGCAGGGCGCTAACAATAACATCGAGGTAATAGAAACCAGCCGAATGACAAATAACAAGTATCTGCAAGTCATTCGGGTGGGGGAGACATATATGGCGATCGCTGTCTGCAAGGACACGGTTACTATGCTGGGAGAAATTCCCGCGGAACAACTCAAAAAACCGGCAGCGGTAAATTCCGGATTGGGTTTTAAGGAATTGTTTGATAAGGCTGTCAGGAAAAACTCCACAAGTGCAAGCGGACCAAAGGATAATTCGAGTAAATGATGAAGCTTATGCGTAACAGAAAACGAATAATAACGATGATATGCCTGCTGGTTACGGTAGGCATATTGTGTATTCAAAATTCCATGAAGGTATTTGCGGTGGAAGACCGGGATTTGACAGGGTCGCAGGAAACGCGTACTTATATCGACCCGCCGGGAACCGCGACGACCCCGGGAGAAGAGCGGGAAGTCAATACGGCGAATACCGTGACGGTTTCCCTGGACAGCAGTAACGGGCAGCTGAACGGGGCGTTGAGTGTCCTGATCACTTTGACACTGATCGCAATCACTCCCATGATCATCATATTGATGACCTCTTTTACCCGTATTATTATCGTATTACATTTTACCCGTGCCGCCTTAAATACGCAGACAGCGCCCCCCAACCAGGTAATGATCGGATTGGCGCTGATCCTGACATTTTTTATAATGGAACCTACCCTTACAAGAGTGAATGAGGAGGCAATCCAGCCGTTCCAGGCAGGGGAGATTACCCAGGAGGAAGCCTTTGAGGCAGGGATCCAGCCTTTGCGTGAGTTTATGTACCCTCAGACACAGGTGGATGATGTGGTATTGTTTATGAACATTGCCGGCCAGGAATGGGATGGAAAGAATGAGTCTATTCCGAATTCTGTCCTGATTCCCAGTTTTGTGCTGAGTGAGCTGAGAGTAGCCTTCTGGATAGGGTTTACAATTTATATCCCGTTTATTGTGATTGATATGGTGGTAGCCTCCACACTGATGAGTATGGGTATGATGATGCTGCCGCCTACGACGATTTCCATGCCGTTTAAAATATTGCTTTTTGTGTTGGCAGACGGGTGGAGCCTGGTGATAGGCAATCTGGTTAAGACATTCTATACCGGACTTTAATTTAGAAGCTGCCGGTGTATTCTGCGTGGCAGTTTGGATGACAGTTTGGGAGTTTAAGAAAGGGGAGCTGGTTCCATGACGATCGAAGCGGTATCGGATATTACGCGTGAAGCGTTGTACTTGATTATAAAGACGGCTTTACCGGTACTTTTGGTATCTATGATAGTCGGGTTAGTTATCAGTATTTTTCAGACGGTGACATCTATACAGGAACAGACGCTTACTTTCGTGCCAAAGATCATATGTGTCTTCTTGTCGCTGATTCTTTTTGGGCATTGGATGTTGAACAATATAGTGGAATTTATGACTTCATTGTGGTCCAACTTCCATCTGTATATCCATAGATAACCGGAGTGGGAATATGGTCAGTTTATCTTTTTCGGTGTATGATCTGGAATATTTTCTGCTGATCCTGACAAGAGTGGCAAGCTTTGTCTTTGTTGCTCCTTTTTTCAGCATGAGAAACACTCCGGCCAGGGTGAGGGTAGGTTTAAGCGTTTTTACCGCCCTGTTGCTGTATCAGTCGTTGACGCCTTCGGATGCGGTGGTTTATAATACGTTGATGGAATATACCATTGTTGTGATCAAAGAGGCTGTGGTGGGACTGCTCATTGGATTTGGGACGACGATCTGTACCTCCATCGTTAATTTTGCCGGTTCCATAGCTGATATGGAAACGGGACTTTCTATGGCTACGCTGATGGATCCCACTACCAGGGAGACTACCAGTATTACAGGTGTGCTCTATCAGTATATTTTTATGTTCATGCTGATCTGTACGGGGATGTACCGCTATCTGTTTGGGGCGCTGGTGGACACTTTTGTCCTTATCCCCATCAATGGTGCGATTTTTCATGGAGATGCGCTGGTCCAGACGGCAGTCATGTTCCTGAACGATTATATCATGATCGGTTTCCGTATTGTGTTGCCTGTCTTTTGTACAATCTTACTGTTGAACGCCATTTTAGGTGTGTTGGCTAAGGTGTCACCACAGATGAATATGTTTGCGATAGGCCTGCAGCTGAAAATATTGGTGGGAATTTCCACTCTGTTTCTTACAGCGGGTCTTTTGCCGGGAACGTCGGACTTTATATTTAATGAGATGAAACGTATGATCGTTTCCTTTGTAGGAGCAATGCAATGATTCGGTATAACCTGCAATTTTTTGCGAAGGAAGGGGCAGGCGGGGAAAAGACCGAACCTGCTACCGAGAAAAAATTAGGCGATGCCCGTAAAGAGGGACAGGTGGCCAAGAGCAGGGAGATTGCAAACGGTTTTACTTTGCTTGCGCTTTTCCTGATCTTAAAATTTTATGTGGGGTATATGGGAGAGAATTTACTTGCTCTGTTTTCCCAGATTTATGACAGTATCCCGGAAATGACTACGTTCTATTACGGGTTAATGCCGCAGGCGGACGTAAGGCTGCTTTTCCGGAAAATGCTGCTGCGGATATTGATTTTAATTGCCCCCATATTGATTATCGGCGTAGTGATTGCTTTTGTCTGTGATGTGGCACAGGTAAAGTGGAAGCCTACAACAAAGCCTTTGCGGCCCAAGTTCAGAAATCTGAACCCTATCAGCGGTTTTAAGAAGATCATTTCAGTCAATTCGCTGGTAGAACTTATCAAATCTCTTCTGAAGATTGGCTTGATTGCATATGTGTGTTATAATTTTTTAAAGGATAAATGGACTTATCTGTTTAATATTTTTGATATTACGCTGATGCAGGGCCTGCATATTATAGCAGATCTGGTGACGGACCTGGGGATCCGGATTGCTGCCACCTTTATGCTTATAGCCCTGGGGGATTACATCTATCAAAAGGTGAAGTTCAGCAATGATATGAAGATGACGAAACAGGAGGTTAAGGATGAATACAAACAGTCGGAAGGAGACCCTCAGATCAAAGGACAGATCAAGCAGAGGATGAGGGAAGCCTCCAGGCGCCGAATGATGCAGGCGCTGCCGCAGGCGGACGTAGTCATCACCAACCCTACCCATTATGCGGTGGCCATCAAATATGATCCGGAGGTGGCCGATGCGCCTATTGTCATCGCAAAGGGAGAAGATTATCTGGCACAGCGTATTAAGGAAGTTGCTAAAGAGAATCATATTGAGATAGTGGAAAACAAGCCGCTGGCCCGGATGCTCTATGCCAATGTGGACGTGGGGCAGGCGGTTCCGCCGGAATTGTACCAGGCGGTGGCAGAGGTGCTGGCGTTTGTATACCATTTACAGGGGAAAGTGTAAACGGAATGAAATTCACGGTGGCTGTCAGGGACGCAGCCTGAAGGAGACGAAACTACTCCGGGATAGACGAAGGGGAAGTATTCTTCCGGGTTTGTGTCAGCTCATTAACCGTTTGTACCGATATAGCTGTATGTGTGGGGAAAAGTCCTATGGCGCAGGGGAGCGCTGATCACACAAAAATATTATTTATGTAGGAGGTGAAGGAAGTGAATGTAAGATTACAGAAAACAGATGCCGTAGTGGCGATTTATATCCTTACTGCGTTCATAATGCTGATTGTTCCGTTGCCGGCAGGCCTGCTTGACGTTTTCATGGCGTTCAATATTTCCATTGCCTTTGTAATTCTGTTCGTATGCATGTTTGCCAAGGAAGTGTTGGAGTTGTCGTACTTTCCTACGATCCTGCTGTTCACCACCATTTTCAGGATTGCTATGAACGTATCGTCTACCAGGCTGATTTTGACCAGCGGCTCGGCAGGCAATGTAGTGCGGACTTTCGGTGAGTTTGTAGGGGGAGGCGACCTGATAGTAGGAGCCATTATCTTCCTGATTCTGATAATGGTTCAGTTCCTTGTTATCAACAAAGGTTCCGAGCGTGTAGCTGAGGTAACGGCTAGATTCACGCTGGATGCAATGCCCGGTAAGCAGATGGCGATTGATGCCGACCTGAATACAGGCGCTATTGATGACAGGGAGGCCAAGGTCAGGAGAGATAAGATCCAGCAGGAATCCAGTTTCTTCGGGGCCATGGACGGTGCTGTGAAATATGTAAAGGGTGATGCCGTTGCCGGACTTTTGCTGACGGTCATCAACCTGGTGGGCGGTATTGCCATGGGTGTGATAAGAGGTGGCATGGATGCAGGTTCTGCGTTGGACAATTACGGGATCCTGACCATTGGTGACGGCCTGGTGAGCCAGATCCCTTCCCTGCTGATCTCTCTTTCAACCGGTGTTTTGGTTACCAAGGGCGGCAAGGAAGCGGAGTTTGGGCCGGCTATTATGAGGCAGCTTTTCGGCGTCCCCAAAGCCATGTATCTGGTTGGCGCTACGCTGGCTTTTCTGGGTGTGTCAACAAAATTGAACACGATCCTGTTTTTGGGGATGGGGTTATTGTATATTGTGGGAGCCAGAATGATTGCCGGAAGCCTGGAGACATCAGGTATTGAGCAGGAGATTGACAGTGACGAGATTGCCGCAGACGAGATCCGGCAGCCTGAAAACGTCAACAGCTTGCTCCAGGTGGATCCCATTGAGCTGGAGTTTGGTTATGGAATCATCCCCCTGGCGGATGGAAACCAGGGCGGCGACCTTCTGGACCGTGTGGTAATGATCCGAAGGCAGATCGCGCTGGAACTTGGTACCGTGGTGCCTATTATCCGTCTGCGGGATAACATACAGCTGAATCCCAACCAATATATTGTTAAGATCAAAGGAATACAGGTCAGTGAAGGAGAGATCCTATTTGACCATTATATGGCTATGAATCCCGGCTATGTGGAAGAGGAGATCACCGGCATCCCTACTTTTGAGCCGTCTTTCCATCTGCCTGCCATTTGGATCACAGAAGGACAGAGGGAGCGTGCGGAGAGCCTTGGCTACACGGTAGTTGACCCTCCTTCCATCATTGCCACACATTTGACCGAAATCATCCGGCAGCATATTGACGAGTTGCTGACACGGCAGGATGTCCAGAATCTGGTGAACAATCTGAAAGAGACCAATCCTTCCCTGGTAGAGGAATTGGTGCCGAAGATGCTGGGAGTCGGGGAAATCCAGAAGGTATTGCAGAACTTGTTGAAGGAAGGCATTTCTATCCGGGACCTGTTGACGATCCTGGAGACGCTTGCGGATTATGCACCTACCACAAGGGACACGGATATCCTTACGGAATATGTGCGCCAGAGCTTAAAGCGCGCCATTTCTACCAAGTATTTCCCGTCCAACGAGACTACAAATGTGGTAACATTAGATCCGAAGGTGGAGCAGGAGATCATGGGAAGTGTCAAACAGACAGAGAGCGGCGCATTCCTGAATCTGGATCCTACCAGATCAAGGGCCATTATCGATTCTGTGGGAAAGGAAGTCCAAAAGCTGGAAAACCTGGGGAAGAGTCCTATTGTGATCACTTCACCCATTGTACGTATGTACTTTAAGCGTCTGACAGAAGACTACTACAAGGAGCTTGTGGTGGTGTCCTACAATGAAGTGGAATCCAATGTTGAATTACAGTCAGTGGGGATGGTGACAGCATAATGATTATCAAGAAGTTCGTTGGAAAAACAGAAGAAGAAGCGGTAGGGGCCGCGAAGAAGGAATTGGGCAACGGCATTGTCATCATGAATGTGAAGGAAATAAAGCCAAAAGGTCTGGCGGTATTGTTCCGAGCGAAGCGTACAGAGGTGACCGTGGCCCTGGAAGAGGAGGGGGATATCCCCAAACCTGTCCGCAAGGAGGCGGCTGCAGAGCCGGCAAAACCTGAGGCTGCGACCACTGCAGGCAGCGGTGCGGCAGGCCTGGAGGCGGGGAATTCCCAGAACATAGAGAAAAGGCTGGACAGTCTGCAGACCTTGTTGGAGAGCCGGTTCCAACAGGATGAGGTTGAGAAACAGGAGCAGAGTGAGGCTGTTGTGCAGCCTGCGGAGAAACAGGGAGAGGAATTGAGCGAAGAGGAGCTTGAGAGAAATAAGTTTGTCCGCCTGCTGTATAATACCATGCTGGAAAATGAGGTGGATGAAAAATACGCCAACCAGATCATGGAAGACCTGGAGAAAAATAAGAAACCTAATATGCCCTTTGACTATATCCTGGCTAATGTATATCAGAAAATGATTTTGAAATTCGGCAAGGCAGAGGATATCACAGCGGCGAAAAAAGGTCCGAAGATCGTTTTGTTTATGGGGCCTACCGGTGTGGGTAAGACGACTACTATTGCCAAGCTGGCCAGTGATTTTACCATGACGGAAAAGAAGAAAGTAGCGCTCTTGACGGCAGATACTTACCGAATTGCTGCCGCAGAACAGCTGCGTACTTATGCCAATATACTTGAGGCTCCCTTCCGTGTTATTTATACGGAAGAAGACGCAAAGCAGGCAGTGCAGGATTTCAGTAATTTTGATTTTGTCTTTGTGGATACGGCAGGCCATTCCCATAAGAACGAGGAGCAGATGGAAAATATGCAGAAACTCATCGACGCGGTGAAAGAGGTTGGGGAGTATCAGGCCTTTCTGGTACTCAGCGCTACCACAAAATACCGTGACCTGCTCAAGATCGCTTCCAGTTACAAGGAGATCGTGGAGTATCAGCTGATCTTTACGAAGCTGGATGAGACAGCGACCTGTGGGAATCTGCTGAACCTGAAACTTTATGCGGATGTTCCCATTGCCTATGTGACCTGCGGGCAGAATGTGCCGGATGATATTGAGCGGTTTAACCCTCAGAAAACGGTGAAACAGCTTTTGGGCGGCAAAGCCTGAGTAACTGATCGATAAAGTGCGGAGATGAAACGAATTGTCGTGTATGGCAATCGAAGAAGGAGGTAGCGACATGGATCAAGCGGAGCAGCTTAGGATTATAAAGGCCAGTCAAATCAGGTCGAAGCCACTTGCCCGTGTCATGACTGTTACCAGCGGCAAAGGGGGCGTGGGGAAATCCAACGTTTCAATCAACCTGGCGATCCAATTTCGGAAGATGGGGAAGAAAGTCATTATCCTGGACGCGGATTTCGGACTTGCAAATATAGAGATCATGTTTGGCGCCGTGCCCAAGCATAATCTTTGTGACTTGATCTACCAGGGGAAAAGCATTACGGATATCATAACATGGGGCCCTATGGAAATCGGTTTTATCTCAGGTGGTTCCGGTATTGCGGGGATGTCAAATTTGAGCAAGGATTACCTGAATTATATCATTCAGAATCTGGCGGAATTGGACACCATCACCGATATGATCATTGTGGATACCGGGGCGGGGATCTCCGATGCGGTCCTGGAATTCCTTGTGGCGTGTGGTGAAGTTTTACTGGTCACCACCCAGGAACCTACTTCCATTACGGATTCCTATTCCCTTTTGAAGGCGCTGTACCGCCATCCCCGGTTTCAGGAGTCGTCTACCAAGGTTAAGATGATTGCCAACCGGGTGGACAGGGAGGCGGACGGAGAAGTACTGTTTGAAAAATTGAATACAGTGGTATCAAGATATTTAAAAATCCCTCTTATTTACCTGGGGAGCGTACCTGATGACGTCCAGCTGTCCCGCGCGGTGATGCAGCAGCTGCCGGTGTCGCTGCAGAACCCGGGGGCAAAGTCAAGCATGGCTTTCCAGAAGATTGCCGCCAGGCTTTTGGATAAGGAGGAGGCGGAGCGCCAGCCAAAGAGAGGCATGGCAGCTTTTTTCTCCCACATTATCGGCAGGCACAATCTTTAAGGGTATATCCGGCAGGACAGCCGGGATAAATAGATCGGAAGGAGTAGATGGAATATATGTTATCTAAACTTATATCACCGAATGATAAGATTGAATTACAGGCCATCGACAGAGGCGAGGAAGAGAACGCAGAGAATAAGAAAATCTACTACAGCACAGTCCTGGATATCCTTTCGGAAGATACTTTGGAGATCGCCATGCCCATGGAGCAGTCAAAGCTGATCCTGCTTCCGGTTGACAGCGAATACGATCTGGTGTTTTACGGAGAGGGGGGCCTCTATCAATGCTTTGCCAGGATCATTGACCGCTACAAGAGCAACAATGTTTATATGCTGGCGATAGAGCTCACCAGCAATCTCAGAAAGTTCCAGAGGCGGGAATACTATCGGTTCAGCTGTGCGCTTGAAATGTGTGCCAGGAATCTGGAGGAAGATGAGGTCCAGGCTATAGAGAAGCGCCTGCCCTACGCGTTGGTTTCCGGACGCCCCATGAAGCAGAGCGTCATTGTGGACATCAGCGGAGGAGGCCTGCGTTTTGTTTCTTCCCAGAAATATGAGCCGGGAAATCTGCTGTACTGCAGTTATCATTTGATAAAGGGCAACGACAGGAAACAGTATGAGGTGATCGGGAAAGTGCTCAGCGCTAAGGAATCGGAAAAGCGGCCGGGGGTTTATGAGCACCGTGTGCAGTATTATGATATGGACAATGAGACGCGGGAAGAGATTATAAAATATATATTTGAAGAAGAGAGGAAAAGCCTCCAGAAGGAGAGGAGATAATGGCAAAAAAAATTCTGGTTGTTGATGACTCTGCACTCATGAGAAGAGTACTGTGTGATATAATAGATACCGATGAGAGATTTCAGGTAGTTGCGAGGGCAACGAATGGTCTGGAAGCCCTTGACCTGTTGAGCAGGAATCAGTATGATGCGGTTGTTTTGGACATAAATATGCCCAGGATGAACGGCCTGGAGCTTCTGGAAGAATTGCAGAAGAAAAAGATCCCTGCCAGAGTGATGGTGGCCAGCACCGACACCAGGGAGGGTGCAAAGACAACATTGGATGCCCTGGAACTGGGAGCTCTTGATTTCATACATAAACCTGACAGTGCGGTGGATTGTCGTGCCGAAGTCTTTAAGGATAGGCTGCTCAGGGTCTTGGATGTGGTGTCGAGCAGCCAGCTCCCTGTATTTGAAACCCGGGAGAAAGTTGTGGAAAGCCAGGCGAAGGCGGCTAAGATGGCGGATTTTGCCAGGAAATTTTCTTCCAGGACCGCAGGCACAAAGCTTGTGGCTATTGCCAGCTCCACAGGCGGGCCCAAGGCATTGCAAGCCGTCATCCCCAGGCTTCCTGCCGAACTGGATGCGCCGGTGCTGCTGGTACAGCATATGCCCAAGGGGTTTACGGCATCCCTGGCAGAGCGTCTTAATGATTTGAGCAGCGTAACGGTCAAAGAGGCGGCGGAAGGGGATGAATTACAGTCCGGTACCGTGTATATTGCCATGGGCGGCATGCATATGAATGTTGTGGCTTCCCCAAGCGGCAAATATGTGATCCATTATACGGATGAACCGAACAGGGAAGGCGTAAAGCCTTGTGCAAATTATATGTATGAATCATTGGTTGGCAGCAAATTTGACAAGATTGTCTGTGTTGTCATGACCGGAATGGGTGCGGACGGCACTGCCGGGATCAAGAACCTGAAACCTCATAATAAAATCCATGTGATCACTCAGAGCCAGGCCACATGTACCGTGTATGGGATGCCGAGAAGCGCTGAAAACGCAGGATTGTCAAACCAAGTGGTGGCACTGGATGAAATTGCACAGGAAATCATTTTGAACGTAGGAGTGAAAAACTGATTTGCCACAGATGGCAGAATGGAGGATACTATGGACGTAAGCCAATATCTCGAGATATTTCTTGATGAGACCAATGAGCACTTAACAAACCTGAATACCCGGATCATGGAGTTGGAGTCTGACCCTGAGAACATGGATACCATTAATGAGATTTTCCGTGCGGCACACTCCTTAAAAGGCATGGCGGGCACCATGGGATATAAAAGGATGCAGAACCTGACCCATGACATGGAAAATGTCTTTTCCGAGGTACGCAATGGTGTTATCAAGGTAAATTCGGAAATCATCGATGTCCTGTTCCAGTGCCTGGACGCATTGGAGGAGTATAAGGACAACATCCAGGGATCTGCCGATGAAGGAACCAATGACAACGAACCCATTATAAAGATGCTGAACAGTATCCTGAACGGAAGCGGTGCGGCTGCGCCCGCCAAGGAAGCGGCAGACAAAGAGGCGGCTCCCTCCGTACAGGAGACGGTCAGCAATAAGTGGGACCATGTGATGCTGGATGATTCCCAGGTCAACGTGATCCGGGAAGCACAGAAACAGGGCAAGAAGGTTTACGGCCTGAATGTTATGGTCCAGGAGAGCTGTATCCTGAAAGCGGCAAGGGCGTTCCTTGTGTTTAAAGCGGTGGAGGAGCAGGGTGAGATCATTGTATCCGACCCCAGCGCACAGGATGTTGAGGACGAAAAATTTGACAGGGACTTTACACTGATCATCTTTTCCGATGCGGAGCTTGATGATATCATCAAGGCATCAGAAGCTGTTTCCGAAATAGATAAGGTCATTGGAGCGGAGCTGGATCTGTCTAACAATAAGAATGTCCATATTCCCGCAGAGGAAGAGGAAGCTCCTGCAGAGGAAGAATCCGGTGAAGAAGAATCTGCGACTGCTGTGGCTGCGCCCGAATCTGCACCTGCTGCAGCTCCTGCGGCTAAGGCTGAGCCTAAGAAACAGACGCCTGCAAAACCGGTGGTGAACCGTACGGTCCGTGTGGACATCGAAAAGTTGGATTCCCTTATGAATCTGGTCAGTGAGCTGATCATTGCGAAGAATTCACTGGTATCCGTTTCCAGCCAGGAGCAGACAGACGTGAACAGCGCCTTCAATGAGCAGATTGAGTATTTGGAGAGTGTGACCACCAATCTGCACGAATCCGTGATGAAAGTAAGGATGGTGCCTATCGAGAGCGTTGTGACCAAGTTCCCCCGCATGATCCGTGACCTTTCCAAGAAGCTGGATAAGAAGATGGAATTGTATATGACCGGTGAGGAGACGGAGCTGGATCGTACTGTGGTAGACCAGATCGGCGATCCGCTGATGCATTTGCTGCGTAATTCCGCGGATCATGGCCTGGAGCCTGCGGAAGTGCGTATCCAGAGAGGAAAGCCAGCGGTTGGGTCTATTTTCCTGGATGCGTACCAGGAGGGTAATACCGTTGTGATAGAAGTCCGGGATGACGGAAACGGAATTGATGTGGAAGCGGTCAAGCAGAAGGCCATCGACAGGGGCACTATCACGGTTGAGCAGGCGGCTAATATGACCGATAAAGAAATCATAGATTTGCTGTTCCTTCCCAGTTTTTCTACTGCCAAAAAGGTTACGGACGTATCGGGGCGCGGTGTGGGGCTTGATGTTGTGAAATCCATGATCGAATCCTTAAGCGGCGAGGTAGAGGTGAAGTCCAAGCTTGGTGAAGGGAGCACGTGGACTATCCGCCTTCCTTTGACATTGGCTATCATACAGGCGCTGATGGTGGTGGTAGGAGAAGAAAAATATGCCATATCCCTTGGTTCCATCCAGACTTTGGAGGATGTCCCTGCCAGCGACGTAAAGCTGGTTCAGAACAAGGAAGTGATACATTTGCGTGGTACGGTAATCCCTCTGATCCGCCTGAACGAGGTGCTGGATGTGGAGAGAAAACCTACCGATGACGAGAACCTGATCGTGGTCATTGTGAAGAAGGGAGACAGGCTTGCCGGCCTGGTTATTGACGAACTGATCGGACAGCAGGAAATCGTTATCAAGTCTCTTGGCAAATATATTAAGCAGTGTAAGTTTATCAGTGGCGCAACGATCCTCGGCGACGGCGAGATCGCGCTGATCCTTGACGCGAACACCTTGATTTAGAAAGGGGAACAGACACATGGAATTAAGTATAAACAGTAATCAGAGTATTTTGGAAGAAGAAAAAAACAGAAGCGTCAGCGAACCTATCCAGTTTATTGTTGTACGTCTGGGGGAGGAGCAGTACGGCATTGACATCCGCAATATAGACAATATTGTAAAAATGCAGCGCATCACCCATGTACCGAAGCTGCCGGCATACCTGAAAGGCGTGATCAATATGCGCGGTGAGGTCATCCCGGTGCTGAGCATACGCCTGAAGATGGGATTAGCCGACGACGAGATCACCAAAGCCACCCGTATTCTGATCGTTAAGCTGGAGGAAGAGGGCAACGTAGGTTTTATTGTAGATGAAGTCAAGGAAGTAGTAACACTGTATGAGACAGATATAGAAAGGATATCCAGTGATATTACTCAGGATAGAGGAAGCCTTATCAATGCAGTGGGAAAGCATAACGGCGAGCTGATCTCTATCTTCGATTTGGCGGCTATCAGCCTGGAGGAGAATTAGTAATATGGAGCAGGTTTGTGGCTTGCATGGGCATCAGTTAAATAAAAAGGAGATACATTCATGAGTGAAATGAGCTTAGAGCAGGTTACTGAGAACTATTACGACGTTCTCAAGGAGCTGGGAAATATCGGTGCGGGCAATGCTATGACCGCACTTTCCCAGATGCTGCAGTGTAAAGTAGATATGAAAGTACCTCAGGTCAGGCTTCTGGAATTTTCAGAGGTTGGCGATATGATGGGCGGCGAAGAACAGATTATGGTAGGTGTGTTCCTGGGGGTGGATGGAGATATCACCGGGAGTATGATGTTTATGGTAGAGGAAGAAAGTGCAAGGCATTTGATCCAGAAGATTACCATGGGGATGCTGCCGCCCGGATCCGAGTTTGAGGAAATGGGACTTTCTGCGATGAAGGAGATCGGAAACATCATCACAGGGGCATACCTTAATTCTCTTTCCACATTGACTAACTTAAAAATTGTTCCCACCCCGCCTGCATTGACGGTGGATATGGCGGGCGCAATCTTAAGCGTTCCGGCGATCCAGTTCGGTATTTTCGGGGATAATATTCTGCTGATCCAGTCGCAGTTCTATGATGAGATTGAATTGGACGGATATTTTATCCTGATTCCGGATCTGGAATCTTATGCTAAGATATTAGGGGCATTGGGGATACCTCTGATATAATATATGCACAGGAAAAACAATCGGCTGCAGGGCAGGCCTTTGTTTTTCCTGCGGTACCAACGAGCAAATGTCCGATGGAATCGGAAAAGAGCGCGAAAGCGCAGGTTTGCAGGTTTAGGTGATATAGCAGGGCGGTAAAAAGAATAAGGTGTAGAGGGAAACACAGATGAGCGAGATAATCAAAGTGGGAATGGCGGACCTCAAGACCTGTGTCAGTCCCAATGGGATAACGACGCTTGGACTTGGGTCTTGTGTTGGAATTGCGATTCGCGATCCGGCTAATAAGATCGGAGGACTTGCACATGTCATGCTGCCTGACAGCAAGTCTATCAAGGGCAGCCAGATGAATATCGCGAAATTTGCGGATACGGGGATTGCGGAATTAGTGAAACAGATGGAAAAGCTTGGCGCACAGAGGAGTCGTATGGTTGCTAAAATCGCCGGCGGAGCCAATATGTTTAATTTTCATGGAACAAGTTCTTTTGGGCAGGTCGGCGACCGCAATGTGGAGGCGACCAAGCTGAAGCTGAACCAGTTAAAGATTCCGATCTTGGCGGAGGATACCGGAAAGAACTTTGGGAGGACCGTTATTTTCTACCCTGAGACAGGAGATTATATTATCAGGGCGGTAGGAAAGCCGGAGTATAAAATTTAATGAAGGGCAAATTATGAACAGAAAAAATTTACCCCTTTTGCTGATGCTGACAGCGGGAGCAGTGACCTGTGTTATTACATACGTTATGGAGTTTTCCATGGTGGCAAAGCTGGTGTCCCTTTTCCTTATTTTGGTTCTCTTTTATCTCTTTGGGAGTATATTAAAATGGACGCTTGATTTTTTTGAAAGGCAGAACGAGGAGAAGGAGAAAGAAAATACAGAAGGAGAAGGGGACAGTCCTGAAGCGGACGGCGGGGAACAAAAGACGGCGGACGGCGCCGAAGAGAAAGAAAAAGAGTCATAGTCTGGCAATAAACGGAAAGGAGGAGACGCATTCCCATGGATGAAGCAGGCAGAAAAAAGCTGTTGGAAGAATATTCAAAGACAAAATCTGCGGATGCAAGAGAGAAGATTATATTGGAATATGCTCCCCTCGTGAAGGTTGTTGCCGGGCGGCTCAGCGTTTATCTCGGATACAACGTAGAGTATGAAGATCTGGTCAGCTACGGTATTTTCGGTTTGATAGATGCCATAGACAAATTTGACTGTTTCAAGGAAGTGAAATTTGAAACTTATGCCAGCCTGAGGATCAGGGGGGCGATTTTGGACCAGATCAGGAAAATGGATTGGATACCCAGAACAATCCGACAGAAGCAGAAAAAGATTGAATCGGTCATGAGGGAGATCGAGCAGGAGACAGGGCATTATGCCTCGGACGAAGAGATAGCGGAAAAATTGGGGATTTCCGACAATGAATATTTGGATTGGCAGTCCCAGATGAAAGTTACCGGACTTGTGTCACTGAATGAATATATGGAACAGGGCAGTGATGTCGCCCAGGACTACAGTAGGCAGACGACTTCCCGGTTTGAGGCGCCGGAAGATAAGGTGGAAAGGGAAGAGCTTACGCAGATGCTTGGAGAGGCACTGCAGCTTCTCACTGAGAAGGAGCAGAAAGTCATTACCCTGTATTATTATGAAGAACTGACCCTAAAGGAGATTAGCAGCATTCTGGAAGTGTCTGAATCCAGGGTTTCTCAGCTTCATACCAGGGCATTACAGAAAATGAAAACTAAGATGGGCAACTACATGGGAATCTTTACGGATAACTGACAGGAGATATCACTATGCAGAATGGATACTTTAAACTGGTCAATGAACCAAACGGATATGGGGTAAAATTGTGCCAGCCTAAAGATGGCGGAGAACAGATAAGAATTGGTGAACTGCTGGAATATTTGGATGGCCTGGGGGCAGGCTATGACAGAAGGCGTATCGAGATGCTCCTTTTGGACGAAGATGCCGAGGACTGTATTTATCATCTTGGCTCTGACCCATGTCCCTCCTATCCCGAGACATATCATCTCGATGTCAGTGATGACGATATGACGGTATATGTTCGTTTTATTCCGGCTTCTGATACAGGAAGCAGGATTTCTTTTAATGATTTTTTGAAGGATTTGCGTTACAGCAACATTACTCATGGAATTCGCATGGATATGCTGCAGGATCATTTCCAGTCGCCGGGGATTTATTGCACGGATTTGCTGGTAGCGAAAGGCAAGGAACCAAGGAACGGCACGGATGCCATGATCCAATATTATTTTAATACGGATAAACACAGGCCGCCTTCCCAGAAAGAGGACGGCAGTGTGGATTATTTCAATTTGAGTATGATCAACCAGTGCAAAAAAGGTGATCTTTTGGCTACCATTATACCGGAGGACAGAGGAGAGCCTGGTTTTGACGTGCATGGAAAACCTAAAAGTCCCAGGGAGGTCAAGCGGGAAACGTTGAAATTTGGCCGGAATATAGAGTTGTCGGAGGATAAATTATCTATCCGTACCATGGTTGACGGTCATGTGACGCTTGTAGACGACAAGGTTTTCGTGTCGGATGTATTTGAAGTCAAAAATGTGGATTCGTCCACAGGAAATCTTGATTTCGAAGGCAGCATTCAGGTCAACGGCGACGTTATGGCAAACTTTGAAGTGAAGGCTGGAGGAAATGTGATCGTCAACGGCCTTGTGGAAGATGCGAGGATCATTGCCGGAGGTAATATCATTATTGCAAAAGGCATGAACGGTTCGTCTAAAGGTTATTTGAAAGCCGGCGGGGATATCATGGCCAAGTTCCTGGAGAATGTCAGAGTGGTGGCAGGAGGCTATGTGGAGTCGGAGGCAATCCTCCACAGCAGGATATCAGCCGGTACGGAGGTCAAGGTCGAAGGAAGGAAAGGGATCATTGTCGGCGGCTATGTGCAGGCGGGGCAGAAGATCACGGCGAAGACCATCGGGACCGGGATGGGCGCATCTACGATCCTGGAGGTGGGGGTCAATCCTTTGATCAAGACACAATACAGCCGTTTGCAAAAGCTGGTGGCAGATATTAATAAGACAATCAGCAATGCGGAAGTGATCTTGGATACTTTTAAGGAAAAATTGAAAAAGGGCGTTCAATTTAACGAGAGCCAGCTTAAGTATATGAAGAGCGTTATGAAGCTGGTGGAGGATAAGAGCGCTGAGAGAGAGCAGATGAATAGCAGGATGGAAAAGATGCGTGTCATGATGGAGATCCAGAAGCTTTCGGAAATCGTCGTCAATGACGAGATTTACCCCAGTACCACCATTATTATAGGGGACAGCTCCAAGACGCTGCAGACCAGTTATCATTTTTGTAAATTTTCGCGGGAAAAGGGAGAAATCAGTATGAAACCCCTGTAGCCGTAGAAAGAAGGTGAATGTATGGCATTTGGTTCTATTGATCTTACTACGATTTCCAGAGCGCAGGACTATTCCGGGATAAAGCAGAACGAAGATAATAAGGGGATGTTTGCGCAGACTTTTATCAGTCAGGACGTTCAAAAGAATACGGAGCAGCGTATCCGTGAGGTGCATCGAAGCGATGACCCGGAGTGGCATCAAAAAAACCCGGATGCCAAGGAGAAGGGCAACGGAGAGTATTGCGGTGACGGCGGAAAACGCCGCAAGGGAGCCAAACCCCAGGAACGAGTGGTCGTTAAGGGCAGGGGCGGCTTTGATATGAAGATATAGGACGGAATTTTGTGATGGATATAATGGAGATCGTCCTGCTGGTGGCGGGAGGAATTGTATTTGTATTGAGTTTTCTGATCCCGGCGAAAAAAAGGGAGAGCAGTGAGGAAGCCAGGGGACTTGCGAAAGAGGAAATAAAAACGCTGGTTTCGGAAGAGCTGGAGGCAGTCAGGGGACATGTAGATGATGTGGTGGAAGAAGCTGTTACGTATTCGATAGAGAAGACGGAGCGTTCCCTGGAGCGGCTGTCCAATGAAAAGATAATGGCTGTCAATGAGTATTCGGACACGGTACTGGCGGAAATCCATAAGAACCATGAAGAGGTTATGTTCCTGTACGACATGCTGAATGACAAGCATGCAAATCTGAAAAATACGGTGTCGGAGATTAACCGTACCGTTAAAGAAGCAAAAGAGACGAAAAAAGAGGCTGAGGAAGTCGTGAACACTTTCCAGCGGCTTGCACCTGATGCGATATTCCCGCTTAGGGCCGGCATAATGGATCTGTCATCGGTACAGATGGCAGTGAGGAGGCCTGACATATTAAATGCATCCGTTGCGGCACAGGAGGTCACAGTGCCGCAGGTTTTTGCGCCGGCGCCCCAAACGGTACAGACGCCTATCACTGTTGTGCCGAATACCATAACGCCGGAGGCGGTAACACCGGAACCTGCAGAAGCGATAGCATTGGCAGAGATTTTTTCCGGCCCGGGGCAGGAACCTCTATCCGCAAATGCGGTGGAGAAGCCGTCAGGGCCCGCGCCCGATTTGGCGGAGCCTTCAGAACAGGCAGTGCCGGCGGCAATCATGTCCGGTGGGGCACAGGGGATCATGCCGGTAAACGCAGAATCCACGGCGCAGGCAGCGCCAATGCCGGAACTACAGATACCTGTGGCATCGGCGGAGGCGGTAACAGCGGAACCGCCGGCAGTGCCAGTACCCATGGTATCGGCGGCAATATTGTCCGGCCCGGCGCCGGAACCGGTATCCATGCTTGCGGCACAGCAGCCTTCTTTGGGAAGGGGCCTTAGCGCGGAACCACCTTTGTCCCCCGGAGGTATCAGCTTCACCCAGGAAACGGATGGCCAGGGGCGAAATTATAATGACAGGATTTTGGAAATGTATCAGAACGGTAAATCGAAAGTGGCGATTGCCAAGGAACTGAACCTGGGTGTAGGTGAAGTGAAGCTGGTAATCGACTTATATAAAAATCGGAGTGAGAAATAAAGTGAAATTGCGATATTATTTACGGGGGTTGGGCATCGGAATGGTGGTTACGGCCATACTCATGGGTGTGGCCTTAAAGGACGGACAGCCTTTATCTGATGCGGAAATCAGGGTGAGGGCAATGGAACTCGGCATGGTGGACAGGGATTCCCGCACTTTGGCGGATAATCAGGCGCCCCAGGAGCCAGGGGAACCTTCGTCGGATGTGCCGTCGTCTGCTGTGGCGCCGGAGGAATCCCCGGAAGTCACATCCGCGCCGGATCCTGCAGCAACTGCAGGAGCGCCGGAGGAATCCCCGGAAATCACATCCACGCCGGATCCTGCAACAACGGCAACACCCACAGTAGCACCCACGGAATCCCCGGATCTTCCGTTGAAACCCTTGCCTATGGTGACGCCCAAACCGTCCCAGACGGCCTCCCCGGATCCCATTTCGGCTGGGGGGGTGCAGCCGCCTGCCGAGGGGATGCCCGAACAGCCGGAGACTGTTACTTTTGTAGTATCTTCCGGCCAAAGCTCGTATACGGTAAGCAAATCCCTTGTGGAAGCCGGATTGGTGGAGGACGCGTCGGAGTTTGACCGCTATCTGGAGGAAAACGGGTATTCCAAAAGGATCAGCACCGGGACTTATGAGATTCCGCTGGGTTCCACACAGGAAGAAATTGCTAAAATAATCACCAGAAGCAGATAAAATCCCTTGCAAGAGGGATTTTATTATGTTATAATGCATACGTTGTGATTAAAATTCCATTTAATTGGCTGCACCGTTGTGCGCAAAGGCGCCTGAGGTGCCGCAAGGAAGGAATTTTATAGTAAAAAGCACGCTTGCCCATCCGAAAATGGTGCCCTGTGGGACAGGGTAGTTGACGGAGCTTGCCGGATATTAACGCAGATCCGGTACGGAGCCACTGTGGTTCCCGTAAGGCAGTGCGGAAGAATTCAACCAAATGGAGGTAGGAACATGAGCGTTATTTCTATGAAACAGTTACTTGAAGCAGGTGTTCATTTCGGACATCAGACCAGAAGATGGAACCCCAAGATGGCTCCCTATATCTTCACCGAGAGAAACGGTATCCATATTATTGACCTTCAGAAGTCCGTAGGTAAAGTGGATGAGGCTTACAGAGCCGTTTCCGAGATCGCGGCACAGGGCGGCACCATCCTTTTCGTGGGAACCAAGAAGCAGGCCCAGGATGCGGTGAAGACCGAGGCGGAGCGCTGCGGAATGTATTATGTAAATGAGAGATGGCTGGGCGGAATGCTCACCAACTTTAAGACCATCCAGTCCCGTATCGCGAGACTGCATGCTATTGAGAAGATGTCGGAAGACGGAACTTTTGATGTGCTGCCTAAGAAGGAAGTTATCCAGCTTAAGAAAGAGTGGGAGAAGCTGGAGAAGAATCTGGGCGGTATCAGGAACATGACAAGGGTTCCCGACGCTATCTTTGTAGTAGACCCCAAGAAGGAGAGAATCTGTGTACAGGAAGCTCATTCCCTGGGTATTACCCTGATTGGTATCGGTGATACCAACTGTGACCCTGAAGAGCTTGACTACATCATCCCCGGAAATGACGACGCCATCAGAGCCGTTAAGCTGATCGTGGCTAAGATGGCTGACGCCGTTATCGAGGCGAACCAGGGCGAGGCAGTTTACACTGAGGCAGATGTGGAGACCGAGGCCGAAGATATCGAAGAAGTGGCAGCGGAAGAATAAGATTTATATTTTGAATGGAGGATACAAGAATGGCAGAAGTAACTGCAGCTATGGTGAAGGAGCTGCGTGAGCAGACCGGCGCCGGCATGATGGATTGTAAGAAGGCTCTGAATGAGACCAATGGAAATATGGAAGAGGCCGTTGAGGTTCTGAGAAAGAACGGTCAGGCAAAAGCAGTCAAGAAGGAAGGCAGAATCGCGGCGGAGGGTATTTGCCGTATCGCTTCCAAGGGAGATACCGTTGCAGCGGTAGTGGAGGTAAACTCCGAGACTGACTTCGTGGCGAAAAATGAGATATTCCAGCAGTTCGTGGAAGCTGTTGCGGAACAGGCCGTAAATTCCGGTGCAGCGAACATGGATGAGTTTATGGAAGAAAAGTGGAGTGAAGACAATTCCAAGACATTGAAAGAAGTCCTGGTGGACAAGATTGCCGTAATCGGTGAGAAGCTGAGCATCCGTAGATTCGAGAAGGTGGAGGCTACGGAAGGCTGTGTTGTTTCCTATGTACACGGCGGCGGCAGGATCGGCGTTATCGTGGAAGCCAAGACAAACGTGGTAAATGATGCGGTTAAGGAAGCATTGACCAACCTTGCCATGCAGGTAGCTGCGCTGAGTCCCAAATATGTAGCCACCTCCGACGTGTCCGAGGAGTTCAAGGCCCACGAGAGAGAGATTATTGCGGCACAGATTGCCCAGGACCCTAAGATGGAAGGAAAGCCTGAAAAGGTTATCGAGGGCGCTGTAAACGGACGTCTGAACAAGGAACTGAAAGAAGTCTGCCTGTTAGAGCAGGTATATGTAAAAGCAGAGGACGGAAAGCAGACAGTTGCACAGTACCTTGCACAGGTTGGAAAAGAGAATAATGCAGAACTGGGCATCAAGAGATTTGTTCGTTTCGAGACTGGTGAAGGCCTTGAAAAGAAGAACGAAGATTTTGCGGCTGAAGTTGCGGCACAGTTAGGTTAAGAGCGATATAAAATCCCACGGTTACCGGTAGGCAGCCGTGGGATTTTCTGACGCTTAAATTTCCTTAATTAAATACTTCAATCACTACTGCAATCATGATTTCAATCACTTTTCCGGCTTTTCTGATTGCACAGGACAAAATTTTCAAATACGGTCAGTACACCAGTGTGCTGTACCGCTCATATTTCGTCAAATGACTTGCTTGAATTTCCATCTGCTGCGTTAGCCTCACTCAACGATGCCACCGCATCGCCTCGTTCAGCCGCCTTGCAGGCTGAAAATTCATTCTGCGTCATCTGGCTGAAAATGAACGGTATAGCACACTAGGGAGCCGTCAGCACCCAGCTGTTGAACCAGCGCAGCCAGCGGTCCACATAGGAGGCATCCACCGGCTGGCCGGCCAGCACGGGATAAAACATGAGGAACAGAAGAAAGGCCCCTGAACCGTATATGACGGTCAACGGGAGAAATTTTCGCGCCGGCAGGTTCCCTGTGTTCCTGCCGGCATTGCTCCCTGACAGTTTTAGGAGAGAGTAAACGACCATAAGGACCACAAAGGCTACACTGGGGAAATAGTGGTAGATGAATGTAATCCGGGTCACAAAGAACCAGGGCAGATACTGCGCCATATAACCTGTCAGCAAAAAGGCGGCGGTCCTGTCCTTTTTCTTTGCCCATAACCAGAACATATGAAATGCGGCGGGTATGCCGGGCCACCATACCAGGGGATTGCCAAAGGCGCTGATGCCTTCCCTGACGCCGCCGGAGCCATAGGTTCCGCTGACTACGGAGGAATAGTACCACACGGGCCGCCGAAGGACGGGCCATTCATACCACGAAGAAGAGTAGGGGTGGGAGGCCTCCAGCGTGCTGTGGTAATCATACATGGCAGTCTGATTCTCCAGCATGCGGTGAAACAATCCCTCTCCGGCATAGTCCACAAAAGGAAGGTAGGAAAGCAGATAGATCAAACCGGGCGCAATCACAAAAAAGAACAGGCAGAAAACCAGTGTCTTCACCGTATTAGGTAGAAATGCCTGCAGGATATGGGCATGTGCTATCCCGTTGCTCTCGCCCTCCGGTACACTTTTTGCATACCGGTATTCCCGGTATCTGCGCCAGAGAACGCCGAAGAAGATGAGAGCCAGTCCGGCCCCCGCATATACCCCGGTCCATTTGCTGGCAATCCCCAAACCCATACAGACACCGCAGGCGCCCAACGGAACTAGTGTTTTGGAAAGAGCTGTGTCGTAGAAGCTGTATTGGCAATAGCGGTACATAAAGAAATACATCAGCAAAACGAAAAAGGTGATATATACGTCAATGGTGGCGATCCTGGTCTGTGTGAAATGCATGAAGTCAAAAGCAAACAGTATGCAGGCCAGGGCTGCTGCGGAAGTGTTATCCGTCAGCCTTTTTCCAAACAAATATATGACGGGAACCATAAATATGCCAAGGACCGTGCCCGCAATGCGCCAGCCGAAAGGGTTCATGCCGAATAGGGCAACGCCTGCGGATATGAGAATCTTTCCCAGGGGCGGGTGGGTGGTTTCATAGGTAGTCAATCCGTTCAAAAATTCATAGGCGGTGCGCCCGTGGTAGATTTCGTCAAAATACATGCTGTTGCGGAAGCTTACGCGCTCCGGGTAGAGAGCCTGTTCGTCGAACAGGGCAGGGTAACCGGAGACATATGAGGGAGTCAGCACATTCCCCTCACGGTCAAGGAAGACCAGCTCCAGCAGGGAGGCAGTGTTGTCCGTAAGAGTCAGGCGGATGCAGTTGCCCGGCGTGTCCAGGGCAATCTCCTGCCATGTGAAAACATTGGCCAAGGTGAGGCTCTGGGGATTTCCCGGCCATTGGGCCTCTCGGCCGCTTTTGGACTCCAGGAGGAAATTCCGGCTGTGGCCGGGGGCAATATAGTAGGCCAGGGAACAAACCTCCGTATCTGAGCCGGAGTCTTCAAAGCTTACTGTGAGAGTGTCACCCTGGGCCAGGGAAACGCCGCTTTCCGGTGCAGCGGTATCCCCCAGGTCATACAGGGCAAAGCAGCCATAGACCACGGTAATGAACGCCATGCAGAGCAGGTCAGCCTTCCCCAGAGGCGGATACCTGCGGGAAGGGCGGGGGATACAGTGATTGGAAACACTGTCTTCCAAACCGGAAAAATACTGGGGCAGGGCAAAGTGGAACAGGAGAAAGACAGCCAGCATCATTCCGGCGGAGACCAACAGCAGCAAAGGCGCCTTCCTGTCGTAATTTTCAGGATCGTAAAAGAAAAGGACATACGCCGTATTGTAAAAGTGCAGCAGAGAAAAACTGCCGTAGCACAACCAGATTGATTTTACGGGCCTGTAGACATAGGCCAGCAGCAAAAGGATCAACCCGGGGTACAGATACCTCTCATGCATTCGTACGGAAAAGGTAAACAGCGACAGGATCAGCAGGGCAGCCAGGAACGGGTACTTTTCCCGCTGATCCCTGTGCCGAAAGCTGACAGCCAGGACGATTACCACGATCAACAGGATAAAGAAATAGCCGTAGTATTTGTAGGAAATTCCCAGGAAGGTATTGTCCTGGCTGATCCAGTTCAACCCAAGCATTCCCCACAGGTTGCAGGCATTTACCGCGGCATAAGGATAGGATTCCACAGTGGAAAAATACTGCCGCCAGACATTCCCCGCTCCAAAGGGAAGGCAGAGACACAAAAGGCCTGCCAGGGAAAGAAGGAAACCCAGCAGAATTTTACCCAGCCTACGCAGGCTGAAACGGTGCAGAAGAACCTGGTCAGCCACCCCTGCGAAGAGTATGGGAGAAAAAATCAGCATCTGGGGTTTTAACAGGATTCCGGCACAGAAGGAGAGGCTGGCGGGAAACAGGCGCCCCTTTACCAGCGAAAGGCACATCAGGAGCAGAGCCAGCGTGAAGACGGAATCCACCTGCCCCCAGAGTGCAGAATTCAGGAGAATGACAGGATGGAAAAGGTATGCGCTGCAGAGAAACAGCGCCTGGGACTTTGAGTGCTTTCCGGCGGCTTCACGGTACAGCAGCCAGCCGCAGGCCAGATCGCAGATCATGGCCGGCAGCTTTAAGAGAACCAGATGGAGAGCGGAGTAGTAGGGGATGCCCAGGGCAGGGCGCAGCTTCCCGATCCATCCCAGCACATACATGTATCCGGGCGGATAATCGGTAAAGACATCCGGGGAATAGAAACCGGAAGCGCCTACGGCATTCATTCTTTCTGACCATGCCGCGAAGCAGGCCAGGTCGGCGCCAAAGCCTTCCGGCCGGGCCGAAGCGGCCAGGCGCAGCGCCAGAGCGGAAAAAAACAGAAAAAAGGTGATTATTTGGTAAGTTTTGGTTTTTGCCCCCGCCATTGTTTCCTTCCCCAGAAAGAAACCAAGATAACAGCAGACGGCCAGCAGTATGCCGAACAGTGCGGCTAAATGTATCGCAGGCATAAAATCCTCCCAAACGCAAATCATATTCTTTATGGTACAATTGCCATATTTAGGGCAATTATTGGCCGAAAGGCCATATATATCGTAAATCAGGAGCATTTATGATATACTAATTTTAAGTATACCAAAAAGTTTGGTGTAGGAAAAGTGGATATGATGTGGTATACTAAAATACGGTGTGCAAGAGGTTGTGAATCATTTGCAGCATAACTGAAAAGGCGACTGAAACATAGAAACAGGAAAGGCGTGGGTCTTGGGATGAAATTTGATATGCACTGCCATACCAAGGAAGGTTCTTTGGACGGCAAGGTGCCTGTGGAGGAATTTATACAGGCTTTGATAGACAGGGGATATGACGGGATGCTGGTCAGCGACCACAATTCCTATAACGGATACCGGGCTTGGAAGAAAAGCAAAAACACTGGCTGGTCAAAGGACTTCGTTGTTTTAAAGGGGATAGAATACGACACCATTGATGCTGGCCATATTCTGGTTATTATGCCGGAAGGGGTGAAACTGAAAATTTTGGAATTGAGGGGGCTTCCCGTCAGTTTCCTGATTGAAATCGTACACAAACACGGAGGGATCCTGGGGCCTGCCCATCCCTGTGGGGAAAAGTACCTGAGCATTACCAATACCAGGCAATTCCGCAACAGGCTGGCGGTTATGGACAAGTTCGATTTCCTGGAGGGGTTTAATGCCTGTGAGAGCCAGGAGAGCAATGCCAAGGCCATGGAGATTGCGGATGAGTACGGACTTCCTGTTTTTGGCGGCAGTGATGCCCATAAAAGGGATTGCGTCGGATTAGGCTATACGGAGTTTCGGGAGGACATCAGCTGTGAGTCGGACCTGATACGGCTGTTGGGGCAAAAGGGCAGGCAGCTCTGCACCTGCGGAGGGGAGTTCTACAGGGGCACTACCAAAGAGAAAATCGGCAAAGCCAACAGTCTTCTGGTACAGTCTTTTTGGTTCTATAACCATCTGGGAAGCATGATGCGCCACAGGAAGAGGATTATCGAGTTAAAGAAGCTCTACATCAGGATCAAGTAGGCTCATTCCTGATTTATGGTAAACCCCTTACAAGCCGCACTTTCACACACGTTTTGAAACTGTTACGAAATGTTACAATAGACTGAATAATATTACAAGATTTTTGCATTTTTAACCATGCTCCAGGCTTAAATTCATAAAATCTTAAGACACAGACACCATATACTGTGCTATAATACTCAATGTGTAGTGGTATATACTGCATATTGAGTATTTTTGTTCAGCACAGATTTAAGGCAATGGGAGGCTCCCAAAGGGGAGGCCTGTTGTGAAGAGATTACGGCAGGGAAGGGGAGGCAGCAATTTGTGGGGCTGTTTTGTCTGCCGTGGAAAGAAGGAGATTATGAAAAACAGGAAATGGAAGAAATTAGCGGCGTTTGCCCTTGTTTCCGCCATGGCAGTTTCAATGGCGGCCTGTGGCGGCGATTCTCAGGGCAGCAATAACAGGGGACAGGGCGATAACTCCGGTAACGGAGTGGAGGCAAAGGAATTTGTGTATGTACCGGAATTCCAGGAACTCCAGGATGAGAATGCATCCTACTATAATATGAAATACGTGGGAGACGCTCTCTATTACGAGAATTATTTTTATGACGAGGCCACCGGGGAATCCGGTGAGAGTATTGTGAAGTATTCCCTGGCCGACGGCTCTTCATCCCCCATTCCCATAGAACTGGGTGAGAATGTGAGTATGGGTGAGTTTGCAGTGGCGGCTGACGGCAGTATCTATACAGTATTAAGGGATTATTCCGGGGAGCCGGGCCCGGAGGGTTATACGGAACCCAAGAACATGCTGACAAAGTTTGGCCCGGACGGGGCCCAGGCCTTTTCGCAGGATTTGACGGAAATCCTGGCACAGGATCCTGAGAACAGTTACATACAGCAGTTATCCGTAGACGGCGAGGGCAGAATCTATGTTTCTGTAAACAGCAAGATTATGCTGTTTGATGCGGAAGGTAACTATAAGGGCGATGTGAATATGGGCGAAAACTGGATCAACGGCATGGGGCCCGGCAAGGACGGCAGGATGTACATCTGTTATTACGACTATTCCAGTGAGGGCAACAATTATGTTCTGACAGTCGTAGACTATGATGCGAAGTCTCTGGGCGAGTCCTATAAAGGGTTTATCAGCGGCAGCGGCAATGGCCTGTATACAGGCGCGGAATATGATTTCCTGGTCAGCGACAGCACTTCAGTCTATGCCTACGATTTGAAATCACAGACCAACGAAAAGCTCTTTGACTGGCTGGACAGCGATATCAACGGCTCCGGGGCAACCTGCCTGGGGCAGCTGGAGGACGGCAGGATCCTGGCTATGATCAACGATTGGGAGAGCAATGACAACGGTTTGGCCCTGCTGACCAAAACAAAATCTTCCGAGGTGGCTCCCAGGGAGACCATATTGATCGGCGCAATGTACAGTGATTCAAACCTGCAGGCGGCGGCAGTGAAGTTCAATAAGAGCAGTGATAAATACCGTATCAGCATCAAAACTTATGTGGATTATAATAACTGGACTGAAACCAGTTGGACAGATGCCCTGACGAACCTGAACAATGACATCACATCCAACAACTGCCCTGATATAATTGACCTTACCGCACTGAATGTACAGCAGTTGGCAGCAAAGGGTGTGTTCGAGGATCTGACCCCCTACCTGGAGCAGAGCGGCAACCTGAAGAAAGAGGACTTCATTGAAAATGTCATAGATGCCTATACCTATGACGGCGTGCTGGTGAGTATTCCCGCAAACTTTGAGCTTCAGACGGTGATGGGAAGCGCCTCCGAGCTTGGAGGAAAGGAAGGCTGGACCATAGATGAGATGATTGCCTACGCGGATGCCCATCCTGAAGCGCAGCTTTTCGATTATTCTGATAAGGCAATGATCCTTGATATGTGTATGAGGTTCAATGAAAGCGCGTTTATTGATTGGGACACCGGGGAGTGCAAATTTGACTCACCGGAGTTCAAGAGCCTGCTGGAGTTTGTAAACAGGTTCCCGGATGAGTGGAAGTGGGAGGACGGCGGCGCATCTACCCCTACCAGGATCCAGAATGGGGAGATTCTGCTGAACCAGTCTTATATTTATGACTTTAACGAGTTACAGCTTTCCATAGAGATGTTTGGCGGTGACGTGGCCTGCATCGGCTATCCTACTACGGACGGAAAAGGCGGTACCGGACTGACAGCCTCCCAGGCATATGCAATCACATCCAAATCCGGCCATAAGGAGGGGGCGTGGTCATTTATCGAGAACTTCCTGACCCCCACAGAGGAAAGAACGGATAACCGGGGGCGGTTCGGCGGTTTCGGATTCCCCAACAGTAAAGAGCGGCTCCAGGCCATGGCGGAAGAAGCGGTCAAAGTACAATATGTGACGGATGAAAACGGAGAGATCATTAAGGACGAGAACGGAAACCCCATTGAACAGGGTGTAGGCATGGGTGTCGGATACGAGGACGGATGGTCCTATGAATACCGGCGTCCTACCCAGGAAGAAGTAGATATTATCTTGGAACTGATCAACACGGCCAGGCCGATCACCAACAGCAATGATGAGGTGATGAATATCATCAAAGAGGAGGCAGAGGCCTACTTTAAGGGGCAGAAGAGCGTGGATGCCGTGGTCGATATTATCCAGAGCTGTGTCAATGTTTATGTCGGTGAGCACAGTTAAGAAACTGTCAGGAAATCTATATTCAGAGGAATGAGGAAGAAGTGAAGACACGTACCAAATTAAGCAGGAGAACGAAGAAAGTCAAGAGAAGCTCGGGGTTGTTTATCGCCCCAAGCTTTCTTGGCGTCCTCCTGTTTTTTATTTTGCCGTTTATGGTTGTCATTTACTATTCCCTGATCGACAATCCGATCAGCGGAAATTTCGTGTTTTTTGATAACTTTGCAAGTATTGTGAAAAATACCGCGTTTCGGAAAGCAGTCCACAATACGGCAGTGTTCTCGGCGGTGGCGGTGCCGCTGGCGGTGCTGCTGTCCATGTTGATGGCCATCGTGCTGGAGGCAAAGCTTCCGTTCAGGAGCCAGTTCAGGACTTTCCTGTTGAGTCCCATGATGGTGCCTGTGGCATCCATCGTCCTGATCTGGCAGGTATTGTTCCATTACAACGGGGCAATCAATGATATGCTGGGAGTGTTCGGAATCGCTAAGATTGACTGGCTGAAGTCGGATTATTCCCATGTAGTAGTGGTAATTTTGTTTTTATGGAAGAATTTAGGATATAATATGATTCTGTTTATGGCGGCGTTGGCCAGTATCCCCAAGGATATCCTGGAAGTGGCAAATCTGGAGAGCGCTACCCCCTTGCAGACATTTTTCTATATAAAAATCAGGTACCTGTCCTCCACCCTGCTTTTTGTGACCATTATGTCGCTGATCAATTCCTTTAAAGTATTCCGGGAAGTTTACCTGCTGACGGGGGATTATCCCTATGATACTATTTACATGCTACAGCATTACATGAACAATAAGTTTAAGTCATTGGACTATCAGACATTGTCGGCAGCGGCCATACTGATGTCGCTGGTAATGGTGGTGATCATCGGCATTCTGTTTGTGGCGGAAGACCGTTTCGGAAAGGATGTGGAAGGTTGAGCGGACAGAATATGGAAGTACAGAGGCAGGGCAAAGGGAAGAGAAACAGCAGGGCCGGAGGCAGCACGGCAAAGAAAAAGAGAAAAAAGATGATCGGCACTGCCAAGATCGCTTTGGCGACCCTGGTGGCGGCATCTTTTGCAATCCTTTTCCTGATGCCCATCATACTGACAATTACAAATTCATTTATGGCGGCTTCGGAGATATCCTCCAACTACGGCTCCGTGTTTGCCACCACCGAAACGGGCGGGAAGGTATATATTTCGGAGAAGGTCAACCTGAAATTTATACCCGATATGGTTTCCTTCAGCCAGTATGCCACGGTACTTTTCAAAAGTCCTGATTATCTGCTG
Source organism: uncultured Lachnospiraceae bacterium (assembly GCA_947643615.1). Taxonomy (GTDB): domain Bacteria; phylum Bacillota; class Clostridia; order Lachnospirales; family Lachnospiraceae; genus Acetatifactor. The sequence continues at coordinate 70,202 of CANRWO010000015.1, forward strand.
AAATTTTGGAATTCCGTGATTCTGGTGGGGCCCATCGTATTTTTTCAGCTGCTGGTGGCATCCTTCGCGTCCTTCGGGTTTGCCAGGTATAATGGCAAATTAAGGACCATAATATTTTTTGCCTATATAATTCTGATGCTGATGCCCTATCAGGTAACGCTGGTGCCCAATTACCTGGTCAGTGACTTTTTCAACCTGCTGGACAAATATTGGGCCATCTGGCTGCCGGGTATCTTTTCCCCATTTGCGGTGTATCTGCTGACGAAATTCATGCGGCGCATTCCCGACAGCGTGATTGAGGCGGCGCAGATCGACGGAGCGGGGGAGTGGCAGATTTATCGGAAGATATGTATGCCCCTGTGTAAGGGGGCAATCTGTTCGGCGGCGATCCTGGTGTTTATCGATTACTGGAATATGGTGGAGCAGCCTCTGATCCTGTTGTCGGATGCCGAGACGCATCCCCTGTCCGTGTTCCTCAGCAAGATTAATTCGGGGGAAATCGGACTGGCATTTGCCGTGGCAACCATATATATGGTGCCCAGCCTGCTTATTTTCCTGTACGGAGAGGAATATCTGGTAGACGGAATCACCTACCAGGGCGGAGTAAAAGGTTAATAAGGCGGTATCCCACAGATTGTCAGTGCCGTGTCTAACGGCATTTATCAATAAAGAAGCAAAGGTTATTTTGAGGAGAGGAATGCGATGAACGAGAAGGAAAGAAAGAAAAGAGAATGGGTCAAGACGGCGGCAATTATTTTTCTGTCGGTAATGCTGGTGCTTACCTTTTTCTCCAATACCATCATGAATTACTCCCTGCCGGAGGTAGCGATCCAGTATGTGCAGTCCGGGACCGTCACGGCTAAGATCCGGGGTTCAGGCGTAGTTGAGAGCGGCGACCCTTACAACATTGAGGTGAAGGAGTCCCGGAAAGTGGCCAGTGTGGCCGTACATGTAGGGGACTATGTGGAGAAGGGCGACGTGATCCTGTATCTGGAGGATGAGGAGAGCGAGGAGCTGAAGACGGCCCAGGAGGAGTTGGAGCAGGCGTGGAAAGAGTATGAGAAGCTGCTCCTGTCGGAGACCACCACCGCCGCAGGCATCCAGGCGGCCAACAGCAATACTTCCACCGCCACGTTCCGGCAGCAGATCACAAATGCCCAGAAGGCGGTGACGGATGCCCAGAAGAGGGTGGATGACCTGCAGGAGCAGTCCAGCGCCTTTGCCACACAGATCGCCATTACACCCAGCAATGATGCGGATATGGGGGATCTGGAAGAGCAGATGATTGATGCCAGGACGAACCTGGAAAATGCAACTTATGCGGAGACGGCTGCGAGCAATTACTTAGAAGCATTGAAGAAGGACAAAGAATGGTACGAAGCACAAAAGGGTTATTATAAGGGCATAATCAGCGCAATCACAGGGGAAGATTCGGATACTTCCACAGGCGGCAATCCGAATCCCACTTCTTCGCCGGATCCGAACAATAAAGTAAGCGCTTCCGGGCGGGGGAATCTCCATATGGCTGCGGAGACAGGCACGGTGCCTCCGGCAGGCAACGGAGGGACATCATCGGGCCAGGGCAGTGGGGACACCGGCGCTGATGCGGCAGAACCGTCGGCGCCTTCAACGGTTACTGAACCCTCAACCTCGCCAACTCCCCCGGCCCCGTCGGAACCTCCTGCCCCTTCAGTGACTGCCGATCCCCAGCCTACGCCAACCCTTTCTCCTGAGGATGCACAGAAGCTGGCGGCTGCAGAAGCGGAGCTCATAAAGATTGACCAGGCGCTGGAAACGTTGGGGAGTCAGATTCTGGCAGCAACAAATGCCCACAATGATGCTTTGGCGGCGAAATCCAACGCACAGCTTGCCTACGACAGGGCAAAGACAGCATATGATAACCAAAAAGCTTCCGGTGACACCAAGGATACGATTGAGAGCCTGAACCGCCAGAAAGCAGCTATTGATGCGGAGCTGGCAAAGGCCCAGGATGCGCTGAAGGAAAAGCAGGCTGCACTGACGGAGCTGACGGGAAGCATTTCCAATGCGTATGGCCTTCAGAACCAGATGGATGCCATTACCAAGGCCCAGGAGAAAGTTGACGAGCTGACGGCGAAATCCATTGGCGCTACGATTACTGCTGATATCTCCGGCACTGTCACGGCTATCAATGTCACTGCAGGATCCACTACTTCGGCGGCTACCCCTGTGGCGGTCATGCAGCCGGAAGGAAAGGGATTTACCATGAGCTTCTCCGTCACCAACGAGCAGGCAAAACGCCTGGCGGTGGGAGATAAGGCGGATTTGGTGAACGCATGGAGGTTTGATGATGTGGAAGTGACTCTGGCAAGCATCAAACCCGATCCCGACGATCCCGGACAGAAGAAGCTTCTCACCTTTGATGTTGTAGGTGCGGTCACCGCAGGACAGACTTTGAATATCTCCGTGGGACAAAAGAGCGCCAATTTTGATTATATTGTACCCAACAATTCTATCCGGGAGGACAACAACGGCAAGTTCATTTTGGTAGTTACATCCAAGTCCAGTCCTCTGGGAACGCGATATGTGGCGACTCGTGTGGATGTGGAAGTCCTGGCCAGTGACGACAGCCAGTCCGCAGTCAGCTCGGGGATGTTGACCGGTTATGACCCTGTAATCACCACCGCCACAAAGCCGGTGGAGGCAGGAAAGCTGGTAAGGCTGTCCGACAATAATTAAACTTGGAAATGAGGCGGACTATGAAAAAACTTGTATTGGGAATCAGCGGGGGAATCTCCTTCCTGGTCTTCCTGATCCTGCTTTTTGTGATAAACCATATCATAGGCGCACAGGATGCGCAGCAGATGGCAAAGCGGTGGAGCGAGACAGGGAATGCAGCCCAGGTCAGCTGCTTCTTTGCAGCAGGTTCCGACACCACGGAGGATACCATATTGATGTTTGAGCACGGTATCGACAGCGCCCTGACGGAAGCTTCCGTGGTGCAGGAGTCGGAAAATCCCGGCGCCAGGCTTTGGACGGATGCCTACAGTGCGGATGGAAAGATTACTCTGACCAACAATAAGTCCTCCGTATCTGCGGATGCCATTGGAATTGGAGGGGATTTTTTCCTCTTCCATCCGCTGAGGCTGTTGAATGGGGCCTACTTTTCGGGAAATGACCTGATGCAGGATTATTGCGTCATTGACGAAGATGCCGCGTGGCAGCTTTTCGGGTCTTCCGACGTGGCGGGAATGACGGTATATATTGCAGGGATCCCCCACATTGTGACAGGGGTGGTGGAGCGGCCGGCGGGCCGCCTGGCGGAGAGCGCCGGACTGGACGGCACATTGGTCTATGTTTCTCTGGAGACCTTGGAAAATTTGGGGACCAGCTATGGTATTAACCACTATGAGATCGTTATGCCGGATCCGGTCACAGGCTTTGCCTATAACCATGTAAAGGAAAACCTGGGTTCCGACGAAAAAGCTGCGGAAGTGGTGGAGAACAGCACACGTTACTCCCTGTTGTCCCGGCTGAAACTGATTGGGCAGTTTGGTACCCGTTCCATGAACGGAAAAGGAATCATTTACCCTTATTGGGAAAATATAGCCAGAGGGTATGAGGACATACTGACAGTCCTTACTTTGCTGTCGTTGATCCTGCTTCTATATCCTGCCGTCCTGCTGCTGGCCGCCTTTGTGATCTGGTGGAGGCATAAGGGATGGACGCTGCGGGATGCCAGGCTGATGGGCAAAGATAAGCTGGAGCGGCTGCTGGAATGTATGCGTGCCAGGCGGCTGTCAAAGAAGAAGGCGGAGGAATGAGGCGTAGCGGTGGCTACGTCGATTGACGGTACTGTGTGCCAGCGGCACACGTCCAGCATGGACCGAAACGTAGCGTAGACCAACGAAGCAGATGAAAAATCAGACAAACAAAGGTGTCAGTTAATTAATATTTATTGTACTGGCAAGGGCAAAAGCCGGCATGGTTGGATTGCCTGTTGTTCGCAGAAAGAAAGGAAAACGGGAGGGAATATTATGAGGAAGTGGTTAAGTAAGACATTGGCCGTCGGACTTACGTTTGCCATGACGGCAGTATTGGCAGCCTGCGGCGGCGAATCGGACGGCAGCATTGGGAACGGAGGGAAAAGCGCTGCCAATGCCCAGCTGGCAAAAGAAAATGTATATACGCTGGAAGAATTTGACTTTCCCAAGCTTGTGGATATGGAAAGCGGATATATCAACATTTACAGTACCCAATACCTGGATGGAAAAGTTTATATGGTCGTGGAGACAAACGACTGGACAAAAGAAATGGAAAACCCAGACATCAGCCTGGTGGTGATAAATGAGGATGGTTCCGGCCTGGAGGTCACAAAACTGGATACTTCCAATGGAGAGGATAGTGACGGTGACGAAGGGACAGGGGAGGATTCTGCCGCCGTCCCGGAAGGCGAAGACGGCGAAGGGGAGATAGATGCCGGTGGGTCTAGCGACATATGGGAATATACCGGTTACGGAAATTTCCGTATTTCCTTCGACGGGAAAATATATGGCACGAAAAATTATAATTATGAAAATTATGGGAATCCGGAGCAGCCTGTCTCCGAAAGCCATGTATACGTTTGCTGCTGGGATGTTGACGGAAGCCGGATCTGGGAGACAGAGCTGGAGGGACTTCGTTCCAAGGAAGAAGGCGCGGAATGGATTTATATCAGCGATCTGATCCTGGCAAAAGACGGTGGTATGGAGATTTTGCTGTCCGGTGAGAATATGTACCGGATGAGTGTAAGCAGTGACGGGACGCTTTCCGAGAGAGAACAGCTGTCTGAAGAGACCAGCAAGGTACTCGCTACCAGAATGAATTCGTTGGAGCGGGAAGACGGCACAATGCTGGTGATGTATTCGGATGAAAATGACTGGACGAAAAGTTACATGGTATCCTATGACCTTGCTGCAGACAGTCTGGGAGAACCTACAACAATGCCGGCATCCTTTACCTGGAGCGGGTACAACGCCATGACTGTGGGAAAGAACAGCGATTTGGTCTTTGCCATGACAGACGGCATTTATATTTATAACCAGGGAGACGAAAGTGCCACTAAGAAGATGGACTTTGTCAATTCCGACGTGAATATATCCAATTTCATGGGATTGGTCCAGCTGGACGAAAATCGTTTTATGGGGGTCTATAATGAAAACTACGGGGAAGATGTGAAGGGTGCTATATTTACCTACAGGGATCCGAAAGATATCCCTGATAAGTCGGTGGTGGTTCTGGCCGGAAACTGGCTGGGAAGTGAGCTGAGGCAGAGGGTAGTAGAGTTCAACCGCAGCAATGATACCTACAGGATCGTCCTGAAAGAGTATGATTCCTACAATAGCTATGACGACTATGAAGCCGGTTTTACCAAGTTAAATAACGATATTATAACGGGAAGCATGCCGGATATTCTGGTGGCCAACAATCTGCCCATTGACAATTATATCGCTAAAGGGTTGGTGGCCGATGTGGGCGAGCTGATAGAGCAGGATCCGGAGTTGTCCCAAGTGGAATTTTTACAGAATGTGTTTGATGCTTTTTCAGTAGATGATAAATTGTATTATGTGGTACCCAGGTTCAGTGTCAGCACTATGATTGCCAAAACGGCCCTGGTGGGTGACAGGGATACCTGGAACCTGGAGGACATGAAACAGGTAGTGGAAACTATGGGAGAGAATGCACAGCCTATTGGTGAGATGTCAAGATATGACTTTATGAGTACCGCAATGCAGTACTGCGGCAATGATTTTATTGATGTTAAAACAGGAAAGTGTTCCTTTAATTCCCAGAATTTCATAAATATGATGGAATACGCAAAGACTTTGCCGGAAGAGATCGACTGGGACTCCGTATACGGTAAGGACGATTACTGGATGACACAGGAATCACAATACCGCGACAATAAGACTTTACTGATGCGGCTTTCTATCGGAGAACTAAGAAACCTGAACTATCAGCTGAACGGCTATTTCGGTGAACCTGTAACCTTTATCGGATTCCCCACAGAGAGCGGGAAAGGTTCCTTTATTATTGCAAACCAGTCCTATGTGCTTTCCGCAAAATCTGCAAACCTGGAAGGGGCATGGGAATTTATCCGCTATTATCTCATGGATGAGTACCAGAACGGCGAGGATTGGGGATTGCCGGTCAACAAGCAGAGCTTTATGGAGCGTGCGCAGCTGGCCACACAGAAGCCTACTTATACGGATGAGAACGGCAATGAGGTGGAGTACGAGGATACCTTCTATGTGAACGGGGAGGAAATTCCGCTGGCTCCTCTGTCACAGGAACAGGTAGACCAGGTGGTAGAGTTTATCTTATCTGTGGACAGAGCGTACTATTATAATGAGAAAGTGTTTAATATCATTAATGAAGAGATCGGCGGCTTCTTTGCAGGACAGAGGAGCGCTAAGGATGTAGCAGACGTGATCCAGAGCAGGGCCCAGGTGTATGTGGACGAGAACCGCTAGTACGTCTGGAAAACGATTCCCTGTATTCGGATTAAATGCCGGACAGCTATAAAGATCCCCCGGAAGAACACGGAAACCACGTTCTTCCGGGGGGATTTTTATAGGAGGAAAAGCCTGCTTTCCTGAGAATGGAAGGGAGTCACAGCGTTACAGGGATTCCGTGTTTCTGAAGATGCGTCTCCAGCCGCAGTTCATGGCCGTGCTCTTTGAGCCAGGCTTTGCACTCTTTGTAGTCGGGCATGACGGAGGACACCATATTCCAAAATTCTTTGGAGTGGTTCATGTGGGTCAGGTGACAAAGTTCATGAACCACCACATAATCCAATATCCTCGGCGGGGCAAATATAAGCCGATAGTTAAAGGACAATGTCCCCCGGGAAGAGCAGCTCCCCCAGCGGGTCTTCTGGTCCCGAATGGTGATGGAGGTGTAATGCCCTCCCGTGATAGCATGATAATAGGCCGTCCGGACTTCAAATCTTGCCCGGGCGGCATTTTTATATCTTTTTTCCAATATTGCCAGACGCTTTGTTTCCGCCTGTGTGAGATAAATAGTTTTTTTCTGTTCAGACATGGATACTCTCATTGCCCTTATACAATTTTTTTAGACATATACAGAGTCAAATCATCATCATTGCAATAATCCTCATACGGTTTGCAGGCTTCCGGCCCATACCAGACGCCTGTGCCATCGGGGACATATCCTCTTTTCACGTACATTCTCTGGGCGCTCCCATATCCGCTGTGCAGCCCGACCCCAAGACAGACTGTATCTGAATATTCAGAGGCGACCTTTTCTGCGATATCCATCAGCTTGCTGCCAATCCCGCTTCTGCGGTATTTCACCAAAACTCCGAAATCTACAATCTCGGGATACCCCTTTTCAATATAGGGGCCACATTCGGAAACAGGATATACATTGATATAACCGGCAACATTACCCTTGTACTCTGCAACCAATGCAATTGCTTTTCCCTCAGCTTGGTGCCGAAATCTTGTTTCATACTTTTCTGTGGTAACATGCCATCCCTGAGCAACCTCTTCATCCGTTATGACCGAAATATCCCTTTGCTCCAAATTTCGGATTACAATATCATCCCTGGAATAATAAATCATTTTGTCCCCTTCCGGCTTATCGCCCATTCAATAATAGAAAACTCCGAAAACATTCCCCAATAATGCCTTGCCCTATCTGCCAAAGCCGTAACAACCACCCTCCTGCGCCGTCCCTCCTCAACAGTCTAAATACATTATCCCTGGGGGCAGACTTAATGAACTGCCCCCGGAGTTGCCTGTGTAAACTGTGCCATATAAAGCTTGTAGTAGGCCCCTTTCTTCTGCATC
>CANRWO010000016.1 GCA_947643615.1 uncultured Lachnospiraceae bacterium
AGAATCAGCAAGCGCAAAGCGCGGCAGACGCGAAGCGGATGGATTCTTGAGTGTACTTTGCCTTGCCAGCAGGGATTCAAGCGCGAATGCAATGAGCATTTGAATCCACCTGGCATGGCAACGAAAGAATCAGCAAGCGCAAAGCGCGACAGACGCGAAGCGGATGGATTCTTGAGTGTATTTTACCATATATACATTATGATGGAAAGCATTATGTCCCAAAAGAGCGTTCCAAAAGCGCCATGGCAGTCCCATGCAACCCATTGCCGCCAACGCTTTTTGCACAAGCAGCCTCCCAGGGATAACCTCCAGGCACACCGTCCATAACAGTCCATTCAAAAAAAGCACCGTTGGTAACATTTTGTTAAATTTTTTATTTCAACCGGTCGATATATATATTAAATGTTCCGCGCCAAGCCACAGGATACCCGGCTTGATACGTGGCAAAACGACACAAAACAGCCTCTCACAATGTCTTTATGCCTGCTTTGTGAGAATCTGTTAAACAATCAAGGAGGATTTCGCTATGCACATGGATGTCACAGGAAATTACAGTCAATTTTACAAAGGTACGGAACAGCTTGAAAGCTATGGTTCCGGCGGTAACGGCCTTATTCCCAAAGACACTCTCGTCAAATATGAGTTTCAGACAACGGACGAAAAGGGAAACCAAATCATGGATCCCATGTCAAAGGAAGAGGCTCTGCAGGTAATGAAAGAAATCTCCGGCCAATACGGTGAAAATGTTCTTGTAGAATTTTCAGGTGACGGTCTGGAAGCCTTGGCCCAAAGCATAAGGGAGCAGAGCCGGAAACACAGCACTGGGTTGACGGATGAAGAAATAGCCGAAAGGGCACGAAAGCAGGAGCTTTTGGACCAGAGCATCATACATCTGGAAAATACCCACCGTCTGGTCATCCCCAACATCCAGACCAACAAAAAACTATATGGCAGCCTGGAAAATGCCCCTGAACATATCGTCAAAGCATCCAACGGCATTATCAGCAATTACCTCCTCCCCCACGACGTCTCCGGGATGACAGAGGCCCAGCGCAGGGATGCCATTGCATTCGGCCTGGAAGAAGCAAGATATTTGGCGGAAAATTATCTGGACGAACAGCATGCACAGGATTTTATGGCTGCCATGGAATCCATCGCAAAATATGGCATGAATGGAACCGTCTCAGAAGACGGAAAAGTCACATACCACATTGAAAAAGGGCCTATGGCAGGCGCACCGGAGGATTACGTCAGCGAAACAGATCTTCTGAAGGAAAAAGCGCCTGAACTGTACAAAGAACTGCAGGACCTTAACCGGCGGATCGCAAACGGCGAGACCGGATGGGGACAAAAATTTATAGACTTACAGCGCCGAATCTCCCAAAAGCTGAGCGGCCCCTCGGGAACCGTCTCCGGCGGAAAACAGCTGTCCTATTATGAGGAAGCGGCGGCAAATTATCAAACATGGAAAAAGGCAATGGACAATACCAAGCTTCCCACTGTGTACGGCAATGTGAATTATGCCAATACCGCATCCTTCTTTGAAAGCCTGACCTCTCAGGGAAGCCTGGGACAAGAATGGCTGGGAAAAGCGCAGGAACGCTTTGAGAAATGGTTGGGAATAAATTAAGTGTATTTGAAATGCCACAATTTGAGCAACACCTCAAATTGTGGCACTTCTCTTTTACCCGTTCATCAACCAGAATTGAAAGCCATAGAAATTTCCGTCCTCAAAAAACCTCTGGCTGAGCATCTCCTGCTGCAGCTGCATATTGCGGAGTACCTCCTCCACCCGGATGATATCGCGTTCCGTGATCTTCTGGATGGTCTTCTTCTTTGTGGTAGTCTCCAACACCCTGGAGCCGTCCGCCTTTTCCTTCACCTCTGTCTTCTTCCAGCGCTGGCGGTTCTCTTTCTCGATCTCCTGCCTGTGTTCAATCAGCTTTTTCACCAACGCCCTCTGGCGCTGCTGACGCTGGAAAGCAATTTCCCGGAGCTGTTTCTGCAGCTTCTGTTTCCGGATCCGTTTTTCCAGCCTGCGCCTGTTTTCCTCCCGCCGTTCCCTTGCCCGCTCCCTGAAATCTCTTTTGGGAATCGTCCAGGTATTCGAACGGCACTCTTCTTTGGTGGCGCCGTAATATAAGTTTCTATAAACCTTGTCTCCGCTCCCAAAGAAAAAACCGGGTTGGGACAATGTTTCCCGCAAGTCATTCAATACCCATGCCTCGTACTCCGGGTCATTTTTCATGGCGGCATAGCCTTCCTCTGAGATCGTCACGGAAATATACTCCTGCCTGCGGCTGGGATGAACAGGGATCTCACGGATTTTTTTCGCAATATATTGTTTATATTCTTCCATGGTCATATTCTGGGGAGAAACCATGTCCTGCGCGGCAGCATGATACACTTCCCGCCCCTGCATCGCCCGGGCAAAAGTCATAGGCCCGCTTTTCACACCCGCATCCTTCTTATCCACATACGCCTGAAGAAGATTCCCACCATTTTCCGTATAATTTGAGATCAATGTATTCATCCGCCCTGCTCCTGTCATATCAAAAGAATGTTTTCTTACTTTACATATATTATCGAAGGATTTTCCCATACTCTTAAGGGTTTTGCCATCGGTGGCCCCTAAAATGTAACGTAATTATCCGGATAGGCCCACATGGGGCAAAAAAGAGTCGATTGTAGTCCGGGATCCCCGTTTTGCAAACGACTTTCACATTTTGAAAGCGTGGGGGCAAAAGAAATCTGTATAGGTATCCTGCCATGCCATCAGCAAGGGGATAAATTTTTCATGCATGCGCTTCTAACCATCTTGCCACTCCGTCCGCATTATTGCTTTCAATGATCCCTGTAGCAATTTCTTTTAATTGGTCAATGGCATTTTTTGTTGCATATGCTTCATCCGCCATGTGGAACATGGGAATATCATTTACCGAATCGCCAAAGACAATTACCCTTTGGCAGCCACATAACTGCTTTACCCTCTGAATTGCTGTTGCTTTTGTCGCATTGCCCGGACATAGCTCCAGCCAATACTCCGGCCTGTATTTATCTTGTTGGAAAACGCAGCTGATTCCCTCAATATGTTTTACACGTTCATAAAGAGGCTGTAATTCATTTTTGGGGGCAATAAATGTAAAATAACAGGTTTTCCCCTGGTATAATTGATCCACTGTATCAACCATCTGGATGCGCCTGTCCGTAGAATGATTTTGCAAATAATCTTCAAAGCCTTCGTTCATTCTTCCTGCTAAACATAATTTTACTTCGTCAGAACCAAAATAAGCAGTTGCGAATCCGGGGATGGCATTATCCTCCAAAACCCGCCTTATGTCTTGTAATTCTTCTCCAAACACCGAGATTTCGATTTCCTTCCTGGACCGAGGATTGGCAAGAATCGTTCCGTTACGGATAATGACAGGCAGGTCAAAGGAAATATTTCCTGTGATCCTGGAAGCAGAGCTAAGGGATCTTGCGGTTGCATATGTAAGCAGTACGCCCCGGGCAAGCAGGCGATTCAATATGTCAGCGCTTTCATTGGAGATTGTTTTGTCATCCCGCATTAAAGTTCCATCTAAATCAGTAACATATAACGTTTTCATGATAGTATGTTGATCCTTTCTTTGATTTTACCATTGAATGATTGCTTTTTCCGCAACCATAATATACATGTAACGCTGCTTGGTTCCGGATAAATCATTCCTTTGTCCCGATGTGATATCGACTGAGGAACATTTAGCTTATCCGCCAAAGCCTTCTACGCATAGGCTGAGACCTTTTTCAAATGCACTGGAAACAACTTGAAACCACCTACATAGAAACACTTTAAAACAACATAAAATGCACTTGCCTTTTAGTGGATTATGTGCAATCATGAATCTTATGCGGATATGTTTATTACAGCATGATTGTGCTGTTTATTCCTGATAAAAACTTAATCAATATGGACATGCAAAAAACGCATGACGAAAGGAAATCGAATCAAATGGCAAAGAAAAATATTTTTACAATTACGATACTGCTGGTTCAATTTATCATTTTAACGGCTTCTGTCCTCTTTTGGCTCCTTAACAGGGGAAACGCCCTGCAAAAAACCTTCGCCCTGGATGAATTCAAAGTGGCTGAATCAGCGGTCACAGCGGCGGATATTACCACAGATGACACCATGTCCCCGGGCGGCGTCTTTCTGGAGACTCCTCCCCTTTCCCTGAAAAAGGGCGTATATCAGGTGGAAGTCAGCTATAATGCCAACCACAAGGACAGCTTTATCTCCGTATCCTCCCCAAGCCTTGGCGAAAGCCGTTTACACGGTTCTGTGAGTTACCTGAACCCGTATCTGCACCATGTCACCATGACGCTGGAATTAGAAGAAGCTGCCGATGACGTGGTCATTTCAGCCGCTTTTTCCGGCAACGGATATTTAAGCATTACCAATATGGGCATTTATGAGACCAGCGCCCTTTATAAAAGGACGGTATTTTATGCGGCGCTTACCTGCCTTCTGCTCACAATGGTTTCTGTATTTATCCGCAAAGATAAAACAGGGAAAGCTGTTATGCTGGCCTTAACGGGAATAGCCGGCATTTCCTCCTTTTTTCTGTTCCGGGACTATCTTCTGTACGGGGACGATATGTTTTACCACCTTCTCCGGATCGAGGGCATCCAAAAAGGCTTGTCCTATGGCACGTTCCCTGTAAAGATACATCCCGTCTGGGCCCATGATTACGGATATGCCGTGGGAGTATTTTACGGCCAGCTTGCCCTCTACTTCCCTGCCCTCTTACGCCTCATGGGTTTTCCCGCACAGACGGCTTACCAATTCCTGGTGGGAGCCATTAATATCGGAACTGTACTTACCTTTTATTTTTCGTTCCGCCGCATGTTCCACAGCCGTTGGCTGGGAGTCTTCGGCAGTATGCTTGGCAGCTTGAATTTTTACCGTATGGTAGATGTATACAAAAGGGCGGCCATAGGGGAATGCCTGGGAATCCTGCTTTTCCCGTTGGTAATGCTCTCATTTTATCTGATCTTTATGGAAACGGACGAAAAGAACTGGAAAAAGCATGCCATACTCACTGCATTCAGCCTCACCGGACTTATCCAGTCCCACATCTTAAGCGTTGAAATGGCCGGCATCATCCTGCTGTGCGTCTGCCTCATACTGGTAAAGCAGGTATTCCGAAAGTACAATTTCCGCGCCCTTACGCTGGCAGCATTTCTGTCCATAGCGCTGAACATTGGGTTTTTAGTACCTTTTTTGGATTTTTACAATGCGGAAATATTGATCGGTTCGCCGGAGTGGGCAGGATGCACTCCTAAAAATATGCTGCAGGCAGCCGCCCTTGACCCGCTGCAAATATTTACATTGGTAAACCGTGATCCTGACCCCCAATCCGATTGGGCGGGTGTGTTTCCTTTGCCTGAAAATGGTATTGGCATGGTGTTCGCAGGCGGCATAATACTTTTTGTCCTGCTGCTTTTCCTGAAAATGAAAAAAAGCCGCTCAGACAAAAACTTTTATCCGGCGCTCCTGTGCTTCTGCCTGGGGTGTCTCCTGCTGTTCATGAGTACGAATCTTTTTCCCTGGGACGCCCTGTCTTCCACCTGTGAATTGGCGGAAAAGCTCTGCTTATCCATCGAATTTCCATGGCGTCTCCTGGCTCCCGCCTCGACCCTGCTGGCTTTTTCTTTCTGCTATGCCATTTCCGCATTTGGCAAATACAGTGGCAGGTTTGCGGCCTGTGCGGCAGCCACGCTTCTGGCAGTGCTTCTCCTGTTAGACAGTGCCTGGTTTATATATGCCAAAAGCATAAACAGCTTCCCGCGCAACGTCTACGCTACGGAGGATCTGGATTCCATGCTGTTGAGTACCAACGACTATCTCCCGGCTGCCACCAACCCCAATGAGATTGAAGCCGGGTGGGTCAATTTGTCCGGTATCACTTCCATGGAAGCCTACGCAAAACAGGGCACGGAAATCCATTGCCATGTTTCTGCAGGTGCAGACGGCGGCTTTATAGATTTCCCTTTGAACTATTACAGATATTACCTGTGCAGGGACGAATCCGGCAGATCCCTTCCCGTGTCTTCCGGTTACAACGGCATGGTACGGGTAACTTTTCCTGCAGGTTTTACGGGAAATATCAACCTTGCTTTCCATGAACCCATACACTGGCGGATTGCGGAGATAATCTCACTGGCCACCCTGCTGGGGATCCTACTTCGCTTGCTTTGGCCGCGGTTCATCACAACGGTTCAGGCATTCCGGGGGAAATTGCCCACAAACGCTTCAAAGTAAGATACCCACAAAACCTTTATGTATCAGTTGGCCAACATACCCTTTTGCAAGCCTGACGAAAACATTAGTCAAACAATATCTCCTCCACCGTCACAAAAGTATACCCCTTCTCCTGCAGTTCGTCGATGGCCTGCAAGGCTGCTGTCACCGAGGTATCGTAATAATCATGCATAAGGATGATGTCGTTCTCCCCGGTCTTGCTGACAATCTTCTCCACAATACGGGACACGTTGCCGGAGCACCAGTCCAGGGGATCCACATTCCAGAGCACAGGGAACATATTCAGCTCCTTCTCGAAGGATTTGTCCCAGCTGCCATAGGGTGGCCGCACATACTGCACCTCTTCTCCGGTGATCTCCTCCAAAATATCATTGGTTTTGATCAGTTCTTCCTTAAATACCTCGCGGTTAGACTTAGTCAATTGAAGATGGCTATATGTATGGTTGCCCACTGGCCTTCGCTCGTGTCAAGTCATACATAAAATCAAGATTTTAACAGAAATACCTAATCTCCCCAAACTGTGCATACCATCTGTTAATTATGATACTACTATTTGCTTCGATCATCCTTATCAAATTTCTTAATATATTCTGTGGAATCCGTGCGACATTATTACAAAGCAAAGCCTTTCCAGAACTTGTTATCCAGACCTTGGTTCCATTAGCTGTCGCCCTGCCCTCTGCAATATGTACATGCACTGGCTCAAGTGGATCACTCTCGTTAGACCAAAAATAAACTATATACGAACCAATCCTAAAAATTTGCGGCATTTAACACGCCTCCTACTTGAGAAAATTCCAATATCAAATGAGCATTATTACGCACTAATTGTTTAAAATATTTCATCTCATCATCTGAATAGCCACAAACATTCTCCCATAAATACTCAGGAAGATAGCAGGTCGCATTATGAAAACCATCCTTTAAATCAGGCGTCTCTATATATACTTTAACCCTTCCATCCGATAACATCTCCGAATGTGTAATCTCTGTGTCATCATTAAGTGACAAAAATGGATACATCATATTTCCAACCTCCAATTCATAACCACATCTGCTACACTTTATAGTTTTAGCAAAAACCAATTTTCCAAAATATTCATAATGATTTACAGTACTTTTTAAAAATTTCACCTGTATACATGAATATTCTAAGACAAATAATTATATATATGCGCTACTTCTAATTCCCTGATTATGATTTCTTTTAGTTTATCATTAATTGATAAAGCATTGATTAAAATTTCATCAATCTGTTTTGACAAAACTGCAACTTTTTCATTATGCCTACAAATCAATAGTTCCATTTCTTCACTTAATATATCTATAGAAATATTATTTTCTTCAGCCTCACTCCTTCTCCTATTAGTATACTCCAAAAACTCATTTTCTAATTGTATAATCTCTTTAACAACTCTTTCTATCTCCTCTCCTTGATTCATACAACTTACGCACGGAATTACTATCTTTGCATATACAGAAGGTTCATATAACTTCAAGCTCCCAGTTATCTTTTGCATATACCAAATAAAAACACTTGATTTAAACCATGCCGCAACAGAATAAAGACTATATAATTCCTTATATTCCTCTCGAAGTTTTAGCAATATAAAATTTCTATCCCCATCTATCAAAGTATCATCTGTGTATGTATCAATAATATAAGCTCCCCCTTGCTCTGTAATTACTATACAAGCACCCTCTATTTTTTTCATACGCTGTATTGCCTCATTATTTATAAATTTATTTGTTCTTGGGCAGGTATACCTCAATACAGCATCTTCCAGTCGAATATTATTACACTGTGCATAATATATTTCTCCTGTCGGCATTCCATTTCCCATTTGTAATTCATCCCAGACTGAATTATATTTACTTTTCTCAACATGAACAGCATCAAACCAATCATAAGCACTCTCTGCATGTTCTTCTATTGACACTGCTAATTTATATCTACCGATAGGTTGCTGCAATGTGTATAGGCTGTATTGCAATTGTTCTATAGTCTCGTCATCCTTCTGCTGAAACCTATCCAACTCATTTAACAACCTGATCCTAATTATCTTTTCAATCTCACCAACACTTGCTTTTCTAACTACTTTATCAAATACAAACACTTCATCTGTTGGTTTTATATAGCATATTCTTTTTGCTCTTTCTCGATTTAAAAAAAGATAAACCTGCCGACCATTTCCCAGATTTTGAGACTGTGCGCCCACTTTTAATCTTCCGACATATGATATTAACCGGAAGGCTTCGTTCAACAAAGATTCCATTGTAGTTTCAGAAACATTTATTCCTAAAATTTCTCTTTGCCCACTTACCCCCAAGATAACCCCATGATAATCACTATTTAACGAAGCACATAATACCTCTGCAAGTTCCTTCGGTTTTTGTTCAATATCTTTAAGCAAAATAAACTTTTGACTTTTTATTAAACGTTCAATCATTTCAGCAACTTCTTGATTTTCAACATCCGATATACATTCCCCTGAATTTTCAAAAGCTGCCATCAAAAAACGAAACTTTTTATCTTGTATTTTTGCATAAGAAGTTCTATTACCAATATCTTGTATCCTATGAGCATCAGACGCATTAATATAAGCCCAAATTTTATCTCTTTTATAATTCGGATCATTTTTTACTAAATTCTGAATTTTATCTAATTGCTTTATTCCATTACATGATATCGCATGTATATTAGCATTTTTAAAAATCTCTGCTCTATACATTCCGGTTAAGACATTGTAGATTCCCTTATCACTATCAACATGAGGCGCTATCACAATTTTATTCCTTAAACGATTATTCTCAAGAAACATTTTCACATCTATATTGGGCAAATAATCCGAATCAGCGCCTCTTTTCTCGTCCGAATATCCTACTTCATCTAAAAGTAATGACAAATCATTTACCTCTGAATCATCAGCTAAAACAAGCATATGAATTCCTGGATTCAATGTTATTTCAACCCCCGCAATAATCCATACGCTTTCATAGAGAAGCAATGTTTGGTCTATTTGATTTATTCTTTCTGCAATATCTGTTGCCTTTTCCGAATAGGGCAACAGTGCTTTCCTTTCTGATAGCAAATTCTCTTTTAATGTAAAAAAATGTTTGTACCCATCTATAGTATTATGATCTGTAATAGCTATTATATCTATCTTTTCTGCTACAGCTTGCTTTAGGATATTATAATAAGTTTCATCATTATCTTCCTCCAAGTAGCATTTAGAAGCAGGCGTATGAATATGCAGATCCATTTTTAAATTCATCATATCATCGTATCTCCTTGCTTTTATCTTAAAGTCAAACTCAAATTTCCCAACAGAGGTAAGGTATGAGTTCATCAAAAACACCATCAATAGACACAATACTCTCTTTCAACATCGTTTGAAACTTAGTGATTTAACCCAATTACATTTTATCATACTATAAATAAAAATCAATCTTTTTAGTCTTCCTCAAGACAGCTTTCACATACCTCATCACTCAATCAAACAATATCTCCTCCACCGTCACAAAAGTATACCCCTTCTCCTGCAGTTCGTCGATGGCCTGCAAGGCTGCTGTCACCGAGGTATCGTAATAATCATGCATAAGGATGATGTCGTTCTCCCCGGTCTTGCTGACAATCTTCTCCACAATACGGGACACGTTGCCGGAGCACCAGTCCAGGGGATCCACATTCCAGAGCACAGGGAACATATTCAGCTCCTTCTCGAAGGATTTGTCCCAGCTGCCATAGGGTGGCCGCACATACTGCACCTCTTCTCCGGTGATCTCCTCCAAAATATCATTGGTTTTGATCAGTTCTTCCTTAAATACCTCGCGGTTAGACTTAGTCAATTGAAGATGGCTATATGTATGGTTGCCCACGAGATGGCCTTCTTCCTGCATCCGCCTGATAATGTCGGGATGCAGCTCCGCATGTTCCCCTGTGACAAAGAATGTGGCATGGACTCCCCTCTCCCGCAATCCGTCCAGCAACTGCTCCGTATAGGAGGGATGAGGGCCGTCATCGAAGGTTATGGCAATTTTCTTCACATCCTCTTCCGGCGCTTCCTCGGTCCCTGCCCCACTGTTCCAGGCTTCCGCATGTTCTTCCCTCTCCCAAAATCCCAAAATCAGCAATCCCGCCACCAGATGAAATAACAGGACTGCCGTCAACACTTTCTTCATATGAAATCCCCCATTTACCCGCTCCAGCAGGCGTTAAACCATCCCGCACATCAAAAACCGGCCTATCACATTGTATGACGGCCGGCCTGTTCAAAATACTTTCAGATTATTCCATTTATTTCCTATTTTTGCTAGCAATATCTAGCATATCCTTCCGCAATTATAGGTAAAATAGTAATGTGTCGCTAGCTATTAGTAGCATTACGGAGGATGTTGTGAAAATAAAGCAGGATAAGAATAAATACAATATAGGCACGAATATCCGCAAATTCCGCATGGCGAACCATCTAACACAGGAGCAGACAGTAGCAAAGCTGCAGCTCTTGGGAATTGAAATATCCCGTGGCAGTTATTCGCACCTGGAATGCGGCTTGGACAATATCAGAGTAGAAGAGCTGCTCTCCTTAGCCGAAATTTTTCATGTGGAAGTAGCAGATTTCTTTGAAGGAATAAGTCTGCACTAATCCTTCCGACCATCATTCCGGTTCTCTTTTTGCGGTGCCCAACAACAGTGCTTGCCCATCATCATGAGCCGGCGAAAGGCACCCCAGATCATGTCCTTATGGTCAGAAGAGATCATTACAAATATATGCCCTCAAAGAACGGGTTGATACTAATACACCGTTGTGCCGGGAAAAGGAGACTCGTCATTTTTACTCAAACTGTGCATTATAAAGCCGCCTGTATACCCCCTGCCGTTCCATCAGTTCCCCGTGCGTCCCCTGCTCCACTACCTCACCACCGTTGACCACCAGGATCAAATCTGCATTTTCAATCGTAGACAGTCTGTGGGCAATCACAAAACAGGTCTTTCCTTCCATCAATTTCAGCATTGCCTTCTGTATCTGGCGTTCCGTCCGGGTATCCACATTAGAAGTCGCCTCATCCAATATCAGCATTTTAGAATCCAGGAGCATTGCCCTGGCAATGGTCAAAAGCTGCTTCTGCCCTTTGGAAATATTGGTTCCCTCATCTGTCAATATAGTATCATACCCCTCGGGAAGCCGCTTTATGAAAGAATGTATATGGGCCGCTTTTGCCGCCGCTTCCACATCCTCTCTGGTGGCGCCTTCCTTTCCATATGCCAGATTTTCATAAATGCTTCCGTAAAACAGCCATGTGTCCTGGAGCACCATGGCATAAGCTTTTCTCAGGCTGCTCCTGGTCACCATGGTATTCCGCCTGCCGTCCACCGTAATGATACCTTTGTCGGGGTCATAGAAACGCATCAGCAGATTGATCAGCGTAGTCTTGCCTGCCCCCGTAGGCCCCACAATTGCAATCAGCCTGCCAGGCTCCGCACGGAAACTGAGGTCATGTATAATGGTTTTACCGGGCAGGTAGCCGAATTGAACGTGATCCAATTCCACCGCCCCCCGTACTTTATCCAGTTCTATGGCATTCTCCCCATCCGCAGGCTCCGGCGCTTCTTCAATCAGGCGGAAGACCCTCTCTGCCGCCGCCAGGGCTGACTGTAATTCACTGAAAATATTCGCCGCCTCATTGATAGGCCCTGAAAACTTCCTGGAATATAATACAAATGAGGAAATATTCCCTATGCTCATGCTTCCCGCCAAATACAGCAGCGCTCCGAACACGCTGATCAGGGACAGTGACAGATTATTGATAAAATTGACGCAGGGGCCCACCACGCTCCCGTAATATTCCGCCCTGTAATACGCATCCACAGCCGTTTTATTCTTCCTGTCAAATTTGCCCTGGGTATACTCCTCCCTGTTATAAGCCTTCAAAGTCTTCTGCCCTGAGATCATCTCTTCCACAAAGCCGTTCAGCTCTCCCAACTTTGCAGACCTTTGCCGGAACAGAGGCCTGGTCTTGCCTGTGATATATTTTGTGATCAAAACGGAAAGAGGGACGGTGAACGCAAATACCAGCACCAGCTTAGGCGAGATGGACAACATCATCAGCAATGCCCCCGTCACCGTGATTACTGTAGTGAGCAGCTGCACAAGGTCATTTGACAGAGAAGCGTTGACCGTATCAATATCGTAGGAGATCCGGCTGATAATATCGCCTGTCTGATGAACGTCAAAATATCCCACAGGCAAAGTCATCAGCTTCTCAAACACATCCTGGCGCATACTGTATACTACCTTACGGCTGATGGTCAGCATCAATACCTGCAGGCCATAGGACATCAACGCCGATGCCACGTAAAACAACGCCATCCATCCCGCATAATAAAAAACTCTCTCAAAGTCTACCTTTCCCCTGCCCCCTTCTATAGCGCCGATGCTGAGGCCTGTCAGCTTCGGCCCGATGAGCGAAAAAAGATTGCTCCCCAAGGTGCAGATCATTGCCAGCGCCAAAAGCCATTTATATTGCCACATATATTGTCCAAGCCGCAAAACGGTACGCTTGGAATAACGTTTCTTTTCAGTCCCCATGTCTCATTCCCCGTATCCTGTATTCTAGTACAGCATTGCGTTAATCTTGAAGTAAATCAGTGCTTGATGTTTGCGTCAGCGTAAGGCGGAGGAAGGAGGCGATGCGGTGGCATCGTTGACTGACGACAACGCAGCGATGGCGTGAACAGCGAGTACTGATTACTCAAGAATTAATGCAACGATGTACTAGTACACCGTATTACATTTCGCAAAATATCCTGCCTGAATTTCCATCTGAAGCGATGTACTAATCCAATAAAATCCTATCCGAAAATCCCACAGACTATCCTTCCGTGCCCTTCTTCTCACCCTGCCCCCATCTGGGACTTGCAGATCTCACTGTAAATATCACAGCCTTCCATCAGCTCTTCATGGGTTCCGTATCCGATAGGGACGCCATCCTCCAGCACCAGGATATGGTCGGCATTGCGAATGGAGCTGACCCTCTGGGCAACGATGACCAGCGTGGTATCCTCAAAATGCTCCCTGATGCCCTTTCGCATCTCCGCATCGGTGCGATAGTCCAACGCACTGGAAGAATCATCCAGTATCAGTATCTCCGGCCTGGCGGCCAGGGCCCTGGCAATCAGCACCCTCTGTTTCTGGCCTCCGCTCAGGTTCGCGCCTTTTATGTTCAGCGCCTCCCCTTCTTTGTCCTCCCGGTTCTCCACGAATTCACTGGCCCTGGCATAAAGCAGCGCCTCCTGAAGCTGTTTCCCGGCAATCTCCCGGCCCAGCGTCACATTTTCTGCAATCGTATCCTCGAATATGGTATCATTCTGGAAAACCACTCCAAACTTTCTCTTTAACACAGAGTGCTCATAACAGCGTACATCCTTCCCCGCAATCAGGATACGCCCCTGATCCGCATCATACAATCTCATCATCAGGTTGACAATGGTAGACTTACCGGAGCCGATCTCCCCGATGATACCCAGCGTCTCACCCTTCTTAATGCGGAAGGACAGATCCTTTATATTAGCCTCACCCTTTTTCATATAGGAAAATGTAACATGGTCGAAGCAGATCTCGTACTCCTCCGAACCCTCTTCCCGATCCCCTTCCGGACTGGCCTCGGCCTCATTGCCAAAGGCCTCCATGACCTGCATATCGTCTTCCGCCTCCAGCACATACCAGATACGGTTCCCGGACGCAATGGCCTTGGACAGGACGGTGAACATCTTTGAAATGGACATCATGGCATTCAGGATAATGGTAAAATATGTGGTAAACGCAAGGATCTTCCCCACTTCCGAGGTTCCACCGTTGACCCGGTACGCGCCCACAAGGATTACCCCTACTAACCCCAGGTTCAGGAGGATGTTCATAGACGGGTTGATAATCGCCATAACCATGCCGTTCTTTCGCTCCCTCTCCACTACCTCCCGGTTCACTGCCCGGAATTTCTCCGTCTCATATCCGGTCTTTGACAATGCCTTGATCACACGGATTCCCGCAATATCCTCCCGCACCATCCTGACAAAACGGTCATTGGCTTCCTGCAGGCCGCCGTACATTGGGATGCTCCTCCTGGACACATAGACCGTTATAAAGCCTAACAGAGGCAATACCGCCAGCAACACACAGGCCATGGCGTAATCCAGCGTAAAGGTGACACAAATCCCCCCTATCAGCAGGATTGGCGCCCGCACACCCAGTCTCTGGATCCGACCCAGCATCTGGTGGACATTATAAGTATCCGATGTCATCCGGGAGATCAGGGACGGTTTCGTATAAAAATCCGTCTGGGCATTTGACAGGTGCATGGTTTTCTCAAACAGGTCATGTCGTATATGCTCCGTAGCGTCGCTGGATACTTTGGATGCCATGCGGTTTGCAATAATATTAAAGGACACGGCAAACAGGGAGCAGACCACCATCAATGCCCCCCAGCCAAATATCAGCCTCCTGTCCCCGGACAGTATGACCGTATCAATTATATACGCCAGGATATACGGGATACACAGATCCATGATTGTCCCTATGAATTTAATGAGAAACCCTACCCCCATTCTTGGGAAGTAGGGTCTCAGATACTTAATAATAATCTGCTTCATTAGATTTTAAATACGGAAATCTCCGTCTTCAGCTCCTCCATATTTTTGCCAAGGGAATCTGCCGTTTCCGTTAAGCCTTCCACATTTTCCATCAGTTTCTCCACGGAATCCCTGACGGTCATTACACTGTCAGCCGTCTCCTCGATACTGGTAGATATCTGGCTGATAGCCGAAACGGTATCGGATTTCTCCTCGTCGGCCCGCTGTGTGCTTTCAATGATCGCATTCAATCCTTCCACCAGCTTCTTCATGCGGATTTCCATATCCCGGAACACGCCCACAACCTGCTCCACTGCTTCCGTCTGGGATGCCACCATGGCTCCTGCTTCATGGGCGCTCTCCACACTCTGGTTCGTCTGGTCGGTAATGTGCTTCACATTGCTGCGGATCTCCCCCGCCGCCTTCGCCGCATCGTCAGCCAGCTTGCGGATCTCTTCTGCAACTACGGCAAACCCTCTTCCTGCATCTCCGGCCCTTGCCGCCTCAATGGACGCATTCAGGGACAACAGATTGGTCTGCTCGGAAATCTCGGAAATAGTGCCCACAAAACTGTTGATGGTCTCCGTCTTCTGGCGCAGGGACTCTATATTTTTACCCACCGTAGCCGTGATGTCGGTAGTCTGCTGGGCCCTGTCACCCAACAGGCGGATAATCTTCATACCCTGGGTAATCATCTGCTCCGTCTCTTCCACCAGGCTGCCTACCTTTTCAACCGTGTGGCTGACTTCCTGCAGCTCTTCCGCCAAAATATTGGTCTTGGCAACGCATTCCTCCACGTGGGAAGTCTGCTGCGTCATCGTCTCGCTAATCCCGTTCACAGCTTTTGTAATGCTGGCGGAATAGTCGCTGATGACACCGGACACCTGCTCCACATCCTTGGCAGATCCCTCAAGCTGACCTGTGGCATCGGTAACCTTATGTACCAGGCTCTTGGTATTTCGGATCATATTATTGGCAGAGCCTGCCAGGTTCTGGAATTCATCCCGGCCCTTCGCATCTACCCTTACTGTCAGATCTCCCTGGGCCACCACACCGAAGCCTTTGGATATCCGGCGCATATTTTTCTGGATCCCGGCTACGATCAACAACCCGATGGTCAGCACGATCACACTGGCCAATACCACCAGCATCAATGTCAGGGAACGGATCTCCTCCGCCTGCCCGGTAATCACCGCCATAGGAACCAGCGTACAGATGGTCGTCCTCGTCTTTGCGCTGCTGCAGTAGATAAACAGGTACTGCTGCCCTTTGAATTTGACTTCCTGTGCCCCGTACTGGTTTTCCTTGCTCTCCGGATCCAGTGAAGGGAAGAAGTCCTGCCCAAAGAACACTACTTCCCCTTCCTCAAAAATGCTTTCTTCACCCTCCGCCAGATTCTCACAGATAATCTCACGGCCGTTCTCCGTCACAAACCCCACGATACTCCCGTTTCCGAGATCCAATGATTCAAGGAATTCCTTGATGGTCTTGGTCTTAATATCAATGACAATACATGCGTTGTTAGACTGTGACAAAACTTCATAGACCAGAATGTAATCCTTAGTCTTCAGGTTCAGCCTTTCGTCCAGGAGCTCATGGCTGTCAATCCACTTTTGGATGCTCCGCCCATCCTCCGGCACGGAAGCCACATATTCGTCCAGAAGTCCGTTCTCTCCGTTGGAGACCGCCGTACTGAACATATTGACTCCTTCTTTTGTAATAATATGTATATTATTGATAAACGCATTGGAGGTCTGGCTTGCCATAATATCCATCTTGGTATTGTCTATGACCTTCATCCTGGCCAGGGGGTCATCATTATACAAACCGATATAATACTTGCTCAGATCATTATCAAAAGCATAGGTCATGCCTTCCGACTCAATAAAAGAACAGCTCATATCCACATACTCTGTGGCCATATTGATAGTCTGGGTGGTGGAATCCGTAAATTTATCGCTCATTCCCTCCGCTGCCTTCTGGTATGCGGAAATGCCCACCACGATCATAAACAGGATGGGGACAAGGAAACAGACAATGATCTTATTCCGTATGCCGAACAGCATAAAACCCGCCTTCATTTTCCCGCCTGATGACACAGGCTGCTTTGGTGCCCTGGGCTGCTTCGGCGCTTTGGGTTGCTTCGGCGTTTTAGGAGGCTTGGGCGTCTTGACCCTTTTGGCCTCTTTGGACGATACAGGCGCTTTCGGTGCCTTAGGCACTTTCGGCGCTTTCTCTTTTTTTACCTTCTCTCTCTTTTCGCCCATTTTATCTTCCTCCAAGTCGTATTTGCATTGCCTTACACAATAAATAATGCATTTTAGTCCAACCCCGGCCGCACTACCTCCGACACAACTGGACTGTTACAATTATACACTATTCTCTCCAAATTTGAAATAGATACTGTCAAAATAAATACTTTTATTTCATGCATTTATGCAAATTCCACTTATTTCTTGAGCATTAGCCAAAGTATTCTTGAAGTTCCATCCTCTGTATATACAATTCGCCAAATACAGGTTCCTCTGCCAGGTTCACCACCTCCGTTCCCTCCCTGTATTTCTCAAGCTGCAGCCTGGTGCTGTCCCAACCCCGGCCAAGCAGTCCACGGCCTGCCGTAAGGGCCCCGGCCAGCGCCGTATTGCCCCCCGGGACGGTCTTATCCCCGATTCTGTGGGGCAGCAACCCTATCTCCACCGCGTCCCGGGGATCCAGATAATAGCCGAAGCCGCCGGCAAGCACCACCCTGTCTATCCCGTCACTTCCAATGCCATATTTCCCCAACAGGACCTCTATCCCTGCGGCGATGGCGGCTTTTGCAAGCTGCACGCTGCGCACGGCATCCCTGGTGACAAGAACGTTTCCGATACGAATCCCCCTGCCAAAGTAAGGCTCCGCTAGGAGGCCGGTCTGGTCCAGAAAGCCTTCCCTGCGCAAAACCGCCAGAAACCTGACCATATCCGCCCCCCAGACCCCCCGGCTGGCGCCGCCTTCAAAGGCAGGGCCGGCAGCCGTGGCACAGGCGATCCGCCGATGGCAGTTCCCCAGTAGCAGCTCCCCGTTAGTCCCAAGGTCAATCAGCAATGTCACAGCTTCCCTTTCCCCAATCCCACAGGCACAACAGCCTGCCAAAATATCACCGCCCACAAAGGCGGAAAACCCTGGCATCAGGAAACACCGGACACCTTCCAACTCCGTCTCCCCCCCTGAAAGCCTGGATGCCCTGAAAGGCGCCTGCCCCAGTTCGGCAGTATCCCATCCCATGAACAGGTAAGACATAGTGGTGTTGGCGGCAACGGTTAAATACAATTCCTCCCCTTCCGGCAGTCTTTTCTGAAATTTCTTCAGTCCCCTGGACAAAGTTTCCCTCACCGACTCCTTCATCCGGATAGCCGCTGCCGGATCCTCCGCCGCTTTTATCCTGGATATTACATCCGCACCGTAAACCGTCTGTGGGTTGACCTCCGCAAAACGGTCCTCCACCCTTCCGTCCTCCCCATACAGGAGCATGGCGATGGTGGTGGTTCCTATATCCGCCACCGCAAGCCTTTTTCCGTTCCGGGGAAAAGGAATCCTCTCCCCTCCAAGGGCATCCCCTGCCAATACATGCATCCGGTCTGGCCGGTCTCCCCTCTGCCCCACATGGGCGCCGGGCAAAACGTCGGCTTCCCGGCTCCCATTTCGGCGGGACTGAGCGCCTGCCTCCCGGCTCCGCTCCCTTTCCCCTGGAGGCACAAGCAGGCGGCCCATACCCGGCACAACACCCGGGCACAGGCCGCAGCCGGTACAGATCCGGCACCTTAACCCCTTTTTCATCCCGCTATACAAACTGATTCCTCTCCTCATCATAATGATAATCTATGGATGCAATCTTTTCCTTCAGCTCCAGGCCGTCAATGCCCAGATCCTCACAAAGGGAATCCAGGTTTCCATAGAAATCTCTGAGTTTTAAATTTATAAAGCTTAAAAGCATCACCGGGTCTTTCGGTATCATACCCCGCCTCCTTTTCCGGTACGGCAAACTGCAAATTTACCACCTGTGCAGCTGCAATCCGATCCGGCAACCCACAGGTGGTAATTTTTTCATACACACTTTATCATTGTATCTTAAAAAGTACTGATTGGCAAGATGCCGGTACCGGCGCAAATCACTCCTTTACCTTCGCGCTCAGCACATCGTTTTCCACATCGATCAGGACAATGTCCCCGGACTTTACACGGTCTGCCAGGATCAGCTTTGCCGTCAGGGTCTCCACATGCTTCTGGATATACCGTTTCAGCGGGCGGGCGCCGTAGACGGGATCGTAGGCATTTTCTATGATGTGTCCCATTGCCGCCTCTGTCAGCTCGAGACGAAGCTCCCTGTCAGAAAGCCTCCGGTTCAGGTCCGCAACAATCAGTTCCACAATCCCACCGATATTGTCTTTTGTGAGAGGCTTGAACAAAACAGTCTCATCCAGGCGGTTTAAAAATTCCGGCCGGAAATGGCCCCTCAAATCGTTCATCACCAGCTTTTCCGCCTCTTCGCTGACAGAGCCGTCCTCCCGGATGCCCTCCAGCAGATAGCCTGCCCCAATATTGGAGGTCATGATCAGGATCGTATTCTTAAAATCCACCGTCCTCCCCTGGGAGTCCGTGATACGCCCGTCGTCCAGCACCTGGAGCAATACGTTAAACACATCCGGATGGGCCTTCTCGATCTCGTCAAAAAGGACAACACAATAATGCTTTCTCCGGACTGCCTCGGTCAGCTGTCCCCCTTCCTCATACCCCACATATCCGGGAGGGGCCCCGATCAGCCGGGAAACCGAGTATTTCTCCATATATTCGCTCATATCGATGCGGACCATATTGTTCTCGTCGTCAAACAGGGATGCCGCCAGGGTCTTGGCCAGCTCCGTCTTG
The DNA here is from genome assembly GCA_947643615.1 of uncultured Lachnospiraceae bacterium. Classification (GTDB taxonomy): domain Bacteria; phylum Bacillota; class Clostridia; order Lachnospirales; family Lachnospiraceae; genus Acetatifactor. The sequence goes on from CANRWO010000016.1 coordinate 19,836, forward strand.
CCCACGCCTGTAGGCCCCAAAAACAGGAAAGAACCGATGGGTTTTGTGGGATCCTTGATCCCGGCCTTGGAGCGGATGATGGCCTCCGTCACCTTGGTGACGCCCTCCTCCTGGCCGATAACGCGCTTATGGAGTTCTTCGTCCAGGTGCAGGGTCTTGTTCCGTTCGCTCTCCGTGAGCTTCGTCACAGGAATCCCCGTCCAGCGGGAAATGATCCTGGCGATCTCTTCATCGGAAACCTTCTCATGAACCAGGGACAGCTCGGAAGCGCCGATCCGCTCTTCCTCCTGCTCCAGCTGCTTTTTCAATGCCGGCAGTCTGCCGTAGCTCAGTTCCGCCGCCTTCTCCAGATTCCCTTCCCTCTGGGCAATCTGGATCTCGCTGTTGACGCCGTCAATCTCCTCCCTTAATTTCGAGAGCTTATCCACGGAAGCCTTCTCATTGTCCCATTGGGCCTTCTTCGCCGCAAAAGCATCCTTCTGCTCCGCAAGCTCCTTCTGCAGGCTGGCAAGCCTTTCCACGCTGAGTCTGTCCTCTTCTTTCTTCAGTGCGGCCTCCTCGATTTCCATCTGCATGATCCTGCGCTGCAGTTCGTCCAGCTCCGTGGGCATACTGTCCAGCTCCGTCTTGATCAGGGCGCAGGCCTCATCCACCAGGTCGATGGCCTTATCCGGCAGGAATCGGTCGGAGATATAACGGTTGGAGAGCACCGCCGCGCTGACCAGCGCGTTGTCCATGATCTTCACGCCGTGGTAGACTTCATACCGCTCCTTCAGGCCTCTGAGGATGGAAATGGTATCCTCCACCGTAGGCTCTTCCACCATCACCGGCTGGAAGCGGCGCTCCAGGGCGGGATCCTTTTCAATATACTGCCGGTATTCATCCAGCGTGGTGGCGCCGATGCAGTGCAGCTCACCCCTTGCCAGCATGGGTTTCAGCATATTTCCCGCATCCAGCGCGCCGTCGGTCTTGCCCGCTCCCACAATGGTATGCAGCTCGTCAATAAAGAGGATGATCTGGCCGTCGCTGTTTTTCACATCCTCCAGCACCGCCTTCAGACGCTCCTCGAATTCCCCCCGGTACTTGGCCCCTGCCACCAGAGCTCCCATATCCAGGGCGAAAATCTTCTTATCCTTCAGTCCCTGGGGGACATCCCCCCTGACGATACGCTGCGCCAGTCCTTCCACCACCGCCGTCTTGCCCACACCGGGTTCCCCGATAAGGACCGGGTTATTCTTAGTCTTGCGGGAAAGGATCCGAACCACATTCCGGATCTCACCGTCCCTGCCGATGACAGGGTCCAGCTTCTGGTTTCTGGCCTTCTCCACCAGATCCTGTCCGTATTTTTCCAAGGTATCATAGGTGGCCTCCGGGTTATCGGAGGTGACACGCTGATTGCCCCTCACTGTGGACAGCGCTCTCAGGAAACGCTCCCTGGTAATGCCGTACTCCTTCCAGATGGCGCTGATCTCCCGGTTCGGGTTCTTCAGCATGGCCAGGAAGAGATGCTCCACAGACACGTATTCGTCCCCAAGCTGCTTCGCCTCGTCCTCCGCACCGATCAGGACCTGATTCAGGTCCTTGCCCACATAGACCTGTCCGCCCTGGACCTTCACCCGCTTCTCCACTGCCTGACGGACACGGTTTACGAAGTGTTCCTTCTGGATCTCCATCTTCTCCACCAGCTTCAGGATCAGGCTGTCCTCTATGGTCAGCAGGCTGTACAGCAAATGCTCCTGCTCAATCTCCTGATTGCCGTATTCGTAGGCAAGCTTTTCGCAGCCTTGCACGGCTTCCATGGATTTCTGTGTAAATTTCTGAATATTCATAATGCCCTGCCTCCTTCTTGACCTTATTATGGGCCTGGTTGGCCCATCCATGTTCTTGTTTTCTATTGTTCCCTTGTTCTATAATTAATATAACACCATGGGGACAAAAATCAAGAAAGAAAGTATAAAGTTTTTCTAAAACACTGCCCGTTCCTTTAAATTTCGGATGCCGGCCCGAGTTGCTGGCTGTATTGCTTCCAGCTAAATAGCGCAGAATGAATTTACAGCCTGCAGCGCCCAATTTGGTTACCATGACCCCGCTGCTCCTCATTCCTCCACCTTGTATATGAAAGAATCATTCTGCGCCAATGTAGCCTGAAATCAATTATTCGTTGTACTTGCATCCCACAAAGCGGAACCCACACCCCGGAGAAAACCTTAGGCGATACCCTTCACCTCATACCCTGCCGCCGTTACCGCGGCAGTCAGCGCCTCATCGGTGACTTCGCCCTCCAGCTCCACTGTGGCGGTCTTATCCTCAAGGCTCATAGTTACCCCGCTGACGCCTGCCACTTCCTCCAACGCTTTCTGTACCCTTCCGGTACAGTGCCCGCACATCATTCCCTCGATTGTCATTACTTTTTTCATTGTTTTGTCCTCACTTTCCTTAATTGTTGTTTGATTGCCTGTCTGTAGGTTTGGGGCCGCCTGCTCCCCGGAAGGCAAGCCCCGCTCTGCCGGCTCTCCGGAATCTCCGGCTTTTGGCACTGAGAACGCCTCCACAGCTCCTGCCCGCTTCCTGAAGCCGCTCTTAAACCCCCTGAGCCGCAGCGCGTTCCCAACCACAAAGACGCTGCTCAGGCTCATGGCGGCTGCGCCGAACATGGGATTCAGCTTTATCCCGAAGGCAGGATACCACACCCCCGCCGCCAGGGGAATCCCAATGGCATTGTAGAAAAATGCCCAGAAAAGATTCTCCTTGATATTGCGGATCACCGCACGGCTCAGCCGCACCGCCGTCACCGCATCCCGCAGGTCACTTTTCATCAGGACGATATCCGCGCTCTCCATGGCCACGTCCGTCCCGGCTCCGATGGCCATCCCCACATCCGCTGCCGCAAGCGCCGGCGCGTCGTTGATCCCGTCGCCGATCATGGCTACCTTCCTGCCCGCCTTCTGTAATGCCCGGATCTCCTTCTCCTTATCCTGGGGCAGCACCTCCGCGATCACTTCCTCAATGTTCAGCTGCTCACGCACCGCTTCCGCCGTCCGGCGATTATCCCCGGTGAGCATGACCACATGGATACCCATCTCCCTGAATTTACGGATAGCATCATGGGAACCTGCTTTCACACCGTCCGTCACGTCGATCACCCCCAGGAGTTCTCCCTCCCGGGCCACCAGGAGAGGCGTCCTTCCCTGCTGGGCGATTTCGTCCAACGCACTGGCCTTTACTTGATCCAAAAGGATCCCGTTCTCTTCCATGTAGGCCCGGTTCCCCACCAGGAACCGAGTTCCCTTTTTCCAGCCACGGTCGTATCCGTCCCGCATCTGTGCCTCCGGCGGATTTTCCGCTGTCTGTCCGGGTTCTCCGCCCAAGTACTGGGTGAAAACGGTTCCGTCCTCCTTCTTCCCTGCCACAAACACTGCCACAGGGCCGGCCCCTTCCCGCACCATGGGCCTTGGCGGAATATCTTCTGCCAAAATCCCCTCGATGCCCCGTCCGGCCACCGCTTTGAAATCCCGGATTTCCGGCAGGGAAAGTCCATCCCGCTTAGCCCGTTCCAAAATAGCCTCCGCCAGCGGATGTTCGCTCTTTTTCTCCAGCGCCGCCGCAATCTGCAGCAGGGTATCCGTAGACAGATCGGGGACATAACACCCACAGCCGCTGAACCGCAGCTTCCCCGTGGTAATAGTGCCGGTTTTATCCATCACCACCGTGTCGATCTCTTTGGCCTGTTGTAATGCTTCACCGGATTTGATCAGGATGCCGTGATTGGCGCCTACTCCGGTTCCCACCATAATGGCCACCGGGGTAGCCAGACCCAGGGCACAGGGACAGGAAATGACCAGCACCGCTATAGCGGAGGAGATGGCAAACTCCGCTCCCTCTCCCGCCAAAAGCCATACCGCCAGAGTCACCAGGGCAATCCCTATCACCACCGGCACAAACACTCCCGCTACCTTATCCGCCAGCTGGGCAATCGGCGCTTTGCTGGCGCTGGCCTCCTCCACAAGGCGGATGATCTGGGATAACGTGGTATCCTCACCCACCCTGTCTGCCCGACATTTCAAGAACCCGGACTTGTTCACGGTGGCGGACACCACCTGATCCCCGGCCTGCTTTTCCACCGGTATGCTCTCTCCCGTGATAGCCGCCTCATCGATGCTGGAATTTCCTTCTAGCACCGTGCCGTCCACGGGCACCAGGCTTCCCGGCTTGATCAGGAAAATGTCCCCGGCCTGCAACATCTCCGTGGGCACTTCTTTTTCTGTCCCCTCCTCCGTCAACAGGATCGCCGTCTTAGGGGACAGGTCCATGAGCTTGGTGATCGCCTCGCTGGTCTTCCCCTTGGAACGGCTTTCCAGATATTTCCCCACCGTGATCAGTGTAAGGATCATGCCGGCGGATTCAAAATACAGGTCATGGGAATACTGTTCCACCAGCGCCATATCCCCGTGCCCCAGCCCGTAGCTGATGCGGTACATGGCAAAAATGCCATATCCGATAGCCGCGGAGGCTCCCAATGCAATGAGGCTGTCCATATTAGGGGACAAATGCCTTATGGTCTTAAAACCCACGGAAAAGAATTTCCGGTTCATGTACACAATGGGAAGCAACAGCAGCAGCTGGGTCATTGCAAAAGTCATGGCGTTGGCATTCCCGTGCAGGTATCGGTGTACAAAGCCGGGAATCGGCAGCCCAAACCATTGGTTGTACATATGATACATGGCCACATACATCAGAAGGAGCAAAAAACCAACGGAAATTCCGAGCCGCCATTTCATGGCTCTGGCCTCTTCCTTCGCCTTTCGTTCCACACTTCCCCGCCCGGCTTCCCGCACTGCCCTGCCTTGCCCGGCTGCAGTCCCGCCCGGCCCTGCGTACTCTGCCGTACCCACGCCTGTAACGGTTCCGGCTTCTCCGGCTGCGGCCCTTCCTGTGGCGGTTCCGGCTTCTCCGGCTGTAACCCTTCCTTCGGCAGTTCCAGTTTCTCCGGCTGCGGCCCTTCCTGTAGCGGTTCCGGTTTCTCCGGCTGCGGCCCTTCCTGTAGCAGTTCCGGCTTCTCCGGCTCCCACACCATCCGCGGGGCAGCATACCGCGCTCCTCCCACAGGCAGCCTCACCAATATGCCGGCCCATATCTATAGAAGCCTTCCCCCGGGCGCCGCCAAGGATCAGGGACGCGCCATATCCTGCCCTCTCCACGGCCTCAATGATCTCATCCCCCGCCAGCCTGGCCTGGTCATAATGAACCTCCATGGTCTCCGTCAGCAGGTTCACCGACACCTTCTCCATGCCCTGCAGCTTTTTTACCGCCTTCTCCACATGGGAAGAACAGGCGGAACATGTCATTCCGGAAATGTGATATCTCTCTTTCATATTCATCCTTTCTGTTCGTTCTTTCCCCATTCTACGTAAATGCCCTACCATAGGATTACCTGCTTTTCAATGGGGCCGTTCTCCGCAGCATGACTTTGGAAGAGCATGGGTTCTCATTTCAGCTTTTTCATAAGCTCTACCGCCTCATCTACGACAGCGGTATTTCCCTTCCTAATTTCTTCCACCACACAGGTTTCCATATGGTCCTGGAGGATCAGGTATCCGAACGCCTGCAAAGCGCTCTCAACCGCCGCAACCTGGGTCAGGATATCCCCACAGTATCGGTTCTCCTCAAGCATCCTGCCGATTCCGTTTAACTGCCCCATGATACGGTTGAGGCGGTTCTTTAGCTGCTTCAATTCCTTTTCCTGCCTGGGTGTTGCCTTATGATGACAGCTGCAACATGGCGACATAGGCCCCTGGCCTGTTTCCGGTTTGTTTTCCATTCCCTTTTGCATCCCCTTTCCGGTTTGTTTTCTCCCAAAAGGCATAACAGATACCCTGGTAGGGTATCTGTTAATATATTATACCCCTATGGGGTATTTGTCAATATAAATATAAGTTTACCGCAATACTTTCCTGTTTTAGGTGAAAACAGAAATTTCGGCAGCATATGAAAGGCATGGCAGAATGGTTATCCATTCCGGGGAAAGCCTGCTCAAAGCGCGCATTGTTTCCCTACCATGGGCTGTCCCAAACATTCTTCCCCGCGCTCGTCCAACTCCTGTATCCATAGAATTTCGTCCCCTGCCCTGACCTGCCCTTCCGCCGTCACCATCACATCGCTTCCGTAAACATAATGGTCTACCCGAAGGGATATCTCCGACGAAATCCCTTCCGCCTCCAGTCCCTGCCTGTCAAACTCCAGAAGCAATTTCCCTTTGCACACAATTTCATTTTGCACCACTCTGGGGCGGAAATGCCTTCCCAGCATCTCATCCTTGGCATCGCCCGCCTGGATATACAGTTCCGCCCCACATTCCGTACGGAACCGGAAGGCATTTCCCAAGGGATACAGTTTTGTGACCTTGCCGGCCGCCGGGGCATACAGTCTGTCCTCCGTAGGCCGGATCGCCACCTCAGCCTCCGGCCCCTCCTGGCGCACCGTCGTATAGCCGGATGCCGGACTTCCCACAGTCCATCCCCTTCCGCTTTTCTCCATCCTCTTTTCCCTGCTTTTTACGGACTCCTCTTCCCCGGATTCACTGCCGTCATCCAGGTAGGATGCCCTTCCTGCAAAAAATCCAAAGCATACGGACGCCGCAAGGCATGCCCCAAGAATCAAAAAATGAATTGTAATCATGTGATATTCCTCCTGATATGCCTGATTATTTCCCAAATTCAGGCAAAAAATACTACTTTTCAAGAACCTGAAAAAAAATGTTGACACTACGGCTACTTCAGTGCTATACTACACTCGTATTCTAAATGAAAGTCATTGAACTCACATATTTTTGTAAGTCATTGCTACTTTGATGATGGTTTACAAAAATATGTGATTTTTTTGTCCTACGTTTTAGAATCACCAAGAAAAAATGGGCATAGCGCCCCTTTATTATGAAGGAGGTACCAAAATGAATAACGGTACAGTTAAGTGGTTTAATGCACAGAAGGGTTATGGTTTCATCACCAACGATGCAACCGGCGAGGAAGTATTTGTACACTTCTCCGCAATCAATGCTGACGGTTTCAAGTCTCTCGAGGAAGGCCAGAAGGTTACTTTCGATACCGAGTGCGATCCTCAGAACAGCAGCAAGATCCGTGCTACCAACGTTTCTGTAGTAGCTTAAGTACACGCCAAACAGACAAAAGAGCGCATCAATATGTTGATGCGCTTTTTTTGTGTGTTGAGGTATTGACAAACATTCCCTTTTCGTTTAGGATAATACAATAGTTTGATACATCCTTTCCTGTGAGGGAGTAGTTAGCAGCTTACGCTGTGGTAATGTCAACATAATGGTGCCATGCATCTGGCATTACCGAAACAATTTAAACATTGTGATAACGAGACTCATGGACAACCGATACCGGGTATTTTGCCACCTGGTTCTTTTGTCCATGAGTCTTTTGATACTATATGAAAAATTCTAAAAGGAGAAACAATATGAGCCTGCTTACCCTATTTATCACTGCCGTCGGACTTTCCATGGATGCCTTTGCGGTATCCGTCTGCAAAGGACTTGCCATGAAAAAACTGGAACTGAAAAAAATCCTTACCATCGGCCTCTGGTTTGGAGGTTTCCAGGCGTTGATGCCTACCGTAGGTTACCTCCTGGGCAGTCAGTTTGAACAGTATGTAACCGCCATCGACCATTGGATCGCCTTTGTTTTATTGGCTTTGATCGGCATCAGCATGATCCGGGAGGCGCTTTCCAAAAAAGAAGAGGAAGCGAATGATTCCACCGACATTAAGACCATGTTCCTGCTGGCCGTTGCTACCAGCATAGATGCCCTGGCGGTAGGCGTCACTTACGCCTTCTTAAAAGTTGCCATTATCCCTGCCGTATCCTTCATCGGAATCGTCACCTTTGCGCTCTCCCTGGCAGGCGTCAGGATCGGAAATATTTTCGGCATCAAATATAAGTCAAAGGCAGAACTGGCAGGGGGCATTATATTAATCCTTATGGGTACAAAAATCCTGTTGGAACACCTGGTATAACGAATCTGAATTAACTGACACCTTGCATATGAAAGAATCATTCTGCGCCAATGTATCAGAAATGAATGGTCCGTTGTACTTGAGTGTATTTGAAAATTGTAAGGCTGGAATCAATCCGGCAGCCTTCTCATCTCCGTGTACGCAAGGAGCAGAGGCCCTACGCCTTTTGCGTCATTCTCCACAATAGGCTCCGACATATAATATTCGAAGGTTCCGTCCCTCCTGGTATCATTGGCGGGCCCCAGGCCTGCCACCAGGCAGATGCCGCCCAGGTTCAGATCCCCGTCGCTCTCTTTCAGGTAGCGGCTGCAGATACCGTGAAACGCCTTCAGTGCAGGCTCCCTGTAGCTTTCCGGCAAAAATCCCAGACGTACGCCCTTTAACAGGGAGTAAGACATAATAGCGCTGCCGCTGGTCTCCAAATAATTAGGTTCCTTCCCGCCCAGGGCAGGCAGCTGATACCACATGCCGCTCTCATCCTGGAACTTCAGCATATCGTCCACCAACTGGACGAACACCTTTTTCAGGTTGTCATATTCAGCCTGATACTCCTCCCCTGGCTCACACTTTGCCAGCGTATCCAGAAGCGCCATGGAATACCAGCCGATTGCCCTCAGCCAGAAGTTCCTGGAAAGGCCGGTCTCCTTATCGCACCAGAAAACTTCTTTGGAAGAGTCATATCCGTGGTAATACAGGCCGGTCTCCTCGTCCCGCATGTATTTCACCACATTGGCAAACTGGGCAAAGATATCGCCGTAATTCTTTTTATGATTGAACTTCGTCTCATATTCCATATAAAACGGCTGCCCCATATACATTCCGTCCAGCCAAACCTGGTTGGGATATATTTTCTTATGCCAGAAATTGCCCTCAGAGGTCCTGGGCTGGTTCTGCACCTGGCTGTATATCAGATCGATAGCCTTGCGGTACTTCTCCTTGCCGTTCATCTCATACAACGCAAACAGGGTCTTTCCTGCATTCACACTGTCAATATTGTAATCCTCAATCCTGTAACCCTTGATGGTTCCGTCCTCGTTTACCCTGTAGTCAATGAATGCGTCCGCAAAATCATAATACTTCTTCTCACCGGTAGCCTGAAAGATCTCCAGCATGGCAAGAATCATACATCCGTCAACATAATTCCAGCCGGCGCCCTTTCCGCCCGCTTTCGCTTTCTCAATGTTCCAGACCGGAACTTCCACCGTGCTCTTTTGGATCAGGCCGTCAATATATCTCTCAAAAACGGGCATCTGCATCTTTTCATACCTCCGCATAAAATGAATATAATTTAATTCTACACGGTTTTCCAATTTTAGTCAATGGTAAGAAATTATGCTACTGCTACCCAGCCGAGTCCCAAGAGCACTGACACCAGCCAGATCAGAAGCAAATGCACCGGATAAAAGGCATAGAAAAAATATTTCATCTTAAGTCCTCTTTCCCCATTATAGAAGCCAATGGGAATAAATGCAAGGGGCGCCGTCACCTCCCACAGGAAAGCGACGCATCCCGCCGCAATCTGCAGCGGCTTCTTTTTGCGGAAAACATACAGCGCCATAATGCAAAGAACCCCTGTAGCCGCATAATCGGTTTTCATAAAGTGGGCCACTCCGGCTCCCACTGCCAAGGCTGCCGCCGAAAATATTATTTTCACAGCCTTATTCAATTTGTCCCCTGCCGCCCACTCTTTCCTGGCGATCCAGTCGAAGGCGATCATCGTGAGCAGTCCCAGGAATAAAGTAAAAAATACGTTTTGGTAGCTTAAGTCCACAATTTTCCCTTTAAAGCACAGGTCAAACGGGATCTCTGAGACCAGGGCGAAAATCCCCAGCCGCAATGCATACTTTTTCGCATCATGGGTTCTCTGGAATCCCTCCACCAACAGAAAACAGAAAATAGGGAACCCGAGCCTTCCGATCATACGCATCACGGTGTACGTGTAATAAAGCGTCCCATTCTCAGTCAGCCATTGCATCACCGTATTGAGATCCCCGGTTGTCATCGCCCCCATAAAACCCGAGGTCATTAAATACCTGCCCAGGATCCCGGCCCCTACGTGGTCAATGAGCATGGAAACAATGGCTATGATCTTGATCGTACTGCCTGTAATGCCTTTCTTCTTTGCTGCAGGCAAAGCTGCCTGCCGGTTCAATTGTATACTATCCATTTCTTTGTCCTCCAATTGCATTACTACATTAATACAATAATACTTTTTAGAGCTTTTGTCAACCCCACAAAAAGGGACAGCCTGTCGCATCTGTCCCTTTTTGTCAGCCTACCTTATAACCAATCCCCCACACGACCTTCAAGTACCTGGGTTCCTTGGGGTTATTTTCAATCTTCTCCCTGATATGGCGAATATGTACGGCAATGGTATTATCTGCGCCGATGGCCTGCATGTGCCAGATGTTCTCATAAATCTGGCTGTTGGAAAATACTTTCCCCTGCTGCTGTACCAAAAAGCGCAGGATCTTATATTCGATGGGTGTGAGCCTTACGTTCCTGCCCTCCACTGTGACTGTCCTCTGGATATCGTTGATCTCCAATCCCTCCACCTTATAAATCCGGTCTACTTCCGTACACATATTTACCAGCTGGACATACCTGCGCAGCTGGGATTTGATCCTGGCCAGCAGCTCCAGCGGATTACAGTCTATGGTCACATAATCGTCAGCCCCCGCCTCCAATGCCATGATCTTAGCCGTCTCGGCAGACTGGGCAGAGACCACAATCACAGGGACGCTGCTCTTGCGGCGCAGGGAACCGATCATCTCAATCCCCTTATCCCAGCCTTTATCATTCAATTCCACATCCACCAGCATCAATTGGATATTCTCCGAAATTTTGTCGTACAGCTCCTGCAGGTTGGCAGCCACCAGGCACTCAAACCCTTCCCCTAACAATAATGGCTCCATCTTCTCTGCAATTTTTGTCTGATTGTTGTATATTAGAATTTTCTTCTTCATAATTTACCTCCATTCCCAGACATTTACCCCTTTGTTTTACTGTTATAGGCATTGTAAAACACACTTGTATCAAAGTTGCATAAAAAAATGAAAAAAATAAAAAAGTAGAGAGCTTTTTCACACTCTCTACTATATTAGACTGATTTCCATATTAAAAAGTTTCAGGAATATGCTATTTTTTTATTTTTCTTCCCTTGATTCTTCTTTTACTGTTTCTTCCTGTATTGTTCCTTTTTTTGCAGCTCCTTTTGCAGCTCTTTTTACAGCTTTTTCTACATCTTCTGTTACATCTATTTTTGCAGTTTCTTTTTTTATGCCGTTTAACAGTTCTTCATTTTCCGTTGTCATTACCTTTACATCCGCCAGGTCTTCCTTTTTCAGCCTCCGGAACCTGTTGATGCCGGACACCAGGATCAGCATACTGTTCTTTGTTGTGTTAAAGGCGCCTTCCTGGTACATGGTATAGACCAGAAGTCCCAGAGGGACCGCAATGATCATTCCCACGATTCCGCCGAATTTATATCCTATGTACAGCAAAAACAATGTGGGGAGAGGCGGCACCCCTATCGAATCGCCCACAATCTTGGGCTGTATCAGCTGCCTTGCCAGCTGGCCGACACCCCAGATGATCAACAGCCACAAGGCCATCTTATAGTCCCCGGCAAGGACTTTTATCACTGCCCAGGGAACCAGGACTGTACCCGTCCCGAGAAACGGCAGGAAATCCATAAATGCGATGACCAACGCAATTAATGCAAAATAATTGACCTTAAGCAAGCCAAGCCCGATCAGCAGAAGAAGGTACATCCATACTTCAATCTTCAGCTGCGCTTTCAGATAACCTCCCACGGATTTCCTCAGGCTGCGGCGGACCGTCCTGAAACGGAGCTGTACTGCCGCAGGCATATGCCCGCGGAACCATTCGCTGATCAGATTCCTCTCCGCCACAAAGAAGTATGACGACAGAAGAGCCATGATCACCCCTATGAAAATGGAGGGCAGCCGCATGGCAAAATTCCCTGCGGCGGCAATGGTGGGAGTACTGATCTCCCCGAAAAAGTCACCCAGGTATCCGCTGATGCTGTCAGTGACATCCGCAAACCCGGATTTCACATCCGCCGGGAGTTTGTTAAACAATATTCCAAACTTATGCCCGATATCATCCAAATCCGCTTCCATGCCGGACCACATATCAGGCAGTGCGCCTATCAGGCCCCCAACCTGCTCTACCAGCCATGCCGAAACGAAATAGAGGAGCAATACCACCAGCGCGATCACGGAAACAATGACAAAGGCGCTGCCGATCTTTCGTTTCAATTTAATTTTGTCTTCAAAAAAGTGTACCATGGGACTTGCTATCAGGGCGATCAGCCAGCCTACTACAAATGGCATGAAGAAAAAGATCACCCTTGGCAGCAAAAAGACTACTGCCAGAAATACTGCCGCGGCAATAGCAAGATTGACCAACGCCTTACTGTACTTTCTCATGGATATACCCCTTATCCGCTTCCTTTAACTCTTCTCTTCCACAAGCCGGTCCAGCAGCCCGTAGATTTCTTCGCGTCCCTGTTTTGTTTCCGCCGAGAACGGGATAATCACCGTCCCCGGCTCCGCCTTCAGTGAAGTGCGGATCAGCTTCAGCTGCTTTTGTACCTGGCTGCGCTTGATCTTATCCAGCTTTGTCGCAATGATCATGGGATGATACCCGTTCCTGCATATCCAATCGTACATGATCCTGTCGTTTTCCGAAGGCTCATGCCTGATATCGATCAGCAGGAACACAACTTGCAGCTGTTTTGAACGGTGCAGGTAGTTCTCTACCATCTTTCCCCATTGTGCCTTCACCGCTTCATTGGCTTTCGCATATCCGTACCCCGGCAGATCCACAAAGTACAGGGCATTGTTGACATTGTAATAATTGATAGTCTGGGTCTTACCCGGCTGGGAGCTTGTGCGCGCAAGGGATTTGCGGTTCATCAGCGCATTGATCAATGAAGATTTCCCCACGTTACTCTTCCCCGCAAACGCTGCCTCCGGCAGCAAATTATCGGGCAGCTTGCTGGTGATGCCGCATACCGTCTCCAGACTGGCACTTTTAATAACCATATTTTCTTCCCTATATAGCAGTTCCCAGGCGGGAGGCCCGCTGGTCACCTTTATGCAGCGTCAGTGGTTCGCTCTCGCCCTCCACCGCATCCTTTGTGATGATACACTCCTCAATGGTGTCGTCGGAAGGGATCCGGTACATGGTATCCATCATAACGCTCTCCATAATGGAGCGGAGGCCACGGGCTCCCGTCTTTCTCTCAAAGGCCTTGTCTGCAATGGCTCCGATGGCCTCATCCTCAAAGGTAAGCTGTACATCATCCATGTCAAACAGCTTCTGGTACTGCTTGATCAAAGCGTTCTTCGGCTCCTTCAGGATCCTCACCAGAGCCTCCTTATCCAATCCCCGCAGGGAGACGCAAATTGGCACGCGCCCCACAAACTCAGGGATCAGGCCAAACTTTACCAGGTCCTGGGGAGTTACTTCCTGAAGCAGGTCGCCCAGCTCTTTGTTCGTCTTCTGGGATATCTCCGTATTAAACCCGATGGCTTTGCGATCCAGCCTGGACTCCACGATCTTCTCCAACCCGTCAAATGCCCCGCCACAGATGAACAGGATATTGGACGTGTCAATGGTGATAAGCTCCTGGTGGGGGTGTTTTCTGCCGCCCTGGGGGGGAACGCTTGCAACCGTGCCCTCCACGATCTTCAGAAGAGCCTGCTGGACTCCCTCACCCGATACATCCCTGGTGATAGACACATTCTCGCCTTTTTTTGTTATTTTATCAATCTCGTCAATGTAAATAATACCGTATTGTGCGCGTTCCACATCATAGTCCGCAGCCTGAATCAGCTTTAACAGGATGTTTTCCACATCTTCGCCCACATAACCGGCCTCAGTCAGTGTAGTGGCATCGGCAATGGCAAAAGGCACATTTATGATCTTCGCCAGTGTCTGCGCCAGGTAAGTCTTGCCGGAACCGGTAGGGCCCACCATAATAATATTGCTCTTCTGTAACTCAATATCATCCAAATCCTTAGGCGCCGTCACACGTTTGTAGTGGTTATAGACGGAAACAGCAAGAACTTTTTTTGCCTCCTCCTGGCCTACCACATACTCGTCGAGGAAGTTCTTGATCTGGATCGGCTTTAACAGGTTGATCTCTGCATGGCCGGCCTCGTCCAGCTCTTCCTCCTCCAACTCCTCGTCCAGAATGTCGGCACAAATGTCGATACACTCATCACAGATATAGACGCCCGCAGGCCCCGCAATCAGCTTACGGACCTGGCTCTGGGTCTTGTTACAGAAAGAACATCTAATGTCATTTCCAGTAGTCATTTTTGTCGCCATTTTCTTACTCCTAAACGTTATTTCGCACCACTGTCTATTTATCGCCCTGGGCGTCATGGGAAGTGATCACCATATCGATCAGGCCGTATTCAAGTGCTTCCTGGGCGCTCTTCCAATTATCCCGCTCCGTATCTGCACAGACTGTTTCGTAGTCCCTGCCTGTATTTTCGGAAAGCATCCGGTTCAATTTTTCCTTGGTGCGCAGGATATGCTTCGCTGCGATCTCGATCTCTGTAGCCTGTCCCTGGGTCCCTCCGAGAGGCTGGTGGATCATGATCTCTGCATTCGGAAGTGCAAACCGCTTCCCCTTTGCGCCTCCGGCCAGCAAAAATGCCCCCATACTGGCAGCCATGCCGATGCATACGGTGGACACGTCACATTTAATATAATGCATGGTATCATAGATTGCCATACCAGCCGTAACGGATCCTCCCGGACTGTTGATATAGAGATGGATATCCTTCTCCGGATCCTCTGCTTCCAGGAACAGAAGCTGGGCCACCACTATACTTGCAGAAGTATCATTTACCTCTTCCCCCAAAAATATAATCCTATCCTTTAAAAGCCTGGAATAAATATCATAAGATCTCTCACCCTTGCTTGTCTGCTCGATGACATAAGGCACTAAACTCATTGTAATTCCTCCGTTTCCACATTATATGCTGGCACAAACATTTCCTTCACACTTATACATCATATCCCACTCAACGCCCTTTTTCAACGAGAAAGGGATTATTTTATAAACTTTTAAAGGTTGTACCCGTTTTTAAGGGTACAACCTCCTTTGTAAAAGCCATACAGCCAGGTTTAAGCCTCTTCAGAAGCAGATTCTTCCTCACCCTCTGCCGCATCCTTTGCTTTCTTGCCGGACTTTTTGGCTGCAGTTTTCCCTTCCTTTGCATTCTCAACGACAAATTCAACAGCCTTCTTAATGCAGATATCTTCCATTACCTGCTTCCTGCCGCTTTCGCCGAGAAGTTCCTTCACCTGAGCCGCATCCATCTGGTAAGCTTCGCCCATGGACTTCACTTCTTCTTCAAACTCTTCCTCGGAAGCCTCCATGCCCTCAGCCGCCACAACTGCCTCCAGCACCAGGCGGGACTGGATTCTCTTCAGAGCCTGAGGCTTAGCCTGCTCCAGAAGCATATCAGGGGTGGCCCCTGTAAACTGCATGTACTGATCCATGGAAATTCCCTGGGACTGCATCCTCTGGGCAAACTCCTGAACCATCTGCCTCTGCTGTGTCTCTACCATGGCATCGGGGATATCCATCTTCGCATCGGCAATGATAGCGTCAACGACTGCTTCTTCCTTTGCGTTCCTGGCATCGGCCTCTTTCCTTCCGGCAAGCCTTTCCCTGATCTCTTCCTTGTACTGTTCAACAGTGTCACTCTTTTCGGACACCTCTTCCACGAATTCCTCATCCAGCTCGGGCAGCTGCTTCTCCTGGATCTTCTTCACGGTACATTTAAACACCGCCGCCTTTCCTTTCAGCTCCGCTGCCTGATAATCTTCGGGGAAGGTTACGTTTACATCCGTCTCCTTACCGATCTCGGCGCCTATCAACGCCTCCTCAAAACCGGGAATGAAAGCGCCGGAACCAATGGTCAGGGGGTAGTCCTCACCCTTGCCGCCTTCGAAAGCCTCCCCGTCCACAAACCCTTCAAAGTCAAGGACGGTCACATCCCCTTCCTTCACTGCCCTGTCTGTGACATCCACGGTCCTGGCATTCTTCTCTCTCTCACGGTCGATCTCCGCATTCACCTCTTCGTCGGAAACCGCCGCATCGATCTTGTCCACCTTGACGCCCTTATACTTACCCAGGGTCACCTCAGGCTTTAAAGCCACTTCTGCCGTAAATATAAAGGGTTTGCCTGCCTCCAACTGTGTCACATTGATCTTAGGGTTGGAGACGATTTCCTCCTCACACTCATCCACAGCCTTGTCATATGCATCGGGAATCAGCTCGTTTGCCGCGTCTTCATAGAAAACTTCCTTGCCGTACATCTGCTCGATTATTTTGCGGGGAACCTTCCCTTTCCGGAAACCGGGAACGTTGATCTTGTTCTTGTTCTTATGATATGCGCCCTCGATTGCCTTCTCCAGCTCTTCCGCAGAAACTTCAATGGTCAGCTTTGCCATATTGTTTCCCAATTTTTCTACCTGTAAACTCATTGTTATGTTTCCTCCTTCATAATTTAACAGCCTGTCCAAACTCCCGGGGCCAAAGGAATACAAATCCCCACGAACACAGACGCACTGTTACTTATATTACTGTGTCTCATCTATAAATAATCTGTTCCCCATAAAATGCGGACACAGTCACAGTCATTTTAGAATTATAACATGAACCGGCCGGAAACACAAATGTTTTTTCATTTTCCATATATGCACTTACTGCTGACACCCGGTATCATACCGAGCTTTCCCGTCAGCGCACTGATAGCATTTTGAGGGGCATCCAGGACTACACTGATAATGTTCATGTTTTTCTCCCGGTAGGGCAGCCCCATTCTGCCGATGACATACCTGCTGTATTCATGAAGCAGTCCGTTGACCCGCGCCACCGCTTCCCTGTCCTCTATAATGATTCCCACCAATGCCACGCGGGTTAAACAATCCGCCATAGTTACCTCCGATCCCGCCCGAAGTGCAAAATACCGGTCATTCACACCGGGGTTTATTTAAAAAAATGCTTTCCGCAGGAAGGATGTGTGTTACAAGGACAATCACCCTCCCGTTTTGCCTCCTTCGGATATATGCCTCCGCACATGCCCGGGTATCCCCGTCCATTCCCGTGAAAGGCTCGTCCAGCAATACATAATCTGACTCTGCCTCCATAGCCCGGACCAGCGCCACCCTGCGCCTCATCCCGCCGCTGAGTTCCCTGCAGGCCTTATGCAGCGCCTCCGGCGGAAGAAGCTCTTCCAACGCCGCCCCGGCCCTCAGTACGTCACCTGTAACCAGCTCCACATTTTTGACGGCGCTGTAATCCATGCACAGCCTGTCCTCCTGGAATACCATACTGCAGGCCCCGGCTCCTTCCACGCTTCCGCTTTCGGGCCTGAGTATCCCGGCCAATATGTGCAATAAGGTGGTCTTCCCGCTGCCGGACGGAGTATTTATAAGGTACGTTTTCCCCGGTTCGTATACGGCATTGTAATCTGACAGCACCTGCTGAGAGCCGTAAGATTTAAAAAGATGCCTTGCCTCCAGCCTTGCCCCGGGCATTGGGGGCCTTTCCGCCGTGTTTTTGCCTTCTCTCACCGGCATATTTGCGGCGGCCCTCCTGCGTTTTCCCTGTGCCCTCTCCTGCAGCGCCGGCCTGCCGCAGGCCGGTTCCCACTTGAAAAAGCAATCTGCCATTTGCAGGGCCAGCTTTTCAAACAGGACGCTCAGCAGGACCACCACCACCGTCCAGGCCAGGACTCCCGCCGTATTAAGGTATACTTTGGACAGATAAAGGCCCTCCCCGATAGAATAGTCCGGCGTGCCGATCACTTCCGCGGCGACTCCCGACTTCCAGCACATGCCCAGGGAAACTTTCATGCTGCCGTACAGAAACGGCGCAATAGCAGGCCTGTAGATGTAGAAGAACCTGCTTTTTCCAGGCAAACGGAATACCCGGGCCATTTCCAGGAGCTGTCTGTCCGTATTTTTCAGGCCTTCCAGAGTATTGATATAAATGTTGGGCAAAACCACTATAAAACAAATCGCCACCGCAAGAAAGGAAGACCCCCACCAGATCAGCAGCAGCACCACAAAAGATGCCACAGGGACAGCTTTTAAAACCGACATTACCGGAGAGAGAATTTCCTCCGCAACGGTATGGCGGCTGCTTACCGCCGCCAATGCCGCTGCCACTGCAAAGCCTGCCAGGAATCCGCTTCCGATCCGCAGCAGGGATGACCCCACTGTCCGGTAAAACCCCGGATCCCCAAGCATGGAAAATAGCTCCCCCATAACCTCCACCGGAGATACCAGCAGAATACGGTTGTCCACCACCACGGCCCCCATCTGCCAGACAGCAGCCCAGGCGAAAACAATCATCAATTTGCGCAGTCTTTTCTTATCCATAGCTACCTGTCCTTAAGTGGGCCGCCTGTGATTACCGGATGTAATAAAAATCATCCCCCGGCAACGCGCCGCCTGTCAGTTCCGCGTTAAAATCATTTAAAATCTCCAGGTATCCTGAAAGCGCCTCCTTCATCTCCTGGCCGGTAATGCATACAATGTTGCACTGAGGGATTGCCGTTAGGGCAATGGGTTCCTTTGCCACAATGCCCTCCTTCACTGCCAGGGCCGCCCCTGGGGCAGGATCCTTGTTGATCGCCTCCGCGCTGGCTGCATGTTCTTCCAGGAAGGCAGCCACCGCATCCGGGTTTTCTTCCAGGAACTCCCTGCGAACCACCGTCACCCCTGTCACCATACCGCTTCCGTCCCCGGCTCCGCCCTGCACGCGCATCCATTCCTCGTTGATATCCACCACCGCTTTCAGGTTTTCGTTCTGCATACAGGCCGCCGTGACAAAAGGCTGGGGCAGCAAGCCGATGGCATCGGGGTTCTCTGCCAGCACTGCCGCCACCTCTGTGGCTTCGGACCTAAACTCCAGGGTGACGTCCCCTTCCTGCAACCCGTTGGCATCCAGGAGGTATCTCAGGGACGCTTCCGGTGTGGTCCCTTTGCCCGTGAGATACACGGTTTTTCCCTTTAGATCCGAGATGCCGTTTATCTCTGCCGTCCCGGTCACCATGTACAGTACGCCCAGGGTATTGATATCAATAGCCGTTACGCCGCCATCCGTCTTCTGGTAGAGCGCTGCCGCTACATTTGCAGGGACCAGCAGGATATCCAGGTCACCCTTGGCCATCAGCGGCAGCAATTCGTCCGCCCCGGTAGCCATCTGGAACTCGTAAGCGTCCGCCGTTTCCCCTTTGGAAGACTTATCCATCAGGTTCAGCAGCCCCAGGGATGTGGGCCCTTTCAGGGAACCTACCCGGACTGTTACCGCCTCCCTGCCGCTGCCGCATCCGGCCAGGGTGCATGCCAGGGCCAACAGGCACAACCCCATCGCCGCCGCTT
Source organism: uncultured Lachnospiraceae bacterium (assembly GCA_947643615.1). Taxonomy (GTDB): domain Bacteria; phylum Bacillota; class Clostridia; order Lachnospirales; family Lachnospiraceae; genus Acetatifactor. Next base: position 39,312 of record CANRWO010000016.1, read on the forward strand.
TTTTCAAGTAAAATTTTTTCGTCCAAACCATGTCCTTACCTCCTCGTATGTTTCCGGCAAGCAACGGTACCCATTTAGCAGATCCTGCTGCTTTGATATGGTATACCGCCTGCGGAAATAAAAAATACGTTTTGGCTTACAATTAGAATAGGCATAAAAAAGAAACCCTTACTACTCAGAACGAATCTTCGTAAGCCAGAATACAGTGTCCGATTCCGGTCAGCATGCCACAAGCTTCCCGGTCTCATAAATGATGGGATTTAAAATTCATCACATTATGTATTATATCATTTCTATAGAACGAAAAGCAATCCTGTTTCGCAAAGGTTTATATGTCCAAAGCAACAGCCCGGGCAGGAAATGAAACTATCCAAAAACTTCCATTATATTTTTTTGAGTAAGGCAGATAATAAGACCAAGATAAGTCGCAGCAATTACTTGACTGAAAAAATTTTCAGGATAAGTGATCGCGGCACTTATCTTGAAAATAGAGAAGGTAGTAAATATGTAATGTTTGGAGGTGAATGAAATGTCCGGTAACAGAAGTAATAGAGTAGAAGTTCCCGAAGCAAAGGCAGCTATGGATCGTTTTAAGACCGAGGTAGCTTCCGAGCTTGGCGTAAACCTGAAAGAGGGTTACAACGGTGATCTGACTTCCCGTGAAGCAGGTTCTATCGGCGGCGAGATGGTTCGTCGTATGATCAAGAAGCAGGAAGAGCAGATGAAATAAGGCTCCCCGAATGAGCTGAAAATGAAAAAGGCTGCCGCACTGACAATATCGGTGCGGCAGTTTTTCTGCTTAATATACCGGGAAAAGCCACATCCCGTTTTAAAAATGGCCCTACTCCCCGAACACTGCCTTATAGTCCGCCTGGAATTTGGCAATCCCTGCGTCCGTCAGGGGATGTTTTACCATCTGCTCAATAACGGAATAGGGAACGGTGGCAATGTCGGCTCCTGCAAGCGCACAATCGGTCACATGAACGGGATTGCGGACGCTTGCGCAAATGATCTGGGTATCCAGGTCTGTCACCGCGAAAATATCGGAGATCTCACGGATCAGGTCAACGCCTCTCTGGCTGATATCGTCCAGGCGCCCCAGGAAAGGAGATACATAGGTTGCCCCTGCGCGTGCGGCAAGCAATGCCTGGTTTGCCGTAAAAACAAGAGTTACATTGGTCTTGATACCTTCGGCAGTCAATGCCTTACATGCTTTCAGGCCTTCTACCGTCATGGGAATCTTGACAACCATGTTGGGATGGATCTTGGCAATCGCCCTACCCTCTTCGATCATTCCTTCCGCATCCACGGTGGTAGCTTTTACCTCTCCGCTGATAGGCCCGTCAACGATGGAGGCGATCTCTGCAATAACCTCTTCAAACACTCTGCCTTCTTTTGCAATCAGGGAAGGATTGGTGGTAACGCCGCAGATCACGCCCATGTCATTTGCCTTCCTGATATCCTCTACCTTCGCGGTGTCGATAAAAAAACGCATAATTTAAATCTCCTTTTCTATGTATTTTGACGCTTGGCTTTCACCTGTCCTGACAAGCTCCGTACCGCCAGGCACGCCCAGCGCGCAATGGCCCAAAACCATTCCCCCGCACTGTGCCCGTGCACATACGCCTTCTTTCTTAAGTATATCAAATTGATGGCAAACTGCAAGAGTTTTTATAATTGCTTTCCCAAATATTTTTTTCGCAGATGACACCGTGTTCTTTTTTCCTTTTTCCCGTTAGGATAAGCGCCACCTCGGCCATGTCCTGGGGACGCCGCCTGGGATCAGTGTGTGCGGCTTCCCCCACCAGCCTTTCCAGCCTTCTGCGGCACTGCCTCTCCTCCCTGCCGGGTTTTCTCCTTACGCTGCCCCGCCCCCAATCCCCCGCGTATTTCTTCCGTTTGAAGCGGCATTTTCCTCCCATATTCATTACACTCTGCAGGGTTTTGCCAAGGCTGTAAACATCGCTGTAGAACCCCGGGATCCCGCCTTCCTCCAACTGCTCCGGCGGCGAAAACCCGGGCGTCCCCACTTTTGCCCCGTCCTGCGCGTCCCGGTAAGAGGCGCATCCAAAATCAATCAGTTTAATATGCCCGTCCTCACAGACCATAATGTTTTCCGGCTTCAGGTCCCGGTACAGAATCCCGGCGCCGCGCTCATGGAGATATCCCAGGCCCTCTGTCAGTTCCTTTGCCATACCCATGGCCTGCCGCGGAGAAAGCCTTCCCCTGGCCCGCATTATCTGCCCCAGGCTCTTCCCCGGTATATACTCCATGACAAGCCGGCCCATGCCCTCCCTCTCCTGGTAATCTATATATGCCGGAAACAGGGGATGGTACAGGCAGCTTAAAATTTCCGCCTCCCTCTTTAACATCTTCGTCTCCCTGCTGACCTTACAGGCAAACCGAGTCCCAACCCCGTCCTCTGCCAGATAAACCCTGGAAAACGCGCCCTCCCCCAGCACACGTATGTATTGATAATCCATTTTCCATCTCCTTTGCCACAAATGCATTTACGCTACCTGACCTCCAAAAGCAATGCCGCCATATTCCTGCCGCCGCGTCTCTCCGCCATGCAGCCAAGCTCCCGTACCCTCTTTTGGGCCTGCCCGGAATCCCGGATGGCCTTCACGTCCAGGCAATGCGCCATATCCTCCATGGGAATATTCTTGCAAAAGCCGTCCGGTGCCAGCAAAATGCCGATCCCCGATTCCATGGTCCCCCGCCAAAAGTGCAGGCCTGTGCCATCCTCCGCCCCAATCTCACTCAATACAGGGCGTCCGAAGCCGGTATTGCACAGGATTATCTTTGCGCCGTCCTGGGAAAAGGACAGGAAGACCTCCCCGATGCACAATATACCCACCGCATAAAAACCGTCCCGCAGGAAACTGCTTTCTCTGTGCCGATATACTGCTTCCTCCATTTTTTCCAGATATTTCTCCGGCCTCTTAACCGCCCTCCCCAGCCTGAAACTGCGGAATTCCCCTAAAAGGCGCCCTGTGAATATCCCTCCGGCCATTCCCGCCCCGGGATCATCCCCTCCACAGACGCATCCGAGGAAAACGGGCACACCGCCGCAGATATAGTGCTGCAGCAGCAAAGATCCAGAGCCTTCCCGCTGCCTGTAACAGCCTGCCATATATTCCATAGGCATTTCTCCTTTTTTATTAAATTTGTTTTTTGATTAGATTTCATTTTTGATTGGATAAAGGGAACTACTGAGATTTGAATTTGTGTATGGCCCAGAATTGCCTGATTATGAATACGCTGTATTTGCCGGAAATCCCTTCTGCAAAAGGCTTTAATGCCTCAGGTCCCTCCGCCGGTATTTGCTTTCGCCAAACACCGCGGATACAGACAGAGATTCCGGCAGGAACACAGTCCACGGCAATTCATCACATAAAGATATTTACCAGATCATTAAAGAATATAAACACCATCAGTACCATAAAGAACACCAGGCCTACGAAATGTACCATGCCTTCTTTCTCCGGCGGCACAGGCTTCCCGCGTATCACTTCCAGGAACAGAAATACCAGCCTGCCGCCGTCCAATGCAGGAACCGGCAGCAAATTCAGGATGCCCAGATTAACGGACAGCATCAGTACAATGTTGAGCATACTGATTACCACGCTCTGCCAGCCGTAATTTTTCGCCTCGTCATAAGTCTTACCCACCACATTCACCGCAATGCCCACAGGCCCGGCCACATCCTCCCTGCTCACACGGCCACGCAGCAGCATTCCGAGGCTTTTGTAAGTGGCCTTTACCGAATAGCGCATCTCATACCACGCATATTTCAATGTCTCGATGCCTTTCGGCTCCCGGAATTCACCGTTCATCACTCCCAGCAGATAAGTCCCCATCCCTTCATCATACTGGGGCGTCAGCGTAGTGGTAAACCGCTCTCCGTCCCGCTCATAAACGATTTCCAGGTCACCCCCTCTGTAAGAGGCTTGCATAAAAAGCGATATTTCCTGGTACAGTCTTACTTTCTCACCGTTGATGGAAAGGATCAGGTCCCCGGCCTGCATTCCGGCGGCTTCCGCACCGCCGCCCTCCGAGACCTGAGTGGCCACGGAGTCACGGATGGCAAACACATCGCTCATGTTTACCATAATAAAGGCCACAATGAAAGCCAGAATAAAATTGAAAAAAGGGCCTGCCACCACGGTGGAAATCCTTCCCCAGACACTGGCCTTATTAAAGGACCCCTCGCTGGGTTCCCCTTCCCTTTCATTCAGGCCGTCCTCACCTTCAAACATACAGGCTCCGCCAATGGGAAACAGCTTCAAAGAATACTTCGTGCCTCCCTTTTCTGTGGAGATCAGGTTCGGCCCCATTCCCACCGCGAATTCCACCACATGGATCCCGTTTGCCTTTGCCAACAGAAAATGTCCGAATTCATGTGCAATGACCACCACCCCGAATATAAGAATAAACAATATCAGAGTCATTTCTACAGTTTCATCCTTCCTAAAATAAATTCATAGGTCTCGGCCTCAGCCTCTAAAATTTGATCCACCGTGGGGGACTGGGTCACCTTATGCCGCTCCATGGCTTCCCTAATCAGCTCCGGAATCTGCAGATAAGTGATCCTGCGCCCTAAGAACAGCTCTACTGCCTTTTCGTTTGCCGCATTATATACCGTAGGCATACTCCCGCCTGCCCTTGCCGCTTCATATGCCAGCGCCAGTCCGCCAAAGGTCTCCGTGTCCGGCTTCTCGAACGTGATTTGGGCCAGGTCGAAAAAGTCCACCCTTTTCCCCTCCATAGGACGCCTGTCAGGGTAAAACAAGGCATACTGAATCGGCAGCTTCATATCCGGGGTTCCCATTTGCGCCATAATCGCCCCGTCCACAAACTGCACCGCAGAATGGATGATGCTCTGGGGATGCACCACCACCTCAATCCTGTCCAGGTCCACTCCGAACAGCCATTTAGCTTCCATAACTTCCAGACCCTTGTTCACCAATGTGGAAGAGTCAATGGTAATCTTCTTCCCCATTGCCCAGTTAGGATGCTTTAAAGCGTCCTCCACCCGGATATCCTGCAGCTGCTCTTTGCTTCTGCCCCTGAAAGGGCCGCCGGACGCAGTCAGCAATATTTTCTCTATTCTATTTCCGGGTTCACCGTTCAGGGATTGGTAGATGGCGCTGTGCTCGCTGTCCACAGGCAGGATAGACACCCCGTGCTTCTCCGCCAGCGGCATAATAATATGCCCTGCCGTCACCAACGTCTCCTTATTTGCAAGCGCAATGTCTTTCCCTGCCTGGATGGCCGCAATGGTTGGCCTTATACCAATCATACCCACAATTGCGGTGACCAATACCCGGCTCTCCTGCATAACCGCAATTTCCAGCAGTCCCTCCATCCCGGAAACCACCTTAACGCCTGTATCCGCCACTCTGACCCGAAGCTCCGCCGCCGCTTCCGCACTCCACATGGCTGCCAGCGCAGGGTGGAACTCCCTGATCTGCTCCTCCATTTTATCCACTCTGCTGCCTGCCGCCAGGGCAACCACCTGCAGATCCGGATTGCCCCGCACCACTTCCAGCGTCTGTGTCCCTATGGAACCGGTAGAACCCAAAATCGCTATCTTTTTCATAAGTGTACTCCCCTGCGTGCTTCCCACGCATACCACTCCATATTCCTGGTAATAAAATCCTTTCCAAACCGCCAAACACGCCTGCACATGCAATGTATGGACTTAATGGCCGATCAGCAGCATTGTCATAAAGTATACCATGGGCGCCGTGATGATCACACTGTCAAAGCGGTCCATAATGCCGCCATGCCCGGGAATCAGCTTTCCGTAATCTTTGATCCCTTTGTTCCGCTTAATGGCAGAGGCAGCCAAATCTCCCACCATGCTCATGACCGCGCCCAATGCGCAGACCAGAGCCGACTGCCATGCAAAAGAATCCGCCGTCACCGGGAAATTGCCCGCCACAAATTTTCCATACAGAAATCCTAAAAGAGCCGCACCCAGCACTCCGCCGATGCATCCCTCCAAAGACTTTTTAGGACTCAGCACAGGAAATACCTTCTTTTTCCCGATCAGCTTCCCCACCACATAAGCGCAGGTGTCGCATCCCCAGGAACTGATCAGGATCAGCCATACGATGAGGATACCGGCGCTGGTCATTCTGGTCAGCTCAATGAAAGACAGCATCACAGGCGCGTAAACAAAGGCAAAGAAACTGCCAACCACCTGCTCCGCCTGATACATTGGGAAGGCAAAGACATAGACAAACAACTGCGCCAGAAATACCAGCACAATACATCCCAGGAGCCACACCGTTCCCTCTGAGCCGTCCCAAACCCCAGGCCCATGCTCTGTTTTCATGAACAACTGCATGATCCCATAATACAGCACTGTCCCTGCCAAACCTACAGCCTCTAAAGCCGTGACCCTGGGGACTACCATAAAAAAGGAACTTTTCAACGAGGCATGGTCCATGGTGGCCGTTTTCCCCTGGCCGGGCACTCCCAGCGCCTTAGTCAGTTCACGGTATCCTACAAGGGAAACCACAAGCAGTACCGCCGTAAGGACAGGCCCTCCCAGCCAGATAGATCCGATGGCAATAACCAACAATATGACCCCGCTGAACAATCTGGTCCAAAACATGGAATTAACCCTCCTTCACCCCGCCATACCTTCTGTCTCTATGATTATATGCTTCCACAGCTTTTATCAATTCTTCTTTCGTAAAATCGGGCCAGGGCACGGGCGTAACATAAAATTCCGTATATGCCAGCTGCCATAACAGAAAATTGGAGATTCTCTGTTCATCACAAGTCCGAATCAGAAGATCCGGGTCGGGAATCCCTGCAGTATCCAGAAAACTACCTATAGTCCCTTCTGTAATGTCCTCCGGCTTCAATTCTCCTGCCACGACCTTTTCCCACATTTTCCTGGAGGCCCTCACGATCTCATCCCTTCCGCCATAATTGATGGCAATCTGGAAATGGAGTCCGTCATTGTCTTTGGTGGCCTCTTCCAGCTCTTCAATCCTGGTACGGATATCCTCATCCAGACGGGATTTCTCACCCAGGACCCTGACGCACATGCGGTTCTTTTTCGCCGTCTGGAGACAGGTCTTCATATAATTGCGAAGCAGCTTCATCAGCGCATCCACCTCGCTTTGGGGGCGGTTCCAGTTCTCCGTGGAAAAAGCGTATACTGTCAGGTACTGGATTCCCATCCTGTATGCTTCCTCACAGATTACTTCCACAGTTTTCGCCCCTTGGACATGCCCGTAGTTACGGGGCATCCCTTTCGCTTTTGCCCATCTGCCGTTACCGTCCAGAATAATCGCCACATGTCGCGGCATCTTTAACTCTCCACTCATACGAATCCCCCATTTGCCACAGGCAATCAGAAACCCATCTCACACCGGTGCCTCCAAATAGAAAGGGGGAGCGGATTTTTCTCCACTCCCCCGCCTTTTCACTGCTTTAAAATTTCAGCTGATGCATCAACCGTATGCACACTGCCCTTTACACCGTCATAATTTCCTTGGATTTCTCTTCCATCAGTTTATCGACATCTTTGATATACTTATCCGTCAGCTTCTGCAGCTGATCGCCCAACTGTTTTATCTCATCCTCGGATACATCTTCCTTTGACAACTTCTTAAAGGCATCATTTCCGTCCCTGCGGATATTACGGATTGCAACTTTGCCTTCCTCCGCCTTCTTTTTAATGTCCTTTACCAAATCTTTTCTGCGTTCCTCGGTCAATTCCGGGAACACCAGACGGATCACGCTCCCGTCATTTGTGGGGTTGATCCCCAGTTCGGAGGTCATGATGGCCTTCTCGATCTCCTTCAGAAGAGACTTTTCCCACGGGGCAATCTGAATAATCCGGGGATCCGGCACTGTGACATTGCCTACCTGCTGAATTGGGGTAGGGGTACCATAATAATCCACTCTGATCTTGTCCAAAACATGGGGATTGGCACGCCCTGCACGGATGGTTGCATAGTCCGATGCCAGAAAGTCTATCGCTTTCTTCATCTTATCATCATACAGTTGTAATCTTGCGTCCATATTCTATTCCTTTCCTGCCCTTTTTATCTTATAGGATACTGCGACGTCACGCTGAAACAAGTACCTTTGTCCCGCTGAAGTTTCCCCTTGCGGTATTCACAATGCTGTTTTCCTCGTTTAACCCAAATACCCACATGGGCATTCTATTATCCCTTGCAAGTATGGAAGCCGTCATATCGACCACCTGGAGATTCTTGGCAATCACTTCATCAATCGTGACTTCTGTATATTTCTTTGCATTTGGATTCTTATTGGGGTCATCATCATAGACACCGTCTACCGCTTTGGCGAGCAGGATCACATCTGCCTCCACCTCTATCGCCCGAAGCACTACGCCGGTGTCCGTAGAAAAATACGGATGTCCGGTGCCGCCCGCGAAAAAGACTATCCGGCCTTCCTCAAAGCACTCGTTGGCCTTATCCTTTGAAAACAACCCTGTAAAAGTGCCACACTCAAAAGGTGTCATAATACTTGTCTTCATTCCCGTAGACCGGAAAATCTCCGACACATAAATGCAGTTCATGATGGTAGCCAGCATACCGATCTGGTCAGCCTTGGTACGGTCAATGTTTTCGCTGGTACGGCCACGCCAGAAATTTCCGCCGCCAATAACGATTCCGACCTGGATACCGTCATCCGACAGCTGCTTTACCTGCAGAGCCACACCTCTGACAATATCTTCGTCAAATCCCGTCTTCTTCTCACCTGCAAGCGCCTCTCCGCTCAATTTCAATAGAATCCTGTGCATACCGAAAATTCTCCTTATTTAGATTTTGTTTTGCGTACAGGCTCCGGCTTATACTCATCAAAGAAAGTAGTAGGGCTGACATCCGCATAGCACTGAGAACACATACCTTCGATTACTGCACCATTGTTGATCTGAACAGACTTGGACTTGATATTGCCCATTACAATAGCGGAAGTATCCAGGATAACGGGGCCTTTCACATCTATGTCGCCCTTTACCGCACCTGCAATGACAGCGCTGGTAGCAGTGATATTTCCGATAATAACAGAGCTTGCGCCAATCTTTACTGCACCTTCACTGCTTATCTCGCCGTTGATTTTTGCACCTTCTGCATAAATCTCTGCCGCTTTAGAGTTACCGATAATATGGCCGGTGATGTTCAATTTGCCAAAAGCTTCAATATTACCGTTTACGGTACCGATGACATCGATAGACCCTTCTGTGGTTATGTCACCCTTAATGGTCATTGCCGAGGTAATAACGGCTGTCTCATCTGCAGCCACCCTTTCACCTGCTGCATCCATAGTTTCCATTGTTTCCACTGACTCCATTGTTTCCATAGTTTCCATTGTTTCCTCTGCTCCTTTGTTTTCTTCCTGATTATTTTCTGTCATGCTGAATGTGTCCATACTCTCTGCATTCTCCCTTTCTTTATTCGCTTCCGGTTCCTGAATACCGGCCATCACATCTTCCATGGCAGTATCCTCTTTTATTATGTCTTCCATCCCTGACGCCGCCAGCTGGTTTTCCTCTCCAAAAATTGATTCTGCGGAAAAGGCCTCGGCTACAGGGTCTTCCGCCGGTGCTTCCGGCAGCAGCTCCTCCGGCTGGGACTGACTTTCTTCCAACTCTTCTCTTGCTTCCGGTACTTCCTCCGGCTGCTCTTCCGGCTCAGGCTGACTTTCCTCTGCGGCAGGCAATTCTTCCGAAAGCTCCGTCACCGAAATCAACTCCTCTGGGGTTTCTGCCTCCGGCAACTCCTCTACCAGTTCCGGCTCCTCTGATGTTTCTACTTCTGCCAATCCCTCTACAGGGTTCGGTTCTTCTGTTACTTCTGGCTCCGACAGTTCCTCTACGGGGTTAGGCTCTTCTGGCGTTTCTGGCTCCGACAATCCCTCTACGGATTCCAGCTCTTCTGTTATTTCGCCTATCGGCATCTCCTCCGCGAGATACGGCTCTTCTGGCATTTCTGCCTCCGGCACTTCCTCCACAGGGTTCGGCTCCTCTGGTGTTTCTACTTCTGCCAATCCCTCTACAGGGTTCGGTTCTTCTGGTGTTTCTGACTCCGGCAGTTCCTCTACAGGGTACGGCTCCTCTGGTGTTTCTACTTCCAGTAATCCCTCTACGGGTTCCAGCTCTTCTGTTATTTCGCCTATCGGCAACTCCTCCGCGAGGTTCGGCTCCTCTGGCGTTTCTGTCTCCGCCAATCCCTCTACAGGGTACGGCTCTTCTGGTGTTTCTGCTTCCAGTAATCCCTCTACGGGTTCCAACCCTTCTGTTATTTCGCCTATCGGCAACTCCTCCGCGAGGTACGGCTCTTCTGGCGTTTCTATCTCCGCCAATCCCTCTACAGGGTTCGGCTCTTCTGGCGTTTCACCTACCGGCAGCTCGGACTCTCTGGACAGAATATCTTCTTTCCAGGGCATATCTTCCTCGTCCAGTTTGACATCATCAATGTTTTCCAACATCTCTTCCAATGAAAACGCAGGTTTTTCAACTACCTGCTCTGCCTCTTTCTGTTCCGGCGCTTTTACCGCTGCATGCTCTGCCTGCATAGCAGCTTCAAGCTCATCTGTCTCCTGTTCACCGCCGGACTTAATCTGCTCTTCATTAGGCAGAAGTTCATTGACTGCCTGAGACAAATCCTCCCTCAAATCTGAGAAAAAACCCATGTTAATTTACTCCTCCGTTCGTTCATTTATCAGTTTATATGTTGAACAGGCACGGTTTCTTCCGTAATCGGAAGAATCACTGTATCTTCCATTGCCAATATGTTCTCAATAATCCTTGGCAGTGCCTCTACCGTAGTTCGTTTGTCTGACGAGTCATGGAAAAGTATGATTGAAACATCATTTTCCCTAATCTCTGCCGTACAATTTCTCACCAATGTATCCACAGAAAGAAGTGTGCTCCCGCCATCCCCGGAAGAAATGTTCCAATCATAGAACTGCACACCCTGGCTTTCCAGATAATCGGCAAATTCCTGCATATCGATATCGCTGACTGTGTTAGATGACCCTCCGGGAAAACGGTAAAATTTGCTCTCCACGCCGGTCACTTCATAAAGATAACTCTGAAGCTTTACAAAATCTTCCGCAAAGTCTTCCACTGATTCATACAATTCCGCATACTTGTGGCTAAAACTGTGCATACCTAAAGTATGCCCGCCGTCCACAATCATAGTCAAAGCTTCCTTCTCTGCATCAGATTCCTTTCCCACCACAAAGAAAGTGGCTTTCACATCATACTTGTCCAATATTTCCAGTATGTCATCCGTATAAATACTGGGGCCGTCGTCAAAAGTCAAATATACTCTGTGTAAAGGCTGCTCTGAGTCCTCCGGTTGGTCCGGCTCTGGCAATGCTGTCTCCTCATGGTCCAGATGTACCCGGCTGCTGACCGGGCGATTAGTGACCACGGCGCCTGCCTTTCTGTTTAAACGAAGCTCTGCTACTAATTCCTCCAGCTCCTGCTGCTGTTCCGCAACAGTCCATGCCAGACCCTCCACCTGTGAAGACAGCATGATCAACGTCTTGTTCAGGCTTAACACTTTGACAAACAGGACAATGCACAACACGATTGGTACCATTATTGCCAGCATCAGCATCAGGATAATACTTTTTTTCAGCCGCTGTATACGCTTGCGCTTCCCGTCAGCGGCGAGGTTTTTATTTTCCGGCATAACCCTTCCGACCCTCTGATCTATTATCTCTTTGTGATACTTTTGCTTTCTGCCGTTGGCAGAATTTACTGCAGATTCTCCAAAAACAAAAATGCGAAGGCTTCGGGCAGTGACCCGGAAAACTCTGTTTTCCGTCCCCATTTTGGCTTTGGTTCTTCCGAAAGCTTCGGGCAGTGACCCGGAAAACAGAGTTTTCCGGGTTCGCTTCGCTCGTCAAATGGCCAAAAAACTATCTGCCCGAGCAAGCTCAGCATATAGTTTTTTGACCACTTGACTCTGCCCTTTTCGGACATTATATCATATTTCGGCTTTTTCGCAAAGAAAAAATTTTAAAAAGGACAATATAAAAATGTCTTTTTAATTTTCCGCCTTTTTTACCGGAGCCTCACAGCAGCCGCTGCAGTTTCCGCTGCAACCTGCACACCCCCCGCCGCACTGTCCTCGCAGCAGCTTGCGAAGCTGGCTGCGCACTATGAAAAATACAATGATTGACAACACAGTGATAATCACGATATCCGCCATTCTATACTTCCTTTCTCCTCTGTCATAAATATTCTTATAAGTATTCTATGCTTCTATTAAATTTCTGTGTCTCTAATTTGAGAACCATTCTCATTTATAATATATCTTTTCTTTTATCCCATGTCAAGTAAAACTTGCGCCTTTTTATCTCTTGTACTATAATAATGTAGCAATTCAGGGCATCCATTGGCCCGCTTTTGCCCCGCGCCATGAAATATGCCAAGCCAGGAGGCACTGGCGGAAGCATCACAATCATGCGCGGCCGTTTTGTTTGGCCCACACAGGGTACGCCGGTGGATTTACAGCCAGACACTGATAAGCGTAAGAAACAGGCACACAAGAAATGGAAATAAGAGTAGAAAGGACGAAACAGACCATGAGTTTTGAATTTATACAGAAACTGCCCTCCCCGGAGGAAATCCGGCAACAGCATCCGCTCCCTGAGGCGCTTTCTGCGGTCAAGGCCGAAAGAGATGCCGAAATCAGGGATGTCCTGACCGGAAAGAGCAAAAAATTCCTGGTTATCATTGGCCCCTGTTCCGCGGACAACGAAGATTCCGTCTGCGATTATATCAACCGCCTGGCCAAGGTAAATGAAAAAGTGAAGGACAAGCTGATATTGATCCCCAGGATCTACACCAATAAACCCCGCACCACCGGTGAGGGTTACAAGGGAATCTTCCATCAGCCCGACCCGGAGAAGAAACCGGACTTTCTTGCAGGCCTGATTGCCATGCGTAAAATGCATATCCGCGCCATTTCGGAAACCGGATTGACTGCCGCGGACGAGATGCTCTATCCCGAAAACTGGGGATATGTGTCCGATATCCTCTCCTATGTGGCTATCGGCGCCCGCTCCGTGGAGGACCAGCAGCATCGCCTGACCGTCAGCGGCTTTGACGTGGCTGCAGGCATGAAAAACCCCACCAGCGGAGACTTGTCCGTTATGCTGAACTCCGTCTATGCAGCGCAGCATGCCCACTCATTCACCTACAGGGGCTGGGAAGTGCAGACCTCCGGCAACGACCTGACCCATACCATCCTGCGGGGCGCCGTGAACAAGCATGGCAATAATATTCCCAACTACCATTATGAGGACCTGAACCTGTTGTTGGAAATGTATGGGAAAATGGACCTGAAGCATCCCGGGTGTGTCATTGATGCCAACCATTCCAACTCCGGCAAGCAGTATGGACAGCAGATCCGCATTGTCAAAGAAGTCATGCACAGCCGTAAGCTGAGCCGTGATATCTACAATCTGGTAAAGGGAGTCATGGTCGAAAGCTACATAGAGGAAGGTTGCCAGAAGATTGGCGGCGGCGTTTACGGCAAGTCCATTACCGATCCCTGCCTCGGCTGGGAAGCTTCCGAGAAGCTGATCTATGACATTGCCGAATATGAATAAATTGTGTGATATTTGCACCAAATTTAGGTAAGATAGTCCGCTACAGGCCCTTTATTTGGCTAATCATCTGTAAGATGATTTCGTCTCCCACAAATTCTGCCGGACGCATGGCAGAAAGCATACGTCCGGCAGAAAGTATTTTCCTAGTGCATTGACCGTATTACATTTCGCAAAATATCTTGCCTGAATTTCCATCTGCAGCGTTAGATTTCCTAGACGTAGCCACCGCTACGCCGTCGGAAATCTGCCTTGCAGACTGAAAATTCATTCTGCGCTATTTAGCTGAAAGTAATCTGGTCAGCACACTAGAAAATCTTTAAAAGGCTCATAAACACTGCCGGATTGACATATCCTTCCAGGGCGCAGCCTGCCACGGTCATCCCAAGGACCGCCGCAAGTTGCCCTGTTTTTTTCATCAAAATATTTTTTTCCATATCTGCCCCGATCCTGTGATAAATACATGCATATACGCTTTCCCCCCATGCCAGAAGGGTAAAAATTGCCGGAAAATAGATCAGATAATGGGGGAACAAACTGGCTGCCGCCAGCAGGATCCCTTTCATACCATAGCGGAGCATCATCACTGCCAAAAGTCCCCCCGCCGCCGCCCCATACCACAGCGCCGCCCCTACGCAGACAGCCATTCCCAGATAAGTTGTAGACAAAACCGCCAGAATCAAAACCGTCAACAGCCTCTTCCGCAGAACATAATAAAACAGGGCATTACAGTCAACCGTCATATATTTCATATGATAAAGCACTTCCTCGTCAAATACCCCCGTTTTGTCCAGTAAAATGCTCTTCCCGATATTCATGACCAGCACTCCCGCTAAAAAGCCTGCCACAAAAAGCTGTAATACCGGAATCCTGCCGGATCCGAATCTTCTCCCCATAAAACGCATACCTGATCCCCCTCTCCCGGAGCCACACGGCCACACAGGCTCCAGCGCTACGCCCAGCCAGAAGCCGGGTTACTTGTCTTTTTGGGTCCCACGCTATATTATGCGGATGAAATACGGGTTATGCCTTTTGGGGATTGTCTGTCCGTGCCAATGTTCTCCGGCGCGCCCGTCTCCCTGCCCCACCGGCTTCCCGGCTGCCAGCAAAAGGCCGAACAGCACAACATTTTCAACTGGTCCATTTCCACCAGGAATAATGAAATAACTGCCATACATACAGCGTGCCCATTTTGGGCATTTTGAAAACTATAGCAAAAGCATGACAGCATAACCCTCACCGATAAAATACAAATCCGGCAATTCCGCTTATAAAAATAATCACAATCGGATTGATTTTCCATTTTCTCAATATAAATAGCATAGTTAAAAAAATAAGCAGCGCAATCCAATTAAGGGATAAAAAATCTATTTCAAATTTACTGCTGTCATATAATGCTAATAATATAATCGTAGACGCTGCTGAAATTATCAAACCTAATGAAGCGGATTTTAAGCCATTCAATACTTCCAAAACATATACAGATTTTTGATGAGTTTGAAAAAATTTATATAAAGCCAATGAAGTAATAATCCCACATAATATGCAGCCAATGGTTGCTGCCAATGCCCCAATCATTCCACCAACTTGAAGTCCGACAAATGTTGATGTATTAACAGCCAATGGCCCCGGCGTCATCTGTGAAATTGTGATTATGTCTGTAAACACTTTTCCGCTTATCCAGTTGTTTTTTTCTACAACTTGCTCTTGGATCAAAGGAATAATAGCATAACCGCCGCCAATGCTCAATAATCCTATTTTCAGAAATGTAATAAATAGCTCCCACCCGATATTCATTTCATTTTCCCCCTTTTACAAAGCACTTGCAAAATACATAATAGACAGCAAGAAAGGAGTATCAAAGCCACGTTTATCCCCAATATGAAATTGGCTATAAATGACAGCGGTATCATGGCAGATAAAAACAAAGACTTTTTCTTTAAAATCAAAGAACACATATCTATTATTAAATCCACCATTAAAGCAGCTACGCCCGCTTCCATTCCTTTTAGGATTGCCACAATAATCGTACTGGAAATAAAGATTTTATAAAATGCCGAAACAGCCGTGAGGATAATTAACGGGGGAATGACAGCAGCAATACAGCTTATGGAAGCCCCCGCAATACCAGCTACTTTGTATCCAGCCAAAGCCGAAAGATTGATTGCAATCGCTCCGGGCGTTGATTGTGCCACAGCAGCCATATTGACTAAATCTTCTTCGCTGAAACAATACTTTTTTGCAACAAAAAAGCGGCGAACCATTGGAACTACTATATAGCCGCCACCAAAAGTAAAAGCACTTATAAACAAATTGGTTGCTAAGAGCCATACATACATTTTTATACCCTTTTTCAAGATAATCTACCTCCTACTGTTTCATCCATTATATCTCTTGTTCTACAATCTGTGAAATGATATAATTTTATATATTCTATCAATTTTGCTCATGTCAAAAGGAGAAGAAATGGTTATACGGTATTTGGAGATTTTAGAAGCAATAGCAGAAACCGGGACATTTACAGGTGCAGCAAAAAAGCTATATATAACACAATCCGCAGTTTCTCATGCTGTTGCAGAACTTGAAAAACAGGCAGGTACAGCCCTTTTTGAGCGTTTACCAAAAGGAGTTGCCCTAACTCGTTGCGGCGCTTCTCTTTTAGAGGAGTCACGAAGTATTTTAACGGCTTGCAGGAACTTAGACCGAAGAATGAGCCATTTGGAAGAAAATACCCCTGTTAATATTGTGTCTAGTATTACGATTGCTTCTTTCCTGCTTCCCGAAATACTTAGGGATTTGAAAACTTCCTTTCCTCAAATTCAACTTTCTGTCCGGGTCGCAAGTGCAAATACCGCCATTGACATTTTACAACGTGGAAATGCTGATATTGCATTTTGGGAAGGCGCTGCGCCAAAGGGAAATTTTCAAACAATCCTCTTAGGCTCGTATCATTTATGTGCTGCTTGTGCGCCGGATTTTGATTTATCTGTACAGGCAATATCACCAGACCAATTATGCCGCTATCCGTTATTGCTTCGTGAACAGGGAAGCGCAATCCGTGATACTTTAGACAATACTCTTGCGCTTGCCAATTTAAGGGCAGAGCCGGTTTGGGAAAGCGTTAATTCACATGCCCTTATTAAAGCTGCCGAAGCCGGTTTAGGCATTACGATATTACCGGAAAAATTATTATGGGATTCTTTGCTCTTGAAAAAATTACGTCTAATTAACTTAGATAAAATGAAAATGGAAAATCAAATGTTAGCATTATTTCACAAGGATAAGTATCTTACAAAACCTCTTCAGATTCTAATAGACCAACTTAAAAATAAGTTATATTCTTTGTAGTGCAAAAACAAGATTTTATAAAAACAGTGCAGGCCAAGATTCATTCATAGCCTGCACTGCGTGTTGCTTAATCAAATCAGAAAACACATCCCCTTTTCTGCCCTGAGGCTGTAAACATGGCAGAAGAAAAGCACTTAGATTTACTGCCCGAACTTTGAAGCATAGGTGAGGATCCCGCATATGGTCTTGGAGTCCTGTATCTGACAATCATATATCTTTTGCTTCAGCTCTTCCAGGGTATATGCCTCCACATTGATGAATTCATCCTCATCCAAATGCTGTTTCCCCTTTTTTTTCAGTTCCCTTGCCAGGTAGATATCGATCTTCTCATTACAGAAAGCCACTGTCGTGTATATGGAATTAAGCAGCTCCATGCTGCCGCAGGTATAGCCGGTCTCCTCCTCCAGTTCACGCCTTGCGGCATCCATGGTGGGTTCCTTTCTCCCGTTTAAGCCGCCTGCCGGAATTTCCAGCGTATCTCTCTCCAGCGCGTTGCGGTACTGGCGTACCATCAGAAGCTTTCCGTCATCCCGCACGGCCACAACGGCCGCAGCGCCCTTATGGTCTATCAGATCCCACTTCGCCGTATTCCCGTTGGGGATCAGCATGGTGTCCTGGTAATAATCTATGAGCACGCCATTTGCCACCAAATCTCTTTTCAATCTCTTATATTCGTCCATACCGGTAACCAACCCTTTCTCATCCATTATTTTTATCCACACAACTCACGATGACGCGGTTTCGGGTTTGCTGAATTCCTCTCCTGTGAACCAGCTCCATTCTCCCATTTCATATACTTTTTACGAAACCCGGGATTTCTAAAATGCACAGCCTGGCATATCACTTACATGGCGCTCAACAATTTCTCCACACTCACAAGCTTTACACACAGCACAAACAAGTCTGTGGTCATTGCCATCTCCTCAGGTGTGGGGAATGAGGGTGCGATACGGATATTGCTGTCCTTGGGGTCATTGCAGTAAGGGAACGTGGCCCCTGCGCCGGTCAGCACCGCGCCCGCTTCCTTACACTTGGCCACAATGGCCTTTGCACAGCCTTCCATGGCATCAAATGAAATAAAGTAACCGCCGTTAGGTTTCGTCCACGTGCCTATGCCAAGTCCGGCCAATTCTCTGTCCAGCACCTCCTGCACTGCCTCAAATTTAGGCCGGAGCAGCTTTGCATGTTTCTTCATATGCTCCCTGATTCCGTCAATATCTTTAAAATAGCGGGTATGGCGAAGCTGATTGACCTTGTCATAGCCAATCGTCTGGATCGTCATGCTCTTTTTCATAAATTCCAGATTTTCCCTGGATGCCGCCACAGCAGCAATACCTGCCCCTGCCAAGCTGATTTTGGAAGAAGAGCAAAATTCGAATACCATATCGGTATTGCCGGTTTTCTCACACTCACTGAAAATCTCCAGCAAAGTGTCCCCGCCGTTATCGTACAAATCGTGTACTGCATAAGCATTGTCCCAATAGATCCGGAAGTCCTCAGCTGCAGGCTTCAATGCCGCAAAACGCCTTACCGTCTCATCCGAATAAGTGTAACCCTGTGGGTTGGAATACTTTGGCACACACCAGATCCCCTTAATGCTTGCATCCTCGCTGACTAACTTCTCCACCATATCCATATCCGGCCCCTGGGGCGTCATGGGCACATTGATCATCTCGATGCCAAAATGCTGTGTGATGGCAAAGTGCCTGTCGTATCCCGGCACGGGACAGAGAAATTTCACTTTATCCAATTTGCACCATGGAATACTGCCCATCACCCCATGGGTTACGGAACGGGAAATGGTGTCGTACATAATGAACAGGCTCGCATTGCCGCAGACAATAACATTGTCTACCGATACACCCATGATATCCGCCATCAGCTTCTTTGCCTCGGGAATACCATCCAGCGCGCCATAATTGCGTACATCCACGCCGCTCTCGTCCATCATATCGCTTTCGGAAGTCAAAACATCAAAAAATCCGCGCGCCAGATCCAGCTGTGCTATGGAAGGCTTCCCTCTGGACATATCCAGCTTCAGTCCTTTTCCTTTTGCATCTTCGTACTCTTTCTCCAGTTGTGCTTTCAATGACAACAATTCTTCTTTGCTTAATTCCTGATATGCTTTCATTTTCCTTCCGTTTTCCTCCATTTCGTACAATTTGCACCGCCATTGGATTATAGTATACAATCATACACCTGGAATATAATACTATAACTTCCCGAAAGAAACAAGAGGGAAATTAAAAAAACCGCCGGCAATTGCACAGCGGTTTTTAACCATATGAAATTTTCAAGCAATAGATACTGGTTTACTTTGCGTAATCAATCACGCGGCTCTCACGGATCAAATTCACCTTGATCTGTCCCGGATATTCCAATTCAGCCTCAATCTGCTTGGAAATGTCACGGGCCAACAGAACCATGTCGGCATCTGTAATCTGTTCCGGTATCACCATTACACGAACCTCACGACCTGCCTGAATAGCAAAAGATTTGTCTACACCTTTGAAATTGTTTGTTATTTCTTCTAACTGCTTTAATCTGCTGGTATAGGTTTCCAGAGTTTCCCTTCTGGCTCCCGGCCTTGCAGCAGAAATTGTATCCGCGGCCTGGACAATACATGCAATAAGGGATGTGGCTTCCACATCACCATGATGAGATTCTACGGCGTTGATGACTATAGAATTCTCCTTATATTTCTTGCAAAGCTCGACACCGAGCTGGATATGAGACCCTTCCATCTCATGGTCAACGGACTTGCCAATATCATGGAGCAGGCCGGCACGCTTCGCAAGCCTTACATCCAATCCCATCTCAGCAGCCAGAAGACCGGACAACTGCGCTACCTCTATTGAATGCTTCAACGCATTCTGGCCATAGCTTGTCCGAAACTTCATCTTACCCAGAAGCCTGATAAGCTCGGGATGGATGCCATGCACGCCGACCTCCAGCGTAGCGGCCTCACCTTCCTCTTTAATCATGATCTCGACTTCTTTCTGGGCCTTTTCTACCATTTCTTCAATTCTGGCAGGATGGATACGTCCATCAACGATCAACTTTTCAAGAGCAATCCTTGCAACTTCACGACGGATGGGATCAAAGCCGGACAGGATAACTGCCTCGGGTGTATCGTCAATGATCAGGTCAACACCGGTCATAGTCTCCAATGTACGGATGTTACGGCCTTCTCTGCCGATAATCCTACCCTTCATCTCATCATTCGGGAGCTGCACGACGGAGATTGTAGTCTCTGATACATGATCAGCGGCACATCTTTGGATGGCCGACACCACATACTCCTTCGCTTTTTTGTCTGCTTCTTCTTTGGCGCGACTCTCCATTTCCTTGATCATCACAGCCGTTTCATGCTTTACTTCATCTTCAACAATTTTCAATAAGTGTTCTTTTGCCTGTTCAGAGGTTAATCCGGAAATTCGTTCCAGTTCCTGTACTCTTTGCTCATTTAATTTGGAAACTTCATCCTTCATCTTATTGAGGGATTCTTCCTTGGATGCCAAGCTGGCTTCCCGTTTCTCGATTGCATCAGCCTTCTTATCGATGTTCTCTTCTTTCTGCTGGACTCTGCGCTCATAGCGCTGGGCTTCCGCCCTGCGTTCCTTGATTTCCTTGTCCAGTTCATTCTTGGTCCGAATGGACTCTTCCTTGACCTCAAGTAATGATTCACGCTTTTTTGTCTCTGCGGTCTTCAGGGCTTCATCGATAATCTCCCTTGCTTTCTCCTGTGCGTTCCCCACTGTAGATGCAGCTACTTTCTTCTGATAAGCAGATACAATTAGCGCGGTAGCAACAGCTGTCACAAGGATGCTGACCAATGCAACAATCACATAGATAAGCATCTTACAGGAGCACCTCCTTATTTAATTTTCATTGTACACTTTGACCGCCTGCAACACTGCCAAACGGCCTTTCATAGAATGTATGTACTTGTCCATGAGGACTGAAAACATTCTAACAAGCAATTTACAACACTTAAATTTTAAACTCTATTTCGAATAATGTCAAGTATAACTCTCGAATCCACTCCATAAAAACTCTCGATCCAAACGATAGAAATGGCAGTTCAGTCCGCCCATCCATAAAAGCTGTCCGCCCGAAGCGCCCTTCGGATGGCATCCTGGGAAAAACCCTTGCGCATCAAAAAGCCATATGTCTTCTGCTGTTCCTTTCTGTCCGCCGTCCCGGGATCATAATGCCGCTTATCCAAAAGCCGCCTGATCATTGCTTTCTCGTCCTGGACCCCACCCTTCTGTTCCCAAAGCTGCCATGCTTTTTCCAACGTAACCTTATCAATTCCCCTGTCCAACAGGTCATGCTCTATCCGCCTCCTGCTCCTGGCCTCTTCATGATCGGAAATATAAGTCTCGGCATACCTTAGATCGTCCGTATAATGATAACCCGCAACATAGTCCAGTGCCTGTGCTATAATATCCTCCGGATAGCAGCCTTCCTTCAATTTATCATGCAGCTGCTTTGTCGTGTATTCGCGGCTTTTTAATAAATTCATTGCCCGGAGTTTCGCCCTCTTAGGAAGTATCTTTCCTACAATCTCATCATAGTCTTCCTGGGCGATCTCCTGGCCTTCACATATATGGTATGACCGGAGTTCGCCTTTATATAATACAAAGGCGAACTCCTGCTCTATAAAAACTTTACTGCGTGACTTGGATAATTCCTCTAACTTTGTTACTCTCACGCCAACTCCCATCCCCCTTTAGGCCGTTACTCCGTTTCTGCTTTTGCTGCCTTCTTCTCTTTGCCGGAAGCCTTTGGGGTCTCAGGCTTCTGCACATCCCCCTCTGCCTTTGGTTCCTCCCCGAAGCCATAATGTGCACGTACCCTTTGGCTGACTGCCTGGCATATCTCCGGGTTGTCCCTCAGGAACTGTTTGGCATTCTCACGCCCCTGACCGATCTTACTTCCCTCATAGGCATACCACGCCCCGGATTTAACAATCACATCAATCTGCACGGCGAGATCCAGAATATCTCCCTCTCTTGAAATGCCCTCACCGAACATAATATCAAACTCCGCCTCCTTAAAGGGCGGCGCTATCTTATTCTTTACCACTTTAACCCTTGTACGGTTACCGATCACTTCCCCTCCCTGCTTCAGGGACTCGATACGTCTCACGTCCATACGTACCGAAGAATAGAATTTTAACGCACGGCCGCCGGTGGTGGTTTCAGGGTTTCCGAACATAACGCCCACTTTCTCACGCAGCTGGTTAATAAAAATCACCGTACAGTTGGACTTGCTGATCACAGCCGTCAGTTTACGCAGCGCCTGTGACATCAGACGCGCCTGAAGGCCTACATGGGAATCTCCCATGTCACCGTCGATCTCCGCCTTTGGAACCAGCGCCGCCACAGAGTCCACCACCACAATATCAATGGCGCCGGAACGGACCATGGTCTCCGTGATCTCCAACGCCTGCTCGCCGTTATCAGGCTGGGAGATATACAGGTTGTCAATGTCCACGCCGATGTTCTTGGCATACACAGGATCCAGCGCATGCTCCGCGTCAATAAAACCGGCAATGCCGCCACACCTCTGGACCTCTGCAATCATATGCAGGGTAACGGTGGTTTTACCACTGGATTCAGGTCCATATATCTCAACGATCCGCCCCTTTGGAATCCCCCCCAGGCCCAGCGCAATGTCAAGGCTCAGGGAACCGGTAGGAATGGTCTCCACGTTCATCTGGTTTGCAGGGTCTCCCAGTTTCATGACTGCTCCCTTGCCGTACTGCTTCTCAATCTGGCTGATGGCCGCATCTAATGCTTTCAGTTTTTCGTCTTTTTCCATTTTTATTTCTCCTTTTCGCAGGAACAAACGTTCTATACTGTTTAGAATAAAACATTTGTTCGCATTTGTCAATTACTTTTTATGTTTCTACCATAACAGATTTTGTGTACTATAAAACTCTCACTAAGGCATCCCACCTCCGCTTTTCTTATTTTTTCTGAAACCTGTGGCGATATGCCGGAATGTTATGACGGCGCCTCACGGGTGGCGCCTGCCCCGGACCGGGCAAAGTATCATTTGAAGTATCAGACAAACAAAGTGTACCATACAAACCGTTTTTCCGCAAGACAGCATGAAACATAAAATGTTACAGTTCACACGCAATGTCAGTTAGTTAAGTTATAAAGCTAAATTTTAAG
>CANRWO010000017.1 GCA_947643615.1 uncultured Lachnospiraceae bacterium
ATAACCGCCTGATGAGGAGGCACGTATACACCGCCGTACTTCTTGGCACAGGTCAACCCAAACATATGGTCATCCTCGTTGATGGTGCCTCCCACCGCGCACAATGAGTTATGGCAGTTGGTCAGCACATAGGGCATGGGGAATTTCTGCAACCCTGACGCCCTGGCCGTCTGAATGATACCCACAAAGGTGATATCATGGCTGGTCAATTTGTCGAACCTTACCTTCAGCTTGTCCATATTGCCGGAAGTATTGTGGTTTTCCAGAATACCGTATGCAATGGTCTGCCTGGCCGCTTCCTCCCTGGTGGTCTCTTTTCCGGTTTTTGCTTTTATTGCGGCGGCCGCCTCTGCATTATCCGGCACAATCTCCGTGCCGTTGATCAGATAAGCGCCGCCCTGTGACAATGTTACCATATATTTCCTCCATTCCGGTTCCGGGACCGTCCTGTCGCACCGCCGGTCCCTTGATTGGCAGTTTCTGTTTTGTCAGCATTTGATTTTTCAATCACTCAATTATTATAAAAGAAACCATCTGTTAATGCAATGCCTAAGCTCCTGAAAAAACAGATAGTTTACTCACCATGGTTACGGTTCACACGCGCCATTCGTCCGTTCGTACCCAGATAGCTTCTTATGCAAGCATAAATTTATCTGGGTACGACTGACGTGTGAACTGTAACTCATCATGTATTTCATCCCCTGAAACGCAGGCCCGCAACAAATCTGCTGCGCTTTTACTCCGCCGTCCCCTTGACCCTGATCAGCACGGCACATCCCTCATATGCCGGGGCGCCCACAATCTGGCGCAGCTGAAGCTCTTCGTCAAGCATCTCTTCGTCATACAGGTGCACATGGCCCGCAAGCACCAGCTTTACCGGACTGCCTTCCGCAGTGACAAGGTCCATAAAACGCTGGGAAATATCATCGGGCCAAATCCCCCCGCCGTTTCCGTTCCCGATTACCGTAGGGCTGCCCCACGCCTCCACCGCCTTAGGCAGCAATTCCTCTGCGGCATAGGGCACATGGTTCAGCACAACCACAGGCTTACCCTGTGCCATAAGTTCCTCACAGAGGGGAAACGCATCCTCATTCACCTGCCCCGGACTGTTGTCCACTCCCACCAGGATCAGTTCCCCGATCTCCAGGGATTGGACAGCCGTGCTGCCCTGCATCATGGGAGAAAGCCTGGACAGATATGTTTCCTTACCGTAGTCCGTCATATACTCCCAGGGGTATGTCCAGTCATGGTTCCCGGGCACATACAAATAAGGCATTTCCAGTTCCCCAAGCTGTTCCCGGAGCCAATCAATATTGGCATCGGAAGGAGAGTCTATGATATCTCCTCCCAGAAGTACCGCATCCACATCACTCTCGTTGGCATACGCGATCCATGCCGGGAACTGCTCTGCGGATGGCACCCCTTCCTGATTGACAAACATGCCCTGGCGCTGCTCCACATACTGGCGTTCCTGCTCCGACGCCTTATCGTCCTGTATCACCACATGGGAATCCGTCAGGAGCAGAAAGGAATATTCGCCTTCCAGTCCTTCCACATATATCGTTTCTTCCGTAATCCTTTTCTCCCAGGATGCCTCTTTATAGCTGCAGCCGCCCAAGTATATCACTGAGGCGGCCGCACACATAAGGAACCCTGCACGCTTGAATCTGTTTTTCATGCAATTCCCTTCATATTTATTGTTTTGCTGCTTTTTTATTTTCCGCAGCGCATTCCCTACATAGTTACTTTATCCAGATGCCAGATCTCATCCACATACTGCTGGATGGTCCTGTCAGAAGTAAACTTACCAGAACATGCCACATTCAAAATAGCGCTTCTTGCCCAGCTTTCGGTTTTTCTGTAAGCCGCCTCCACTTTCTTCTGCGCTTCCACATAAGACCGGAAATCCTTCAGGATAAAATAGGTATCACGGTTCAGCAGCGTATCGTACAGAGGTTTAAACAGCTCCTTATTTGCGGAATAGGTTCCGTCAATCAGCTGTGTCAGCACTTTCTTAATGTCCGCATCGCTGTTGAAGATCTCAATGGGGTAATAACCGCCATGGTTCTCGTAATGAATGACTTCATCGGAGGACATACCGAAGATAAAGGCATGCTCTTCCCCAACCTCCTCCACGATCTCAACATTTGCACCGTCCATTGTGCCCAGGGTCAGCGCACCGTTCAGCATGAACTTCATATTGCCGGTACCGGACGCTTCCTTGCTGGCAGTGGAGATCTGTTCGGAGACATCTGCTGCCGCAAAAATAATCTCCGCGTTAGACACATTGTAATTCTCGATAAACACTACCTTCAGCTTGCCGCCAATGGACTTATCCTCATTGACCACGTCAGCAACCGCGTTGATCAGCTTGATGGTAAGCTTTGCAGTCTTATAGCCGGCTGCTGCTTTTGCGCCAAAGATAAAGGTCCTGGGGTAGAACTCCATGGAAGGGTTCGCCTTCAGCTGGTTATACAGGTACATTACATGTAAAATATTCAGAAGCTGCCTCTTGTACTCATGGAGACGCTTTACCTGCACATCGAAAATCGAATTGGGATCCACCTCAATGCCGTTATGTTCCTTGATATATTTTGCCAGGCGGAGTTTATTCTTATACTTGATCTCCATAAACTCCTTCTGGGCGGCCTTATCCTCCGCCAGCGGCTTGATCTTACTGATCTGGGGCAGATCGGTGATCCAGCCGTCCCCCGCCTTGGCGGTAACCCAGTCTGCCAGCAGGGGATTTCCGTGAAGCAGGAAACGTCTCTGGGTAATACCGTTGGTC
Organism: uncultured Lachnospiraceae bacterium; assembly: GCA_947643615.1. GTDB lineage: Bacteria > Bacillota > Clostridia > Lachnospirales > Lachnospiraceae > Acetatifactor. Next base: position 2,789 of record CANRWO010000017.1, read on the forward strand.
TTATTGTTGAAGCGCTCCGGGAACATCTCATAAAAGTCCTTCAGCTCTTCCTTTTTCAGAATCTCTGTGTGCAGCCTTGCCACACCGTTCACGGAATAGCCTGCCACGATCGCCATGTGGGCCATCTTCACCTGTCCGTCGTAGAGGATCGCCATTTTGCGGATCTTCTCCTGCACATCCACGCCGCAGACATGGGCATACTTCTCCTCGATCTGCAGGATGAACCTGCGGTTGATCTCTTCCACAATCTGGTAAATTCTGGGGAGCAGCCGTGAGAACAGGTCGATAGGCCATTTCTCCAACGCCTCCGCCATAATGGTATGGTTGGTATATGCACAGGTCTTGGTAGTGATGTCCCATGCCTCGTCCCAGGACAGATGGTACTCATCCAGGAGAATCCTCATCAGCTCGGGGATTGCAACGGTAGGATGGGTATCATTCAGCTGGAAGGTTACTTTCTCATAAAAATGATGGATATCGTCATGCTTCCTCATGTATTTCTGGACCGCTTCCTGGACGGATGCGGAGATAAAGAAATACTGCTGTTTCAGACGGAGCTCCTTACCTGCGTAATGATTGTCGTTGGGGTAAAGAACCTCCACGATATTCCTGGCCAGGTTCTCCTGCTCCACAGCCTTGCGGTAATCACCCTGGTCGAAGGAATCCAGCTTAAAGCCTTCCATGGGTTCCGCATCCCAGATCCGCAGAGTGTTCACAATGCCATTGTCATAACCCACAATAGGCAGGTCAAAGGGGATGGCCCTTACAGCCTGGTAATCTTCCTGGGAGAAATGGGCAACACCGTTCTCGTCATTGTACATTGCCACATACCCACCGAATTTTACCACCTTTGCATATTCCGGCCTGCGGAGTTCAAAAGGATTGCCGTCAGCCAGCCAGTTGTCGGGCACTTCCACCTGGTAGCCGTCGCGGATCTCCTGTTTAAACATACCGTAACGGTAGCGGATGCCGCAGCCGTAAGCGGGATAACCCAGGCTTGCAAGGGAGTCCATAAAGCAGGCCGCCAGACGGCCCAGGCCGCCGTTGCCCAGGGCTGCGTCGGGTTCCTGGTCCTCCACAAGGTTCAGGTCAAACCCTAATTCATCCAATGCTTCCCTCACCGGCTTTGAAGCCTGCAGGTTAATGATATTATTACCCAATGCACGGCCCATGAGGAATTCCATGGACATATAATATACCATCTTGGGGTCTTCCTTCTCATAAGCCTTCTGTGTCTTGATCCAGTTTTCTATGATCTGGTCCTTGATGGCCAGGGATGCCGCCTGGAACACCTGCTGGGGTGTGGCCTCGGACATGTCCTTGCGGTAAAGCGTCCTGACATTATACTCCACGCTTCTCTTGAACAGATCCTTATTAAATTTTAACTTGCCTTCCGTTTTCTCGCTAATTTCTGCAATTTCTTTGTTTGCCTCTTCAGGGGCCGCAGAATTCTTTTTGATTATCATATTCTTCATTTTTATGGACGTACTCCTTTCTCCAAAACGCTGCCTATTTGCGTTTCTACTGCTCCACTTCGGAAATAATCCATTTCCTATTATAACAGAATATGGAAGATTTTCAAACCTTTTCTATGGCTATGGTGACTGTTTCGCCGTTCACGTTCCATTCCCTGGAAAACGCATAGTCCACCACGCCGTCCGTCAGCGAATCCGCCAGGACCTTATCGGCGATCACCCTGAGGTTCCTGTCCGCCAAGGCTGACAGCCTTGCATTCCCCATGAGGGATACGCGAATATGGTCCATCACCTCAAACCCTGCCTCTTTCCGCATGGTCTGGATTTTGCTGATGATCTCGTAGACGAATCCCTCCTCGATCAGCTCTTCTGTCAGATTGGTATCCAGGACAACCGTCAGTTTATTGTCTTCCTGGGATACATATCCTTCCTTCTGGGCTACGTCGATGAGCAGATCCTCTTTTGCCAGTTCCACTGCCACGCCGTCTACCGCAAAGGCCAGCCTTCCATTGGCATTCAGCTCATCCATTGCCGCGTTTCCGTCCAGGGAAGCCAGGGTCTCCCGGATTCCCCCAAGCTGCTTGCCGTACTTAGGCCCCACCGTGCGCAGCTGGGGTTTGAAGGTATAGGAGGTAAATTCCCTTACATCCTCCGTAAATACGACCTCTTTGACATTCAGCTCCTCTTTGATGATATCCGTATAAAATTGATCCAGTGTAAAATCTGCCTTGATAAACATGCGGCTCACAGGCTGTCGGTTCTTGATGGCCGCATCGTTACGGCAGGCCCGCCCCATGGCAACGGCTTCCAGCACATCCTCCATGGATTCCTCCAGCTTCCTGTCAATGTATTTCTCCTCTGCCACAGGGAAGCTGCACAGATGGATGCTTTCAGGGGCAGTGCTGTCAACGCTGCGCACCATATTCTGGTAAATCTCCTCCGTCATAAAGGGCACCATGGGCGCTGCCGCTTTGCAGATTGTCACCAAGGCAGTGTAAAGGGTCATATAAGCATTGACTTTATCCTGCTCCATTCCCTTTGCCCAGAAGCGTTCACGGCTGCGGCGCACATACCAGTTGCTCATCTCGTCCACAAAATCCTGGAGGGCCTTGGCAGCCTCGGTGATACGGTATTTGTCCAGATCGTTGTCCACCTGGCCTACCACCGTGTTCAGGCGGGAGAGAAGCCATTTGTCCATAACAGACAGCTTATCATATTCCAAAACATATTTTGTGGCATCAAAATTGTCTATATTGGCATAAAGGATAAAGAATGCATAGGTATTCCAGAGAGTGCCCATGAACTTTCTCTGTCCTTCCATCACTATCTTGCCGGAAAACCGCTTAGGCAGCCAGGGCGCCGCACTGGTGTAGAAATACCAGCGGATGGCGTCTGCGCCGTAGGTGTTCAGGGCCTCAAAAGGATCTATGGCATTTCCTTTTGACTTGGACATCTTCTGGCCGTCCTCGTCCAGCACATGCCCCATGACAATGACATTCTCAAAGGGCGCTTTGTTAAACAACAGCGTGGACTCCGCCAGCAGGGAGTAAAACCATCCCCTTGTCTGATCCACCGCCTCGGAAATAAACTGGGCAGGGAAACGCTGCTGGAAAAGCTCCTTATTTTCAAAGGGATAATGATACTGCGCAAAGGGCATTGCCCCGGAATCAAACCAACAGTCAATGACCTCCGGCACACGCTTCATGGCCTTGCCGCACTCGGGGCAGGGGATGGTGATGGCATCCACATAGGGCCTGTGCAGCTCCACCGTCTTTGCCTCCGGGTTTTGGCTCAGTTCGTACAGCTCCTGGCGGCTTCCCACGGAATGCACATGCCCGCACTCACACTCCCAGACATTTAACGGCGTTCCCCAATAACGGTTACGAGATACGGCCCAGTCCTGGATATTCTCCAGCCAGTTGCCGAAACGGCCTTCTCCGATGGACTGGGGGATCCAGTTAATGGTATGATTGTTCCTTACCAGATCCTCCTTCACTGCTGTCATCTTAATGAACCAGGACTCTCTCGCATAGTACAGCAGAGGAGTGTCGCATCTCCAGCAGAAAGGATAATCGTGCTCAAACTTCGGTGCGTCAAACAGCTTGCCCTCTGTGTCCAGGTCCTTCAGGATATGAGGGTCCGCATCCTTCACAAAGGTCCCTCCGTAAGGAGTGTCCTGTGTCATTTCACCCTTGCTGTCCACAAACTGTACAAAGGGAAGGTCATACTTCCTGCCCACGTTGGCGTCATCCTCACCGAAAGCGGGGGCAATGTGTACGATTCCCGTGCCGTCGGACATTGTGACATAGGTGTCACAAGTCACAAAGAACCCTTTCTTGCGCTGCTTTGCCGCTGCTTCCCCGGCACACGCAAACAGAGGCTCGTACTCCTTATATTCCAGGTCCTTTCCGGTGTATGTCTCCAGCACCTCATAGGCCGTCTCTCCCTCTCCTGCAAGAATACCCAGAACCTTATCCAGAAGCTCCTGGGCCATGTAATAGACTTTTCCGTCGGCGGCCTTCACCTTGCAATAGGTATCCTCCGGGTTCACGCAGAGCGCCACATTGGAGGGCAGTGTCCAGGGCGTGGTGGTCCATGCCAGGAAATATGCGTCCTCCCCCACGCACCGGAAACGGACGATGGCGGAACGCTCCTTCACCGCCTTATAACCCTGCGCCACCTCGTGGCTGGACAGAGGGGTTCCGCAGCGGGGGCAGTAAGGGACAATCTTAAACCCTTTATACAAAAGTCCCTTGTCCCAGATGGTCTTTAACGCCCACCACTCGGACTCAATAAAATTATCGTCATAAGTAACGTAAGGATCTTCCATATCCGCCCAGAAACCGACGATGTCCGAGAAATCTTCCCACATCCCCTTGTACTTCCAGACACTCTCCTTACATTTGTCGATAAAGGGAGCCAGCCCGTACTCCTCGATCTGCTCCTTGCCGTCCAGGCCCAGCAGCTTCTCCACCTCCAGCTCCACAGGCAGTCCATGGGTATCCCAGCCGGCCTTCCTGGGTACCATGCACCCTTTCATCGTACGGTACCTGGGAATCATATCCTTGATGGTCCTGGTCTCCACATGGCCGATATGGGGTTTGCCGTTGGCAGTAGGCGGGCCGTCGTAAAAGGTGTAGGTAGGGCCGTCCTTCCTGCTGTCGATGCTTTTCTGGAAAATCTGGTGATCCGACCAGAATTTCTGAATCGCCTTTTCCCTTTCCACAAAGTTCAAATTGCTGTCAACCTGTTTGTACATTTCGTCCTTCCTTTCTTTGCCGCTGCATTGTAATCATTTACGCCTGCCGGATCTTCGGTTTCAACTCCTTCTGCAAACCGCATGTACGCGTGGCAATGGTCCCCGCCATATTAAAAAAGACCCCGTCCCGTAAAAGGACGAGGTCCATGACTTCGCTACCACCTGTTACATCATACGCTTCCAGCATAAAATTCCCGTGAAAGTTATATGGTATCCCTTAACGCGGGAGGATCGTCCAAGACTACCGGGGGATAAACCCGCCATACAGCACTCTGCCGCAAGCGCTTTTCCTTTGGTCCTGGCTGCTCGGAAGTGATCTTCACCGTATCCCTACTCGCGCCGGCCTCCCACCCTCGCCGGCTCGCTTTGCCTTTCCGAATATGGCTACTCTCTTCGTCACTGCATTTTACTTTTTCGGGCCGGAATAATTCCCGCCACATCAGGTATTATAGTATCCGGCTTTTTCACTTGTCAAGTGCTAATTCCTGAATCAGCACCGCATTTACGATCCTGCACATATTTCCGAACAGCTGCACCGCCAGCTTCGGGAAAGAATTCCTGTTCATGCATGCTTCCAGGGAGACCATCCCACATATCCGGCCTTCATTGTCCCTCAGCAAAAACTGCATATAGCTCAGCACCTTCCGCTTTTGCAGCGTGCTATAGACCCGGCTCTGGGAGAATTCCATATAATTCGTGTTGGTGCAGATCAGAAGGTCATCCTTAAACAGGCTGAGATAATCTTCGTCCTCAAAAATATGCCGTTCCTCCTGGTTCCACACATCATCCGCAGGATATTGAGCCTTTACATTGCGGCCCTCCCCCCAGAATATCACAATCCGGTCAATCATCATGGTATGGGCCAACTGTTCTAAAAGCTCCGGCAGGCATCCACTGCCCCTTAGCACCATTTGCGAAAGCAGCTTATTTAACCGGCTCAAATCTTTTTCGGAATAAAAGCTGTCACGGATCTCCGTCATATCGGTGGATTCATCGGTCATATGGAATTGCCCATGCTTCCTCACGTCATAGATGACAAATCGGTTTCTTCCTTTTTGTTTGGCTATATACAGCGCTTTATCCGCTATACGGAACAGCTCGCTGTAATCATTGGAATCCACCCCACACTGTGCCGCACCAATGGAGCAGGAAAGCCTGTTCTCCCCCACACGCTCGGGGAACAGCATGTTAATGTTCGCTTTAATACTCCTCAGGTAGCTTCTCAAGCCGGGCTCATCCCCATAGTCTTTCAGGATGATCAGGAACTCGTCTCCCCCGATCCGCCCTACCATGCCGCTGCTGCCGACCACGCTTTTCATCACATCGGACGCGCCTTTGATGACCTGGTCCCCAAAGAGATGCCCATATGTATCGTTCACATTTTTAAAATAGTCCAAATCCACAATAATGACCGCCGCCTGATTTCCGGTCTTCACATTTCTCAAAGCATATTCCGTAATCGCTTTCTTATTTAATGTCTTAGTGAGGGAGTCTACAAACGTTCCCTCCAGATAATCCCTCACTTCCTCACCGGTCCTGATATTGACCACCGCCCAGACTCCCAGCACCAGCTTCTTTCCCTGGTATTCCCTGGGAATCATCTGTACCTTGTAACCATCCATGTTATCGCCATAAGACAGGATTTTGCCGGAAAAAACAAATGTCTGCTCACTGCTTGCCCGGGACAGGGCATTACAAAAGCTTTCAAATGCCACCATGTCTTTTTCTGCCACATATTGCTTCTCCGCCACCTGACGCCGCCATTCCTGAAGCGGCTGGTTACAGATGTCCACCATCTGGCTGTAGTCCATCCAGAACAGATGGAACTTGTCATCCTCCGGTGAATACAGAAAATATGCCTTCCCGTTAAGGGTAAGATAGTCCTCAAAAATGGCCAGCCTTCTTTTCAGTTCCTTTATTTCCCTCTCATCACTGCTGACGTTGCGCAGCTCCAGGTAAATATAATCTATGCCTTCATACTTTTGCAGGATCACGATAAATTTTTCATATTCTCCCTGCTGATTCAGCATCTGTATGCACTCGTCAATTTCTTCCCCGGGAGACAGCCTCTTACATTTTTCCACTGCATTCTGTAAGCGCTCCAAATCATCCTCCCTGACAATCTTGTACAGGGAAGAATACTGGCGTTCACCCAGAAACCGGAACATGGCACTGTTAGCTTCCTGTAAGGTCAGGGTTAATGAAAATGTAAATTTTGCTGCGGGATATATCGATGTATAAACATTCAATTCGCTCACGTTCCACTTGCCTCCACCCTTTTGAGCTTACTTTTTCACATACATCTAGCTTATCAAATATTGTCAAAAAAGTAAAGGACGGTTCACTTATTTTTAAGAAGGCAGATGGAGCTATTGCTCCATCTGCCTTCCCAGAAACCCCGCTGCGGAAAGCAGGAGCTTCTGTTCCACCTCTCCCATGCGGCTCTTATTATCATTCTGCAGCAGCACCACACTGCCTATCACGTCCCCTTCACAGAGAATCGGCGTTATGGCCTCATGCTGATAATCGTTGGAGGCTTCCTCACAAATTGTAATAAAATTCCTGTCCCCCTTGGTTGCCATAAGCGTCTCACGGTTATGGACTTTCTCATCCATCTGCTTGCTCACGGATTTATTCACCATCTGTTTATAGCCGCCTGCCGCCGCTATGAACTGATCCCGGTCAGCAATCAAAGCCGCATGCCCGGACACCTGCGCCAGGCTCTCCGCGTATTGCTTTGCAAAAGTAGTCATCTCGCCGATGGGAGAATACTTTTTCAGAATGACCTGCCCTTCTTTATCGGTATAGATCTCCAGGGGATCCGACTCCCTGATATGCAAAGTCCTGCGGATCTCTTTCGGAATTACGATCCTTCCCAGGTCATCTATTCTTCTTACAATTCCTGTCGCTTTCATATATGCCTTTATCTCCTTTCACAAAGGGCAAAATTTCCCTCTCATAAACACTAAGTTTTGACAAAATCTAGTATTTGTAAGATAGAAAAATTTTATGCCTTTAAATTTATGGAGATATTTTTCCGGAGTACAAAGACATATCGTCATTCTCAAATATGCAGACCATACCTGCCTCTTCCAGGACCTGGCGAATCTTACCGGAGGGATGGGTTAATATATATCCCGCTTTAATGTTCTCAGGGACATCATAGAAATCCTGAAAATCCAGGCTGATCCCAACCCCTGCAGGCATGGCAAACAGATACCCGTAATAGGTGCAGACACTCTGTTCCGGGTCCTGTACCGATACGTCTGCCGTAGGCATGGCAACTACATTGCTATAAGATATCTCCCCCGACACGCTTACAACCCGGTTAAACTCCTCTTCCAAAAAATCCATGTATTCCACATATTCACTGTCCTTATAAGGCAGTGCGTCCGCGCCCTGCGTCTGCACTATGGATGCAATGCAAATAAGCGCCAGTACCGCCCCCAGGGAAAAGTGAGCTTCCACAATAAGCAATACGGCATTGGCGATAACAAGTGACAGAATATGCCTTGCACCGACACCGAGATCATATATTTCAATAATACTGGCTATGATCAGAAAATTTCCTGTCAGTGTTACAATATACATTCTGGGTATTTTCTTATGGCGGCATACGCACCGCACACATACAAACGCCATCACCGCAAGCTCAATGGCCAGGAGCAGATAATACCATCCCACACCGCTGCCCTTATACCGTATCGCGTACCAAATCAAACGCAGTATCTCTATAAATCCTTCAAATAGGGTTACAAAAAATCCCAGAATGCCTGCCTCTTGCATTTTTCCAAACAGAAATATGTTATTAAAATAGGTGGCGCAAAAATAATGATTGTTAAGGAAAAACAATACCATAATAAAAACAGCCAACACCGGAAGTCCTACGGCACACCTTTTCCTTCCATCCTGAAGGCATTTCCAGAAAGGGATCAGGAAAAGCACTGCAAAATAGGGCCTTGCAAGGGTTAATACACAAACCATAAACGTGCAGAATGCAAGCACTATACAATCCTTCAGAGGGGTAATTTCCCTGCACTGCCGTCCCCGGATTTTTTCCGACAATAAGTATTCCCCGCATGCTGTGACAAAAATCAACTGCATGATAACCGATGCTTCCACAACACCGGATAACACATACCGGTTTAAAAACTGATTGGCAATCCAGAAAAGAGACAGCATCAGCATTTCTTTCTCGGTCATTTTCAGCATTTTGTATAGCACAAAAAGAGCCAGCACGCAAAAGAAAATATTTGCATAAAGCGGCGAAAGATAGTCCCAACCGGCCACCGCCCCCCATGCGGCATAGGGTATAAGAGGTACCATCCCCCAGACTCCCAGGGAGCCATACAAGGCCCTGGACTGGTTATAGCCAAAATACCCCCGTGGCATACCATGGGATAAAATACCCTCTATCTGCTTGTAATAAGTGATCTCGTCGCTCCACCCGCCCAAAGGAATATAAACATCGTTAATCCACCTGCCATCCTTGAGACAAAATAGTACTGCTGATAACAGCGGTGTCAGTACAAAAAAGACTGCAACGGCATATTTCAACAGTTCCCTTTTGGATAATTTAATTTTCAATCCTGCACCCTTCATATTTCTTTATCTGTCCATCTCAGCAATCCGCCCCGTTGATTTGTGTTCCCTGATGATCCCGTCAATCTCTTTTAAATCGGTGCTCAACAGGTCGCCGGGTATCGTGTTCTTCAAAGAGCTCACCGCATTTCCGTACTCAAGTGCACGCTGGTATTCTCCCTCATGTGAAAGGAGTCCGTAAAGCACACCTGAAATATACGCGTCGCCGCTTCCGATCCGGTCTACCACCTCAATATCCGCATAGGGCGCTTCTTCATAATAGGTGTCATCCTTCGCGCTGTAGATAATGGAACCGAAGGTGTGGCGCTTGGGACTGTGGACAATACGCTGGGTGGATGCCACAATAGAAACGGGAAAGTCCTCAGTAAAGCTCTTCATGATACTTCTGGCGTCACCCTCTTTCAGGAAAGTCAGCCTGGCCGTCTCTTCCGAGCAAAAGAAAATATCCACATAGGGCAGAATCGTCTCGATGCAGGCCTTTGCCTCAGGACCCGTCCATAAATTCCCCCGGAAATTCACGTCAAAGGAAATTATGGTCCCGCATTCTTTAAATCTCTTAATCATCTCTATGGCTGTGGCGCGAAGTTCCGGGCTCAGCGCCAAAGTGATGCCGCTGGTATGGAAACATCTGGCAGAGCTGAAAATATTTTCGTCGAAGTCGCTGATGGACAGCTTATTGATGGAAGTGTTCTTCCTGTCATAAACAATACGGGGTTTTCTGGGGTACGCACCGCTCTCATAATAATAAACCCCCAGACGTGCATCACTGCTCTCGTCGTACACCAAATAGTCGTCACTGACGCCGCAGAGCCGGACGCGGTTCTTAATGTACATCCCCAAGTCATTTGCAGGCAGTTTGGAAATGATGCCGCAGCGCAGTCCCAGCATGGCAGCTCCGGTGGCTGAATTCAGCTCGGCGCCTCCCGCCTGTTTGCTGAAAGTGTCTCCCCTTGTCATTCGCTCGTTGGACGGCGGCGACAGGCGCAGCATAATCTCTCCCAACGACAGCAAATCGAATTCTTTCTTCATGTGACATACCCTCTCTTTTCTTAATTTATGTATTATCGTGTTATTATGCGTCGGTTCCCTGTTTCATATAACAATAAAATACGCCTCCTGCTTATGGACAAAATCATTGTACCATACTTTCAACACACGGAAAAGAGCACAAATCACTTTAAGGGAGATTACCTGCATTGGGCCGCAACCCATATTGGCCGGAGTGGCGGCAGCATTCTCACTCCGCCATATATTCCCTGTATTCCTCCTCGCTGGCAAATAAAATATAGCTGCCGTTTACCAAACCCATATAGCCGCCTTGTGTGTGATATCCTTTCATAAAAAATACCTCCTATCCAGAAATCCTTCGAAAGCGTCCCTGCCCGGTATCCTTCCGGACTGTCCTGTGAGCCATCCGCCGCAAATCATCGTTCTGTCCCGAATCTTTGTTCCGATTCGAATTTTTATTCTGCGCGAATCTTTGTTCTGTACGAATCTTTGTTCTGTATAGAAGGTATCATTTTATGAGGGTAATAAAACTCCCTTAAACTCTTGTAAAAGCTCTTCTGCCTTATTTAACAGAAGTTCCGCATCCGTTTCCACCAACCCCGTCTTTTTGTATTTGTAAGTGAAAAACGGATTGCCATATGCGGTAAAGGCCAAGTTCTGCCCGTATTTCCCGAGGAGCTTGGGAACTCCCCCGGGGTCAACGGAGGCATCCGGCCTGAAAGCAAATGTGATCCTTTCGTTCTTTCCCTTGACCTCTGTCATGTATAATCCGTGGGCAGCCACGCGGATCAGGGCAATCCTCAGCAAATTGTCCACCGGCTTGGGGATCTCTCCGAAACGGTCCAGCAGTTCGTCCCGCATGTCATCCCGCTCCCTGCCGTTCTCAATCCCTGCGATCCGTTTATAAATGTCCAGTTTCTGGACCTCGTTTACGATGTATGTGTCCGGAATATAGGCATCCACATCCAGGTCAATCAGAGTGGCAAAGTCCACGGCCACCGCAGCGCCTTTTAATGTCTGCACCGCCTCGTTCAGCATCTTGCAATACAAATCGTATCCTACCGCTTCCATATGGCCGTGCTGGCGGACTCCCAGCAAATTCCCTGCCCCACGGATTTCCAGGTCCCTCATGGCAATCTTGAACCCGCTCCCCAGATCCGTAAACTCCCTGATGGCCTCCAGGCGCTTCTCCGCCACTTCCTTTAACATTTTATCCCTCTTATACATCAGGAAAGCATAGGCGGTACGGTTGGAGCGCCCCACCCGCCCTCTCAGCTGATACAGCTGGGAAAGTCCCATATTGTCCGAGTCGTGGATGATCATGGTATTCACATTTGAGATATCCAGGCCTGTCTCGATAATGGTGGTGGATACCAGCACATCTATCTCTCCGCCTATAAAGTCAAACATGATCCTCTCCAGCTCACGCTCTTTCATCTGCCCATGGGCAAAAGCCACTGTGGCCTCCGGCACCAGGCCGGCAATCTTCGCCGCAACATCCGCTATATTGTTGACACGGTTATAGACATAATACACCTGCCCGTCCCGTGCCAGTTCGCGGGATATGGCCTCCCTTACCAACTCATCATTATACTCACACACAAACGTCTGGATGGGCAGCCGGTCTTCCGGCGCCTCCTCCAGGACACTCATATCCCGTATTCCGATGAGGCTCATGTGGAGCGTCCTGGGAATGGGAGTCGCCGTAAGTGTAAGCACATCCACATTCTCCTTCAGCTTTTTGATCTTTTCTTTGTGGGCCACGCCGAAGCGCTGCTCCTCATCTATGATCAAGAGTCCCAGATCCTTGAATTTCACATCGTCGGACAGTACCCGGTGTGTGCCAATGGCAATATCCACCATACCCTTCTGAAGCTCCGAGATCGTCTTTTTCATTTCCCCGGGAGACCGGAAACGGCTCATAAGCTGAATGTTGACGGGGAAATGGTTCATTCTCTGGACAAATGTATTATAATGCTGCTGCGCCAGGATCGTGGTGGGCACCAGGTACACTACCTGCTTTCCTTCCTGGACCGCTTTAAACGCGGCCCGGATGGCTATCTCGGTCTTACCGTAACCCACATCGCCGCAGATCAGGCGGTCCATGATCTTCGTACTCTCCATATCCGCCTTTGTGTCAGCAATGGCTGCCAGTTGGTCTTCTGTTTCCTCGAAGGGAAACATCTCCTCGAATTCCCTCTGCCATACCGTGTCCTTTCCATAGACATAACCCTGGCTCTGCTGCCTTATTGCATAGAGTTCCACCAGGTCCCTGGCAACCTCGTTGACCGCGCTTCGGACCTTTGTCTTTGTCTTCTCCCACTCCTTGGAACCAAGTTTATTCAATTTCGGTTTCTTGGCTTCGGAGGAGGCATACTTTTGAATCACATCCAGGCCCGTTGCCAGCACGTAAAGGTTACCGCCGTCCCGGTACTCGATCTTCATATAGTCCTTGACGACGTTCTCCATCTCTACCTTCTCGATACCGCGGTAGATCCCCAGGCCATGGGTCTCATGTACAACATAGTCCCCCACCTTCAGCTCGTTAAAATCCTTGATTTTCTGCCCCTGATACAGCCTTGCGGACTTCTTTTTTTTCTTTTCCGCACCGAAAATATCCGTCTCCGACAGAACCACAAATTTCAAAAAGGGATACTCAAAACCCTTCCCCACATGCCCATAGTAGGTCACAACCTCTCCCGGCTGCACAACGCGAAAAGGGTCTTCCGTGTAAACGGACGCCAGTTCCCTGTCCCGCAGATCTTCTGCAAGTCGCTTCGCCCTTGTCCTGGAGCCGGACAGCAAAAGCACCCTGTAACCCTTCTTCCGAAACAAACTCAGGTCCTTCACCAAAGCTTCAAAGCTGTTATTGTATGACGCAATACCGCGGGATGCCACATCCAGCTTTATCTCCGGTTTAAAGAATCCCGTCCTGCCTTCCATGGTGGACACAGTTACCACGCTCCCCCCGCAGAGGGATGCCGCTACCTGTTCCCCGCTGCAGAGGATATCCATCTGCCCCGGGAGGATATATCCCTTCTCCGCCCGCTGAGCCATGCTTTCCCGAAACTCCAGCTCCACGGCATCCGCCTGCTCCTTGAGGCGCGCAGGCTCCTCCAGGAAAAAGACCGCATCCCCCATGGCCTTTAACAGTTCCGGCAGGATGGACATATCCTCATAAAAATAGCGGATATAACTCTCTATATTTACTTTGCTGTGGAACTCCAGAAGCTGTTCCTTCAGTTCCCTGGTCTGGACTGCAATCCTGTGGGCCTCCTCAGGGCAATGCCTGTCCCGGAACATTTTTTCCTGTGCTGCCGCTTCCTGCTCCAGTTTTTTCAAACCTGTCTGTATCCTGTCCTCATCCAACACGAATTCAGTGGCCGGAAACACGGAAATGCTTTCCAGCTTCTCAATGGAGCGCTGGCTTAAGACATCAAAACTGCGGATGGACTCTACCTCATCCCCCCACAGTTCAATCCGGTATGGGTTCTCCTCGGTCAGGTCAAATATGTCAACAATGCCGCCCCGCACGGAAAACTGCCCCGGACTTTCCACCTGGTAGCATTTTTCATATCCCATGGACACCAGTTTCTCCGCAAGCGCTTTTTCCTGGAGGGACCCTCCCCTTTCCACATCCAAAATATCCTTTTCACGGTCCCAAAGGGCCTGGGGCGTCATCAGCGCCGCATATGTGGTGACAATGGTAACCGGCTTCCTTTCCATCAGCCTGCGGAGGGTTTTCACCCGCTCTCTCACCAGTTGGTTCCCGTGGATGTCCGCCTGGAAAAAGATCAGGTCCTTCGCCGGATATAACATGACATTTCTGTCATAAAATTTATATTCCTCAAATAATTCCTTTGCTTTTACGTCACTATAAGTAACGATGACTTTACATTTTAAGCCATCGCTGATCCCATAAATTATATGGAGCTTCTGGGAGTCTACACAGCCGGTCAGGGCAACGGATGCGTGCCCCCCGGCCACTGCTTTCCGAATGCTGTCAAACTCTGCAAGCTCCTGAAGGGGCGCCAATAATGCCTGCATTGTTTTCTCCATTTCTGCGCTGTCTTCTGCGCATTACAAATGATCAATCTTTTGCCTTTCTGTTATACTCATTCATTGCCGCATCCGCATCCTCTGCGATCACCATGCGGACGGCGTCCGCCGCACGCTCCACGGCTTCCTCCATAGCTTCCCGCTCCTTTGGTGAAAAGTGCCCCAGCACATAATCTGCCAGGTCCCAACCCTTCGGCTTCTCTCCCACGCCCATTTTCACCCGGATAAAAACATCATGGCCCAGGTGGGCAATAATATTTTTCAAGCCGTTATGCCCTCCTGCGCTGCCCTTTTTCCGAATGCGGATCTGCCCCACATCGAGGCTGACGTCATCGGATATCACGACCAAATCCACTGTTTCATCCACTTTATAATAATCCAGCAGGGCACGTACACTCTCGCCGCTCAGGTTCATGAAAGTCTGAGGTTTGGCGAGAATGCACTTTTCGCCCGCGATGACACCCTTACCGATTATTGCCTTGTGCTTCTTTTCCAGCACGCCGATATTCTCCTGATCCGCCAGCCTATCAATGACTTCAAAGCCAATGTTATGTCTGGTATTTTCATAGTCCCTGCCGGGATTCCCCAGGCCTACAATAATATGCATACCAATATTTCCAATCTGATCCATTTTTTAATACAGTATAATGATTGCTATCAATGCATTTCTTTTTATAATAATTATTAATGCATTTCTTCCATGACTACATTCTTCAGCACAATGTTCTCCGCATAACTTTCAGTGTACCCTATATGGGACTTAAAATAGGAGTCCTCAACGGACAGGTCATGAATGGGGAGCTGTTTCAGGCCCTCAATCTTGATAGCCTGCTTTGCGCCTACACAGTTAATGTTCCGCATTCTTACATTCTTAAATTCCGGGACGTCCTCCATGGGCGCCTCCTGGGGGTTTTCGTCCACTGAACCGTCGGAATTTGACAATACATATCCCATGGTAAAGATAATGGCCTCATTCTCGATATCCGTCATATAAATATCCTTAATGTCGATATCTTCCACCACGCCGCCCCTGCCCAGGGCGCTCTTAAACCGGATTCCCACATCTGTCCCCACAAAGGTACAGTTCTCCACGGTAATGTTGCGCACGCCCCTTGACATCTCACTGCCTACCACAAAACCGCCGTGCCCGTGGTAGACCACGCAGTCATGGATATAGACGTCTTCCGTGGGAACCGGAATCTTCCTCGCCACGGCATTTTTGCCGGACTTCATGCAGATAGCGTCATCCCCCACGTCAAACTGCACATCATGGATATGCACCTTGCTGCAGGATTCCAGGTCCAATCCGTCGCCGTTCTGGGCATAATAGGGATTGCGGATATTTGCATTACGGATAGTCAGGTTTGTAGTGAACAAAGGATGCACGTTCCATGCCGGGGAATTCTGGAGGGTCACACCCTCAATCAGCACTCTGTCGCACTTTACAATGCTTACCATCACCGGGCGGTAATAATCATAATATTTTGCGGCCCTTTCCAAAGCCTCCCGGATATCCGCATCCGGAGAAAGCACATTCGGTTCCCCTTCCGTGGCGCCCTTATATATGGTATCCGTAGGCATCCAAATGCCGCCGTCTTTCCCGGTGACTACGTGGGGGCATTTTTCCAGGCATTGCTGCCAATGTTTCTTCGTCACCTTCATCTCCTTTAACGGCCTCCAGAGCTGGCCGTTCCCGTCAAAGATTCCCTGCCCCGTAATGGCTATATTTTCGGCCTCCCTGGCATGAATGGGCGAAACGGTCCGAATGCGGGGTTGTCCCTCGTAATCCGCCAGAAATACTTGATATTCCTCCGGGTTCTTGTCAAAACAGACCAAGGCTCCCCTCTCTGCATGCAGATTAATATTTGATTTTAATTCTATGGGGCCGGTGAGCCAGACTCCCGCCGGAATCACTACCGTCCCGCCCCCGGCCTGGGAAGCCGCTTCAATGGCAGCTGCAATGGCCTTCGTATTGGAAGCCTTCCCGTTAGGCACTGCGCCATACTCCGTTATCACAAAACGCTTTTCCGGAATCTCCGGAAGCTTTACTTCTACGGCTCTCATAATGATCTCTCCTTATCCTCTTTACGGCCTTTTCGCTCCTGTTTTTACTTTTGTTTTTACTTTTATATTCGCTTTTATTTTTGATTGAATCTCGCTGCTGTGTCCTTATCCCCTTTGTACCATCCCACATCCTTTACAGGAATTTTTGGATATTCTCATAATCCACTGTCCACTGCCCGTCCCTGGGGAATCCGGGCAGATCCCTGTCACATCCCTCATAGCCTGCGGTCATGATGGCCGCCGCCATAAGCAGTGAACCGTTTCCGGGCAGATACAGGGGTAAGTCTTTCCTGCTGATCTGCATATTGTTCCCGCTTGCAAGATAACAGTTCTTCAGCGTATCCTTCAACAGCAGGCGGATGGCAAGTTCCGGCTCATCCAGCCGCACCGCAGTCATCGCCATGAGCGCAAAATCCCATCCCCATAACGTAGGGTACTGCCAGCATTTTTCCACCAGATGCAGGGTACTGCGCATGGTTTCCACATCAATGCGGCCGCTGTTCAGCAGGCCGTAAGCTCCCAGCATGGAAGGATGATCCTTATTAAATTCCGTAAAGGTGGCGGGACATTCCTCGTGGGCCAGATAAACGCCGTCCTCTACGGCAGGCATTGCTATGCGTTCAGCCACTTCCAGCCACTTGGGATCCGGTGTTTTACCCAAACGTTTCGCCCAGTCTGCCGCAATGAGCAGCGTCACACGCCAATATTCCAGTTCAAAGGAAGGATTCATCGTATCCGTTTCCTTATGGCATTCCTGTACGGGGATCACCGGTGAAGGGATATCATAACAGTTATGCTGTTGGTTCCACACCGTGAAATCCGCCATAAACTGTGCGGTCTCTTCTATCACCGGCCAGTATTCTTCCAAAAATTCCCGGCTATTTATGTTGCGGTACTGCATTTCCATCATATAAATGATATGAGGCTGCTGCCAGACTAAAAGAGGCGCAATGGGGGAAGGGCTGTCAAAGCCTTCCACAGCCACCATTTTCGGCCAGCGAGCACCTTTGTAGCCGTTCCTCCGGGCATTTTCCCGGGCCTCGGGCAAATGTTCCTTATACCACTTCAGGCTTCGTCCCAGCAGTTCACTGTGGTTCCAGAGGGGCAGCCATGCGCAATGCCATAGGTACATCTCCAAGTGCATCTTGCCATACCAGCTGTTGCAGGTCAGTCCCGTCTCCTGGGGCGGTGTGGAACCGCTGGAATTGACCCCCATCAGGTACTGGGACAGAATGATCCGCCTTTCCAGTTCCCATGCCCTTTTGTCCTTGCTCCGGTTTAATTGGATAATACCGCCCTTTTCCCAGAAGTCCTTCCATCCCTGGCGGCTGGCCTCCATGATTCCTTCAACGGTTCCCGCCGGCCCCGGGTTTCCGCCGCATCCGTCCCAATGACTTGCTTTTCCGGCACAGCCATCGGACTCTTTTTCTGCCGCAAAAAATGCTGCCGACAATTCCAGGACATTTCCCCTGGCTTTTACATCCAGGCGGTGCGCCTCCGGCTGCTCAAGCAGTTCGCCGTTGGAAGACAACGCCACATAGTAAACGTCCCTGTCCAGCTGTCTCTTAAGAAGGAGTTCCTGCTCCCCCCGCCTCACCGCTTCCGTCGTATGCCTGTCTTCCGCCTTCCAGTCGGAGGCGGTAATATCAGGCGCCCCGTAGGGGAAGCAGATCTCTACCGTCAGGCTTCCGTCCCCCAGGGCAGGACTTTCCACCAAGAAGCCAAGCTGATCCTCCCCCTGGTTATGACAGGCAGTCTGTACTTTACAGTGGATCCCATCAATCGTAAAACAGCTTTCCAGGATTCCTTCATACAGCTTCAGCTCCTGGCGGATCTCTCCAATCATCTCCAGGCCAACCCGCTTCCCCTTATACAGGAACCCTATCCTTGCCAGATTCAGCCTGTGGGGATTTTTCCTGAGCCATTGGTAGACTTCCTCATTTCCCTTAAATTCTTTCTTGGGGTAGCCTACATGCCTGCCGTCGCAGACATCGTACTCCGTCATCACCAAATCCTCTAATGTGTATTCATATTGTTCGTCACTGACAGGCTTGGTGTGCCACCCCCACTGGGACATGGTACATAGGGGCACTACATCATATTCTTCATATAGCGTCTGCATGCCTGTAATGTCTGCGGTAAATGCAAACTCACCGTTTCCTACAGTCAAAACGGATTCCTTATCTGCCTCCACAAGTACCGGGTCATGCCCGCTGACCAACTTCTTCCTATCAATCATTGCAATTTCCTCCCGTCACTCTCTCCTCTTTGGAACCTGGTATTTTCCTGTCCGGACACCTTCAGGACGGACAGTTGCACCTTGTCTATCATATCATTTTCAACCAGGCTTTTCCACTGCTTTTACGGCGCTTTTGCCCCGGAAATAGCAATTTATTGCAACAATTTCAGCCGTCTTACCATGCTCTTCTCATGAAAAATCCAGGTAGCTTTCATGGGGATAAGCATACTCTCCCCTGTAATTGGATGCGTTATACCGCGGAAACTTAACCGGATGATAACTCTGTTCCCTGGGATTGTCCTCCTGCGTATAGATATACATGCTTTGATAATCCCAACAAATCAACTCTTCCCTCTCATCCCCAAATAAATCAATGGCCTCACAGCAAAGCGTCGGATGCCCGTCATCGGGAAAGGCCACTGCTCTCACGCCGTCGCCGCTTAGCAATCCTCCCTTCCGGGGATCCGCATTGGTAAGTATCAGCTCCACTCCGCTGCCGTCCCAGTTGACCGGCGTCACCAGGTTACCGTTCATCTCATTTTCCGTCTCCCATATCTGGTTCCCGTCCGAGTCGTAGAGATAAATGACACCCTGATGCCCCCAGAAATTGGTGACCGCAATCTGGAACCCTTCCCGCTCCCTGCAATAATGCGCCACGCTGACCCTCTGGGCATGCCCGATCAGATCCCTTGCCACGATATTTCCCCCGAAGTCACCGATAAAGAATCCCTGGGTCCCTGATACGCAGGCAAAATACCCTTTGCCATCCCCTCTGAACTTTCCCGCTACAATCTCATCGGTGTGGTCTTTTGTAATCGGATAACTCCACAATTTTTCCCCTTCGGCGCTGAGCATATTATATCCCACCAGCACCTCATCCTTCCCGTCACCGTTGATATCTACCGGCAGGGGGCAATGTCCCGTGTTCTTATCTGACCGGTACTTCCACAGCAATTCCAGGTTTTCGTCCAAGGCATAGACCCTGCAGTACCGATCCTTGATCAGAATGTCCGACGGACGCTCTTTTCCTCTGAAATTGCAAATGCGGATGCCGTCCGGATTGATCCGCTCAAAAGCGTATGTGTTAAATGGGACCCCAATCAAAGCGCTGTCGTCATCGTCGGAAAAAGGTGTTTTCACCGACTTTTTTACCTTCCCCGTTGCGCCGTCCAAAATCTGAATCTCAAAATTTCTCCCTACAATCACCTCGTCCTTGCCGTCCCCGTCAATGTCATATACCTGAAATGGCATGTCGGCGGAAACCTTCCCCAGCCTGGCGCTGTTGGCAGAAGGCTCCCCCAGCTGCCAGAGAACATTTCCGTCCAGGTCGATGGCTGTCAGGCAGCTGATAAACCCATAGGCATCCCTGCTGACACGTTTCTGCATCTGTGCCAAAACCACATGCCATTGCTCCGTACCCGTCAGGTGTCCAAAACGCACTTGCCGTGAAGTTCCGAAATCTCCCAAGTCAATTTTCTTCCACAGCTTCATCCTGGGATGGCCTGACATTTCTGCCGTTTCCTGCCTGCTTTTCTCTTCCTGCCGCTTTTGAAGCATGGCGGCCTCTTCCCCGGAAACCATTACTGACACATCCGTAAATCGGGCAGGGCAGTCGGCAGTGATACCTATTTTGCCTCCCCTCTCCACCAGTGCGCTTTCCGCCTGAAGCAGTAAACTGCCGTTCACAAAACAATCAATCCTGTTTCCGTTACAGTCTACCCGTAAAGTATATAAAGTATCACAGTCATGCGCATACTCACACTCTGCCAGGACAGTCAACTCTTCTTTATGCCGATAACAAAGCTCCCCACGGTTTTTATCCCGCAGCGAAAAGACAAGAGTATCTATACTGTTGTTCATACAGACCGCAATTCCTGCCATTCCTTTTTGTGACAGCCGCTGTATCTTCACTGACGCTTCATAGTTTTTCCAGAGCCTGTCACCCGTTTCCAATGTGGGATACATCCGGTGCGGACGGTTTTTCTCAATCCGCATGGATTCCATAAAATGGACTCCGTCCAGTTCCGTTATGATCCAGCTTGGGCCTGTTCCATTGTATGTATAATTACAGACCTGATCCACCCAGTTGCCGGCGTAACCCTCCTCCACTTTATAGTGATATTCCCCGGTGGCTGTATGTTCCAAGTCAAAGGGAAATTCCCCTATGACAAAATCCCGAAAGTTTTCTCTGCAAATTACCCTGTCCTTCTTCATTGTTATTCCCTTCTCCATAAACAATTATATCCTTCTCCATCCGCTATAGATCCATGGCCCACGGCTAATGCCCTGCAATTCACAATTTTCCTGTCGTATATACTTTTACGATAAAAGGGCACCTGAATTCTCAGGCACCCTTTTATTATATTTATCAATGGAAGATTCTTTAACCTTTTACCGCACCAACCATAACGCCCTTTGTGAAGTATTTCTGCAGGAAAGGATACAACGCAAGGATAGGCAGTGTGGAAACGATAATAGTAGCATACTTGATGGTCTCGGAAAGCTGCTCTACGTCATCCGCGCCCACGCCGGTATCCGACAAGTCTGCAAGAATCAGGATTTGCCTCAATACCAACTGCAAAGGCTGCTTACTCTTGTCTTCCAGATAGATCATGGCATTGAACCATGAATTCCAGTGTCCTACGCCATAATACAGTACCAATACGGCGATAGTAGCCTTACACAGGGGAACCAGGATCCTGAATAGAATCGTTAAATGCCCCGCGCCGTCAAGCTGGGCCGATTCCGTCAGCGCCCCGTCAATACCGGACATAGCCGTTCTCATAATGATCAGGTTATATGTGCTTACCGCACCGCTGAGAAGCAGTGCCCACCTGGTATCATACAGGCCCAATTCCTGGATATTCAAGTATCCGGGAATCATACCGCCTGAGAAATACATGGTAAACATGATAAATATCGTAAAAAACGTCTTACCGGGCAGATCCTTCCTGGAAAGGAAGTATGCCGCAAGCAGCGTCATAATGATATTGATAAAGGTACCAAGTCCCACGTATATAATCGTATTACCGTATCCACGCCAGATGGAAGCCGTATTGAACACACGCTCATACGCCGATGTACTGAACCCCAGAGGCAGAAGTATTGCGCTCTGGTTACCCATCAGCAATGTAGATTTACTGAAGGATGCGCAGATTACATACCAGAAGGGATATATGCAGGCAATCATGAACATTGTCATAATTATTATATTGCACACATTGAAAATATTTTCTCCACGGCTGTGCTTTACCTTGGGGCTGGAGTCCATTAAATCTAAATTTTTCTTAGCCATATTCCTTCGCCTCCTTACCACAAGCTGGTCTCTGTGGTCTTCTTACTGATCTGATTAGCAAGAATGACCAAGATAAAGTTTACAACGGAGTTAAACAGACCTACCGCCGTAGAGAACGAGAACTCACGGCTGATCAGACCCATTCTATATACGTATGTAGAGATGATATCAGCCACCTCATAAATACCCTCATTATACAGCAGGATCGTCTTCTCATAACCAACACCCATAATCTGGCCCACACGCATGATCAACATAATGATAATGGTGGGCAGAATGGAAGGGAAGGTTACATGTACAGTCTGCTTCCAACGGTTTGCGCCGTCCACTCTGGCCGCGTCATAAAGCTCGGAGTCAATACCTGTCAAAGCTGCAAGATATACAATGGATCCCCAGCCTGCGCCCTGCCAGATGTTGGAGATAACATAGATCGGAATCCACAGGCTCCCTTTCGACAGCATATTCGATCCGTCATAGCCAAACGTGGTAAAGAAATGAGTAATAAAACCATTGCTGCCTACAAACTGACGGATCATGGAACACAAAACGACCATGGAAACGAAGTGAGGCATATAGGTAATGGTCTGAACCGCTTTGGAAAACTTCTTGCTCCGCAATTCATTGATCAGCAATGCCAAAATAATGGGAATCGGAAACCCGATCAATAGAGTGGCAAAGCTCAGCTTCAAGGTATTCCCCAACAATCGCAAGAAATAGTAGCCTCCAAAGAAATCTTTAAAGTGCTGGAGTCCTACCCACTCGCTCCCGAACACGCCTTTTCTGGGACTGAAATTCTGGAAAGCAATAATAATACCATACATAGGTTTGTAATGGAACAGTACATAATAAAGTATAACCGGAAGAACCATCAAGTAGACCATTTTGTTCTTCTTGATCTGCTTCCATGTGCGCGCCCTGAAAGCTTTCTTGTCAATTGCTGCTGCCGGCGCCGAAGCTTTGTCTTTCTTCATTCCACATTCCTCCTATTGATATTGGGAGTAAAAGAGCCTGCCGCTGTCTGTGCAGCAGCAGGCTCCATAAACCCTTATAATATCTCGGCCGATCTTGTCAGCAAAGATTATCTGGCATTGAAACGATCCAAAGCTGCCTGGTTGATCTCAATAGCTTTCTCAATGCCCATGCCCTTCAGCTGCTCAACGAATGCATCCCAAGTAGCGTCAAGGTCTTTCTCACCGGTAAATACTGCGGAACGATACTCATTTGCAGCAGTAGTAACTTCGGACATGATTTTCTTGTACTCTGTGGTCTCATCGGGAGTCAGAGTAACAGGAGGCAGAATGGTCATCTGAACGTCTGTCTCGTCATTCCACATATGCAGAGCTCTCTGCTGCTGCTCGGTTGCCCAGTAAGCAATGATGTAGTTAGGATCCTGAACGAATGCGCCACTCATGTTAGCACGGCCCTTATTAGCCATAGCAACTGCGATGGAAAGCCCATCGGGGTTATTCATGATCCAGTCGCTGTATGTGATGGTTCCATCAGCGTTTCTGGTGTAATCAGTACCTTCCACACCAAAGTTGATAATTTCATGGCCAGGCTGGCTGTAGCAGTAGTTCAGGAATGCTGCAGCTACCTCAGGATGCTCACAGTCCGCAGTGATAACTGCATGTACCTTGGAAGTGATAGCATAGTCGGTAGAACCGCCTGCATAATGGATCTCGTCACCTTCGTTCAATACAGGGAACTGTACACCTGTCAACTCATAATTCTCGCCGTATACAGCAGGCTCTTTCCAAGCGTTGCCATTCCAAGTACCGATCTGGCCGCCGCCTGCGCCGTAAGTAACAATAGAGATAGGATCTGCGGATACATCCTTGGGAGTCAGCATGTTTGCCTGACGAACCTTACCGTCATTGGTCAGGATGTCTGCATCCAGAAGGCCGGCATCAACCCATGCCCTCATCTGTCTCAGCCACTCTTTGTAGCCTTCCTGCATGTTACCATACATTACCTTGCCGGATTCATAATCAACATACATGCCGCCACGAACATTATATGCACTCAGGCACAGCTGCTCCAGGTTGGCCCAGTTCTGAGTGGTAATAGGCTTTGCAACATTCATCTTCTCTTTCACATCGGTCAGTACCGTGGTCCAGTCTTCGATGGTCACAAGCTCGTCAAGGCTATGGCCTGCTGCCTCAATGATATCCTTACGGAAGATAGGGCCAGATGTGGTCTGCAGGTAAGCGTCACCACGTGTGAAGGGGAAGCAGTAATAATGGCCGTCATCAGTCTTGATAGCTCTATCCAGGGTAGGGTTATCCTGGAGGTACTGCCACAAGTCAGCTGCAGGGCCGTCGGGAGTAATATAGTCATCCAACCAGATCAGGACGCCGTCATTCTCCGCTGCTGCAGGGCCGCCTGCATAACTAGCCGTCCACTCCCACTCAATGATGTCAGGCAGCTCGGTGCTGGAAGTCATCAGGTTAAATGCGGTATCCGCATCGGAAGTAGGTCCGATGAACTCAACTTCGATACCGGTCTTCTCCTGCCACAGCTGTGCCCACTGGGTCATCTGTACGGACTCTGTGGTCTCAGGGTTGTTTGCTACGTTTCCGGGTAAGGACATCCAATATGTAAGCTTTACACCTGCACCGTCTGCATAGGGGTACTGGATGTAGTTACTTCTGGGTGTTGTCAAGTGGCTGGGTTTGCCCTGCTCTGCCTCGCTCAATGCGGGAAGCAGGCCATTGCTATCGTCAGCTGCCGCACTGCTGGAATCAGCGGGTGCTGCGCTGCTGGATGCAGCGGGTGCACTGCTGGAATCAGCGGGTGCACTGCTGGATGCGTTGCTGCCATCATCGCCGCCGCAGCCTGCCAGCATGGAAACTGCCAGTACGGAAGCTGTTGCAACAGACAAAAACTTCTTCTTCATTTTTTTCCTCCTGTTTTCGCTCAAAAAAGCTTTTTACGTATACATTCTGAATCAATCAAAATGTAAGTACTTTCATATTATATAACATATGCACATAAAAGGCAATGTTTTTTATAATTTTTTTTCTATTTTTACAAATATGTACAAAGGCATAGAGCAATTTGCCACTATAACCCCCCCATTTTTTGTCACATTTGCTCTATTTGTCCAACAGGGGATTCAGTCGCTTTTTCATAGCTGTCCAAAATCGTTTTTTGGATGCTGTCCCTGGTGGCAGAATTGATCGGGTGGGCAATATCGCGGTACTCCCCGTCCCCCGCCTTTTTGCTGGGCATTGCGATAAACAGGCCTTTATCGCCTTCTATGACCTTGATGTCATGTACCACAAACTCATCGTCCAGCGTAATGGAAACGATGGCTTTCATCTTCCCTTCTTTTGTAATTTTTCGCACTCGCACATCTGTAATCTGCATATTTCCTCTCATTCCGACGCACATGCGTCATAAAACCTGTAAATCTCCTTAGATCACGTACCTGTCATTGCGCTCCACCACAATGCGGATTCTGCCCGGTTCTTCGGTATATGTAGAATTGGCGCGGATCGTGTCGCGGCTTTCCACAATGCAGTTTTCTATACGGGTATTGTCCCCGATGTATACGTCATTCAGGATGATGGAATTCCTGATCACGCAATTATTGCCTATGTAGCACTTTTTAAATATAACGGAATTTTCCACCACGCCGTTCACAATGCAGCCGCTTGCCATCAGGCTGTTCCTGACCTGGGACCCCACGTTGTACTTGGCGGGGGGCAGGTCGTCCACCTTGGAATAAATATCCGGGTACTGCTTGAAGAAATAATCCCTCACCTCCGGCTTCAGGAAATCCATATTGGTGCCGTAATAATCCTCCACGGACGCGATATTTCTCCAGTAATCCTTCATCTTGTAGCCGTATATCCTCTTCACATCCTTATATCGGATGAGGATATCCCTGACAAAATCATATCTGTCTTCCTCCGCACATTTCTCAATCATCTCGATCAGCTGGCGGCGGCGCAGCACATATATGCCGCAGGAGACCGTCCTGCTCTTGGCCAGTAACGGCTTTTCCTCTAACTCCTCGATCCGGCTTTCCTCGTTCATGCGGATGGTCCCGAAGCGTTCTATATTGGTATCGGAATCCATATCGCGGCACACCACCGTAATGTCTGCCTTCTTTTCGATGTGATACTCCAACACCTTATTAAAGTCCATCTTGTACACGCCGTCCCCGGATGCAATCACCACATAGGGTTCGTGGCTGCTTTTCAAAAAGGAAAGGTTCTGGTATATGGCATCTGCCGTCCCCCTGTACCAGTTGGCGTTCTCCGCAGTCACCGCAGGGGTAAATACAAAAAGGCCTCCCTGCTTTCGTCCGAAATCCCACCATTTGGAAGAGCTCAAATGCTCATTCAGGCTTCTGGCATTGTACTGCGTGAAGACCGCCACCTTCTGTATATGGGAGTTCGACATGTTGCTTAAAGTAAAATCTATGCTGCGGTAACTTCCGGCTATGGGCATGGCACAGATGGCTCTCTTCTGTGACAGTTCCTTCATCCTGTGATTGTTGCCGCCCGCTAAAATAATTCCAATTGCTCTCACCACTATTCACCTGCCTTAATCAAAGTTTTGCCGCTTGCAAGAGAAGCATCCGTATAGTCCGCCGCCGTCGTAACCCCAAAGATCACCGTGTTTTTCCCCACCGTTATGCCATCGGGGATCACACTCTTTTCGCCTATTGTCACAATGCCATGGTTATAAATATGGGGCGCCGTATCGTTTTCAGCCTCATCCCCCATCCCAAGCCTTACATGGCTGCCGATTTCGGCATCCTCCGCAATGATCGCTTTATTTAACTGGCAGCCGTCGCCGATCTGCGTCCTGTTCATGACAATGGAATCCCGGATTACCGTCCCTTTCCCCACAGTGACGCCACATCCGATAACGGAATTGTACACTTCTCCGAAAACATTGGTCCCTTCCCCGATAATGCTCCTCTCCACCACACTGTTCTCGGACAGGTACTGGGGCGGCTGGATCTCACTGCCGGTATATATCTTCCAATATTCCTCATACAGATTAAATTCAGGGACAATATCGATCAGCTCCATATTGGCTTCCCAATAGGAATTTAAAGTGCCCACATCCTTCCAATAACCCGTAAACTCATATGCATACAAAGGTGAACCCTGTTTATGGCAGTACGGGATCACATGCTTGCCAAAATCCAGCGCAGGTTGGTCTGCCATAGCCATCAGGGCATTTTTCAAAGTCTTCCAGTTGAATATGTAGATGCCCATGCTGGCCAGATTGCTCCTGGGGTGTTCCGGCTTCTCCTCAAACTCCGTGATCCTTCTGTTTTCGTCGGCGATCATAATGCCGAACCGGCTCGCTTCCTCCATGGGCACCGGCATAACCGCAATGGTTACCTCCGCTCCGTTGGCCTTATGGAAATCCAGCATGACTTCATAGTCCATTTTGTAGATATGGTCACCGGAAAGGATCAATACATATTCGGGATGAAACCCTTCCATATATTCCATGTTCTGATAAATCGCATTCGCCGTACCGGTATACCATTCGCTGTTGCTGCTCTTTTCATAAGGGGGAAGCACGGTAACACCGCCGATATTGCGGTCCAGATCCCAGGGGATACCGATTCCGATATGTGTGTTTAACCTGAGAGGCCGATACTGCGTCAAAACGCCTACCGTATCCACCCCCGAATTAATACAGTTAGAGAGAGGAAAATCAATTATACGGTATTTCCCCCCAAAAGCTACAGCAGGCTTTGCTACCTTGGAAGTAAGCACTCCCAGCCGGCTGCCCTGTCCGCCCGCCAACAACATGGCAATCATTTCTTTTTTAATCATGTCATCACCTCTATCTAGCCTTTTACCCGTTTTAGGTATACAAATTATAGCACATCATCCTTTTAAAGGAAACATTTTCTCTACAAAAATGTCAATTTTTTTGAATTTTTCAGATACTTTTTGTCTATTCCATCTAATTTTTCTATTTTTGTATTCTTTTTTAGCCATCTTATTTTGCCGCCCCGCATCTCAAGCATGTCCCTTTTCAATTTATTTCTTTTTTATTTGTTTTTTCCAATTTATGTGCTTATAATAAAGATATGTTCATATTCTGGATATAGTAATATCTTGGATATAAAACAAAAACGACAAGGAAGTGCAGCAAATTATGTATCAGATAAGCTTTTCAAATCCCTCTTCTATTTATTTCGTAGGAATCGGGGGCACCAGCATGAGCGGACTGGCAGTGATCCTGGCGGAGGCGGGTTTCACCGTTTCCGGTTCTGACCGGTCCCACAGCGCCCTTACCGATATGCTGGAATCAAAGGGGATTACAGTATTTTATGGACAAAGGCCCGAAAATATTACTGGCTCTATTGACTGCGTGGTGTTCACCAGCGCCATTTCCAGGGACAATCCGGAATATATCGCCGCCCACAGCCTGAACATTCCCTGCCTCACCAGGGCAGAGCTTTTAGGGCAAATCATGAAAAACTACGGCACACCTGTGGCCGTCAGCGGCACCCACGGGAAGACCACTACCACCTCCATGATCAGCCAGATCCTGCTTCAGGCAGATATGGATCCCACTCTTTCCATCGGCGGCATCCTGAAATCTGCCGGCGGCAATATCCGTGTGGGAAAGTCTGAATATTTTGTGGCGGAAGCCTGTGAATACACCAACAGCTTTCTGAGCTTTTTCCCCAAAATAGCAGTCATACTTAATATTGAGGAAGACCACCTGGACTTTTTTAAAGACCTGGCGGATATCCGGAGCTCATTCCGCAAATTTGCCCAGCTGCTGCCCCGGGACGGATATCTTGTGATCAATGCCGGAATCCCTGATTATCAGGAAATCATCCGGGGCCTTTCCTGTAAAGTGCTGACTTTCGGGTTAGACCAGGGTGCGGACTATTACCCTTCCGACATTCAGTATGATGAAAAGGGGAATCCCTGCTTTACCCTGCATTTTGCGGATGGTTCCTGTACACAGGTGGATTTGCAGGTACCGGGGCGCCATAATATGGCAAACTCCCTGGCCGCTGCCGCTGTGGCGGATCTTCTCTCCATTGGCAAAAGCTGCATGGCCCAGGCCCTGCATGACTTCACCGGGACGGACCGGCGGTTTGAGTACAAAGGGACCATAGGCGGGGTCACCGTGATCGACGATTTTTCCCACCACCCCACGGAAATCACCGCCGCCCTGGAGGCAGCTTCGCGTTATCCCCACAAGACGCTCTGGTGCGTGTTCCAACCCCATACCTACAGCCGTACCAAAGCTTTCCTGAAAGATTTCGCCAAGGCTCTGTCATTGGCTGACAAAATCATTCTGGCCGATATTTACGCGGCGCGGGAAACAGATACGCTGGGGATCAGTTCCGAGACGCTGCAACAGGAAATACAGGCCTTGGGGCATGAATGCTATTATTTTCCCTCTTTTGATGAGATTGAGAATTTCTTACTGGAAAATTGCCTAAAGGGTGATATGTTGATAACTATGGGAGCGGGCGATGTCGTGAAAATCGGAGAAACCATACTCGGGAAATAATTGTCCACATTATCCACAGAACCGTGAGAAAAAAGGCTTTCAGGTCCTGTGGATATTTTATGCTTCCATGTGGATAAATTTTTGTTTGGATCTTGCCGCGTTGCGGTAGGTTATTGATGTTTATCCACAATTTCCACGCTGTCCACATTTTTCTCTCTCCCTTGTGTTTACAAGGCTTTCCGGCATAATTACTATTTCTTTTTGCAAAGCCTTATGCTATACTTTGACTACTTTAAATTTTCCGGAAGGAAGGACAACCGCCATGGCGCCATTGACAATCTACAAGGACAGCGATATCAATTCCACTGTTGTATCCAATCTTTTTATTGACGAATATATGGGAGCGGCCAACGATGCACAGCTGAAGATATATCTCTATCTTCTCCGCATGATGAGCTCACAGCTGGCTACCAGTGTGTCCGATATCGCGGACAAGTTCAACCATACCGAGAAGGACGTAGTGCGCGCCTTGAAATATTGGGAAAAACAGGGACTCTTAAGCCTGGACTACGACGAGGACAAGAGCCTGTCAGGAATCCACATCCGGGATCTTTCCGGGGACAAGGTTCCCGGCAGGAAGGCAAAGCCTGCCCCTACTTTTGTGCCCATGCCCACAGTCTCCGCCGGGAGGCAATCCCCTGCCGCCGGGTATTCCGCAGAGATACCCGGGGACGGGCATACGGAGCTGCCTTCCCTGTCTCCTGCGGAAATGGCCCTTACTGCCCTGCCTTCCCCGGAGGATGGAGCTGCGGCCCGCTATGAAAAACCTGTTTATTCCGCGGATCAGCTCCGTGAGTTCCGTAACCGCCAGGACACCGCCCAACTATTGTTTATAGCCGAATCCTATATCGGGAAACCCCTGACCCCCTCGGAGGTAAAGTCCATTCTTTTCTTTACGGACACCCTCCGCTTCTCCCAGGACCTGATCGACCACCTGTTGCAATATTGCGTGGAGAGGGGCAAGAAGAATTTCAGGTATATCGAGAAAGTTGCGGTCAGCTGGGCAGAAGAAGGCATTACTACCCCTGAACAGGCGCAGGCTGTCTCCGCCGGTTATGACAAAAGAGTATATTCCATAATGAAGGCGCTTGGGAAAAACAGTATCCCTACGGACACGGAACTTTCTTTTATTAACCGCTGGACCACAGATTATTCCTTCAACCCTGATATCATTTTTGAGGCCTGCCAGCGTACGGTGCTCAATACCGACAGAAACCGTTTCCAATATGCCGACAGGATGCTCTCCATGTGGAAGGAACAAAACGTACAAAGCACGGAGGATATCGCGAAGCTGGACGAGGCCTACCATAAAAGCAAAAAGAACATGGGAAGGCCGTCGGATATGGATTCCGCTTCCCGCAGGCCGGTAAACCGCTTTAACCAGTTTACACAGAATACCTACGATTTTGAAGCCCTGGAAAAGAAATTGTTAAGCAACTGATAATCACCGGAAAGGAATCCTCATGGCACTTACCAATTCCCAGTATGAATCAATTATGAGAGGCTACGAACGCAGGCGTGATATCAGCCGCTCCCTGGTGGCATCCAGGCAGGAAGAAATATATCGTGAGATACCCGGTTACAGGCAGCTGGAAGATTCCGTGAGTTCCGTTTCCGTGAATGCCGCCCGCATGGTATTATCAGGGAATGACGAGGCTTTATTGAAGCTCCACGAATCCCTGGATGACATTTCCGCGCAAAAGAAACGGCTGCTCCGGGACGCCGGCTATCCCGAAAACTATCTGGAGCCGGTTTACGAATGCCCTGACTGCCAAGATACCGGTTATATCAGCAGCGGCGACGGCCGAAAGGAAAAATGCCGATGCTTCCGCCTGCAGGAGGTTTCTATCTTATACGACCAGTCAAATATCCGGGAAATGATCTCAAGGGAAAATTTCGCGACGCTTTCCTACGACCATTACCAAGGGGAAGACCTTCTCCGGTTTAAGGCCGCGGTTTCAGCAAGCCTCAATTTTATACAAAACTTCAAAGAAGACTACCATAATCTCCTTTTTTATGGTACAGTAGGTACTGGAAAAAGCTTTTTGTCAGGCTGTATTGCCAATGAGCTGATCGGCGGCGGATATTCCGTCATCTATTTCAGTGCCCTGAGCCTTTTTGAGTGCCTGGCATATTACAGCTTTGACCCCAAAGAGAAAGCCAGGCTTCACAGTTTTTATGAAGACATATACGGCTGCGACCTGCTGGTCATCGACGACCTTGGGACGGAGACCACCAATGCTTTCATTAACTCACAGCTGTTTGCATGCCTTAACGAGCGGCAGCTGAGAAGAAATGCCACCGTAATTTCTACCAACCTGAATCTTGAGGAACTGCAGGCACGCTATTCCGACAGAATTTTTTCTCGTCTTACCAGCAATTATACATTTTGTAAATTGACCGGAGCAGACATACGTATTTCCAGGCTGTAATATAAAACAATATTACCTACCAGAAAGCGAGGACAATTTTTCATGGGCAACCGAGAAGAAAAAAGAAACTTGGAAACGATTCCCGTCGGTTCTCTTGGCATCATCTCATTGGAGGGGTGCAGGCCCCTTGGTGAAAAGGTTGACAAATTTCTTGTTAAATGGAGGGCGGAACGCGAAAGCGAGCATAAAGAATCTCTTGCGTTCTCCGGTTATCAGCGGAATTCCTATCTGCTGAACGCCAAGGTCCCCCGTTTTGGTTCCGGCGAGGCAAAGGGAATGATCCTGGAATCCGTGAGGGGTACTGACCTTTACCTGTTGGTGGATGTCTGTAATTACTCTTTGACATACTCGCTGTGCGGGCATGAGAATCACATGTCCCCGGACGACCATTATCAGGATCTCAAACGCATCATCGCAGCGGTAGGCGGCAAAGCGCGCCGCATCACTGTGATCATGCCCTATCTCTACGAGAGCCGCCAGCATAAAAGGACTGCCAGGGAGTCATTGGACTGCGCCTTGGCGCTGCAAGAACTGGTGCGGATGGGCGTGGACAATATTATTACATTTGACGCCCATGATCCCCGGGTGCAAAACGCGATCCCCCTCCATGGCTTTGAGACGGTACAGCCGGCTTATCAGTTTATCAAAGGCCTGCTCCGCCATGTGAAGGATCTGAAGCTTGATGCCGGCCATATGATGGTAATCAGTCCTGACGAGGGCGGAATGAGCCGGGCTATTTACATCGCCAACGTGTTGGGGTTGGACATGGGTATGTTCTACAAACGGCGCGATTACACCACTATTGTCAACGGCCGCAATCCGATTGTTGCCCATGAGTTCCTGGGTACCAGTGTCGAAGGCAAAGACATGATCATTATTGACGACATGATCTCCTCCGGCGAGAGTGTCCTGGAGGTTGCAGCCGCATTAAAGGCACGGAAGGCCAATAAGATATTTGTATTTTCCACTTTCGGGTTGTTTACCAACGGATTGGACAAGTTTGACAAGGCTTACGAGTCAGGTATCATTAACCGGGTCCTGACCACTAACCTGATCTACCAGACTCCTGAGCTGTTGGAACGCGAATGGTATATAAACTGCGACCTGAGCAAATACATTGCTTATATTATCGACACTTTAAACCACGATTCCTCCATCAGCGACCTGCTGAACCCCAATGAGAGGATCCAGAGCATTGTTGCAAGATATAAAAACGGCGAGCTGTAAGCATCCGTTTCTGGCGCTTGGAACAGGTGTCCGCCCGTTAGAAACGTACGCCGCAAGACACACCCAAAATACGCCTCCGACATCCACAAATGCCGGAGGCGCTTTCCTTTTTAAATCCATGCTTTTTCTCAGACTCCCAATATTCTCTCTGCATTCCCATGGAAGATCATCTCCCTGTCCACAGGCCTGAGTTCTTCCCCGTACACGGCCTGCACATACATCCTTGGGTTACAGATCGGATAGTCCGTGCCAAACAGAAGCCTGTCCGCACCCACCTGGCCCACCAGGCGCTTCAGCATACCGAACCGGTGAAGTCCCGTGCCGGACAGATCCAGGCAGAGGTTGGGGCAGCTTTGCAACAGCTCGATATGCTCTGCCACCCGCTGCCTGTCCCCTGGGTGGGCGGCCACAAAGGTCATCCCGGGATGCCTGTCTATCATTTTTTTGCAGTCATAATCAAAAGGAGTATGGTAGGAACAGACCATCCCGTACTGTTCCGCCGTATCCAGGATCTGATCCCAGCTTTTATCCGAAAAGCTTCCCCATCCATGCATATAAGGGACCAGCTCTCCCATGAGCCGAACCCCCCGGCCATGCATAAAAGCAATCTCCTCACAGGATTCCCTGACATAGGCCGGATGGACATGGAAGCCGGGAGTATAAAAATCCCCCAGCTCCTCACGAAGGCGCAGCGCCTCCCTGTTCAGCTCCCGCAGGCCGCAAAACCCTCCCTGCAGAGGTTCCCTGCTCAGTACGCTGCCGCAGATATGGGTGATCCCCGCTTCAGCCAGCTGCCTTTTCATTTCATTTACGTCAAGGTCGTAAGTCCCGGGATACATATTGAGATTATATGTACTGCTTTCAAAGGGATGTACATGAAAATCTATAATTGGCGATGTAAACTCTGTGTTCTCGGAAAACTGTCTCATTCTGCCCTCAGCACCAACACCCAGTCATTGGCCCTCCCCTTTCTCGCCACAGGGCTGGCCAGCCATTTCTCCACACCCTGGACAGTTGCAATATAGCTGTATGTTCCGTCCTGGGGATTCATCCAGTATGCCGCCATGGGTCGGTCCATGTAATCCCTCAGATCCAGCAAAAACTGGTCGCCGCTGTAATCATAGCAGAACACATAATCCTTTCCGGCAAAAATCGAAATCCTGTGATATCTCTCTTTCTGGCCGTATAAGAGCATCTTGTCGCAGGGACTGCCTTTTGTGAAATCCACGCTTTCCATAAGCTCCTTCAAATACCGCATCTGAGCCGCCCCGGAATGATGCATGGCATCCTGCCAGCTTTCGCGGACTCCGTAGGCCCCCTTTCCTTCCTCCTCCGTATAGAACTGCATAATGGCATTGCTGCCGTATGTATGTCCCGCGGCCCCGGCAAAGACCGACCAATATGCATACCGGCGCACATCCCACTCCTCCCAATAAGGGTTCCTGGGATTGTGCAGGCCCTGGGGAATCCCCTCGTAGGAGGGTTCTGCGTCCAGAGTGGGTTTGACCACCTCATGGCCGTGATCTCTCACCACATATCTCCAGTTGTCCTCCCCGAAGAAGGTTTCCTTCCCGGCGTTGTCATCCCATTCCCCCAGGGATGCCTGGTCGTATCTCCTATGCCCCGACTGGAACATATTAAAATCAAGCCAGTCCTCGTCATGGAACCAGAGGGAAGAGGAAGTACGGCCAAAGGGATGGTATGTCACAAGCCGGTCAGGGTCATATTGTTTCAGTATTTTTGCTTCCAGAGGATACACCTCCAGTCCGTCGTCTCCTCTCACGTCACCGCCCAGGATCCAGATAATATTGGCCCTTCCCTGATAACGCTTACCGAGAAACTCCGCATACTGGGTAATGTTATCCCGGTTCAGGATACCGTCCTTTACCAGCGATCCCCAGGCCGGGAGCAGGCCTAAATAAAGGCCCATATCCTCCGCCATTTCCACCGCCTCGTCCACAAACTCCCAGTATGCCTCTTCCGTTACATTCTTCATGCCCGGCGCCAGGGAACAGCCGCTCTCCGACACCCCGGGCAGGGTGTGCGCCAGCACCGCCTGGATCACATTATAGCCTTTCTCCGCACGGTTCCTCAGATAAGTCCTCATTTCCTCCCTGTCCAGCTTCTGAAGCATCAGCCACGCCGTGTCTCCCAGCCAGAAAAAGGGGGCGCCGGCCTGCATCAGGTATCTCCCGTTTTCGCTTACATGTAATTTCTCCATATATTTACCTCTTCTTTCTGTTTTTTCGGCTTCATTCATCCCTTTACCGAACCGATCATAACGCCCTTCACAAAATGCTTCTGCACGAAAGGATACAATATGATCAGGGGTATACTGCCAAAAACAATGACCGCATATTTTAATACCTCAATGTTGGCCGCCCGCATACTCTGTTCCACCGTAGTTGCCATCTCTTCCAGGGCCTTGGCCGAACTCATGATATTCCTGAGCACTACCTGCAGCGTAAACTTGGTATCGGATGACAGGTAGATGAAGGCGTCAAAATAAGAATTCCAATGGGCCACCGCGTAATATAATACAAGCACCGCCAGAATGGATTTCGAAAGGGGCAGCACCATCCGGGTAAGGATCTTAATGTCGTCGCAGCCGTCGAGCCTTGCCGATTCCAACATTTCCCCGGGAATGCTGTTCTGGAAATACGTTCTGGCTATAATCATATTATACACTGAAATTGCTCCCGGCAATATCAGCGCCCACATGGAATCCAGCAATCCCAGGTCCCGCACATTCAAATAGGTGGGAATCAAAGGCGCTGTAAATATCATAACAAAAATAAACAGGGATGCAAACACTTTTCTTCCCCATAAGTCCTTTACGGACAAAGGATATGCCGCCAGCACCGTCATAATAATGTTAATTCCGGTTCCCACCAGTGTGTAGACAATGGAATTTTTATATCCGGTGATCAGCATTTTATTCGTAAAGATCTGTTTATACGCATCCACATTCCACCCCTTAGGCCAAAATCTCACCTGTCCCCGGATCACTGCGCCGGGCGTCGAAAGAGAAGACGCAATGACGTTCAATACAGGCAGTGCAATGATCAGAAAACAAAAGATCAATAACATTGTGTTTACAATGTGGAAGCATTTATTGCTGTCGATTTTTTTCTCCATAACTTCGCCCCTCCTAGAACAGACTTGTTTCAGACACCTTATCGGATATCTTATTTACTGCCAGCAGCATGACCAGCGACACCACCGACTGAAAGATTCCGATGGCGGTGGAATAACTGTACTGCATGGATGTCAGTCCTACCCTGTACACATACGTGGAAATAATGTCCGAGGCTGCCAGGTTCAGGTCATTCTGCAGCAAAAGCACTTTCTCATATCCCATGGTCAGGATATGGCCGCAGGACATAATCAGCAGGATCACTGCCGTGGGCAAAATGCTGGGAATGTCAATATAACGGATCCTGTGCCAGATATTTGCGCCGTCCACCGTAGCTGCCTCATGAAGTTCCTGGTCTACCGCCGCCAGGGCAGATATGTAAATGACCGCATTATACCCTGTCTTCTGCCATACGTCAGAAAAGACATAGAGCGTCTTGAATAGTTTGGGTTCCCCCATAAAATGAACGGCTTCCCCGTTCAGGGACTGGATCACACTGTTGACAGGCCCGGTCAGCGACAACAGCTGCATCATGATTCCCACAATCAGCACGGAGGAGATAAAATAAGGCATATATGTTACCATCTGTACCGTTTTCCCAAACCATTTTATACGCACATAGTTTAATGCCACCGCCAGGATGATGGGAGGGAACACTCCGATCACAATTCCGTATATGGACAGTCCCAAAGTGTTCACCATTAATCGGGAGAACTGGGGTGAAACGAAAAAGGTCTTAAAATGTTTCAATCCCACAAAAGGACTGTCCCAAATACCATCCTTAAAATTGTAGTCCCGGAACGCAATCTGTGCGCCGAGAATGGGTTTATACTTAAATATAATCAGGTAAGCCAGGGGTAGCAGCAGGATCAGGTATAGCTGCCAGTGGCGTTTGATAGTCCTTATGGTGTTTTTCCTGTTCTGTACTTGTAATTCTTTCTTTTTTACATCTTTCATATGGCAGAAGCGCTCCTTTCCAACGAATCCATCCAATAACCCCGCCCTCGTATTCCGTGGCATTGGCCAACGCTCCGCATTGCGGCTGCATGGCCCTTAGGGAACCAAGAGAAAGGAGCCCAGCGCAGAGCTCCTCTCCCTTCACCTCAACAGTTCTGAATTTATTTTGAAAAGGCTGATGCATCATAGGCTTTCTGAAGCAACTCCAGATAGCGCTCCAAACCCATATTATTTAACGCATCAATATAACTGTTCCACTCGGCGTCAATATCTTTTTCACCGGTGATAAAGCTTGTCATATATTCCTTCTGGGTGGTCATAATATTTGTCTTAAGCAAGGACATTTCCCCGGTATCTTCCTGGCTCATATACAGATCGGGCATCACGGATTCCCGTGACTGTTGTACCGCCTGATGCTCCAGGGACGCCCTGTACATTACAACCTGGCGTCCGTTCAAGGGTTTTACATCCTCCGCATATGGATTGGGATTGGTGGCTTCTGCCACAATGAACTCAGGAGTGCGGACAAGTCCTACCAGCTGCCCCAGAGTCTGGTTTGTGGCATCGGCATCCGTTCTCTTATATAACGCCCTCGTCTCCCCGTCAAGGCCTACTTCGGTAGTATTTTCATCCAGCATCTCATAATGCACGCCCTCAATGCCCAGCGCCTGCCTGTACACCTGCCCCTCGGTGGCAATATAGTCAATCAGCCTGAACGCTGCCTCGGGATTTGAACAGGTACTGGAAATGAAAGTCTGGCCGCACTGGAACATTACATAAGGATTCCAGGATGCTACACACTGTCCGTCAGGGCCCGTAAGCGGCGCCAGAGATTGATATTGCTCCCACTTTTTGGAATATGGTTCGGTGGTCAGGTCGCAGGCATATCCGGGGCGCTGTGCCAGGAATACGCCGATCACGCACTCGTCCCCCGCCTCATTGATATTGACCTGGTTGTTTTTATCCTGGGTAAAGGATTCGGGATTGATCAAGCCTTCCTGGTACAATTGATGCAGGAACTTTAACCCTTCCTTGTATCCGTCCTGAACGGGCGCAAAGGTGACCGTGCCGTTATCCACATACATCTTGTTGGTCTCTGAAGTCAGTTGGAAGGGATTCATCAAAAATCCGTCCAGCTGTGTACCGGCGCCGGATGTAACGGTGGAAAGCGGGATTTCATCATTGGGGTCACCGTTGCCGTTCGCGTCCTGCTCCTTAAACGCCTTCAAAACGTTGTAAAATTCCTCTGTAGTTGTGGGCATTTCCAAATTCAGATTCTCCAGCCACTGTGTGTTGATCCAGCATTTCATATTATATTGTACATGGAGGGAGCCATCCACATTGGGCAGCGTGTAAATATTACCGTTAGGTGTGGTGATGTACTCACGCAGGCCGTCAATCTTTTCAAAAGCCGCTTTATACCCCACGGACACCGTATCCAGATATTCATTTAAGGGAAGCACCAGTCCCTGATCGCCCAGCGACTGTTCCGTGGCCTTATCATAGCGGTTGGCTGCGCTGGTGCCGGTCAATATGATATCCGGCATCTCACCCGATGCAAAGAGGACGCTGAGCTTATCCTGAACATTGTCGGAAGCTGCGCATGTCTGCCATTCCAGGTGGATTCCGGTGGCCTCTTCCAGCTCCTTTACCTGGGCATTATCCTCCCAGCGGTTCTCGCCGTTGGAGGGTGCAAATACTGTAAGAGTAATAGGTTCCTTCACTATAGGAAGCTCCCCGGGCGCATTGAACAGGGAATCTTCCCCACCGTCCTGGGAGGGAGCGCCTGCCTGGCTGCCACCCTGTTGGGATTGCTGGGATTGCGTTCCTTCCCCTGGGGATGAGCCGCAGCCTCCAAGCAGTCCTGCTGTCAGGACAAGACTCATGGACAGGGCCAATAACTTTTTCTTTTTCATCTTGTTTCCTCCTTTAGCCCGCCGGAAATAATAGTTCACGGCGTTTTGTCTTTGTGTTTTTGTGATTCTTAGTTTACGAAAGAATCCCGGAAGGAAACAACCTGAAATCTATTTTCTGCCGTACAATCCTTATGGTTTGGCACCGTACAATTCATTTTGCAAGATACAATTTCTTTGTATTTACCCCTGTTTCTCTTTCCACATGGAGGGAGAGATCCCGTACGCCCTCTTAAACGCCCGCCGGAAAGTAGCGCTGCTGCTGTAACCCACCATCCCGGAAATCTGTTCCAGATCGTACCGTCCCTCGCTTATGAGCTCCCTGGCTTTTTCCAACCGGAGATTTTCCAGATAACCGCTGAAGGGTTTTCCCATAATCTCTTTAAAAAATGTGGAAAAATAACTTTCCGACAGGCCAAATTCCTCTGCTGCCACGGCCATGCCGAACTGCCCGTCCGAATACTTCCCTTCCATATACGATTTCAGACGCCCATAATACTCTTCCGACTTTTTGTCTCTGCTGGAATCTATCTTTTCGCTTAGAGACAAAAACTGCTCTTCCAGTAATTCCAGGGCCTTTTCCAGGCTTTTCTCTTTCTCTATGCGTCCCAGGGTCTCCATAACATGCTCGTTTTCCGCCATGCTGTTGCAGAGAGTCATCAATGTGGCAGTAATATTTGAAGTAAGCATCCTGCCCACAACGGCTGACAGATGCACCTTCTCGATATTTTCCCTCCGCAGCAGGCCAAATATCTCCTTCACCGTCTCCGTCTTTCCATATTTTGCCGAATTTAAAAGCCTCTCTGCCGTCTCAGGGGGATACCATGGCATGTTCAAGTCATCCAGCGTACTCCCGTACTCTAATACCTCATCCTGAAGGCCTTCCCGCCTGGCCCTATCGACACAGTAACACGCCTGCCGAAAGGAAAGCGAGAGATCGATCCCCTCCGTATAGCTTCGCCCGGACCCTATGTAGATCGGTCCCGTTCCATATTTCTTCAGTTCCTCAAGGAGCTGCCGCCTTTCTCTTTGGGCCTCCTCTTCCCCCCGGTCCACAGCCATCAAAAATGCCGTCCTTTGCCCGTCCACCATATAGCATGCCAGGGTGGAGTGAAAATATTCCTTTTCCATCCATCTCACGATCTCTTCCGTTCCGTGTTCCACATAAAGGACTACGACGCAATGGCTTGAAGCAGACAGATTAATCCCCACATGCTTCGCTTCATCGCGTACCTCCTGCTCCGAGTGAAAATTGCCACCAAACAGAAGGGCCAGAAAGTTCAGCCGTTCTTTTGCGCTTTTCTCCCGCAGAATATACTGCATGTCCCTGACGCCTTTTTCCAGAAATTCATAGTCGGAAAGCGGAGCCTCCGCCTCTTCCGCAGTAAACATCCTCTGCATATTTTCCACCACATTTCGGATCGGCACACTGTAACGCAAGGCAAAGCGGAGTCCCAGCGCCATCTCAAACAACACCCCTGCGGCAAGGACAATATACGCCGCTGTCTTGATCCGGTTTAAGTCATTCCATGCGGCTTCTAAAGGAAGAACCGCCGCAAAGGTCAGCCTCCCGTCCCGGGAATCCTGCCTCAACACCAGTTCCTTCATGCCGTTTATCTCTATGATCAAATGGTTCCCCATCCCGGGCAAACCTTCCCATTCTGGCGCACCTGCATCGGAGCTGCCGGTTTCTGCCAGCCTGTTTCCGTTTTTATCAAAAATGTAGATTCTGCCCTGCATCTCCTCCAGCAGGGAAAACATGTCCTTTAGATCCTCCATGGGCAGGAGAAACTGCACCACCCCCCTGGCATCCCCAACCTGTCCGTATCCGCTGCGGATGGGATAAGAATAAGTCATGGCTTCCCCGGCCAGTCCGTCGATATAGACCTTCTGCATAGGAAAAAGCTCCCATTCCCTGGCGCCGAAGCTTCTCTCCAG
Source organism: uncultured Lachnospiraceae bacterium (assembly GCA_947643615.1). Taxonomy (GTDB): domain Bacteria; phylum Bacillota; class Clostridia; order Lachnospirales; family Lachnospiraceae; genus Acetatifactor. The sequence goes on from CANRWO010000017.1 coordinate 43,911, forward strand.
CCATTCCTCATAGGGCATATTCTCATGTCTCCTGTAATTGTCATAGAAAAACTGCCGGCCTATGCTCATGCCGGTTTTACGGAATACAAATCCGTTTTCGAGAATGACACAGTACTCATGGAATTTGGAGGTATCGGCGTAGAATTCATTCAACCTTTCATTGCATTTGCGAAGAGTGCTGATATTGCTGTCCCCGGGACTGAGTCCGTCCAGATAACTGACCCAGTTCAGGTCACTGTCATAGACCAGGGAAAAGGCCCCTGCCTGCAATACCTCCAACCGTTTCTCAAACGCCAGCCGGCCCTCTGTCAGACAGTTGTTCACTGTCTCCTTATAATATTTCTCCATACTCATATCCCAAAATCGCAGCAAGACAAATACGATAATAAAGGGCACTGTTAACAGTGCCCCATAGGATAGCAATAAAGAAGAGAACATTTTCTTTACTTTAAACCGGTTTGCATTTTTCCTATTCATGTATCAACGCCCTTTCCACAGCCTGTTTCCATCCGCCAAATAGCTGTTTCCTCCTGTCCCTATCCATGGACGGGCAGTATTCTTGGTATGTGATTCCTTTAAATATTGTATCCGGCAGGTAGAATCCGGCTGAAATCCCCGCCATATACGCCGCCCCCATACCGGAAAGCTCTTTTATTTCAGGCACGCATACTCTGATATCCGTGATATCGCTCTGGAACCCCATGAGATAGTCATTCTCTGCAGGCCCGCCGTCAGCCTTCAGTATCTGAGGTTTTTCACCCTTTGGGGTTCCCATCAGCTCTACGAGATCGGCAATCTGATAAGCGATACATTCCAGGCAGGCTTTCACCATTTCTTTTCTACCTGTGGTCCTGGTAATCCCGGTGAACATCCCAGTTGCCCTGTCATCCCAGTAAGGCGCCCCGAGGCCCGTAAAGGCCGGAACAAAGTAGGTCCTGTCGCCGGGATTTGCCTCTTTTGCCAGCTGTGCCGTCTCCCCGGGTTGGGAGATAAGTCCCATTTCATTTTGCAGCCAGCAAATCACCGCTCCCGTATAATTTAAATTTCCCTCAAACACATATTTTACCCTGCCCTCCATCCCCCATGCAATGCTGGTGACAATGCCTTTATGGCTGCGAAGGGGTTTATCTCCAATGTTCATCATTACAGAGGATCCTGTTCCGTATGTCGCCTTCATCTGTCCGGGCAGCCTGCAATCCTGCCCAAACAGCGCTCCATGGCTGTCCCCCAGAACGCCGCATACAGGAACCGGCCGGGGCAGGAACCCTTTCAAAGTAGTATGTCCGAAGCAGGAATCCGACATACAGACCTGAGGCAGCGCTTCCCGAGGAATTTGAAAGCTTTTGCAGATTTCCTCATCCCACTGTAATTTTTCGATATCAAAGAGCTGGGTCCTGGAAGCATTGGAGTAATCCGTTTTATGTACCCGTTCCTCCGTTAATCCATAGAGCAGCCAGCTGTCCACCGTGCCAAGGCAGAGCCTCCCTTCCCTTGCCAGCGCTTCCGCCTCCCGGACGTTTTCCATAATCCAGGACATCTTGGCCGCAGGAAAATAAGGAGATAACGGAATTCCCGTCTTTCTGCGGATGGCTTCCCTTTCCGCCTGATGCTGCCACACCAGTCCGGCTGCCCTGGCACACTGCCAGACAATGGCATTGCAAACGGGTTTTCCTGTGTCCCGGTTCCAAGCCACAGAAGTCTCCCGCTGATTCGAAATACCCATTGCCAGGATCTGTTTGGGGGAGATATCTGCTTTACGGATGACATGTCGGCATACCTCCAGCGTATTGTTCATAATTTCTTCCGGATCGTGCTCAACCCACCCTTTCTCATTCACAATCTGTCTGTGGGGAATATCCGCCCTTGCCGCCAGCTTTCCGTTTTCGCCAAAAAGAAGTCCTTTCGTTCCCTGGGTGCTCTGGTCCACCGCCAGAATGTACTGCTCTCCCATATCCTCTCCCTCCTGCTATGTAAATTGTTCTCTCTTACTTTTCCAGCATCCTTTTTGCCACACGGACAATGTGCTCCGCATTCAAGCCATAATGGTCAAAAATTTCCCGGGAGCTTCCGGTGATCACAGGAGTGTCGGGGAGTGTCAGATTTACCACCTTGCAAGGGGATTTCGCCGCAGTCAGCTGGCAAACCATGGACCCCAGGCCCCCATAAAAAGAGTGTTCCTCCACCGTGATGATCCGGCCTGTCCGGGCCGCCCCCATAACCGCTTCCTCATCCATGGGTTTGACGCAGTACATATCGATCACTTTGGCATGGATGCCCTGCTTCTCCAGGGCCTGCCCGGCACGCTTTGCCGCCAGTACCATTTCCCCGCAGGCAATGATGGCAAGATCCTGCCCTTCCCTCAGGACAGTGGCCTTATTCATCTCAAAGGGCAATGCATCTTCCTCATAAACATCCTCCACCGCATTTCTGCCTACCCGCACATATGCAGGTTCCCCGTCCTCTAAAAGCGCTTCCGTCAGCTTTTCTGCCTGAAGCCTGTCGGAAGGCAGGTAAAGGCGCATACCGGGAATGGAACCCAATGCCGCGATATCGGAGGTGGAATGGTGGGTCATTCCCAGCGCCCCATAGGAAACGCCTCCCGATATTCCCAATAACATTACATTGGTGCGGGAATACGCTACATCCACCTTTATCTGCTCCATAGAGCGGGTGGATAGAAAACAGGCAGGAGATACCGCTATGGCTTTTTTCCCGCAGGCAGCCAGGCCTGCGGCAATGGATACCAGATTCTGCTCCGCAATGCCAACTTCCACAAATTGTTCCGGATATTTTTCCGCAAAATCCACCATGGATCCACTGCCCCTGGAATCCGAGCAAAGCACCACAATATCTTTATCGGTCTTTGCCCTCTTCATCAATACATTACATATCGCCTGCTTATTTGCAACACTCATAACAGCTTTGCCCTCCTGTCCTGAAGTTCCGCCATTGCCTGCTCATATTGTTCCCCGTTAAACACTTTGTGGTGCCATGAAGCATTGTCTTCCATAAAGGAAACCCCCCATCCCTTAACCGTATTGGCTATAATCACAGTAGGTCTTCCCACGCTTTCCCCGGCTACGGCCAGGGCTCCGTCTATTGATGCCATATGGTTGCCCTGCACGGACAGCACATTCCATCCGAAGGACATAAACCGTTCCTCCAGGTTCCGCTGAGACATAACCTCCTCCGTTGTCCCGGAAATCTGCAGGCGGTTCCTGTCCACAATGGCACAGAGATTATCCAGCTTATAATGGCCTGCTGCCATTGCACCCTCCCACACGCTTCCCTCTGCCAGCTCACCATCGCCCATCACCGTGTATACCCGATAATCCTTCCGGTCCATTTTGCCTGCCAGCGCCATCCCCACCGCCACCGGAAGCCCATGTCCCAGGGAACCGGAATTCATCTCTACACCCGGGATCTTGTTATTGGGATGCCCTATAAACCTGGATTCATAGCGGCAATAGGTGCTCATCAGCTCTTCCCTGTCAAAATACCCCTTGTCCGCAAGAATACAGTAGAGTGTTTCCACCGAATGTCCCTTGCTTAAAATAAACCGGTCTCTGTCCGGATCGTCGGCCCTGTCCGGATTGCAATTCATATATTTATAGTAAAGCGCCACCAGCGCTTCCGTCTCGCTCATATCTCCCCCGATATGCCCGCAGCCTGCCGTATATACCAGTTTTATGGTGTCCATACGGATTTCACAGGCCTTTCTCTCCAAATCTTTGACTGTATTCATTCTATTCATCTCCCATGCCGCCCTTTCGGGCACTGTTTTCCTTCCGTCTCAGCAATTTGCCCTGTAACAGTCCACATTCCCAACCCCAACTAACCGGCTTATTTAAACCCTGCGTCAGTGCACATAAGAAACAGAGTCCCTTTGCAGAGCAGGATCATTCTCCCCGCAGGTATGCCCTGACCTTTTCCTCAACAGGGTCATACAGATCCGGCTCAATCCCCAGATACTTGCATGCCTCATAAAGTACCGGCACCACATCCTTGTGAATCCCTACACAGTGATGGATATAAGGGCCTTCCACCACCTTTGCCTCCAAACGTTTTATATTGTCCACTTCAATCCAAAGATAGGTTCCCATTCCCTTGGGTCCGTCCACACCCCTGGCATTTCCCAGAAGAAGTCGGTACTCTCCGTTATCGCCGTCAAATCTGGCAAGCGTCAATTCGCCTTTTTTTGCCTCCGCCGTGATTGCCCCGGGATAATCAAAAGCCAGGGGATATGTGATACAGGGTTTGCAGGCTGCCACCGAGAGTGGCCATGGCCCGCAGTGCTGCAGCAGTTCTCCGTTCTCCACATCCGGATGGCGTATGGTCCAATCCGCGAAAAAACTCCTGGTATCGTCACCGGCCGCAGCCTCCACCATCAAAGCAGTCACCGCACCATGGATATCTGTCTCACAGACTATAGGGATCCCCTTGTCATTGAGTAGCGCGTTTGCAGCACATGGCATAATGCCCAATTCCGACTGCAGGGCATTCCAGCATTGTATTGCGCCGGCATTGCAGTGATATTTTCGGATCAGGTTTTCCATTGCCACCGCAAGGCCTGCTATATTTGTCAGCTGTTCTTCCGTTACGTTAATTTCCATGTGCTCCCTGCAGTACACTTTGGTTCTTTCCACCTCTGTTCCTTCTGCAATACAGCGCCTTACTTCTGCCGTCAGCTCCGGCAGCGGAACAGGTGACAGCTGTATATTGAAGCGCTCCAGCAGTTCCCCCTCATTACACATGGTGGACCAGAAGTCAAAGGGCCTGGGGCCAATCTGCAAAATGCGGATATTGCGAAATGTCTTTACCACGCTGCACACCCCCAGAAAATCCCTTATTCCCCTTGCAAAAACCGGATCCTCCAGAGGGCAGTTCGTCAGGTAGGTAAAGGGAACGCCAAATCTGCGCAGCACCTTTCCCGTGGCAAACAGTCCGCACTGGGAATCCCTTAACCTTACCCCATTTTCATCCGGCCTCTCATCCAGAGGGCCCCAGAGCAGCACTGGCACACCCAAATCCTTCGCCAGTCTCGCACAGAGATATTCCGTCCCGAAATTACAGTGCGCAAGGAATAGTCCGTCTACTTTTTCCCTTCTGAATTTTTCTAAAATCCTTTGCCTGTCGTTTTCGTCGTAGAGCAATCCCTCCTCGTTGATATCATCAATATCAACGAAGTCTACCCCCAGATTTTTCAGCTTTTCTTCAGTCAGTCCTCTGTACTTTATGGCATCAGGCGCACTGAAAATGCTTCTCCGTGTAGGCGCAAATCCTATCCTAATCTTCGCCATTCCCTTCCTCCTTCTCATTGCTATCCTCTTGTTTATCTAAATCCTATTCGCCCCGGAACTTAATTTCAACTAAATATTAAGTATAAGTTTCCACGTGCATTGACTTAATGAGCTTAATTATTTACAATATTTTAAAACAGGAACTTTGGAAGCTTATCCCGTGGTTGCCCCGGAGCCGATTTCGTTCAGGACGCCACAAAAATTTTCAGGAGTTAATCCGTTTGAAAAGGAGGGGTTCTATGTCCATCACAGCCAAAGAATTAGCAAAAAGGCTGCAGTTGTCGGAAGCTGCAGTTTCCATGGCCCTGAACAACAAACCCGGAGTCAGCACAGCCACCAGGCAGCGTGTGCTGTCAGCCGCAAAGGAGGGCGGATACGATTTTACTAAATTAAAAGAGGCCTCCCCGGAAAGCGGGCCGGAGCGAGGCACTGTGGCTTTCATGATATATAGAAAACATGGTGCGGTAGTCACGGACACCCCCTTTTTCAATCAGCTTACGGAAGGAATCAGCGTAAGCTGCAGGCAGGCTCACTATCGGCTGAATATCCATTATATCCACGAGGACGAGAGCAACCACCGGCAGCTGAAAGACATGCCTTACTGCAATGGAATTATTCTTTTGGCTACAGAAATGCATTACGAAGATTTTAAGCTCTTTGATTCCCTACAAATTCCCATCGTAGTCCTGGATACCTATTTTGAAAGCCTCAAATATGACTGTGTTTTGATCAATAACTTCCAAGGCGCCTACCAGGCCACAGATTATCTGATACGGAAGACGAAAAAGCAGCCGGGGTATCTGCGCTCTTCCTATCCCATTGGGAACTTTGACGAACGGGCGGACGGCTTCTACAAAGCCCTGCGTACCCACGGTATGTCTGCATCCAAATCAAAGGTACTGTCCCTCACCCCTTCCATGGAAGGCTCCTATGAGGACACTTTGCAGCTTTTACAGGCTGGGGAAGAACCTGCTTCCTGCTATTTTGCCGATAATGACCTGATTGCTGCCGGCGCCATCAAGGCATTCAAGGAATATGGCTACCGCATTCCTGCGGACATCAGTATTATAGGCTTCGACAATATGCCCCTGTGCAATTACATTGATCCACCCCTTACCACCGTCAACGTCCCCAATCTGTACATGGCACAGATGGCAGTGGAACGTCTGATACAAAGGATCAATTCCAAGGAACATTTTCCTGTTAAGGTAGAGATAAACACCCACATAGTACAGCGGAAATCTGTCCTGTATCATCCGGTTTCCCGGTTAATGTAAACCCTATAATTTTATAGTTGACATTACGGGCACTATCATGTATACTCCTAATAGTAAACCTCTGGTCTATTAGGTTTACAATCGTCATACATTTGCCCGCCGCTGCGGGCAGGAAGGTATTATCTTGGAATTAGTTCTTTTCCAAGTATTGAATGAATGCCCGCCATTGCGGGCAGGGAGGTATTATCTTGGAATTAGTTCTTTTCCAAGTATTGAATGAATGCCCGCCATTGCGGGCAGGGAGGTATACTATGAAGTTTAGTGTAAAGCAATTGGCATTGATTGGCCTTATGACAGCAGTAATCTGTATTTTAGGTCCCCTGGCCCTGAATATTCCAGTCAGTCCCGTTCCCATCTCTCTGGGGACACTGGCAATCTATTTTGTCATTTCCGTATTGGGTATGAAGCTGGGAACCATCAGCGTAATCATCTATATTCTCCTGGGACTGGTGGGCGTTCCTGTTTTTACCGGCTTTAGCAGCGGCCCTGCAAAATTGTTTGGTCCCACTGGAGGATACATTATCGGCTACATTTTCCTTGCACTGATCTGCGGATTTTTCGTTGACAGATTTGCCGGAAAGCTGCCTCTCTATATCCTGGGTATGCTTCTGGGCACTGCCGTATTGTATTTCTTCGGCACTCTCTGGCTGGGACACCAGATGGACTTTACCTTCACGCAGGCATTGATGGCTGGTGTCATTCCTTATATCCCCGGTGACCTCATCAAGCTGGCCGTCGCAATTACTGTGGGTTTCCAGGTCCGAAAGCGCTTGCTAAAGGCAGGGTTGATTTAACCCTGCCTTTCTTGGCTTATGGTCACCGGGTATCCGGCAGCCACGCACTATTATTTGTATAATTCTTTCATTCCATATTCTGCCAACAGCTTTTTCCTATAGAGCTCATCATCAGCTGCCCGAGCCACATCCTCCTGCCTTCCGTCTGCAAGAAGGCACTGGACAAGCTGTATACCCTGGGTTATGCCCTGGGTTATGCCCTGGGTTATTCCTTGGCTTATTCCTTCCTTAAGCCCCTGTTTTACTCCCTTTTTCATGGCCTCTTTCTGCAAGTCCTGCAATGCCTTACACATATCCGCTTCCTCCTCTCCGGTTTCCATATTCATTTCGAATTCCATATACTTATGCATTTCCCCTATATTAATGTATGCGTCTATCACATTCAGCGCACTTTTGGGTATCCGGCAGAAAAACTCCCTGTTTTCCTGTATATAAGACCAGTATTCCTTCCTACAGCCTGCCCTCCTAAGCATACCCAGCACATATTTCAGATCCGAATCCATTTTCTCAAGCGCCTTCTCAGGAATACTGCGCATATGTATTACCTGTACCTCATAATTCCCCACCAGCCGTTTCATTTTCGGCGGGAGAGCCGACATGCCCTCCATCATATCCCTGAGGGAGAAAGGCCAGTCCCACTGCTCCTTTCCCCAATACAAGATCAGATTTAACACGGGTTCCATGCGGTCCTCTCTCCCATAGCAGTAGAGAAAGTCATCCTCTTTTCCGTAATTTCTTCTGGTACACCGATTTTTCGTCCTGATTTCATCAATTTCTTCCCCATAAGCCAGGCAGTCCATTTCCATAAGCCGCCAGGGAAAAATCAGATTGACCTTGTCCTGATTTTCCAATCCCAGGAAGAAATGCGTCCCCCATGCACAGGCCTTCCCCATGATGTCTCTTTGTCTGAAGGTTTGCTTTCCCTTGGAATCCCTGGCCGGGTACAATCCCCTCATCTCTGCCCACTCCCAATCCTCGGGAAGCTTCTCTCCAAGATAATATTCCAACACCGAACGTACTCTGTTCGAATCTTTCATATATGCGTTTAACACAATATCCGGTTTCCCCATATTTCGCCTCCCTGCTGTTATTTTCTGTGTGATTTCAAGCAGGGATGTCCTAATAAAGAATATCAGATGCCATATGATGCCGCATATCTGCGCCAATAGATTATGTCCTGCTCTATGAAATGTTGTTTCTACAGAGTAAGTGTAGCACGTTTCTTTCCAACCTGCAACAAACGGTTTAACGTAGACCTCAAGCAATGGTCATTATCCGGCCTATACGGCAAAAGGCAATCACACCATTGCCCTGTGTGATTGCCTTTGAAACCCTGTATTTCCCAATCATATAATCCTATATCTCGGCAGCGCCAAACTGCTGAACCGGTCTATATCATACCGTCCTTCAAAACATCATGGTCTCGCAGCACTTTTTCCACTACCGTTCCCTTTATCGCATGGAGCAGAGGTTTTTTCAAAGCATTTAACGGCCCAGGTAACTGAATTTCCAGGGGGGACTTTCCATCCATAAGCTTTACGCTGCTGTCCAGAAGCTCCCGAATGTCATAGACGCTCCCCCATACCTCAGGCACACCCCTGTCAACTCCCAGAAGGCCGTACACAGCCTCCATAGCCGTCCTTACAGAATACTCGGTGGTAAAAACCGTATCTCTGGGAGTTTCCGCAAACTGCCCCAAGAATGCAAAGTTAACGCATCCGTCAGGAATCACATCCGGACGGTCTCCCTTCGTCCTGGGCATGAAAAATGCTGTGATATAGGGCATCATAGTAGGAACACAGACCGCACTGCGGGCCGCCAATCCAGGGATTTCCTCCTCCGGCACACCCAAATGGTACAGCCATTCCTGGGTGATCTCCTCACCGGTACATTCTTTCATTGGTTTTTTGACAAAGTCGCCCGGTACATCCGTGAATAGTCCGTATACCCATATGCACACTTTATCCTTATCCTGTTCTTTAAACTGTCCCTGCCTGTTAATGGTCCAGCTCAGCAGCCAACTGGAGTCCTGGCAGCTGACAATACCTCCGGTAACCACTCTGCCGCTCTTAGGGTCACGCTTACAGATTTCCTTGATATAAGGAAGAATCTTGTCATCCAGGGTCGTAACCGTCGCAGACTCCCAATTTGTCTTTGCAACATCAGAGCAAAACTTTTCCGGATGACCGAAAGAAGAATCCTGCTTTGCAATATTTTTCCACAGGTTCCAGCATCCGCTTGTTCTTACTTCTGCATCGCCGTTAGGCGCATGGTTCTGATCCCCGTAGACCGTTCCTTCCGTACAGCTTCCGTTGGTCACAAACACGAGATCTTTCTCTGTGAGCATGATTCCTTTTTCCACGCCCCTGACCTTACACTCAATGGTCTTTGCCACCTTTTTCCCATCCTTTATCTCAAAGATCACGTTTGTCACTTCCGTATGAAACTGAAAGTCCACTCCTGCCGACTCCAAATACCTCTGCATGGGAAGAATCAAGGATTCATATTGGTTGTACTTGGTAAATTTCAGCGCGCTGAAATCAGGGAGTCCTGCAATATGGTGAATGAACCTCTGGAAATAAAGCTTCATTTCCAAAGCACTGTGCCAATTCTCAAAAGCAAACATTGTCCTCCAGTATAACCAAAAAGTAGAATCGAAGACTTCCTCATCAAACACATCTTCGATTGTCTTATCATACAGATCCTCGTCCTTTGTCATAAACAGTTTCATGATCTCCATGCAACCCTTCTGGCTCAGGTTGAATTTTCCGTCCGTATGGGCGTCCTTTCCACGGTTTATGGTTGCACGGCACAGGGAGTAATTGGGGTCTTCCTTGTTCAGCCAATAATACTCATCCAACACCGACACACCGGGCGTTTCCAAGGAGGGAATGCTGCGGAACAGATCCCACAGGCATTCAAAATGGTTTTCCATCTCACGTCCGCCGCGCATTACATATCCCCTTGTGGCATCATAAATACCGTCACAGGCTCCTCCTGCAATATCCATTGCCTCCAGAATGTGGATATGGGAACCGGGCATCTGTCCGTCCCGCACCAGGAAACAGGCCGCCGCCAGTGATGCCAAACCGCTTCCCACAAGATATGCGTTTTTCTCGTCCACCCCTTCCGGCTTTCTGGGCCTTGCAAATGCTTCGTAATTGCCGTTCGTATAATAGATGCCCTTTGCGTTCTTTTGGTCTTTTCCTCTCTCTGTATTGCGGTATTCCAGCCTTGAAATATCTATTGCATTTTTTGATGCCGATGCCACTGTGCTCTTACGCTTCTTTGCCGCTACAGCCACCATGCCTGCGCCTGCTGCCACTGCCGCTACTCCAAGTCCCACACTTTTCTTTTTTGCCATAATATAAACCGCCTTTCATATGTTTTAACTTTTATGTCTCTATCCTATCCCCCAGGCGTCGATTTTTCCACTTACAAAACAGGCGGAATGATAAAAATCTTATCATTCCGCCTGTTTTGATAAAAACCTGCCACACGGCATATACATCCGTACGGCTCACTTCATCTGCTCAAAATTAGAAATGGAATTGGCAATGCTTCCATGGAGCATAATGCTCAGCTTCCTTACGATCTCCTCATAGTCTTCTTTCATCCCTCGGCCAATCCATTCCAGCATAATCCCTACAAAGCCGAACTTATAGAACTCGGCAATGAATTCCTTATCTTCCTTTGTGATCCCGCTGCCGACACATTTCTCATCCACAACGGCAGCAATCAGGTCAAAGGTAAGCTTATAGAGATAATTTTCGATTTTTTCCCTGCTGATACTTCGGTAGACATTAAGGATAAAAGGTTTGTTCTCCAAAACCGCCTCAAATATCTGTAAAATGCCTTCCTGCCAGGTATCATAGGTCCTTTTGCCCTGGAGTGCCCGCTTCCCGTCCTCCACGCACACCCACTCCACCAAATCATATATATCCTTGAAATGGTAGTAAAAGGACATACGGCTGATGCCACAGTCCGTGGTCAGGTCATTAATCGTAATTTTGTCAATGGGTTTCTGTACCAACAGCTTTTTAAGGGATGCTTCCAGCGCCTGTTTCGTCATATCCGCTCCGATACCTTGTTATCTATATGTATCATATAAAGAAACCACATTTCCCAGGGAATTATACATGGTAATCTCGCCGCTGTTAATGGGAATCACCACAACAAAAGGCTTTGTGGGATCGATCTCTATCGTTTTCTCCGCCACACCGTCGTCCACTTCAATCTTGCATACCCTGTCTTCATTCATGGAGAGCAGCGCAACCCCCTTATCGTCAAAGATCATGCCTCTCACGCCTTCCCCAATGTATGCGTCTTTACCTCCCTGGCTGAAAAAATAGCCGTAAGCGGTCCCTTCTTTTTTCATATAGATTGAATATACGTAATCCCTTGTCTCCTGATCATAAAAGAGCATTGCGCACATTTCTTCGTTTACCGCCTGGGCCATCTCCCAGTTGCTTGCTATGCCCTGTTCTTCCCGGGCATCCTTCTCCAGGCTTCCTGCCGCTACGCCGATAATATTTGCATTCCAGATAATGATAAATGCTAACAGAACAATCACCAGGATGCCCAGAAAACCACAAATTCTCTCTACCTTCACCAAAATATCCTCCAGCACAGAATTTACATTTTGGCTAAGTATATCACATCTTGTAATATTTGGCAACAATCCTGGACTTACCTTTCCGCCCGCACGGGATTTTTCAGAAAATCTTCATAACTGAGCCGTATCCCTTCCTCCAGCTCCGTCTTATAAGTCCATCCCAATTTTGTCGCCTTGGACACGTCAAGGAGCTTACGGGGCGTACCGTTGGGTTTGCTTGTATCCCATTTTATATGCCCCTCATAGCCGATGATCCCAGCCACCAATTCGGTCAGTTCCCGGATGGACAGCTCCTTCCCCGTTCCGGCATTGACTGTTTCATTGCCGCTGTAATGGTTCATCAGGAACACACACAGGTCTGCCAGGTCATCTACATACAGAAATTCCCTGAGAGGTGAGCCGTCACCCCAGCAAACCACCTCCGGCGCGCCGCTCTCCTTTGCCTCATGGAAACGGCGGATCAACGCCGGGAGCACATGGCTGTGTGTGGGATGGTAGTTGTCGTTGGGGCCGTAAAGGTTGGTAGGCATAACGGAGATATAATCCGTGCCATACTGCCTGTTCAAAAATTCGCAATACTTCAGCCCCGATATCTTGGCCAGCGCATACGCCTCATTGGTCTTTTCCAGCTCCGAGGTCAAAAGGCAGGATTCCGGCATGGGTTGGGGCGCCATTCTGGGGTAGATACAGGAGCTTCCCAAAAACTCCAGCTTCCTACAGCCGTTTACCCATGCGGAATGGATCACATTCATCTCCAGTACCATATTATCATACATAAAGTCTGCAAGCGCCTCCCTGTTGGCAATGATCCCGCCAACCTTGGCCGCCGCCAGGAACACATACTCCGGCCTCTCCTCAGCAAAAAACGCCTCCACGGCATCCTGCCTGCAGAGATCCAGCTCCCCGTGTGTACGGGTAATAATATTGGAATAACCCTGCTTTTCCAGTTCCCTCACAATAGCGGATCCCACCATCCCCCGATGTCCCGCCACGTAAATTTTCGCATCCTTCTCCATCATCCTATTTAACGACACCTTTCTCCAGATACTCTTCCAAATTCGTTTTTATGTGTTCTTCCGCTCTTTCCACCGCAACTTTTTCCATATCATGGTCCACCATAATCTTCACAAGCTCCTCAAAGCTTGTCCTGGTGGGATTCCATCCCAGTTCCTTCTTTGCCTTGGAAGGATCTCCCCATAAATTCACCACATCCGTAGGACGGTAGAAATCAGGACTCACCTCTACCAGAACCCTGCCGTCAGCAGCATCGATACCCTGTTCCTCCAGGCCCTCGCCCTGCCATTCCAGTTCGATTCCCGCATAATGGAAGGCAAGGGTGGCAAATTCCCTCACGGAATGCTGCTGGCCGGTAGCAATCACATAATCTTCCGGTTTTTCATTCTGGAGAATCAGCCACATGCATTCCACATAGTCCTTCGCATACCCCCAGTCCCTGAGGGAAGACAAATTCCCAAGATACAGCTTGTCCTGCTTTCCCTGTGCGATACGCGCTGCCGCAAGGGTGATCTTCCTGGTAACAAAAGTTTCCCCGCGCCTCTCGCTTTCATGGTTGAACAGAATACCCGAGCAACAGAACATATGGTATGCTTCCCTGTATTCCCTCACGATCCAGAACCCATACTGCTTTGCCACCGCGTAAGGACTGTATGGGTGGAAGGGAGTCGTCTCCCTCTGGGGAACCTCTTCCACCTTCCCGTAAAGCTCTGAAGTACTGGCCTGGTAGATCCGGCAGGTCTCCGCAAGGCCGCAGAGCCTAACCGCCTCCAGAACTCTCAGGACACCTATGGCTACCACATCCGCCGTGTATTCCGGCACGTCGAAGCTTACCTGCACATGGCTCTGGGCCGCCAGGTTATAAATCTCGTCAGGGCGCACCGTCCCGATCACCTGCATCATACTCATGGAATCCCCCAGGTCCCCATAATGAAGATGAAAACGGGGATTTCCCTCCAAGTGGGCGATCCGTTCCCTGTAATCCACAGAAGATCGGCGGATCATACCATGCACATCATATCCCTTTTCCAATAACAATTCCGACAGGTAGGAACCGTCCTGCCCCGTTACTCCGGTAATCAATGCTCTCTTTGCCATATCCATAAATATTCCTTTCCGTAATCCTTGCGTGTGTTCTCTCCATACCACGTTGTTTAGCCTTATATCATGATACCCAATTCCCCACATATTTAAAATTGACTAAATTGATATCTATTTGCATTTTATTGACTTTTATATTACAATTTTTCTGACAAGAAACTCGGATAAAAATTTATTCTAATATAAATCTGGTTTGGGCGGAATGGGAAGTTGGATAAAATGGCTTTGAAACTGTTGCATTCTGCAGTGAATGCTGTACAGGATACAGGAAACAAAGGATGGAATATTGGACTATTTTGCCAGTAGAATAAATTGCATTGGGAATGTTTATCTAATACCACGAATATTAGCAGCACAAAGAAAGGCACATTGTTTTATGGAAAATCGTTTGTTCCAAGGGGAATATGTACGTTCGGCCCGCATCCTGCATACGCCTTCGGACTTTGCCAGGGCAAATCTCTTTTATCTGCAGGAAATCGGCAGTCTTCAGGCACTGAAACCACATATCAGCAGACGCCAGAACCTTACATCCTATTTGTTCTTTTATATCATTTCCGGCAGTGGCATCCTTAATTATGCCGATAAGGAGTATGCCATTTCCGAAGGAGATTGTGTGTTTATTGACTGTCGGACCCCGTATTTCCATCAAACCTCGGACAATTTATGGGCACTCAACTGGATCCATTTCTATGGCCCTACTTGCCCTGCAATATACCTGAAATATGTGGAGCGGGGCGGCCAACCCGTTTTCCGGCCAAACACACTCTCCTCTTTGGACGGACAATGGAACCGGTTGTATCATCTTGCCTCATCCGCCGATTATATCAAGGACATGAGAATAAATGAACATATCTTTTCCATCCTCACATTGATTATGGAGGAAAGCTGGAACCCCAATGCCAAGGTACTCTCCAGCAAACAACAATCCGTGGTCAATGTGAAAGAATATATAGATACACATTTTGCGGAAAAAATATCTTTGGACGAATTGTCCGAAAAATTCCTCCTTAATAAATACTATTTGGAGCGTATTTTCAAAGAACAGTTTGGGACATCCATCATAAAATATTTATTGAATGTCCGGATTACACACGCTAAACAGCTGCTCCGGTTTACGGATAAATCCGTGGAACAAATCGGGACAGAATGCGGGATTTCGCCCTTATACTATTTTTCCAGAATCTTTCGTCAGATAGAAGGCATCAGTCCCTCAGAATACCGGATGCGCTGGAAATAGTAAAGGAACCGTTCCAACCCAAACCTCACAAAAACTGCATCAGCTTCCTTATGTCTTTCCTGGTCATCTGACCCGGGTCTGCAATCCAGCTGTAAATTGCCGCAAGGCCTATCTGGCGGTCAAATATTTCCCGGTCTCTGGGAGTTGCATCATTCTCCATGTATCTGGCAATCCGTCTCGCTGCGGAAAGCCATAGCTGACGGTCCTCGTCCGTAAGCGGCGCTTCTTCCGTTTCATCCGGAGGAGCCTGGCTTTGCCTCCTTTGTGGTGAAGGCGAGCTGGGAGACAAATATGGGTACATAGGGGCAAAGCTCTTTCCCCTGGGTGGCGTGTGGGGCGCTTCATCAGAAAAAGCCTCCCTCATCAACTTGTTCCCGCCTGTTCTCCCTATCATAAAGTGACCCTTCTGGGGATCCAATACCTCACCGGCAGGATAATCCTGCAGCATCCTGACGCTTGCCCTTGACATTTTTCCACCGTCCTCATTTGCCCGTGTAAAATGAGGTTCCGCAACTCCTATACAGACCGCCATTTGGCTGGCAACAGCCTTCTCATCTTTTGTCATACTCTCTAACAGCCCCTCCGGGGCCTCCACAGTCCCCGTACCCGCGAACCATCTCCCCATGGTATCCACAACAGCGCTCCTCTTTTCCTGGGGCATACCGTCTATCACAGCAGCCTGTCCCTTATAGTGTGCGACAACGCCCGGGGTCTGAATATAGGGTTGTTTCCTCGTACTGCCCTGCTGCCGGAAGAACCCTGCCCTGGCAGTGCTGGATGCAAATGGCGTATTAATCTTAAACGGCCCTTCCTCCATTGGCTTCGTCGAGTACATTTCACTTCTGTTGCGAGGAGGCAACGGCACACCCTGTTCGGCGGCGATTTCCGCCCGTTGTACCTGATGCCTGCGGGCAGCCTCTAATATTGTATGCGCTCTTCTATGCGCCTCTGCAGGTGAAACATACTCTCCCGTCACAGTATCGTATACCCCGCCCTCTTCTGTGGGTATGTGGCCCGGCACTTCCCTGGGGCCTCGGTCAAAGTCAGAAACCGCATTCCACTTCCCGCCATGGTATTGATACTTTACACGCTGAATTACCCCTTCCCCATCGGCAGTATTTACAGGGGCAAAGCTTCTGTATGCCTTTTTCCTTTTATTTCCCGCTGCTTTTCCAGCCTGCGGCCTCATCTGCATCGTAAACATTTCAATCCTCCATGGTGGTGTGTGTTTCCAGATACTCATGTCCTTAACGGTATATTGGATAGCTCTACTTGAATGTCCTCCGCCCAATATTTCGTCTTTATGTATTCCCCAATGCTGTTTTTCATAAACTCCGCATCCTTGCTTGGACCTACAATGATACGCCGTATGGGAAGATGTCCGTCGCACCAAACCTTATATCCGTTATCAGGCAACATGCGTCTCAAAAGATAACATACCTTCTCCTGACTGATACCCTCGGATATCAAAATCTCCTCAGAGCTCATTTTATATTGTCTTGGTTTCTTGATAAGATTAATAGTAATCTTTTCTTCCTTACATTTCTCTTTAAAATGCCTCATTGTACTATCAAGATCTTTATCCACATAATAAACCGTTAATTTTTTCTCATTAGCTGCCTTAAACTGATTGCTAAATTTAATTCGAATATTGGGTTTTCTTACCCCGCCCACATCAAGATTCACATATTTTTCGCCCAACAAACAACGATATTCTCCTGCCGCAAGCTGATTCATATCAAATATAAGCCGATACTCAGCTTCCTCGCAAAATTTATCATTCTTGATATACGGTATCATACTTGCAGACATTTGTTGTATGTCGTCTAAGGATGCTTCCTTAATTTTATTAACAAGGCTCAAAACCGGTTCATCTGGGTCACTCTTACCATCGGTGTATATAACCCCATATGGTGACACGATAGCTCCCATAAAAACATTCTTGTTATTATCCACACCCGAAAGGAAATCCCCCTCCAACCCCGTATTCATTACAGTATAGCAATGTGCTGTAGAAAACCCTTCTTTCAATCCGTACAAACCCTTTGAAAAATCAAACTCAAGGGCAATCCCTTCATTGGCATATCCTCGCCATTGGCTAAGTAAATCCGCATTTTCACAAAAACAAACCATAAACGGCAAGGCATTCGCCACCGTCAATTGGACTTTCGCAACCTGATCCACTGCCGCCGTAATCTTATGGCTTCCAATTTCGTTTTCGTGATAATCATTCGAAAACTTAATATGCCTTGCAAGCATAGACTCCCCATCCATAATCTTCCAAAAAACATCCCTTGACGTATAATGATAAAGCGGTTTGTCAGGAGTTTTCAATATATGATCTGTCAATATACTGTGATTTTTTTGTTTCTGACCCATTTCAGGGTTGGTCCATATACAATCGCCAGCCATATTACTTACTCCATTCATCTTATCACTTGATCATTTGAATATATCTCTCAAACATGTGCTCCATAAAAACGTCCTCGGGATAATCCAGACATGTTTTCAAAATGTAAGAATCTCGTAAATCCACTCCCATAATAATGTCGCTTTGAGTACCGAAATTAAGAATAGAAGTTATAACTCAAACTTCGCACTTGAATAAGTGCCTATGCACCTTGAAAATTCAATAAT
>CANRWO010000018.1 GCA_947643615.1 uncultured Lachnospiraceae bacterium
AGCATCTGCCTTACAAGCAGAGGGTCATAGGTTCGAACCCTATAGGCCCCATTTTTTTGTTTAATATCAATTTTCTTAGGGGCTTAGAAGATTCTAAGCTTTTTTCTACTATGCTGAAATGAGGTAAATCATGATTAAAATTATTACGGATTCGTGTTCCGACATCGTGGGCAACCAGAGGAAAGATTTAATAATACTGCCCATTACAATTACCTTTGGCTCCAATGAGTTTCAGGATGGGATTAATTTGTCCCATCAAGAGTTTTATGAGAAACTGATTGAGAGCGACGAGCTGCCTGTGACAAGCCAAATTCCCCCGGCTGTCTTTGAGGAAGCATATGAGGCTACCGCAAGGGAAGGTGACGAGGCAATTGTGATAACTATTTCATCCAAGCTTTCCGGTACTTATCAGAGTGCGAATATAGGAGCGGAAAACCATCGGGGGAGGATTTTTATTGTAGATAGCGAGAATGCCAGCCTTGGGGAACGTATCTTGGTGGAGTATGCGCTTCGTTTAAAGGATCAGGGACTATTGGCCGGGGAAATCGTGGAAAAGCTTGAGAGGGCGAAGAAAAATATCCGCTTGATTGCCTTGCTGGATACCCTGGAGTACCTGAAAAAGGGAGGAAGGATTTCGAAGGCTGCGGCAGTGGCCGGAGGGTTGCTGTCCATAAAGCCTGTCATTGCCGTCCAGGGCGGGGAAGTGGCTGTACTTGGCAAAGCGAGAGGGTCAAAACAGGGCAATAACCTTTTGGCGGAAGAAATTGCGCGTGCCAACGGAGTGGATTACGATATGCCTTTTGTTCTGGCATATACGGGACTTTCAGATGCAGTCATTCAAAAGTATATTGACGATCATGAGAATCTGTGGAAAGGGATTGTAGAGCGCCCGACGCCGGCCAGCGTCGGAGGCGCGATTGGAACCCATATTGGGCCGGGAGCAATAGGTATAGCATTCTTTGCTGTATCCAATAATGTGTAACAGAGATTTAGCATTCGCTTTGTTTTGGGCAGGGCAATTTGAAAATGAATGTTTGTGCATGTAATATGTAGATATGGAGGAGACATGAAAGAGATTAACCAACAGACTTTAACAGGTGAGAGGGCGCTTTATCAGGAAAGGGACAGCCATATCAGTTATTGTACTTTTGCGGACGGGGAATCTCCGTTAAAGGAAAGCGCTGACCTTAAAATAGACAATACTTTGTTCCGGTGGAAATACCCTTTGTGGTATAGTAAAAATGTGGAAATGAAAGACTGTACTTTGTTCGACATGGCCAGAGCGGGAATCTGGTATACGGAGAATATATCTATCAGGGATACGATTATTGAGGCACCGAAAAATTTCCGCAGGTCTAAAGATATTGTGTTAAGGAATGTGTCGTTTCCCAATGCGGAAGAGACTTTGTGGAATTGTGAGAATATTGATATGGATACCGTCACTGCCAAGGGTGATTATTTTGCCATGAACTGCAGGAATGTGAAAGCAGTAAACTTCTCATTGGTGGGAAATTATTCCTTTGACGGGGCGTCCAATGTGGAAATCCGTAATTCCAGAATGCTTTCCAAGGACTCTTTTTGGAATGCGGATAGTATTACCGTGTATGACTCCTTTATATCTGGTGAATATCTGGGATGGAATTCCAGGAACATCACACTTGTCAACTGCACCATCGAAAGTCTCCAGGGTATGTGCTATATTGATAACCTGGTGATGAAAAACTGCCGGCTTATCAATACAAATCTTGCTTTTGAGTATTCTCAGGCAGATGTGGAAATTATTGGCAGTGTGGACAGCGTGTTTAACCCGAAGGGCGGGATCATCCGTGCGGACAGGATTGGCGAGTTGATTATGGATGGCAGGAAGGTAAAACTGGATCAGACGAAGATCGAGGCAAAAGAGATTGGAAAGACCTCCGACCACGCTGAGTGGGAAGTGTAAAAAGCTTTTATTGTCACTTCATAAATTGGATGGTCAGTTTATAATGCACTGCCAATGGCGTCAACTACTATTGGCAAGATCAGTATTTTGTCAGGAAGAGTGGAAGAGTTTACAAAGTTTGTTCCGATATGGCTGAAAAGCGTATCGGCCTATGATATGGAGGATCGCATGTATAATTTTGACAAGCTCACGGATAGGCGTGGCGTCGGCTCTTTGAAGTGGGATGTGCCGGAGAGGGAGCTTCCCATGTGGGTTGCCGATATGGATTTTGAGACGGCTCCCGAGGTCACGGAGGCCCTCAAGGCGCGTGCGGCACATGCCATATTCGGATATTCCGTTATCACGGAGGATTGGTATGATGCTTACATCCGCTGGTGGAAACGCCGCCATAATCTTGTGATGGAAAAGGAGTGGCTGATATTCTGTACCGGTGTGGTGCCTGCCATTTCCAGTGCGGTGAGAAAGCTTACCACGGTAGGAGAGAATGTATTGGTACAGACTCCTGTGTACAATATCTTTTTCAACTCCATCAGAAATAACGGGCGCAATATACTGGAAAGTCCTTTGGTATACGACGGGCGACAGTATTCCATAGATTTTGCGGATTTAGAGGACAAGCTTTCCGATCCCCAGACAACATTGATGCTGCTTTGCAATCCCCATAACCCTGTGGGGAAAATATGGGACAAGGAAACCCTTGCCCGTATCGGTGAGTTGTGTGCCAAGCATCATGTTTTGGTGCTCTCCGATGAAATTCATTGTGATCTTACCGACCCCGGATATGAGTATGTGCCCTTTGCTTCTGTCTCGGAGGTATGCCGGAGCAACAGTATTACCTGTATGGCTCCTACCAAGGCTTTTAATCTGGCAGGCCTGCAGACGGCGGCGGTTATGGTCCCTGATCCGGTGATACGTCATAAGCTGAACCGTGGTCTGAATACGGATGAGGTGGCGGAACCCAATGCATTTGCCGTGGGAGCCGCCGTGGCGGCATTTGAAAAGGGAGAAAGCTGGCTGGAGGAGCTTAGAGAATATCTCTATGAAAATAAGCGGTGGGTGCGTAAATTTATGGAGGAGCAGCTTCCTGTGATTAAGGTAGTTCCTTCCGATGCCACATACTTATTGTGGCTGGACTGCAGTCAGGTTACGGATGACGCGGGAGCGTTATGTAGCTTCATCCGTCAGGACAGCGGACTGTACCTGACGGAAGGGGTAGAGTACGGGAGCTGCGGCAGACAGTTTGTCCGTATGAACACGGCCTGCCCCAGAGAACGTCTCATGGACGGGTTGACCCGCTTAAAAAAGAGTGTGGAGGCTTACGGTGCGTAAAGCGCCGCAAGCCTTTTTAAATATTCGTAACGTTCCTTTGCCTGCTTTTCCGCCTGGGCAAAGAGAAGCTGCGCCTGATCCGGCTTTTGCCGTTTCAATACATCATAACGGATTTCTCCGTCTAAAAATTCTTCATAGTTTAATTGCGGTTCGTCACTGTCCAGAATAAACGGATTTTTACCCTCGTCTTTTAACAGAGGATTGAAGCGGAAGAGATGGAAATATCCGCTGTCCACAGCTTTTTTCGCCTCATGTGGTGTGGAGCCTAAGCCGCTTCGGATCCCGTGGGCAATACAGGTGGAGTAGGCAATAATGAGGGAAGGGCCGGGGTATTCGGCAGCCTCCGTAAATGCCGCCAGTGTCTGGTTGAAGTCGGCTCCCATAGCGATCTGGGCAACGTACACATTGCCGTAAGTCATTGCGATGGAGGCCAGATCCTTTTTGCGTGTGGTCTTTCCGCCGGACACAAATTTTGCGGTGGACCCGGTGGGAGTCGCCTTGGAAGCCTGCCCGCCGGTGTTGGAATAGACTTCCGTATCCAGAACCAATATATTGATATTGCTGCCGCTGGCAAGAACATGATCCAGACCTCCGAAACCGATGTCATATGCCCAGCCGTCGCCGCCGATGACCCACTGGATGGTATCTGTATTTTCTCCCCGTTTTGCTGCTGTCTCTTGAGCCAATAGCATACCGTAGCCGAATTCGGCGCCGTCCTCGAAGAGTGAATTGGACCATGCAGGGCCTTTTCCCTCATCATCCACGGTATAGGCACAAGAGGGAGAGGAATTCGCCCAAATGGAGCTGCAGCCGGTGGCATTGGCAATGAACATGCGGTCACCGAAAAGCTGGGTAAGAAGCTTTACATAAGGTGTTTCGCCGCATCCTGCACAGGCGCCGGAAAATTCCAGATAAGGGCGCAGGAACTGACTTCCCTTGACCGTATTTTTCCGGAATTTTTCTGCGGCCTCCTTACAGGGCAGCAAGGGTTTTCCGAAATCAAAGTATTGCTGCCGTTCCGCATGTTCCGCTATGGGAACCATTTCCAGAGCCTTTTTGCCTTGCTTTCCCGGACATATGGCGGCACAAGTGCCACAGCCGGTACAGTCCACTTCCGAGACGACAATGGAAAAAGTGTGCCCTTCCATACCCATCATGGGAAGAGACGGCATACCTTCCGGCAGTGTAAGCGAAGAATCTTCTTTTACTACGGCAGGCCGGATTACCGCATGGGGGCATACAAAGGAACAGAGGTTGCATTGGATACAGTTTTCCGGTTTCCAGACGGGAATTTCCGTGGCCACGTTGCGCCGCTCGTGTGCGGTGCTGCCGGGAGGGGTAAAGCCGTCCGCATAGGGCAGGAATGCCGATACCGGAAGGGAATCTCCCCGTTGGTCGGTAACGGGCTGCTGAATGTTTTTCACAAAGGAAAGCATTTCGGGACGGTCGGGCAAGGGAGGATTATCCGGGGAAGCGCTATCGTCGGGAAGATGCTTCCAAGCCTCCGGAAGCGGTATTTCCCGTACCTCCTGAAAACCTCTGTCGATGGCTTCCTCGTTCATCCGCAGGATGTTTCCGCCGGATTTCCCGTAGCTCTTGGCGGCGGCTTCCTTCATAAGCCGTTTGGCTTCTTCGGAAGGCAGCAATCCTGACACGGCGAAGAAAGCGGCCTGTAAGATAGTGCTGATCTTGTTATTTAATCCGATTTCTTTTCCGATGCGTATGGCATCAATGACACAGAACCGGATATGATGGTTGGCCAGATAAGCTTTTACCGCATCGGGAAGATATTCTTCCAGTTCTTTCTCTTTGAAGTAGCAGTTTAACAGAAAAGTTCCCCCGTCTTTTAAATCCTGCACCATTTCATACTTATGCAGATAGACAGGATTATGGCATGCCACAAGGTCTGCGTGCCGAACCAGATAGGCACTGTGGATGGGGCTTTTGCCAAAGCGCAGGTGGGAGATGGTGAGACCTCTGGACTTTTTGGAATCGTATTCAAAGTATCCCTGTGCCTGCAAATCCGTGTGGTCGCCGATTATTTTAATGATATTTTTGGTGGCGCTGACTGTGCCGTCTCCCCCCAGTCCCCAGAATTTGCAGGCAGTCAGATCCGCCGGCGCAGTGTCGGCGACCCGGGGGATGGGCAGTGACAGATTGGTGACGTCATCCTCTATTCCCACGGTAAAGTCGGAAAGCGTTTGGTTGAGATAGATTGCCGCAATTTGTTCCGGGGTGGTATCCTTGGAGCTCAGACCGTATCTGCCGGACAGAATGCGGCAGGGCATACCTTGAAGAGCCGCCGCCACGTCTAAGAACAACGGTTCTCCGGGGGCGCCGGGTTCTTTGGTACGGCTTAGGACGGAAATCTGCTTCGTGGACGGAGGGAGAGCCGCTTTCAGGTGCTTTGCGCTGAAAGGGCGGTACAAATGGACGGCAATCAGTCCGTAGGGCCGGTCGGGAACGGTTTCCAGATATTCCCGGACGGTTTCACAGATACTGCCCATAGCCACAATGACATGGGTGGCTGAGGGATTACCGTAGTAATCAAAAAGACCGTAATT
This sequence comes from uncultured Lachnospiraceae bacterium, assembly GCA_947643615.1. Taxonomy (GTDB): domain Bacteria; phylum Bacillota; class Clostridia; order Lachnospirales; family Lachnospiraceae; genus Acetatifactor. The sequence goes on from CANRWO010000018.1 coordinate 5,836, forward strand.
TGTGCCGATGGCCTGATTGATTTTGTCAAGCTGCTTTTCCACGATGGCAGGAAGCGCAATATAGGCGGGATTGGAAGCTTCTCTTGCCTGAAAGAAAATGTCGGGATTCTGGGCGGAGCCGTAGACCTTCCCGTGGCTGGGATGGAGGCACTCTTCCCGGAACCTTTGGACGGATTCCATGGAAAGCATGGATTTTAAGGTCTCGTAATCCCAGACCTTAATTTTTTGCAGTTCATGGGAGGTGCGGAAACCGTCAAAGAAATTGAGAAAGGGAATCCGCCCTTCTATGGCGGCAAGGTGGGATACGGGAGACAAATCCATGGTTTCCTGTACGCTGCCGCAGGCAAAGATGGCGCAGCCGGTCTGACGACAGGCATACACATCGGAGTGATCACCGAAGATGGACAGGGCATGGGTGGCGATGGATCTGGCTGCTACATGGATAACCCCCGGAAGAAGTTCTCCTGCAATGCGGTACAGATTGGGAACCATCAGAAGCAGTCCCTGAGATGCGGTAAAGGTAGTGGCCAGAGCACCCGCCGCCAGAGCTCCGTGGACGGCGCCTGCGGCTCCGGCCTCCGACTGCATCTGGGCGATGGTCATGGTCTGCCCCCAGATATTCAGCTTTCCGGCGCCTGCCCATTGGTCACACAGCTCCGCCATGGGGGAGGAGGGAGTGATGGGGAAGATGGCGGCTGCCTCACTGTAAGCGTAGGCTACATGGGCAGCGGCATGATTACCGTCTATGGTCTGTAAAGAGCGGGTATCTTTTGGATCATTTATTGTATTGGACATAAAAAGGCCTCCGATCAGATTAGTAGATTGAATACTATTCTGTCCCGAAGGCTTGTTGTTTATGCGCCGCAGTTCAGGCAGCCTTACCGGCGAAGCCCAAATTGCGCCTATGCTATTTCAAAAATCCGTTGACAATCTGGGCTTCCGCCTGCTCCTCGGTAAGGCCTAAAGTCATCAGTTTAGTAATCTGTTCGCCTGCAATTTTGCCGATGGCCGCTTCATGAATCAGCTCCGCATCCAAATCATTTGCGGTGATTTCCGGAATGGCGCTGATCTTTGCTCGATCCATGATAATGCCGTCGCATTCCGAGTGTCCGGCACAACGGTTATTGCCGTTGATTTTCGAGAGAAAAAGCTGTCTGGAGTCGTCCCTTGCCACGGAACGGGAAATAATGTTAGCGCTGGATCCCGCACCGTTTAAGTCTACCTGGAAGGATGTCTCCGCGGTCTGGCTGCCATGGGTCATGAGCTTCTCGGTGACAACCAGCTTCGCGCCGTCTGCGAGAGTGGCAGTGGTGGAACGTTTGGTAGAGTCCACGCCCTTGATCTGTACCGTTTCCAGTTCCATAAAGCTGTCCTCACCCAGAGTAATCACTGTCTCGGGGTTCATGATACGTTCGCCCTTGCCGTCACCGCTGCCGTAGTGTTTTTCCACATACTTTACATGAGAGTTTTTCCCGATGTAAAAGGAATGAACGCCGTCATGGCGGCTGTCGCTGTCACCGCTGTTATGGATGCCGCAGCCGGCTACAATGGTGACGTCGCAGTCGTCGCCCACGTAGAAGTCGTTATAGACCATTTCGGTAAGGCCGCTTTGGCTGAGCAGTACGGGAATGTGTACGCTTTCTTTCTTAGTGCCGGGTTTGATCACGATATCGATGCCCTGCTTGTCGTCTTTTGTTACAATGTCAATATGTGCGGTGGTGGAGCGGTTAACGCTTTGCCCGTTGGCTCGGATATTGTATGCTCCCGCGGGCATTTCATGAAGTCCCGCCACCTGCTCCAATAGGTTTTTTTGTATATCGTCCATTTGAGTTCCTCATTTCTTTTTCTATTTTTTATTCTCAGAATATATATGTTTGTTTAAAAGCCGGCTGCCGGATTTATTTTTAAAGTTCTGCATCTAAATCTTCTGCATCTATAAGTTCTGCATGATAAGGTGCTGTATCGTATTAGGGTATTTGGGTATTTGGACTTCTGCCGGGTTTGCTGACATTCCGTATATGGCCCCTGGTTCAAAGGCATATGCCAATGCCTTACAAAAGGGGTTTTATGTTATATATATGGCAACTGCAAAAATATTAAGGCGCCTGATTGTAAAATTTGCAGCCTCCCGTACCGTTTAACAGCTCGGGGAGAATATCTGCACGGCGTCCTCTGGCCTGAACGGTTCCTCCCGCCAATACAATGATTTCGTCTGCAATATTCAGGATGCGTTCCTGATGTGAGATGATAATGAGGGAGTTATCGGAGCTGTTGTGCATTTCTTCAAACACCTTGATCAGATTGTTGAAGCTCCACAGATCGATTCCCGCCTCCGGTTCGTCGAACACTGCCAAAGGGGTGTTCCTCGCGATAATGGTGGCTATTTCGATACGCTTCAGCTCGCCTCCGGACAGGCTTGCATCCACTTCCCGGTTAATGTAGTCCCTTGCGCAGAGTCCTACCTTGGAGAGATAATCGCAGGCGGAGGCCAGTTTGATATTATTGCCTGCCGCCAAAGTGATCAAATCTTTGACCTTGATGCCCTTGAAACGCACGGGCTGTTGGAAGGCAAAGCTTATACCCAGCTTGGCCCGTTCCGTGATGGACATATTGGTGATGTCGGTACCGTTAAATAAAATCCTGCCGGAGGTTGGCTGCTCAATTCCCATGATGAGCTTGGCCAAAGTGGATTTTCCGCCTCCGTTAGGGCCCGTTAGGGCGATAAAGGTATGATCCTCAAAGGTGAGATTTATATTTTTAATGATTTCTTTCCGGGAATCCGCATCATCGGATACCTGAAAGGAAAGATTCTGTAATTCCAGCATAAAGTACCTCCTGCTTCATTTATGTTACAGCTTGTGGCATTCCGGCTGTAAGCTGCAATTATGCAATTGTGTAATTGTGAGCCGCCAGCTGATCGGATAGCTGATCGGCTCTTAAAGTATATCACAAATAGGATAAAAACTATACTCTTTTTTTGCAATGCAAATCATACCCCGAAAAACGCAAAGTGTTCCCGGTAGAACCATGCTGTCTTGCCAAGGGCAGGACTTTATGCTATGATGGGACATACTTGATTTACCAGTTTGGATGTTTTTATAGGAAGATCACTTATTTACTTATGAAGGCGGAAGAGGGGGTACACAAATGAATTTCTCTGAGAAAAAATATGTAAACAGGACAGCGATTTTGGGGCATACTATTATTGACACAGTGCTGTTTCTGGCGTATTTGTTGGAGGTCTTGAAGGGATCCAGGTCGCTGGGTTATTTTGCCGTTTTTTCAGTGATGACAGTTGTCCCTGTCATAGTGGAATGGGTTATTTTTGCCAGGAATCCGGAGAGCAGGGCCATCAAGCATATCATCGGGAATTCATACGGTTTTTTATATCTTTTTGTTATATTTACCACCACAAGCGCCCTGCCCTTTACTTACGCGTTTCCCATGTTTTCTGTCATTATACTGTATATGGATGTACGGTTCAATATTCTGCTCGCGATTTTTGCCTTTTTCGGAAATGTGGCATATGTGGCATACCATGCCCTGGCGTTAGGGTATGCGCCGTCCGAGGTTCCCGATGTGGAGATTCGGGTTGCCGCCACGCTTTTGACTTCATTGTTTATGATCCTGGCTACCGCGGCAGTGAAAAGGGTGAACAAGCACAAGTTAGAGCAGATTCAATCCAAAACGGACGAGACTGCTAAGCTTGTGGAGAATGTCCTGGCTGTCTCCCGGGAAATGATCACGAATATTGCGGAAATCACCGTCCAGATGAATGATTTGGGGAGCTCCGTGGCGAAAGTCCATGACGCCATGGGAGAAGTCACTACCGGCAGCGTGGAGACAGCGGAGTCCGTGCAGGTGCAGATGCAGCGTACCGAACAGATTCAGGGCCATATCGGCAAGGTAAAGGATACGGCGGCTGAGATTGAACGGAATATAAGCGATACGGCGCAAAAGGTAGTCGTTGGGAGGGAGCAGATGGATGCCCTGGCAGGCCATGTGGAAGACTCCAAAGCCGCAAATGCGGAAGTGTTGGCGAAAATGGAGGAACTGGGCACATATACCAGCCAGATGAATACCATTATCGAGGCTATCAGCAGTATTGCGGACAATACCAGCCTGTTGGCGCTGAATGCCTCTATAGAGGCGGCGCGGGCAGGGGAAGCCGGAAAGGGGTTTTCGGTGGTGGCCGGCCAGATTTCCGAGCTTGCAAACCAGACACAAATGGCTACCGGCAATATTACCGGCTTAATAGGGAATATCAATCTGGAGCTGCAGCATGTGGCAGACGCAGTGGATGTAGTTACCAGGAGCAACGAAGCAAATGTGGAAAATACAAATATCGTAAAAAATAATTTCCAGGGCATTTCCAAGGGAACGGAAGATATCAGCAGGCGCACGGAGGAACTGCTTTCCATTCTGGAAGAGCTGGCAGGCGCAAACGGGGATATTGTTGAGAATATCCAGACAATTTCAGCCATTACAGAGGAGATTTCGGCCCACGCAAGTGAGACGTTCCATGTGTGTGATGAGAATTCCCGGATGGTGGATTCGGTTCAGGGGATAGTGGATGACTTAAATGAGAGCGCCAGGAAGATTCAGAACGTCAAAATGTAAGAACGTAGAAATATAAGAATGTCAAAATATAAGAACTTCAAAATACAGGAATGTTGAAATATAAGAATGTCAAAATATAAGAACGTAAAATACAAGAACGTCTAAATAGAAGATCATTAAAGTTTAATAACCATAAAGAAGGTTAAAATTGATAAATCAAAATTGAAAAAAGTACTTGACTTTTTATCTAATAGCGGTTATCATACTTAGTGTTGTAAACAATAATAGTTACGACATTGTGCGTTTAGCTCAGCTGGATAGAGCGTTTGGCTACGGACCAAAAGGTCGGGGGTTCGAATCCTCTAACGCACATTACCAGATGCATTAGAATACATTAATGTGTGTTTATGCATGTTATTGAATGCATATGCACAGATTATGTAGACAGTCGAAATTCTTTGAGGGATCAAAGTGTTTCGGCTTTTTTCATATACGGATTCCAACCCTGTTTTCCGCTTTTTCTGTTAGATTGCTCTTTGGGCGTCTGAACTATAACATAGTTATTGCTTCGGCGGCTGCCGGAGGAACGGGATATTTGACTTTACATGGCAAAGAAAGTATAATGAGTACAGTTTAGCAGAGCATTCGGGATAGGTGATGTAGCATACAATGGAACTGGAGACAGAAAAACTCAGAAGCTGTAAGCGCTGCCTGACCAGGGAGATGGCAGATCAGGCGGAACATTTTCGTTTCTTGAGGGATTATATTGATAATATGGATTCAGATATCAAGGCGCCGGAGCGATTGTATGAAGAACGGCTTGCCCTTTGCAGGGAGTGTGAGATGCTGATGCAGGGTATGTGCAGGAAATGCGGTTGCTATGTGGAATTGAGGGCTGCAGTGACGAAAAGAAGCTGTCCCTGGGGAAAATGGCGGGAAGGGTGACCATGGGCGGAATTGTTTATGACGCGAGGAGAATAAGGGCCTATGAAGGACTGGTGGCGCTTGGAGGATATGCGGGCAAAGACCCTGAATGGCTGGACGGATTGTGGGGAAAGCTGATTGCTGATAACGGGTTGATGAAGGAATTTATGTTTTACCTGGACCACCATACTTTTTGTGATGAGGATAAATGCCGCGGATACGGCATGACGGATTTGTATGTGTGGCAGATGGACCGTTATAACCTGATCCGGGATATAGGTAAAAACACAGAGAGCTGCAATAAAGAGGCAATGGCACTGAATGCTTTTTACACTATGGCCGAGATGAAGAAGGATCCTGATACCTATGTCCGCAGGCTTACTGCAGGACAGGGAATGGACCAGCTGTATTGAAGGCGTATGCCGCCGGAGCGAACAGAGATGAAAGAGGAGAGAAAAGTCGGATGACAAAACAGGAATTTATGGAGAAGCTGCGTCTTGCCCTGGCGGGAAAGGTGCCCGGAAATATTGTCACGGAAAATCTTCAATATTATGAAGATTATATCAATACGGAAGTCCGCAAGGGAAAGAGTGAGGCGGAAGTGCTGGCGTCACTCGGGGATCCCAGGCTCATAGCACGCACCATTATCACTGCCAGCACACAGGCCGACACTGCCAGGGCGGGGGGATACCAGGAATATGGCAGGGCAACGCAGCCACAGGGAAACGAGAGAAGGCGTATGCCCCTTTGGACATGGCTGATCTTTGGGATCCTTATTATAGTGTTGATCTTCAGCGCCGTGGTGTCTCTGCTTTCTTTCCTCTGGCCTATACTAGTGCCAATGATCATTATTATGGCTGTGATGGGGGTCGTTAAATTTTTCAGGGATTGGGTGAACTAGTGTACTGACCGTATTACATTTCGCAAAATATCTTGCCTGAATTTCCATCTGCAGCGTTAGATTTCCTAGACGTAGCCACCACTACGCCGTCGGAAATCTGCCTTGCAGGCTGAAAATTCATTCTGCGCTATTTAGCTGAAAGTAATCAGGTCAGCACACTAGTGTACCTTACAGGCTGAAAATGAATGGTACAGCACACTTGTGCTTTTTGGAAGAGGTGCGGCTTTCTCATGCCGGTAATGTAAATAAAGATTGTGAGCCGCCGGAAAACCGACGGCCCACAATGAGGGGAGTATAAATATTAATATATAAGGGGTAGTAAGATGATGATAGGGGTTCATCACTTACAAGATTATTGTAGTACTTTTGCCACAGAAAGTCAATATAGAAATAGTGCTAAAGTACCAAGAAAAAATGTATAATTTTTTGTGCGTTTTGCCATACTACTTCCTGTAACCAACAACTATCAGGAGCAGGAACCGCTCCTGTATTAAAGCCGCAATCGCGGCGGGATGTGAGGAAGAAAATGGATAATTGCAAGAACAGCAACAACAACAACCAGAATCAGAACAACCAGAACAATCAGAACAACAACCAGAACAAGAACAACAACCAGAACAAGAACCAGAACAATCAGAATAACAACTACTAAGATCTTGGCAGCGATAGGGACACTTCGGTGTCCCTATTTACATATTTGTAAAAAAAATGTATACTATTGTTATATTTGCTTGACGGAGAATGGATGGGGTACTTTATGAGAAAGTTTGAAATGGTCGTTCCGTGCCATTTTGGTATGGAATCCGTATTGAAAAAGGAAATCATTGAGCTCGGATATGATATTACGGAGGTTGCAGACGGAAGAGTGTCATTCTGGGGAGATGAGGAGGCGCTTTGCCGTGGGAATATTTTCCTGCGCACTGCGGAGCGCATTCTGATCAAGGTGGGGAGTTTTCATGCCGAAACCTTTGAAGAGCTGTTCCAGGGGACAAAGGAGCTTCCGTGGGAAGAGTATATCCCTGTTGACGGGAAATTTTGGGTGGCAAAGGCTGCCGGCATAAAGTCTAAGCTTTTCAGCCCTTCGGATATCCAGTCCGTTATGAAAAAGGCAATGGTAGAACGGCTGAAAGGCATTTATAAGACAAATTGGTTTGAGGAGAGCGGTGAGAGTTTCCCGATCAGAGTATTCATTATGAAGGATGAGGTGGTTGTGGGACTGGACAGTACCGGGGAATCCTTACATAAGCGGGGGTATAGGAAGCTGGCGGCAAAGGCTCCCATTGCCGAGAACCTGGCGGCGGCGCTGATCTTGCTGACGCCTTGGAACAAAGACAGAATCCTGGTGGATCCGTTTTGCGGAAGCGGCACTTTCCCCATTGAGGCAGCTATGATGGCGGCAGGGATGGCGCCGGGGATGAATCGTGGCTTTACGGCCCAAAACTGGCCCCATATTATAGATAAGCGTATCTGGGCGGACGCCCGTGAGGAAGCCCGTGAAATGGTAGACCTGAATATCGATCCTGATATTCAGGGATATGATATTGACGATGCCATGGTGACAATAGCCAGAGAGAATGCAAAGCTTGCAGGGGTGGATAAGCTGATCCATTTCCAGAGACGCGGAGTGGAGCAGCTGAGCCATCCGAAAAAGTATGGTTTTGTGATTACCAACCCTCCCTATGGCGAGAGGATGCAGGACAGGGAGGAGATGCCGGCATTGTACCGTATGATCGGGCAGCGGTTTAAGGAGCTTGATGCATGGAGCTTGTATATGATTACGGCTTACGGGCAAGCCGAACAGGATATCGGCCGGAAGGCGGATAAAAACCGTAAAATATACAATGGCATGATGAAAGCCTATTATTATCAGTTTTTGGGCCCCAAGCCGCCCAAAAAGAACAGGGGTAATATTCAGGCATAAGCGCGGAACAAGAGCCGCACAGGTATTTTCACACGGGTTGTAAAAGGGTGTGGGGCAGCCGTGTGAGGATTGAAGGCCCAGAAGAATCGCAGGGAAGGTATGTATCAGGCGGATCGGTTATGGAGACGAAGCAGAGAGACTTGGGAAAAGAGAATATGCGGTTATCCTTTGTGCTGTGGGTCATATTTTGCATTGCAGCCATGGCTGGTATGCTGGAACTGTCTGCCCATAAAACGATTGTGATCAGCGATATGCCTCAGGATCAGGCGGGGTTGACTGCCAGCAGCCAGCAGGCGGACCATGCGTTGGAGCTGCAGAGGGGGGAGAGCGGGAGCGGCAGCTTTCTGATCCCGCTGCCGCAAAATGTCAAGGCGGAAGACGTCATTATGGAGAACCGCTATATGGAAAGGGAGCTGTGGATCCACATAAGGAGCGATAATGAGAAATTTTACGCCGAAAATGCTGTCGGGGGGGACACCTCGGCTATTTTAGAGGGAAGGTATGAGGTGCAGCCGGACGGCGTTCTTTTAAAGCTTGCCATGGATAGCCTGCAGGAGTACCGCAGTACCATGAATGACAATATCCTGGAGGTGGCAGGCTGTAACCCGAAGGATATGTATTCCTATATTGTGGTGATAGACCCTGTCGGTGGCGGCAGTGATTATGGACTCCCCGGTTCTGGGTACAGGGAAAAGGAGCTGGCGTTGCAGGTTGCAAGGCTGGTCCAGAAGAAGTGCTCATTATCAAATGTAAAATTATATTTTACCAGGACAGAGGACGTGGACATATCCGCGGAGGAGAGGATTGCGCTGATACGGGAGCTGGATGCGGATTTTTATATCAGGATCGGTGCAGCGGTAAATATGGAAGAAGAGGGCATATATGGCATCCAGTCCTACTATAATGAAGAGTACTTTATTCCGGGTTTCGGGAATGTGGACCTGGCCGATATCGTGACCAAAGCAGTGACGGTTGCCGCCAGCAACCGTGCCCTGGGATTGTTTCCTGCGGAGGAAGGCAGTATTTTGAAGGAAATCAATATTCCCGCGGTGCAATTGTCCGTGGGATTCTTGTCCAATGACAGGGAACGGGATCTTTTGCAGCAGGAGGCTTATCTGGAAAAAGTGGCGGAAGGGATATTGAATGCCATTCATGAGAGCTGCCAGAGGCTGGCTGAGCAGGTACAGGGAGTGTAGCGAGGGAGGAAGGCGCCAATGGGAAGAATCGTTTTTGCAACAGGAAACGCCGGCAAGATCCGGGAAATCAATGGGATCATGTCGGATACCGGAATGGAAGTGGTTTCCATGAAAGATGCAGGGATTCGGATGGATATTGAAGAGAACGGAAGCACTTATGAGGAAAATGCGCTGATCAAAGCGAGAGCCGTTGCATCCATGACGAAGGATATTGTTATGGCGGATGATTCCGGCCTGGAGATCGATTATTTGAATAAGGAGCCTGGGGTCTATTCCGCCAGGTATCTGGGGGAGGATACTTCTTACCGCATTAAAAACGCCGATTTGATCCGGCGGCTGGAGGGAGTTCCTGACGACCAACGGACGGCCCGTTTTGTGTGCGCCATAGCGGCGGTGCTTCCCAACGGGAGGGAGCTTACGGTGAGGGCTGCCATAGAAGGGCGGATCGGTTATGAGGAAAAGGGAGAAAACGGTTTCGGATATGACCCTATCTTTTATGTGCCGGAATTCCGTAAAACCACGGCGGAGCTGACAGAGGCGGAAAAGAATGAGGTCAGCCACAGAGGAAAAGCACTCAGGCTTATGAAAGAGGAATTGAGGGGATATGAAGATATTACTTGTCAGTGATACCCATAAGAAAAACGAGAATTATTTTATTGTGGTAAAGAAGGTAAAGCCGGATATGGTCATTCACTGCGGGGATGGCGAAGGCAGCGAGTATGCGCTTACCCAGGCGGCAGACTGCCCGGTGGAGATCGTATTGGGAAATAACGACTTTTTCTCGGATTTGCCCAGGGAGAGGGTGCTGGAGCTGGAGGGCTACAGGGTGTGGGTCACTCACGGACATAATTACTACGTTTATATGGGAAGGGAGACCATAAAGAGGGAAGCGGTTGCCAGAGGTATGGATATCGTATGCTTCGGGCATACGCACCGTCCGGTGGTGGACGTGGACCATTCGGTGACGGCGGTAAACCCCGGGAGCCTGTCATACCCCAGGCAGGATGGGAAGAGGCCTTCTTACATAATCATGGAGCTGGCGAGGGGAAACGAGGCGCAGTTCAATATTTGCTATCTGTAGCTTGACATATTTATGGTGATTCGCTATACTTAAAAATGTCTTACGGGGTGTGGCTCAGCTTGGCTAGAGCGCCTGGTTTGGGACCAGGAGGTCGCAGGTTCGAATCCTGTCACCCCGATTTTTTAAAGCTACGAGCCGGGCGGGTCCGGCAACGGGAACGGCTGTGGGGAGCTTGCTCACCAACAGCCGTTTTCGTTGTTGGACATATGCGGCGACAGCCGAAAAGCGAGGAAAGCCGTAGGCTTTTCGAGCGTGCCTGGCGGACTTGAGCCAGTGTTTCTGGCTCATTATTAGTTTATTCTGTACATTTTAATCTGTCTTTTTGTCGAATAGATACCTGGAAGATACGGGAAAGGGCATCTTTGCGGCTGTATTTATGGAGGGAATATCTTTTGGTATTCCCTCTTTTACATCGCTGACAAAAAATTCAGGGGAATTTTATTGTAAACAGGAGAGGCTTTTTGTATAATAAAGATACCCTATAGAAAGAGAGAACGTATATGATTCTGTATCAGATATTCCCGCAGAAACTACAAATGCATACAAATCAATCCGCAAAGTGGAGCAGCGTCCTGTGGATATTGTTGTAGGAACCGTAAGCCGTTTTGAAGCCAGGAAAGAAATTCCATCCATAGAAAACGAGGTGTACAGAAAAAGGGTGCTTTTGAATGACGTAGGAGATTACAGAGCAGTATGCAAATGAAATATAGCTGTAACTGAGGTTGAGAGGAGGTCGTCAATGGAGATTCTTGTCTTTCCAATGGAGGAGCAGGAGCTGGAAAAGACGGATATTGAGTTGGCAGTGCAGTCATTGATTGGAGCGATTCCTGCCATAGATATGTCGTTGGAGGAGATGCGGAAATCAAAGTATTATATCAGGAGAATGAAGCGGACATTATCGGGCAGTATATTATTTTCTGCAAGGTCTATCGGGAGCAGAGAAAATGCTATGGTAATACCAGAGAGGCGGTCACGGAAACAATCCGTATCTGTAAGGACAGCAACGTGCTGAAAGAGTATCCGGAAAGCAGGGAAAAGGCTGGCATGAGGTGGAAAACATAAATTTGGATATGGAAAAGTAGAAGGATGCTGGTAACTTTTTAAAGCACGGTTGAAAATATATGCCGGAGAGACAAAAATGATATTTGATAATTTTAGTTATATAAAAACGGAACCACTTAGCGGAGACATTCGCACAGATGTAAAAAACATACTTTTGATTAACGGAAAAAGTAAAACATATATTCATGTGGCAAATGTGGCAGATAGAAATGCGCTTATCTCCAAAACATATGATTTAGACCATGACAAATGTGTTATCGCAGGGCTTTTGCATGATATAAGCGCAATTATCAAGCCTGAGGATATGCTTAAATACGCATATGAAAATCGTTTGGATGTTTGCGAGGCTGAGAGAAAATATCCCTTTTTGCTCCATCAGCGCCTATCTAAAATATGTGCGGTTGAGTATTTCAATATATCAGACGAAGAGATATTATTGGCTATAGAATGTCATACTACATTAAAAAAGTGTCCTACAAAATATGAAATGTCGCTGTTTATTGCAGACAAGCTTGCGTGGGACAGAGAGGGCATACCGCCTTTTTATGAAGAAGTGAATGCTGCACTTGATATATCGCTGGAAGCAGCATGTTACAAATATATGGAATACATGGTTGACAACGATATGATTTTATGCCCTCATGACAACTGGATAGAGGCATATGAACAATTAAAAAATATGAGATAGATTGCATGAAAGCTATTATATTAAGGCTCAATTGGGGCAGACACGGCAATAACAGCAAGGTATACTCTCTTGCTGTTTATTCCCGCGAGCAACGAGCCAAGTGGCTGCTTGCAGACATTTGGTGACTGCCGCGAGGGTCAAATACCCCGCTGCTCTGCAGCGCTGCAAGTTTGATACCCCGTTGCTTGCAGCGGGGTCTTTGATTATAATACTTTTAAAGAAGGGATCGTAAAATGAAACGCACAGATAACAGAAGGCCCGGGAACAATATTAATCTTTCAAGTGAAGAGAAAAAGAGGGTCATGGAGGAAATCAGATTCTTTTTCCAGAAGGAAAGGGACGAAGAAATCGGTTTCTTGGCGGCAGAAAAGGTGTACGACTTTTTCATGGATGAGCTTGGGAAAGAGATCTATAACAAGGCATTAGATGACGCAAGGGCCTGGTTCAGGCATAACATGGATAATTTGGAGTCGGACTTTTATTCGCTGTATAAGGAATGATTTGGCGGGGAGGGTTTCCCAGGCACAGCATTATCCTGATCGGATATATTATATCCCGGAGACAGATTCTTTTGGCGAAAAGGATGGGAGAGAATTTATATAAAAACAGGCAACGAAATTTTCAGAAGGAGTTATATGCCGTACATACAATTTAATGACTTAAATATGTATTATGAGGAATTTGGGAGAGGCGAAACGGTGCTGTTCCTTCACAGCCATTTCAGCCGCAGCCTGCTTGCCTTTTCGGGGCAGATTCTTTCCTTTGGGGGGCGTTACCATTGTCTGTACCCGGATTTCCGTGGACACGGGCGGACGAAATGTGAAAGCCTTGACTGGAACAGCCGTATGATTGCGGATGATATGGCGGATTTCCTGGACGCCATGGGAATAAAGGCAGCTCATTTAGTGGGGTACAGCTGCGGCGCTTATGTGGGGTGCTATATGGCATCCAAATATCCGGACAAAGTGAAGAGCCTGGTGACAATCGGTGGAGGGGCGTTCCCAAGACCCGAAGGGGCGGAGGATTTTCTGCCGGAAAGCCTGATTGCAAAAGGCGACACAGGTTTTATTGAGGATATGAAAGTCCGCCATTTAGATGCCCACAGGGGGGACTGGGAGACGTATCTGAGGACTACGGTTGCCGACTGGAAGTCACATCCCAGCCTTACGGACGGGGAGTGGAAGGCAATAAAGTGCCCTGCCTTCTTTATCAACGGAGAGAAGGACCCTTTTGGGACCTGCAGGGAACTCCAGGAAAAAGTGCCCCACGGAAGGATCTATGAAGTTGAGGGCAGCGGGCACAGGCCCCATTTTGTGGGAGAGCAGGCGGTGGAGTTAAATGCAATGATGCTTGATTTTTTGTCTTCATCAGACGGCAGATGAGTATATCACTCTGATAGGAAAGATATTCTTTGGCGGTAAGACAGGAGTCGGCAGGTGTTTCTGACAGAAGATTGCGGGACGGCTTTGGCAGAAGATAGTCTTGCTGCCCCTGCCGGATGGGTGTATAATATTTTGAAAAGGTATGTAATTTGACTATGCGTTTTGGCCGGACCTGTACGGGAAGGCTTCATGCGGGAAAGGCGAGAGTATATAAATGGACAACAATAACCAACAGCAAAATACCGATCCATATCAGCAGGGAAATCCCTACCGGCAGCAAAATACCGACCCATATCAGCAGGGAAATCCCTATCGGCAGCAAAATACCGACCCATATCAGCAGGGAAATCCCTACCAACAGCAAAATACCGACCCATATCAGCAGGGAAATCCTTACCGGCAGCCTGATCCATATTCCGGCGGCTACGGAGGATATTATGATTACGGCAGCAGCCAGGAGCCACAGAAGGCACCCAATATTTTTCAGCAGTTTGTCCTTTCTTTTATACCGCCCCAATATGACCGGCTGGCAAAGGTTAAGACAGGGAGCATGATTGGATTTGTGATGCTTCTGGCACTGGTTGCCACAATTATTTCATTTGTAAGCCTGATAATGAGCTTTGCACCTGGGGTTGACGGGAAAGTGTGGACAGATTACCTGCCTGATTTTGAGGTTTCCGACGGAAGGCTGTATATCGAAGAAGACTTCGTATATGATGAAAGCGGGACGTTTATATATCTGACAGACAAGATCAGTGGATTTTCCTATGAGGATGTGTCTGCTATAGCGGAAGAGGGGTACCGGAACCTGATTCTGGCAGGCAGGGACAGGATTTCTGTCTTTCAGAACGGGGAGTACCAGCAGTTCAATCTCAGAAATTTGAACAGCGACATAGAGCTCAGCAAGGACTGGATCGTCAACACATTTATGCCCGTTATGATGGTATTGATAGCATTGGGATATCTGTTTTTCTTTGTGGGAAGGGTTTTCTGGTATTTCCTGTGTGCTGCCATATACCTGCTGATTGCAATGATCTTTGATGCAATGATGCATAAAAAGCTGCCTTCGGGAACCTTGTTCCGGGTGGCTGTGTATTCCAAAGTATTGATGTTCGTGGTAGCGACGCTTCTTAGCGTAGTCCCTTTTGTAACTTTTTCGGTGAATTTGTTTCTCAGGATAGCTATTACCATAGCGTTTATGGGGTTTGCTATTGCAAAGTTTCCTGGGAATGGCGGCACGGCGTCCGGCAGATAGTGGGATTTGGGCAATGTGATTGCGGTACCATGCTTGGGAGCGTGAAGAGGAACCAGGAGCCTGCCTATGAAAATAACGGATTTGCGTATCCAAAATTTTAAATCCATTCATGACATGTATCTTCCCGATATAGAGAATGCGCTGATCTTAGTAGGGCAGAACAATACCGGTAAAACGACCGTGCTGGATGCCATCCGCGCAGTAGGCGGCGGATATGTGATCCGTCCCGAAGACTTCGGTGAGGCAGGCGCCAAGATCAGGATCCGTGTCACCCTTTCTTTTACGGAGGAGGATATGGAACTGCTGCGGCGGGGCGGAGTGGTCAGCCAGTACCGGAAAAAGGAAGCATGGCTGCAGGACTTCAGCCGAAAGCTGCCTTCTTATTCGGATCATTCCCTGACTTTTACCATGACCGTAAACAGGGACGGGCAAACCCGTTATATGGACGGGGTCAACAAGCATAACCCTTATATCCAGGAGGTTTTTCCAAAAATATATCACGTGGACACGGAACGCCGCCTGGAGCAGCTTCAGAGTGATTTGCTGCTTCTGCAGGAAGATGAAATCCTGAAACGGATGCGTTCAAGCTGCTGTATGTTTGACCAGGCGAAGAAGTGTAATTATTGTTTCCACTGTATCGGGTTGATTGAACAGAAGACCCCGGCGCAGCTGGACGTCTTCGAGACCTCAAAGCTGCTGGATTATAAGCTGTACCAGCTGAACCTGGACAGCTTTGCCCGTATGGTCAATGACTGCTTCCACAAGAATGGGGGCAGGGAGAGTATCCATTACTTTATGAACCGTGATGTGGAAAAGATTCTGCAGGTAACTACGGAAATCTGCCATCCGGCCCAGAATGTCCCCCATCCGATCTCAAGGATGGGAAAAGGGATGCGCTCCATTTATCTGTTTTCCCTTTTGGAAGCCTATACGCAGATTAAGGAAAACCTCTCCAGCATCCTTATGATCGAGGATCCGGAGATTTTTCTGCATCCCAGCCTGCAGAAGGTGTGCGGCAAGATCCTTTACCGTCTGTCGGCTAAAAATCAGGTGATTTTCACGACCCATTCCCCGAACCTTCTGCCCAATTTCAACAGCAGGCAGATCCGCCAGGTCATTTTGCGGGAGGACGGCTCCTGCGATATCCGTAAGAAGACGGATATCAGCGCCATATTGGACGACTTGGGTTACACGGCAGGGGATTTGATGAACGTGAACTTTGTATTCATAGTGGAAGGCAAACAGGACAAATCCCGCCTGCCTCTCCTGCTGGGGAAATATTATGCGGAGACCACCGACAGCCAGGGGAACCTTTCCCGCATTGCAATCATTACTACCAACAGCTGTACGAATATTAAGACTTATGCCAACTTGAAATATATGAACCAGATCTATCTGCGGGACCAGTTCCTTATGGTACGTGACAGTGACGGCAAGGATCCGAAGGAGCTGGGCAGGCAGCTTTGCCGTTATTACGAGGAGCGCAACATGGAGGATCTGGATAAGCTGCCCCGGGTACGGCCGGAGAATGTACTGATCCTGAAATACTATTCCTTTGAGAATTATTTCCTGAATCCCTCTGTAATGGCGCAGCTGGGGATTGTGGAATCGGAGGAGGCGTTTTATGAGACTCTTCTGGAAAAATGGAAGGAGTACCTGTACCGTCTTCAGAGCGGGCGCCATCTGACAGAAGTATTGGGCGGCGGACTGGAAAGCGTTGAAGACGTCAGGCAGCACATGGAGGAAATCCGCATTTATCTGCGGGGGCATAATCTGTTTGATATCTTTTACGGAAAATATAAGGATCAGGAAAAGGAACTCCTGGAGCGGTATATTGACCTGGCCCCCAAGGAGGACTTTCAGGATATTTTTACTGCATTGGAGAGGTTCCCCTATTTTGAGAGCAGGAAAGCATAGGTAAAACAGGTAAGGAAGAAGCCACTATTTCTACCGGGGGATGTCCAGGAATACTTTGGAGCCGGTTGCGCCTCTTTGGTGCTGGTATTTGCCGTTATAGGGATTCAGCGCTACGTCGTCCAACTGGGCAAACACAAGCTGCCCTACTCTGCGGCCGGCCTTTAATTCTATGGCGCATCGATTGGCATTAAACAGCTCCAGCGTAATTTCCCCTTTAAAACCAGGGTCAACCCAGCCGGCGTTTTGTATAAATAACCCCATCCGGCCCAATGAGCTCCTGCCTTCCACAAAGGCGGTCAGATCGTCCGGCAATTCAAAATATTCCATGGTTGTGGCGAGGATAAACTGGTTTGGGAGCAGGATATATGTGTCGGTGGAAATGGTTTTGTAGGATATTTCCTTATCCAGTGTGATAATACCGGTGGAGGAGTCTTCAACGATGCTGAAGGTATTGCCAAGGCGTATGTCCACGCTGGCAGGCTGTATTTGCTCCTTTTCTAATGGGGAGATGGTGAGGGTCCCGTTTTCCAGCATCCTGGCGATGGTTTTATCAGATAAGATCATGATTTGCGTTCCTCCATTAGGTAAAATAGTATCTTGTTTTATATTTTACATTATTTTAGCATATAATGGCGTATAATTGTAGAGAATATGTGGCATAAATTTGTTCTTTGCCGTTTTTATGTTACAGTTCACTCGTCAGTCGTACCCAGATAAATTTATGTTTGCATAAGAAGTTATCTGGGTGCGAATTGTAACGTTTTTATGCAGGCAGGGCGTCAATACATCAAATGACCAATATGCGGAGGATTGCTATGGATTCTGTAAATATGCTGGTATCAGGGATTATGAGTAAGGAGGACAGGCGTTATGCCAGAGTGTCCTTTATCCGTGGAAAGGATGTTGCAGAGGGGATCGTGCCCGATGGGATCGTGGATCATGCGGAAGGGTTCTCGGATGAAGAGGTTTTCAAGCTGGAGCGGTATTTGAGGGAAAACCGCGGCGAAATCATGGAACAGGCACGAAAGGTCAATCCTATCAAAAACTGGCTTGGGCTGTGAATATCCAGGCGCCGTAACAGTTAATGCCCCTTGCATTGCGCAAGGGGCATTGGTATGTGAAATCTTGTGTCAATCATTTGTCCCTGGCAGACAAATGATTTAAAGCGAAAGCGATGCATTGATTGATAAATTCATTGCGGCTGATGCCCGCATGTTCTGCAGAAGAGTCTACCTTTTTTAATACTTCAGAATCAATTCGGATAGAGATAACCTCTTTTTCATGTTTGTAGGGGACGAATTCTTTCATAGGCACGGCCTCCTTTGCGGTTGGTACGTTCATAATATAATTATAAGTGTTTAAATGCAAGAAGAAAATATTCAATAAAGTATTCAAAAAGTAACAATTGCCGCAAAGAATGCACAAAAACCCGTATGCCATATGGAAAATAAGGCCGGACAATGATATAATGGGCGTTAGGGCGTGTTTAAAAAATGTGACGCACATCTGTCAGAAAGCAATTTTCAAACACGTTCCAGCACAACGGATCATTGATTTCTGATACATTGGCGCAGAATGATTATTTTATATGTAAGGTGTCAGTTAATTAATATTCGTTGTTCCGGGAGTAAATGGAGGATTGTTATGGGCATCAAGAAAGATAAAGTGTTTGTGATAGGGCATAAGAATCCGGATACGGATTCCATCTGTTCCGCCATATGCTATGCAAATTTAAAGAGCAAGCTGAGCTCCGACACGGAATACATCGCCGTCCGGGCAGGGCATCTGAACGAAGAGAGCCAGTATGTTATGGAGCGCTTTGGCGTGCATCCTCCCGTATATATCAAGGATGTCCGGACCCAGGTGCGTGACATTGAAATCCGTGAGACGGAGGGAGTATCCCAGGACATATCCCTGAAGAAAGCGTGGAGCCTTATGAGGGATAAAAATGTCGTCACTCTGCCTATCACGGAAGGAAATAAGCTGGCAGGACTGATCACTATCGGGGATATCGCCACTTCTTACATGGATGTTTATGACAGTAAGATCCTGGCGGCTGCCAGGACCAAGTATAAAAATATCCTGGAGACCCTGGACGGATGCATGGTGACGGGGGACTCGGAGGCCCTTTTTGACAAGGGGAAGGTGCTGATCGCGGCGGCAAACCCGGATCTGATGGAAAACTATATCGAGGAACATGACCTGGTCATTCTGGGGAATCGTTATGAGTCCCAGCTCTGCGCCATAGAGATGAAGGCAGACTGCATCATTGTATGCGAGGGGGCCCCTGTCTCCATGACCATCAAGAAACTGGCGGAGGAAAAGGGGTGTACGGTGATCGGCACGCCCCATGATACATATACGGTGGCGCGGCTCATCAACCAGAGTATGCCCATCGCGCATTTTATGCGGAGGGAACGGCTTATCACGTTCCGATTGGATGAATTTACCGAAACGATCAAGGACATAATGGCTAAGAAAAGGCACAGGGACTTTCCCATTTTGGATAAATACGGGAACTATGTGGGAATGATTTCCAGGCGCAACCTCTTGAATATGTCCTCCAAGAAGCTGATCCTTGTGGACCATAATGAAAAGAACCAGGCGGTAAACGGGATAGAAAATGCGGAGATTTTGGAGATTATCGACCATCACCGCCTGGGAAGCCTGGAAACCATTGCACCTGTATTTTTCCGAAACCAGCCGCTGGGCTGTACGGCCACCATCATTTACCAGATGTACCGGGAAAACGGGGTGGAAATTTCGAAAACAATCGCATCCCTGTTATGTGCCGCAATCGTGTCCGATACTTTGATGTACCGTTCCCCCACCTGCACGGAGTATGACAGACAGACGGCGGAGGAGCTGGCATCTATTGCAGGGATCAGGGTGGAGGAGTTTGCACGGGAGATGTTCAAGGCGGGGAGCAATCTGAAGGACAAGACGCCCAAAGAGATTTTCTACCAGGATTACAAAACTTTTTCCAGCAATGACATTTCCTTCGGCGTGGGCCAGATCAACGCCATGACAGAGGAGGAACTGGCGGATATTAAGAAGAAGCTTCTGCCTTATCTGGAGGAGACGGCGGAGTCCATGAAGGCCAATATGGTATTTTTCATGCTTACCAATATAATCAGTGAGTCCACGGAGCTTCTGTATGTGGGAGATAATGCGGAAGAATTGATCCAAAATGCATTTGGGGTTCAGGGGGATGTGGATTCCTTCCGGCTGGAGGGTGTGATCTCCCGGAAAAAGCAGCTGATTCCGGCATTGATGGCGAGTATGCAGCAGTAGGGGCCGCCTGGGTTTCCCAAAGGCTGGGCATGGTATAATATAAATCATGCCCGGAGGCTTGCCTGCACCGGGGCGCCTGAGGGGGGTGCGGTGAAAGAACGGGAAGAGATAGGAAAAGTATGGATAATAGGACAAAGAATTTGAAAATCGGCCGTATGGCCAATGTGGCGGAAAACCTGTTTCTTGTGATATTGGTATTTTACCCTTTGCGCCATATCAATTGGGGGTTGGATCTGTGGGATACAGGCTATAATTACGCAAATTTCCAGTATATGGGGACAGAACATATGGATCCCATGTGGCTGTTTTCCACCTATCTGTCCAATGTGGTGGGGAACCTGCTGATGAAGCTCCCCAATGGGGGCAGCCTTATGGGCATGAATATATACACGGGGTTGACAGTCAGCCTGCTGGCAGTGGCGGGTTACTTTTTCTGCATCCGGAAGCTTCACATCTCCCCCTGGATCGCATTTGTGGGGGAGTTCGTGGCGATCAGCCTCTGCTGGTGTCCCACGGCGGTGTTATATAATTATCTCACATATGTGCTTTTTCTTGCCTGCATGATCCTGCTGTACCGTGGGCTGACCGAGGGGAAGAATATCTGCCTCGTTTTGGCGGGGGCCTGCCTGGGGGCCAATGTGCTGGTGCGTTTTTCCAATCTGCCCGAGGCGGCCATGATCCTGGCAGTGTGGGCATATGACGGGGCGGCATGGGCCCGGGAGAAAAAGGGCGGTACAGTCCGGGGCGAAGGGTTGTGGCGCAAGCTTGGGCAGCACACTTTCTGGTGCTTTGCGGGATATGGGTCTTTCCTGTTAGCGCTTCTTGGCTTTATTCATGTGAAATATGGTTTCGGGAATTATGTGGCAGGCATCCAAAGGCTGTTTGCAATGACGGATACCGCTACGGATTATAAGGCGGACTCCATGCTGAGGGGCATGATCGATATTTATAAGGAAAATATGTACTGGGTAAAAAGAATCGGTGTTATTTTAGCCGCGGGGATCCTGTTTTTTGCCGCCGTGGATTTCCTGCTGCAGAGGCATGGCAAATGGAAGAATACTGTTTGGTGGTGGTGGGGCAGGATTCTTCTGGCATCAACCGGCGCGGTATCGCTGGTATGGCTGTTTTTGAAAGGGTTCCGCATTTCAGAGGGGGCGGCCGGCCGGGTTGCCTTCCTGGGCACACTGCATCCGTCCCTGCTCTTCCTGGCGGCATTGGTTTTGGGGTTGGTACTTTTTGCTGCGGAAGGCTGGCTGCTGCAAAAGCGCTGTGGAACGGAAAGGGCGCTTTGGTGGGAGAGCAGGTTTCTCTGGGGGGCGGTCAGTGTAGCTATGCTGATTTGGCTGTATGCCAATCAATTTTGTACCGTGGAATTTTTGTGGCATGGGCCCATAAGTTACGGCCCTATGCTTCGGCCGGGGATCCTGTTTTTGATGCTGTCCATGCTGGTGGGCGCAGTGCGTTTTTTGGACCCTAAAAGTTCCGAGCGGGAAAAATTGATCAGTGCCATGGTGGTATTGGTGGTGCTGCTGACTTCCCTGGGAAGCAATAACAAAGTATATCCCAGCATGAATAACCTTTTTCTGGCAGCGCCTTACACATTGTGGCAATGCTGGCGTTTCTGCCGGAATGTGGGGGAGAAGCATATCGGGCGGATTGCCCTCAGCGCCTTTCCTGCCAAGGGGCTCCTGGCTGCTTTCCTGTGCATGTGCTTGTTCCAATTTGTGGGATTTGGGGCAAGATTTGCTTTTGCGGAAGGAACCGGGGTGTATGATCTTACGGCAACGGTGGAAAACAATGCTGTTTTAAGGAATATCAAGATGGATCCCAATAAGGCCCGATGGCTGACGGAACTCAGCGCCTGTGTGGAAGAACGCGGGCTGCAGGGCCGGGAGGTGATATTGTACGGGTATGTGCCGTCACTTTCTTATTATCTTCAGATGCCCCCGGCGTTTAATTCCTGGAGTGATTTGCTGTCCTACAGTTATGACACCATGGCAGAAAGCCTTGCGGAGGAAGAAAGGCAGATCCGGGAGGGGACTGAGGAAAAGCCGGTGGTGTTGGTGAATTACATGCAGGCCGGGTTGGAAGAAGATGATAAATGGAAGCTGATACAGGAATTTATGGAAAATAACGGATATGTGCGTACCTGGCAGAACAATAGATTTGCCCTGTATGAATGACCGTGGGGAGCGCCCAAAG
Source organism: uncultured Lachnospiraceae bacterium (assembly GCA_947643615.1). Classification (GTDB taxonomy): domain Bacteria; phylum Bacillota; class Clostridia; order Lachnospirales; family Lachnospiraceae; genus Acetatifactor. The sequence continues at coordinate 28,219 of CANRWO010000018.1, forward strand.
GGCCCGCAGCTTACAAAAGCTGCAGGCCCTTTTTCTCCGCTTCCTCCATGATACTCTGGGGCCACAGGGAGCTTTGCACTTCCCCGATGTGGGCTTTCCGCAGGAAAAACATACAGATACGGGACTGGCCGATACCGCCGCCGATGGTATAGGGCACTTCCCCGTTAATCACTGCCTGGTGGAAGGGAAGGTCCGCCCGTTCAGGGCATCCTGCTTTCTCCAGCTGTGACAGAAGGGATTCCTTATCCACCCGGATCCCCATGCTGGAGAGTTCCAACGCGATATCCAGGACAGGATAATACACGATGATATCGCTGTTTAGCTGCCAGTCGTCATAATCCGGCGCCCGCCCGTCATGGGGTTCGCCGTTTTCCAGTTTATCCCCGATCTGCATTACACAGACGGCGCCTTTTGCCTTGGCTATGTAATATTCCCGTTCCTTTGGGGTGTAGTCGGGGAACATTTCGGCAAGCTCTGTGGTGGTAATAAAGAAAATATCGTGGGGCAGGATCTCTTCGATGTAATCGAAATGGATCGCCATGTATTTTTCCGTCTTGCGCAGCACCTTGTAAATGGTGCGGACGGTGTCTTTCAGCGTATCCAGAGTGCGTTCCTCCCTGCCGATGATCTTCTCCCAGTCCCATTGGTCCACGTAGATGGAATGGATATTATCCACTTCCTCGTCCCGGCGGATGGCGCTCATATCCGTGTAGAGTCCTTCGCCTGCGGAGAAGCCATACTTTTTCAGGGCATAACGTTTCCACTTTGCCAGGGAATGCACGATCTCTCCCTCCCTGCCGTCCTGATACTTGATGTCGAAGGAGACGGGGCGCTCTACGCCGTTTAAGTTGTCGTTCAGGCCGGAAGCCGGATCCACGAACAAAGGAGCGGAAACACGCAGGAGGTTCAGGCGCTCTGCCAGCAGTGTCTGGAAGAAATCTTTCACGGTCTTGATGGCCACCTGTGTGTCATGGAGATTTAATTCGGACTGATAATCTTTGGGTAATTTCAAATTTGACATGTTTTTGTTTCCCTCATTTTTTATGTTGTATTATATACATATATTATTTAACCGCTTTTTTTCCTGTTTTGCAACAACTTTTTGCAAGAAACGGTGTATTCCCGCGAGCAACGAGCCAAGTGGCTGCTTGCAGACATTTGGCGACTGCCGCGAGGGTCAAATACCCCGCTGCTCTGCAGCGCTGCAAGTTTGATACCCCATTGCTTGCAGCGGGGCCTTTGATTTGGCTGTGGCAGGAAATGGTTGTTTTGGTACAGACATTTATGGATGTGTGACTGGAATTGCAATGCCATACTGTACGGTGAGGATAATTTTACGGTAATATTCCGGCAGGAGGCAGGGAATTATATGGGAACCTGTTTTAATTGGCATAAAATACTTGCATAACCAGAACATATGTGCTATATTCTAATAAGGAACAAATGTTCGCGGCACTGCATGCATATATTTGCCATGTGTGATGGCCTTTGAAGGACAGGGAGGTAGCAAGGTGGAATTTCTGGCGGTGGGGCAGGAGATGCCTCTGATGGAAAAATTGGGTATTCTGGCAAATTCTGCGAAGTATGATGTGGCATGTACCTCCAGCGGCGTGGACCGTAAGGGTAACGGCGTGGATATGGGAAACTGTGTGGCAGCAGGCATATGCCACAGCTTCAGCAGCGACGGAAGGTGTATTTCCCTTTTGAAAATATTGCTGACAAACGAGTGTATTTATGACTGTAAATACTGCCTGAACCGCTGCTCAAATGATGTGCCGCGGGCCACGTTTACACCGGATGAGGTCTGTACGCTGACGGTAGAATTTTACCGTAGAAATTATATAGAAGGGTTGTTTCTGAGCTCGGGTATCTTGAACAACCCTACTTTTACTATGGAGCTGATCTTTCGAACCATCTGGCTTCTGCGCAAGAAGTACCGCTTTAACGGTTACGTACACGTAAAGGCCATTCCCGGGGCCGACCCGGAGCTGATCCGGCGCACGGGGTTTCTGGTGGACAGGATGAGCATTAACCTGGAGCTGCCTACGGCGGAGGGACTGCGCACATTGGCGCCGAATAAGCACAGGAAAAGTATCCTGACACCCATGCGGCAGATCCAGAACGGTATTACGGCAAACAAAAATGACCTGGTTCTTTATCGCAATGCGCCTACTTTCGTGGGCGGGGGACAGGCAACACAGATGATCATAGGGGCAACGCCTGAAAACGATTACCAAATCTTAAATGTGGCGGAAAGCCTGTATCAGAAATTTGACTTAAAAAGGGTCTTCTATTCCGCATTTGTCAATGTGACGGGAGACAAGCAGCTTCCTGCACTGCCGGGAGGGCCGCCGCTCCTTCGGGAACACAGGCTGTACCAGGCGGACTGGCTGCTGCGGTTTTACGGCTTTAAGGCCAGTGAGCTGTTGGATGAAAAACGCCCGTTTTTTAATGTGATGCTGGATCCCAAGGAAGACTGGGCGGTGAGGCATTTGGACCAATTTCCTGTGGAAATCAACCGGGCGCCCCTGGAGCAGCTTTTGCGGATTCCCGGGGTGGGAGTGAAGAGCGCGCAGAGGATTGTGGCTGCCCGCAGAAGTGCGAATCTGACATTTGCCGATTTAAAAAAGATTGGCGTGGTGCTGAAACGTGCCTTATACTTTATTACCTGTGGCGGGAGAATGATGTATCCGGTCAAGCTGGAGGAAGATTACATTGTGCGGAACCTTACGGAAAAGCAGGAAAGGATCCGGTTTGGGAGCGACGGTATGAGCTATCGGCAGATGTCGTTGTTTGACGTGGGAAATTTCGGGCAGCCAGTGACGGTTACCGACAGGATCCAGGCGGCCGCAGGGCAGCTATGAGAACCCTGGAGCGTGTTTGAAGGGAGTACAGGGACAGCAGAGAGGCGGAAGGGCATGACGGTATATAGATGTAAGGATTCTTTGGAGAGCATATTTACGGCAATTTATCTGGCTTATGAGGAAAAACGGAATCATTGGGACACTTGCATCAATTTGACGGACGAGCCGGTTTTGTTTGCGGAAGATGTATATGTGGAGCCGGATCAGGTTAAAATGAATAAAGTAATGCGTTCCCTGCACCGCATGTTCGGAGAGAAAGATTATCTGTCGTTGTGTATGGCGCTGGCTTCCCGGGATGAGGGAAAAGCCCAGGCGGTATACCGGACTGTGGTGGACGGACTTGCCATGAAACGGAAAGCTGGCCATCTGTTTGATAACCTTGCCAATGACGAGGTACACCATGCATTTGCCCTTGCCAGGCTGGTAGGCAGGGAAATCGGGCACTTGCGGGAATTTGTGCGGTTCCGGGAATTGGAAAACGGCGTGCTTTGTTCCGACATAGAGCCGGAGAATAACGTTGTCGCTTTTTTAATGCCTCATTTCTCAGACAGGCTGCCCCAGGAAAACTTTATGATCTGCGACGGGAGGAGAGGGATTTTTGCCATTCATCCTGCAGGACGGCAGTGGTACTTATTTTATGGGGAAGAAGGACAGGGGCCTCTTCCTTTTAAGGAATCCGCGCAGGAGCAGGCTTATCAGGAACTTTTTAAATATTTCTGCCATAAAATAGCCATTGAGGAACGAAAGAATCCAAAACTGCAGCGGAACATGCTTCCTCTGCGGTTTCGGAAAAATATGACAGAATTCTTGCAGAATGAGTAAAATGCACAAAAAAACAGGTTCCTTTGCCAATTTTTTTGAAAAGAAAGCGGCTTTACAATTTGATATTTAGGGATATAATGTTTAAATATAGGAGCAGGAAATATATAGCAATGTCAGGGACTTCCCAATAAATAACTCGTGAAATTATATTTCGGGTTGTTTAGGGCAGCTCTCTAGTATTCGGAAAGGATGGTTAATATGGTAAAAACAATTCGTTTGACACCTGATAACGTACAGCACTTTGTGGATGTAACTTCCAAATGTGATTTTGACATTGATATCTCCTACAACAGATATGTAGTGGATGCCAAGTCATTTTTAGGAGTGTACGGGTTGAACTTCAATCATTTGTTGAAGGTTTCCTACGACGGTTATGACGCAAAGCTGGAAGAATTGCTGAACCAGTTGACTGTAGCCTGCTGACACAGCGGGTATAAGCATGGACCACCGGCGGGCCTGCCGGTTAAGAGAAAATGGATCCCCTGCGGTTCCGCAGGGGGATTCATTTTCGGTTTGGCGTAACAGGAAAGCGAGAAAAGAAAATTGACTCCCTATGCAGGATAGAGTACTATCTTCATAGGGAGTTTTCTGTATTTTATAAACTGTGCCAAAATGAGCTTTTTTGCTCCTTTTGTGTGCATCGGCCAAACTCCCGGATTTTAATGCATGATGGCGCAGCCGGTTGCATGGGAGTTTCGTTTGGAAAGGGGCAGGAAGGTAGATATGGGAACGGGAATCACTCGCAGGAAACCGGATAACGGCCCGGTGGAAACAGTTCTTCCACCGATGGAAATTCGGGTTTCGGTCAGGACCCTTGTAGAGTTTATACTGCGTCACGGGGATATTGATAACAGGCGCCAGGCATCCCCTGACAATGCCATGCAGGAAGGCGGGCGTATCCACCGCATGATCCAACGCAGGATGGGGGCGGAGTATGAGGCAGAGGTATCCCTGCGGTATACATTGCCAACGGATCATTACATCCTGGTAGTGGAGGGGAGGGCCGACGGAATTATCCACCATGAGGGCCAGGTCATTATTGACGAGATCAAAGGCACTTACCGCGACCTGGAGAAAATGAAGGGCCCCGCGCCTTTACATATAGCCCAGGCAAAATGCTATGCCTATATTTGTGCTTTGAAGGAGCAGCTGAAGGAAATAAGGGTGCGCATGACCTACTGCAATATGGAGACGGAGCAATTACGCTATTTCCATGAAGATTTTACATTCCCGCAGCTGGAAGGGTGGTTTGGCAGCTTGATAGAGGCTTATCGGAAATGGGCGGACTATTCCTGTAAATGGCAGTACACCCGGCAGGAATCTATTATAGGGTTGCAATTTCCCTTTCCGTACAGAGAGGGACAGAAGGAGCTGGTGTCCAATGTCTACCGGACTATATATCATAAGAAGAAACTGTTTTTGGAAGCGCCTACCGGAGTGGGTAAAACCATCTCCACCATCTATCCTGCTGTCCAGGCCATGGGCCAGGGAATGGCTGAGAAGCTCTTTTACCTGACTGCCAAGACCATCACCAGGACGGTTGCGGATGAGACGTTTAGCCTGCTTCGGGAAAGGGGACTTCACTTCAAGAGTGTGATCCTGACGGCAAAGGAAAAAAGCTGCTTTATGGAGCGGACGGAATGCAACCCTGAATATTGCCCATATGCAAAGGGCCATTTTGACAGGATCAACGACGCACTGTTTGAACTGCTGACCTCGGAGGAAAGTTTCAGCAGAGAGTGTATTGCGGAATATGCGCAAAAGTATCAGGTATGCCCCTTTGAAATGTGCCTTGACATGACCCTTTTTTCGGATGCCGTTATTTGTGACTATAATTACCTCTTTGATCCTCATGTATATTTAAAGAGGTTTTTTGCAGAGGGAAACAGTGGAAAATATATTTTTTTGATTGATGAGGCACATAATTTATTGGAGCGGGGGAGGGAGATGTACAGTGCGGCTCTCTATAAGAATTCTTTTCTGGAATTGTCCAGGGAACTGAAACAGACAATACTGTCAGAAACATCAAAACCCTCTAAAAATAAGGAAATATCAGGACAAATGACACTAGATATGACAGAGACGTCAGGGTGTCGGACGGCAATTGACCAGATTGGTACCAACAGGCTCCATGGAGGCAAAAGCGTTCTGGTACGTGAGGGGTATGCTTCTAAGATGGTCTATCATATGGAGAAATGTAACGAAGAGCTGTTGGCGCTGAAACGGGAGTGCGACGGATGGCGTACTGTGGAGGAAATAGATGGTTTTATAAAACCTATTATGCGTCTCCATGCCGTTATGGACGAATATCTGTCTGAGCAGGAGGAAGAGCAGCCGCCGGTGAGGGAACAGTTGTTGGATTTCTATTTTGACGTCGGCCATTTCCTGGAGATTTATGAGCTTTTGGACGAGAATTATGTCAAGTACACTCAGCTGGGGGAGGAGGGGGATTTTCTGCTGAAGCTGTTCTGCGTCAACCCGTCGGAAAACCTGAAAAACTGTATGCTGAAGGGGCGCAGCACTATTTTGTTCTCCGCTACCTTCCTGCCTATCCAGTATTATAAAAAGCTGTTGGGCGGGGAGGAGGAGGATTTTGAGGTTTATGCAAAATCCGTTTTCAACCCTGAGAAACGTGCATTGTTCCTGGCAAACGATGTGACCAGTAAGTATACAAGGCGTTCCGACGCGGAATATTATAATATCGCCCGTTATATTGATGAGATTGTTAAGAACAGGCATGGGAATTATATGGTCTTCTGCCCTTCATACGCCTTTTTACACACCATATATGACAGATATACGGAGTATTTTGCCGACGGCAGGAAGGAATGCATCCTCCAGGGGGAGTACATGAGTGAGAGCGACAGGGAGGTTTTCCTCTCCCGGTTCCGTGGAAACGCCGGATGTGACCTGCAGGCTTTGGTAGGGATGGAAATCGAGGAGGAAGAGGATACCATCCTGATAGGGTTTTGCGTGTTGGGCGGCATTTTCAGCGAAGGCATTGACTTAAAGAACGACAGCCTCATCGGAGCCATTATTGTGGGCACGGGACTTCCCCAGGTTTGCAGTGAGCGGGAGATATTAAAAGGGTATTTTGACCTGGAGGGGGAAAGCGGCTTTGACTATTCTTATCGGTATCCTGGCATGAATAAAGTACTGCAGGCTGCGGGGCGGGTGATCCGCACCGTGGAGGATGTGGGGATCATAGCTCTGCTGGATGAACGTTTTCTGCAGGCGTCTTACCGCAGGCTGTTTCCCAGAGAATGGGAACGGTTTGAGACGGTAACGGTGGACACAGTGGCGAAAAGAGTGGAGCGGTTCTGGGATTCATGGCTGTGATGAAGTGGCCTGATAAATAAAACTATGGAACTGACATCCGAAGTGTGGTAAAATGACAGAGGTGTAATTGTGGATAACTTTGTGGATTTGGTGGATTTTTTCTTAAATAATTCTAAAAAAATGACACTGATATCCAATTTATCCACAAGGGGAACCTGCAGGAGATCTTTTGCGGTACTGAACTGGTCAATGAAGAACCTGCACCCTTAATCATGAAAACAAGGTATGAGAGGAGAACTATTATGTGGGCATATGAAAGTGTTTTTTATCAAATTTATCCGTTGGGGTTCTGCGGGGCGCCCTTTGAGAACGACGGGGTGCCGGAGCACCGGATCTTAAAGGTGCTGGACTGGATACCCCATATGAAGAAGCTGGGCGTGGACGGGATATATTTTTCCCCTGTCTTTGAATCGGATACCCACGGCTATAACACCAGGGATTACCGTTTGCTTGACACCCGCCTCGGCACAAATGAGGATTTCAAAGAGGTTTGTGGAAAACTTCATGAAAATGGTATCAAAGTTGTATTGGACGGTGTGTTTAACCATGTGGGAAGAGGCTTTGGCCCTTTTCAGGATGTAGTGAAAAACAGGGAAAGCTCTCCCTATACGAACTGGTTTTACCGTATAGACTTCGGGGGGAATTCCAACTACAATGACGGGCTCTGGTATGAGGGCTGGGAGGGGAACTATGACCTGGTGAAGCTGAACCTGCGCAATGAGGCAGTGATCGATTATCTGCTGGGCAGCGTGAAATTCTGGGTGGACGAATTTGGCATAGACGGCCTGCGGCTGGATGTGGCATACAGCCTGGACGAGGACTTTGTGCGCAGGCTGAGAAGTTATACCCAGGGACTTAAGGAAGACTTTGTGCTGATCGGGGAGATGCTGCACGGCGATTATAACCGCATGATGAACGACCAGATGCTTCATTCGGTTACCAACTATGAATGCTATAAAGGACTCTACAGCAGTTTTAACAGCATGAACATGTTTGAGATCGTCCATTCCCTGATGAGGCAGTTCGGCCCGGAAAACTGGACGCTGTATAAGGGAAAACACCTGTTATCCTTTGTGGACAACCATGATGTGACCAGAGTGGCAAGTATTCTTACAAATGAAAAGCATCTGCCCCTGATATACGCATTGCAGTTCGGAATGCCGGGCATTCCCTGTGTGTATTACGGAAGCGAATGGGGTGCAAAAGGGGATAAGTCACAGGGCGACCCTGCGCTCCGCCCCTGCTTTGAGGAGCCTGTGTGGAATGAACTGGGTGAATGGATCGGGAAGCTTGCGGAGGCCAAGAAGCATTCCGAGGCATTAAATTATGGTTCGTTCCGTTCGGTTTTGTTGACCAATAAGCAGTGCATCATTGAGAGAAAATCCGACCATGAGAGAGTGCTGGTTGCGATCAATGCGGACGGGGAGGACTTTGACGCCCATTTCGATGCAGGCTGCGGCACTGCAGTGGACCTGATCAGCGGTGAAGGCCATGACTTCGGCGGCGGCAGCAGGCTGCCCGCGTACAGCGCTTATTTCTGGAAGATGGAAAAATAGAGGAAAGACCGGAGATTTTCAAATACGCTCCGGTGAAAAGTTTTTCTGAGGCATCCCAAAAGCGCCAAAGAAAATTTAAGCTTCGACTTGGTCATAACAAATAAATAGTTTTTCTATAATAGAATAGAGCAGGAAGGGATACTGGACGCCGCATAAGGCGTACAGTGTCCCTTTAGCATTTCTTTAGAAAATATTTGGTAAATATATATTGACACATAATATTATATGTCATATAGTATTGATATCAGCTGAGATATTATACGCCATATATTATTATACGGGTATAATGTGTGACCAATTAATTTTATTGAATTCAAAATATCGAAACACTAAAGCTTTGAATTCAAATGTCTCTGGAACGGAAACGCAGAGACGGAGCAATATGCCGGAAACGGCAATTGAAGAGGAGAGATGGCATGGTATTTAACACAGGTTCGGCTCTTCTGGATGCCATTGTGCTGGCGGTCGTCTCCAAGGAACCGGAGGGAACTTACGGGTATAAGATTACGCAGGATGTGCGGCAGGTCATTGAGCTGTCCGAATCCACGCTCTATCCGGTGCTCAGGAGGCTGCAAAAAGACGAATGCCTGGAGGTGTATGACAGGGAGTGTGCCGGCAGGAACCGCCGCTACTACAAGGTGACCAGCAGAGGTTGGGCGCAGCTTCGCCTTTACGAGAGCGAGTGGCGCAGGTATTCAGACAAGATAACGGGTCTGTTCGAGGGCAGGACAGACATACATTCAGATGAGGGAAAGGACAATCCGGAAGGGAGTGGGATTTGATTATGAACAGAATTGATTTTATGAAACAATTAGAGAGCCTGCTTCAAAATATTTCTCCTGCAGAGAGGGAGGAGGCGCTGCAATACTATAATGAATATTTTAATGACGCGGGTGTGGAAAACGAACAGGCGGTCATTGAAGCCTTGGGAAATCCTGCGAAGGTGGCTGAGAATATCAAGAGGGACATCAACGGAGCCGGCTATGGGGACGGGGGATACCAGAGGCCCCAGAACAGGGCGGTGGTTCAGTATCAGCAGCCTGCATCCGGCGGTCAGCAGGCAAATCCGCCCCAGTCGAAAACGGAGAGCCTTCCTACCTGGGCCATCATTTTGATCGTGATCGGCTGTATTATGTTTTCGCCAGCCATACTGGGAATCGCCGGTGGGGCAGTGGGCACGGTGGCAGGAATCGTCCTGGCCTGGTTTGGCCTGATCATTGGCTTTGGTGCAACTGCAGTGGCTCTGTTTGTGGTATTGCTGGTATTGCTGGTTACCGGGATCATGTGCCTGTGGGTGGATCCGCTGGTGGGATTGGCATTATTAGGAGGCGGCCTGGTGTGCGGCGGTGTGGGTATCCTGTTTATGATGCTGACAGTTGCCATGGCAGGAATTGCCACACCGGCAATCTTCAAAGGATTGTGCAGGCTGTTTGAGGGGAAAAACAAGCAGAAATAAAGGGAGAATTTGCAGTGGCAGCAATGCCCTACGGGGCAAATATTGTAGGGGTAAAGACTGAAAATCAGAAATTTCAATCTGCGTATCTGGGCCTGTTCCCGCATGGGAGGGGCCCTGCGGGAAAGGCATGGGTATAAAAATGAAAAAGTTTATGAAAGGCTGTGCATGGACAGCGCTTATCGTGATTGTAATGGGTACAATACTTGCCACGGTGGCAAGTTCCATCAGAGGCAGGACTGCCATTGAGGATGTGGTGGAGAGTGTGACAGGGGGGCGTGTCCATATCGGCCTGTTCCCTTTTACCGACTGGGGTGTCTATGTAGATGAAACTGATGTATTGGATTGGGTGGATGAGATGGATATTCTGGATGAAATCGACTATATTGTGGATGAAGATGTCTTATTTAACCAGAATTATTCCATATGGAAGGGCCAGGTGGAGAGGTTCAACCTGGGAAACGACATCCGCCAGCTGGACTTTGTGGTGGGCGCCTGCAGCTTTACCACAGAGGTATCCCCCAACGAAGATTTCTACCTGGAAGCGCAATACGCGGGGAAGCTTCAGTGCTATGTGGAAGACGGGACCCTTTATCTACGGTCTACTGCATCGGTGAAAAAGTGGAATGAACTGAACGGGTGCCGGGTTATCCTGTATGTACCGGAGGGTGCCCGCTTTGAGGAAGCCGACATTGAAGTCGGTGCGGGGGAACTGGAATTTGACGGTTTGCAGGCAGAAGATATTTCCCTGGAAGTCGGGGCAGGGCAGATCAGCATGAGCGACCTGCGGGCGGAAAAACTGAATGTTTCCGTGGGATTTGGGCAGATGGAGCTTAGCGAGATGGAAATAGGAGAATTGGATGCGGAGATCGGCATGGGAGAGTTCGTGGCTGTGGGCGCCCTGAACGGAGACGCGGATGTGGTTTGCTCCATGGGAAATGTCTCATTGGCCCTGGAAGGCAGCCAGAGGGATTTTAATTACAGCCTTTCCAAAGCCATGGGAAATGTGACATTGGGTGGCTTCAGCAGCAGCGGTTTTTCCAGCGAAAAGGATATTGACAACAATGCAAATAAGACGATAGACATAGAATGTGCCGTGGGCAATGTGGCGATTCGGTTTACGAAATAGAAAGCAAAACGCAGGTTTAAAAAACCTGCGTTATTTATGTGCGCCCAGTGGACTTTCGGCCAAAAGGCTGCTTACATTATGTAAAACCCCAAAACGTTATAGTTCACACGCGCCATTCGCAAACCTGCACTTTCAGTGCTCGCCGCTGCTGCGCAGCTGTTTTTGCTCATAAAATGGCGCTCCCTTCGTCCGTTCGTACCCAGATAACTTCTTATGCAAGCATAAATTTATCTGGGTACGACTGACGTGTGAACTGTAACCCCAAAACTTCACAAATCATGACTAAAATGTTGCAAATCTTGACACCGGCAAAATTGAAAGTTATGATAGTAAGAGCAGGGTAATTATGGTACAATATCCGTAAAGGGCAGGGTCAAGTGGACGGGTAGGCAGCTGCCGGGGTTGTTCGGGCGGATGAACATACGGCCTTTGATGAGTGAAGTAAACCCGGAAAATCAATGGTTTTCCGGGTCTCTGCCTGCCACTTGTGATTCCATGTGCGCCAAAGGGCACGGGATTGTTGTATAATACCTACAAGGAAACAGACCATAGGGAAGGAGTAGTGGAATGAATCAGGTAGTTTGGAAAGACAGTTATAAAATCGGAGTGGATTTTATAGACAAGGAACATCAGGTGCTTTTTTCGAGGGTTAACAAGCTGCTCGCACTCAGCCAGAACGAAGAGAAAAACGAATGGGTATGCCGGGAAGGCGTAAAATATATAAAGCATCATACGGAAGAGCACTTTGAGCATGAAGAGGCTTATATGAAGTCTATTGATTACGCCGACTACGAAATACATAAACGGCTTCACGATAACTTCCGATGTGTGACCTTGCCGGCGCTGGAAGAAGAATTGGAAGAGACAGGCTATTCAATGGAGTCTATCCGCCATTTTCTGGGAGTATGCATTGGCTGGGTGGTTTCCCATACACAGATGGAAGACCAGGCCATTGCGGGCAAGACCATAAGCAAATGGACCAATATCCCCCATAAGGAGGAAAAGGATGCCCTGGAGGCAACAATCATCCAGATCGTTAAGGAAATGTTCCAGCTGGACATGAAGCTCATCAGTGAGCAGTATGCCGGGGAGGATTTCGGGAAAATGGTATGTTCCCGTTTCCTGTATTACGGGGAAAAGAAAACAAAATGGGAGATTACGCTTATTTTTGAGGAGAGGCTGCTGCTTCAGGTCATAAGCAATATTTTGAACGTGGATTATCCCAAAGTGGACGATATGGTGCTGAATGTCAACAGATATCTTTCCCGGCAGTTCCTGGAGAAGATCAGGGAGAGCTTCCCGGCCATAGATTTGATGGAATTGGAGAAGGAATGCCTTCTGACGCGGGAGCAGCTGCTGAATTCCTTCCAACGTGACCAGCCTGCCTGCAGCCTGCTGTTTGCTACCGGGGGCAAAGGCTATTTTGCATTCTGCGCATCCTCTTCCGATTCGATCCAGGGAAAGATCACTACCGAGATCAATCACCAGAACGCCATGGCTGCGATCCAGGAATTCCTGGTGAGGGACAAGGAAGAGAAGGCGGAGAGGAAGAAAAAGATCCTTGTAGTGGACGATTCCGAATTTATGCGCAGCATGATCATGCGGCTGCTGGAGGCAGATTACGATATGATACAGGCGGACTCCAGCATATCCGCCATTAAGAAGATAGCCATGAACCGTCCCCATCTGGTTCTGATGGATTATGAGATGCCGGTCTGCGACGGAAGGCAGGCTCTGGAAATGATCCGCTCCGATGCAGACATTGCGGATATTCCGGTGATGTTCCTGACCGGAAAGGGCGACCGTGAGAGCGTAAGGAAGGTCATGGCGCTGAAACCTGAGGGGTATCTGCTGAAGACGATGCCGGAGGCGGAGATCAAGAAAATGATTGATGATTTCTTTGTGAAAAGGGATACAAAATAAACGGATAGAAAAAGGCAGGTCTGCGGATGGATGCAATGATCCATGGGGCAGCCTGCCTTTTTTGTCCGGAGCGTGAGGGAAAGACATTCTTCCGGTTTTCATGCCTGTGGCCTGCAGAAGCTGAGGTGCGTTTCCCTGCCGGGCAGTCAGTTTTTGCCCTGAGTCTTTTTCTTTCCGTCTTTCACAGGTGATACTTCCACGAACAAGCCTGACTTCCGCAGCGCCGGGCGCAGCGCCAGATAAAAGACGGAAGCAGCGGCCACGGCTATCACGGCGTTGACTGCGGTGGTGACGGTGGCCATTTTAGCCAGGGCGGAGGCGATATCCTGGGGCACGCCCAGCAGATATGTTTTGTAAAAGTACCCCACAAGAGGGTCTGCCACAACATTGAAACCCATACCGCAGGCGCAGGCCAGGACAGTCACGCCGGTAACATATTTCGCGGAATGGTCCCGGCTCAGCTTGAAAAACTTATGCGCTACCATACCCGTGATCAGGCCGATGCACAATTTCATCAGAAAGGTTTTGGGGGCGCTGGTAACGTAGGCGGTGGTCAGGTCTCCCACAGTCATGCCCACCGCCCCTGCCAGGCCGCCCCAATACCCCCCAAGGAGCAGTGCGGCAAGGACGCAGAATACATTGCCGAAATGGAAGGCCGTTTTCCCCGGCCCCACGGGAATATCGATTTTGAAGACCGCGAACCCGATGTAGCAGAGAGCGGCCAGCAGGCCGGCCTGGACCAGCCGTTTCACACCGGGTTTCTCTTCCACAGACACACCGGCCACGGCGTTATAGATTCCCTTTACTGTCAGCAGGACAGACAAAAAGGACAGGATCAGTGCATAGGAATAAGGCCGCTCCAGAGCCAGCTTTTCCGCAGTGAGGGCGCTCTTCTGGGCGTTCAGGGCGTCCAGGTCTCCGGAGGAAGAGCCGTCTTCAATGGCGGAAATCTGTTTTTTGACCTCCGAAAGGCTGCTGCCTACGGCCATCGATTCCTGATAGCTGTTGTTGTAGGCATACACCGCAAACAGGACGGAGGCGATTAGAAGGATTGCGCCTATTATGAGGATACCATAACTTTTTTTCTTTTCCATAATAATATAATTACCTTTCTTTTTCATCTTTTCCATGGATTAATAGCAGTATACAGAAAAAGTGGATTGACAAAAAGTGCCAGAACAGATATTTTTTACCATGCCAGTTGTTTCGGCCTTCAACGCTTAAGGCCGGAATGCGAGAAACCCTTGGCGGATAAACGGTACGTTTAAATACTTTATGCAGGCTCCGTGGCATTTAGCAAAATATGCTTACAGATGAGCAAGGAATAGAGAGAAAACGGCAAAAGCCAATGCTATTGTTAAAATAACTGTTATAAAATTTGCAATCAGCTTTAACAGCCGTTCCGGAAAAGGATGCGGCAGAATGGGAGGAAATATGCGGAAGACGGATTGGACGCAATTGTGGCTGAGGTATGAGGGAAAGCGGGACTGTGGCAACGGCGCGTATTTTGCAAGCGTGGCGCTTTTGGGATTTGAGCCGGAAAACAGGATCGTAAAACATGCTTTGGAAGAGCTGAGGTGCGGCGTCAGCGGGATGCTCGGACTTACTGCCCACATGGCGGGGGATGGAGAGGAAGCTGCGCTGGCCCTTGTGAAATGTTCCCCTGAGGAGGGTAATGGAACGTTTTCAGGCCAAGGCTGTGCCACAGCACAGGGAACGGGGATTCAGGCAGAAGGCAGTGGGGTTAAGAAAGAAGGTTTTTCCCTTTTGGAACAGGAGGGTAAGCTGACCCTGTCGGCGGCGGATGAGAACGGCCTTCTGTACGGTGTGTTCCATCTGCTCCGCCTGGTAGCTATGGAACGGCCCCTGAAGGGGATCCGCCATACGGCAAATCCCGATAATCCCCTTCGCATGTATGATCATTGGGATAACATGGATGGGAGCATAGAGAGAGGATATTCGGGCGATTCTTTCTTTTTTGAGGGTGATGAGATATTGGTGGACGGGCGCACCAGGGATTATGCCAGGCTTGTGTCCAGCATCGGGATCAACGGTGTGGTGATCAACAATGTGAATGTGAAGCATGCAGCCACATGGCTGATCACGGACCGATATTTTAAAAAGCTGTCCGCACTGTCCGAAATATTCGCGGATTATGGGATCAGGTTGTACCTGTCCCTGAATTTTGCGGCGCCGCTGGAGTTGGGAGGGCCCGACAGCGCCGACCCGCTGGAGCCTGCGGTACGGCAATGGTGGCAGCGGAAGATGGAGGAAGTGTTTGCGAACATACCCAATCTGGGAGGTTTTCTGGTGAAAGCGGATTCCGAGGGCAGGCCGGGGCCTTTTACATACGGCAGGACCCAGGCGGAGGGCGCCAACATGCTGGCGGACATGGTGAAACCCTACGGGGGATTGATCATCTGGCGCTGCTTTGTGTATAACTGCACCCAGGACTGGCGGGACTGCAAGACGGACCGCGCCAGGGCAGGATATGATAACTTTATTGCCCAGGACGGGGAATATCGCGACAATGTGATCCTGCAGATTAAGAACGGCCCTATGGATTTCCAGGTCAGGGAGCCGGTTTCCCCCCTGCTGGGTGGCTTAAGGAAGACGAACCAGATGCTGGAGGTGCAGGTGGCGCAGGAGTACACCGGGCAGCAGATCGACGTCTGCTATCTGATCCCGCTGTTCAAGGAGGTGCTGGATTTCCATACCTATTGTACGGGAAGCAACAATGCCCCGGAGGGGAAAACCGGACAGGGAGAAGGCGGCATTGCGGCGGGGGATCAGGATACTGTGGCGGATATCGTCAGCGGCCGGGCCTACGGAAACGTCAATACCGGTTTTGCGGCGGTATGCAATACGGGAAATGATGAGAACTGGACGGGAAATGACCTTGCGGCGGCGAACTTCTACGGATTCGGGCGGCTTGCCTTCTGCAATTCCTTGTCTGCGGAGGAGATTGCGGAGGAATGGATCCGCCTGAGCCTGTCCAATGAACCGGAGGTGGTGGGTAAGGTAAGAAGGATCCTTCTGGGTTCCCGCTCTGCCTATGAAAAGTATACCACTCCCCTGGGCATCGGCTGGATGGTGACGCCCAGCACACATTACGGCTGCAGTGTGGACGGCTATGAATATTCCCGGTGGGGGACCTATCACAGGGCGGACCATCAGGGACTGGGTGTGGACAGGAGCCGCCGGGGGACCGGATATGCGCAGCAGTACAATGAGCCAAACGCCTCCATGTATGACAGCATGGAGACCTGCCCCGAGGAGCTGCTGTTGTTTTTCCACCATGTCCCTTACTCCTACCGGCTGAAATCCGGGAAGACATTGATCCAGCATATATACGACTCTCATTTTGAGGGCGTGGAAGAGGTGGAAGAGATGATAACCCTGTGGGAAAGCCTGAAGGGTATGGTTCCCGAGGAAGCGTACGGGACGGTCAGGGAGCGTTTTGACAGGCAGCTGTATAATGCCCGGGAATGGCGGGATCAGGTGAATGCTTATTTCTACCGCAAGAGCGGCATCGGTGACGAGAAGGGCAGGAAGATATACGGCTAACCGACCAGATTACTTTCAGCTGAATAGCGCAGAATGGTACACTAACAGAATGTATGGAAACGAGGTGTCTTATGGGAGCGAATGTACTGCCCTTTTCAAACGGATGGAAATTTTACAGGACGGAGCTTTCCGCCACATTGGAGGAGGCGGAGGCGGCGCTGGACCGCTTCCGGCCTGTGGAGCTGCCCCACGACTGGCTGATCTATGACGTGAAAAACCTGTACCGCGACGGCTGTGGCTGGTACCGGAAGGAATTCCGGCTAACCATGGGGGCGGGTCCGGTGATTCTGCGGTTTGACGGCGTATATATGGATTCAACCGTGTATGTAAACGGGCGGAAGGCGGCAGACTGGAAGTACGGCTATTCCACCTTTGACGTGGATATCACGGAAGCGGCCAGGGACGGGGAGAATGTGGTTATGGTCCAGGTCAGGTTCCAGGCGCCCAACAGCCGGTGGTACTCCGGGGCGGGTATTTACCGCCGGGTCTGGATCAAGGCCTGCGGGGCGGCTTATCTGCCCCTGGACGGCACCTATGTAACCACCGGGGCCTTGGGCGGGGACGGACTTGCCTTTGGGCAGGCAGGCGGTTTTCTGCTGGAGGCCCGGACGGAGGCCGCAGGCAGGACGGAGGGATGCAGTCTGAGATACAGCCTTTGGAAAGGCGCGGATAAAGTGCTTGACCTGGGCCGGGTCCCCTGTGGGACATCTTTGTCGGCGGAGGTGGAAGCGCCGGCCCTGTGGGATGTGGAGGATCCCCAGTGCTATGAGCTTCTTGTGGAACTCTGCGGAGGAGACGAGGCGGGGCAGGAGGTGGTGCAGGACTGGGACCGGATCACAATAGGCTTCCGGACCATTTCTTTTGACCCGGAGAGAGGGTGTTTCCTGAACGGAAGGCCCCTAAAGGTACATGGTGTCTGCGAACATCACGACTTGGGCTGCCTGGGGGCGGCATTTTACCCCAGGGCCATGGAGCGGAAATGCAAGATGCTGAAGGCCATGGGGGTAAACGCCCTGCGCACCAGCCACAATATGCAGGATCCGGAATTTATGGAGATGGCTGACAGAATGGGTTTCCTGGTGGTGGACGAGGCCTTTGATATGTGGGAAAGGGCAAAGACGGAATACGATTACAGCCGCTTTTTTCAGGAATGGGCGGAGAGGGACGTGCGAAGCTGGATACGCCGGGACCGCAATCATCCCTGTGTCATGCTCTGGTCCATCGGGAACGAAATATACGATACCCATGCGGACCAGCGGGGGCAGGAGATCACAAGGCGCCTGGAGGCTTATGTCAGGGAGCACGATCCCCGGGGAAATGCGCCGGTGACCATAGGCTCCAACTATATGGCCTGGGAGAATGCCCGGAAATGTGCGGATATCGTGAAGTTTGCGGGGTACAATTACGGGGAGAAATATTATGAGGAACAGCATAAGGAGCATCCCGGCTGGATCATGTACGGCAGCGAGACGGCGTCCCTGGTACAGAGCAGGGGGATCTATCATTTCCCGCTGAGGCAGCCTGTGCTTGCAGAGGAGGATGAGCAGTGTTCCGCGCTGGGGAATTCCACCACCAGCTGGGGCGCCAGGAGCCTGGAAAAGTGCATTATGGGGGATCGTGACGCGGAATATATTTTCGGCCAGTTCCTGTGGACCGGCTTTGACTATATTGGGGAGCCTACGCCCTACCACACGAAAAATTCTTATTTCGGGCAGGTGGATACCGCCGGGTTCCCGAAGGATGCTTACTATGTATTTCAGGCAGAGTGGACGGACTACCGGAAGGCCCCTATGGTACACCTCTTTCCCTATTGGGATTTTAACCCCGGCCAGATCATCGACGTGCGGGCCTGTACCAATGCCCCTGCAGTGGAATTGCTGGTGAACGGGGTATCCTGGG
The DNA here is from genome assembly GCA_947643615.1 of uncultured Lachnospiraceae bacterium. Lineage (GTDB taxonomy): Bacteria > Bacillota > Clostridia > Lachnospirales > Lachnospiraceae > Acetatifactor. The sequence goes on from CANRWO010000018.1 coordinate 46,771, forward strand.
GGAGGCAGGAGATCGACCATGAGAGAGGGGAAAAACTGCTGGGGGACTGGCAGGTTCCCTACGAACCGGGTACCATCACGGCAATCGCTTATGGCAGCGACGGGGAAGAGGTGGCCAGGGAAAGCAGGAGCTCCTTCGGGGATAGTTATGCCATACGGCTCACACCGGACAGGGAAACCCTGGGCACCGGTGACGGGGAACTTTGTTTCCTCACCATAGAGACGGTGGATGCAGAGGGAAAAGCGGTAGAGAATGCCATGGACTATGTGCGGGTGGAGCTTGACGGGCCGGGAAGGCTGTTGGGATTGGACAACGGCGACAGCACCGATTACGACGAATACAAGACCAATGTGAGGAAGCTGTTTTCCGGGAAATTACTGGCTGTGGTAGGGAGCGCCGGTGAGGCCGGAGAGATCACAGTCAGGGTAACGGGGGAAGGGTTAGAGCCGGCGGAGGCCAAACTGTCCGTGTACCCCGGGGATGCGCCGGGAGCGGAAGCCACAGGCCGGGCATCCTGTACGGGGGAACAGGCGCCGTGCCGGAAGGACTGCCTTCAGCAGGGAAACCGGGGCGCCCAATACCGGGACGACTGCGCCGGGCACTGCAAGGCCGGGGAAAATGCGTTGCATTGGGATATCCTGCCCCGGAGGCATCCTGCCCGGAAAGTGGAGCTTCATGCCCCGGAAGGCCAGCTGATCACAAAGGAGAATAGGGAAATTGCAGTGGAAGCGGTGGTTTACCCTGCCGCTGCAAATCCGGAGCTGGTCTGGAAGGCGGTAAACCAGGGAGGCATTGAAGTCGGTTTTGCCAGGGTATGCCAGGTATCCGGGGAGAACCCGGCAGGCAAAAACAGCTTTGCGGCGGGGAACCGGCCAGGGGAAAGCGCTGCTGCAGAGGCTGCCACAGCAGAAGATACCGGGAGCGGAAACCGCTGCAGGGCCATAGTCACGGCATACGGCGACGGGGAATTTTATGTCCGCTGCATGGCCCGGGAGGGAGGTAGGGTGACTTTGGTCTCCCAGCTGGAATGTAAGGCAGAGGGCCTGGGGCAGGCGTTTTTGAACCCTTATGAATTGATTTCCGCCGGATTGTACACGGATACTCTGGGAGAGATCGGGAACGGCAACGAAAAAGGCATTGCCACCGCCCGGGACGGAGTCAGCGGTGTGGTCTATAGCGGGATCGACTTCGGGGACTTCGGTTCCGATGTGATCACCCTGCCCATCTTCGCGCTTTCCGACGAAGAATACCCTATTGAGATCTGGCTGGGGAAGCCTGGCGGCGCGGACAGCCGTCTGCTGGATACGGTAGTGTATCAGAAGCCGTCAAAGTGGAATGTGTACCAGGAGGAGACCTATCGGCTGCCGGAGAGGATCAGGGGCATTGCTACGCTGGGGTTTGCCATGCGCGCCAAGGTGCATTTGAAAGGCTTTGTGTTTACCAGGCTGGAAAAGGCATACCAGCGCCTGTGGGCATCGGATGCCGCCAGCGTATACGGCGACAGCTTCCAAAGAGACGGCAGAGCCGTCCGTGAGATCGGGAACAATGTGACTCTCGTCTATGAGGACATGGATTTCGGGGAAAGCGGTGCGGACTGCGTTGTGGTCTGGGGACGCACGCCCCTGGAGAAAAATTCCATTCATATCCATTTTACGGATGCTTCCGGGGGGACGGTAAACCGGATCCTGGAATTTTCCGGTGGGGACGGGGAAGAGAGGGAACAGGTCTTTTCCATTGAAAAACTGACAGGCTGCGGGAAGGTGGAGGTCATCTTCCTGCCGGGAAGCCATTTCGACCTGGTTTCTTTGGAGTTTAGGAGAATGTAAGCGGCAGGGATTTTCACACCGGGGAATGCCCGAAACAGGACATTCCCCGCACTGCCCCGGAATCCCGTTGCACATGGAATCCGGGGCAGTTATCCTGCTTACAGGAAAGGATGGATCTGTGAGCTGAACAGGTTCCGGTATTCCGAGGGAGTGCATCCCTTCACCTTTTTGAAGGTGCGGTTAAAGGTGGAAAGGCTGGAAAAGCCGGATTGAAGCGCCACCTCCGTGATAGAGATCCCGGGTTTCAGCAAAAGGGTCTCGGCGGCTTTGATCCTGCGGTAGCATACATAATCATAAAAATTATAACCTGAACACTGCTTAAAGAGCCGGGAGAAATGGAACTTGGAAAAGCCTGCCACATCGGCTGTTTTTTCCAGGGTAATGTCTTCTGTATAGTGTTCATCCAGATAATCAAAGACGGTATTAAATTTCTCCGTCAGGTCCTTTTGGCGGGTCTCGCTGACGGGATTGAACCCCATGGTATCTTCTACCGATATACGGTATCTCACATAATTTACAAAAAACGCAAGAAGATGGGAGTAGATCATCATGTCCCGCAGGCTGTCATTGCTGAAATAGTCGCGGCACAGCTCGGTGATAAGCGTCGCTTCTTCCTTATAAATAGGCCGGCAGTTGCTTTTGTTGATTAGGACCGGCTGGGACAGGAAAGAGGTGAGGTAGGAAAACCCCCGGATGCCTGACAGCAGGTCCAGGTCAAAGAGGTAGATCAGCCTTCTTCCTGTGGCAGGGGCGATAAGGTGATGGAGCTCGCCTCCCGGAATAATGAAGATATCCCCGGGGGCCAGTCCGTATGTTTCCTGTCCGGCGATCACGGTGTATGTATTCTCCAGGGGAATGACCATCTCTATGGCAGGATGCCAGTGCATGGCATATTCGTCGGGCTCGTCGTTCAGCCAGAACCGGACGGTGGACCCGGGGAGATAGGAGACGGATTCCGAAATGCCGTTTAGTGTTCTGGAGAAATTATTTTTCTCCTGTTGTTTTTTGTATTTGCTTAACAGAGTATCGTCTAAATAGAACCGGCTTAAGTCGTCCATACAATGAATCCCTCCCTGTAGATAGTCCCGATAAGCACAAAAGAAAGCAAAGGACTCTCATTTTGGCGTGTATCAATCGTCTGAAGGACACGCCAATGTTTTCTGATGGAAAAATTAATGTGCAGAAATTGCTAATAAGCAATATATGCAAATGTCAAAATGCATAATAACCGCGGGGAAAATAATGTTTATCAGGACAAAATATCTATATAAAATGATAGCACAGCACATGGGAAAAGGCAATATGGTCAATAAAATTGTGATAAAAGAACTAAAACCGCAATATCAGTACAATTATTAGCAATATCTGATAAGCAATAAGTGGGTAGCGTGTTATAATGAGATTATCAAACGGGAAATGAAAAATATTTATGAGGAGGTATGGTTTTGTGAATAGCAAAAAGCAACCAATTGCACCACGGCGAAAAACCAGTTTCAAAGTCTACATGAAGCGATATTGGCAATTATATGCCTTGCTCTCGCTGCCGCTTTTGTACCTGCTGATCTTTAAGTATGTACCCATGATATACATACAGATCGCCTTTAAAAAGTACAGTATCGTGGAAAGCGTATGGAAGCTGCCGTTGGCTAAGAACTACGGGTTCGAGTATTTCATAAAAGCGTTTAAGAGCAAAGATTTTATCCTTGCCCTGAGGAACACGGTGGGATTGAACCTGCTGGATCTGGTTATCGGATTTCCGGCCCCCATTATTTTTGCATTGATCCTTAACGAGTTGTGCTTTAAGCGGTTTAAGAAGGTGGTACAGACCATAGCATATATGCCCCACTTTCTTTCCTGGGTTATTATTTACGGGTTGGCGCTGCAGCTGTTTGCGCCTTCCACCGGTTTCATCAATATGATATTGAACAATCTGGGAATGGAATCGGTTCCTTTCCTGAATGAGTCCCGGCACTGGGTAGCCACTTACGCGGGACTGGGCGTATGGCAGAATTTCGGCTGGGGTTCCATTGTATACCTTGCGGCCATCGCGGGGATCAGTCCGGAATTGTACGAGGCGGCATCCGTGGACGGGGCCGGACGCTTTAAGAAGATGTGGCATATCACGCTGCCAGGCATTAAACCTACGATCGTGGTATTGCTGGTCATGAACCTGGGCAATATCCTGGGCAGCAACTTTGACCGTCCCTTTGCATTACAGAACAACCTGGTCATGGACGTAGCCAATGTAATTTCCACCTATGTTTACAAAGTCGGGATCAAGGGACTGCAGTTCTCCCTGACTACGGCGGTAGGCCTGTTCCAGTCGGTAGTAGGCGTGTTCTTCCTGCTGATGGCAAACTGGATTTCCCGGAAGCTGGGAGAACGGGGCATCTGGTAATGATGTGAAAAACGTAGTGCTTTAGACCTTCGTATGGGAACCTGCGATAGAGAGAAAGGTTCCTGCGGGAAAGGAATGGATATCAATATGAAAATCAAATCAAAATCCGGTAAAATCGGCGATTGGGTATTTGTGATAATCTGTCTGTTGGTAAGCGTGGTGTGCCTGCTTCCTATGGTAAACCTCTTAGCCAGGTCGTTGAGTTCCACAGACGCCTTGATCAGGCATCAGGTATACCTTTGGCCAAAAGGATGGAATTTAGAAGCATATGCCACGGTACTTTCGGATGTAAAATATATCAGGGCATTTTTCTGGACGGTATTTCTTACGGCGGTTTGTACGCTGGTGTCACTGACCATGACGACGCTCTGTGCGTATCCGTTGATATTCGGCGGCCTGAAGGGCCGTTCGGCAATCAACATATTTATCACCATTACAATGTTCTTTAACGCAGGTACGATTCCTAATTACCTGCTGATGAAACCCCTTGGGCTGCTGAACAATCCGCTGGTGCTGATTATACCCAGCTGTCTGAGCGTTTACAACATGATTATCATGAGAAGCTTTTTCTACGGCATACCCGACAGCTTAAGGGAATCCGCGGAGATAGACGGGGCCAGCTTTTTCACCATTCTCATTAAGATTTACGTGCCCCTGTCAAAACCGGTGCTGGCTACACTTGCCCTGTTTTATGCGGTAGGGCGCTGGAACGGTTACTCGGATGCGCTGATGTACGTGAACGAGCCGAAGCTTTATCCCTTGCAGCTGCTTTTGTATAACATATTGAACAATATCAACTCCGTGGAAGTAGCTACCCAGGAAGGATTCTCCGCACCGGGCCTGACAGAGTCCCTGAAGGCGGCCATAGTCATGTTCTCCACGGTGCCCATCCTCTGTATTTACCCCTGGCTCCAAAAGTACTTTATCCATGGGGTGACGCTTGGGGCAGTGAAAGAGTAATAAGATTCGGACCGTGAATACATAAAGGTGGGAAATACGGGAGAAAATTCCCAAAACGAAAAGGCGGAAGAACCGGACTGCCAAAACGGCAGTCCGTTGATTCACAATATTCAAACTTATCATTAAGGGAGGTATGAAAGAATGAAGAAGAAAGTGTTATCTATCTTACTTGCAGGCGCTATGGTAATGTCCATGGCAGCTTGCGGCGGCGATTCCGGAGACAGCCAGTCTTCCGCGGCAGCCAGCGGGTCTACAGGCTCCAGCAGTTCCGCAGCGGCCGGCTCTTCCGCAGCAGATGCGGGAAATGCCACCGGCGAATTGGTTGACGGTAAATTTGCCGAGACCAGGACTATTACCGTAGAGGTATATAACCGTGAGAACGACGGCGGTTCCGATCCCACAAACAACATGTATACCGAGTACATCAAGCAAGGTATGCTGGAGGATCACAATGTACAGGTTGAATTTGTATCCGTACCCCGTTGGACAGAGGTTGAGCAGATCAATAACCTTCTGGCGGCAGGCGATGCTCCCGATATCTGTGTAACCTACGATTATCCTACCATTCAGACTTATGCCAATATGGGGGGGGTTCTTGACCTGGCTCCTTACCTTGAGGATTATAAGGCCGAGCTTCCTAATCTTTGGGACTGGCTGGGCGAGACCAACCTTTACTGGGACAGGGATCCTGAGACAGGCACCGTTTGGGGTATTGAGGCAAAACTGGCTGTCAGCAACCGTATCAATACCTTTGTACGTCAGGACTGGCTGGATGCCTTGAACATGAAGGCTCCCACCACAAAGCAGGAATTTGAAGAAATGCTGATCGCTTTCAGGGACAACGCAGATAAGCTCCTTGGGGCAGACGCAGACAAGATGATCCCTTACTCTGTCAGCTTTGACGTAGGCTGGAGAGCTGCGACTCTGATCGAATCCTTTATCGATCCCGCTATCTCCGACAGAGAGTTTTATGTAAACGGCTTTGACGACAGAAAATTGACCCAGGAAGGCACTAAAGAAGCCATCAGGCTGCTGAACAAGTGGTACAATGACGGCCTGCTTTGGGATGACTTTGCACTGTACGGCAGCGGCGACAGCACCGAGGATGATATGATGAAGGCCGGCTATGTAGGCGCGTTCACCCATAACTGGGATTATCCTTTCCGTAACGGTGAGGACAGCATCAACGCTTCCCTGCAGAGAATCGTAGGTGAAGATGCTGCATATGTGGCAATTGACTGCTTTGAGGATAAGAACGGTGATTACACCAAGTTCGTTCCCGGACCTATTGACCGTAAGATTTTCTTCCCCAGCACCAATGACGAGCCTCTGGCTTGTATGCTGTACCTTGACTGGATCAGCGATCCCGAGCATATCGAGTATCTGCAGATCGGTGACGAAGGCGTGACTCATAACGTATTGGAGGACGGCGCAGTGGAGACCGTTGCGGCAACCGGCGACGCAATCCAGAACTCCGGTATGAACATCGACTATACCATTACCTGTAACGGCCTGAAGCTGGCTGACGCAGAGAAGACTGCTATTTCCAGGGCACATAACTATGCCGGAATTGACGCGGCAATCGTTCAGGCGGCCGATGTGATCGCGAATACAGACATGAGAGTAGGTAAGAACGTTAATGTAGGTGCGCTTTCCAGCGAAGAAGGTATGGGACCTGTCCTCTCCGAGAAGAGAGATATCGCTTATGACAACGCGGTGATCGCTCCCGTAGCCGACTTTGACAAGGTATGGGACCAGGGTGTCCAGGATTACCTGAATGCCGGCGGCCAGGCTATCATGGATGAGCGTGAAGAGAAGTGGGTTGCTACCTACGGCGACGTGGATATGCTTCCTTAACGGAATCAAATGATATACAGTGGGCGCTGCACTGACAGGTGTGGCGCCCTTGTGCTATGTGAATCTATGGAGGGTTGAAATGGAAGGGCAAAAGGTATTGGCACCCAAAGCGCCAAAAGATCCGGAAAAAAAGCGAAAGAGCTTTTATATAATGCGGAACAAGCAGGTAGCAGGCTCCCCCCAGGCCGACGGCAGAGGAGTACAGGTTATTTTCCTGAATGATGAGAGGCTGGTGAGCTTTGCCCGGATCGCGGGAGGGATTTCCGATGAAGGGACATTAGACCTGCTCCATACGGCGGCAGGCTTCCGCAGGCTTGTATATGCCATGGGGGTATCCGTTGAGACGGAGGACCCCAGGGAGATAACGACTTTTGTGCTGCAGATGTATGGCAAGGCAGACCCCTATGTCACCGGTACGCAATACGAGGCTGCGGTAAGGGCGGACGGTATGGAACATATGATAAAATTGTCCGATGTGGACTGGTCGGAGGATGACGATACACCGGGGCAGATGCGTTTTGAGTTTGCAAAAGCCAATACTTTGGCAAAAGTGACGGTGCGTCTCTATCTCCAGGACGGCTTTGACGCTCCGGAACCGGAGCAGGAAGAACCGGTGGATTTCGGCAACCCTGCATATGGAAAAATGCTGGAACGCTCATTGATGCAAGTGGGAAATTGCGACAGGTTGCGGAGGGTGATTAGGAAGGCCAGGGCAGGAGAAGAGACCAATGTGGCCTTTATCGGCGGTTCCATCACCCAGGGCGCCGGGGCGATCCCCATCAACGAACAATGTTATGCGTGGAAGGCCTTCCGGGGGTTCTGCCAGCTGTGCGGCAGGGGCACGGATGATAATGTGCGTTATGTAAAAGCGGGTATAGGAGGGACCTCCTCGGAGCTGGGTATGGTACGCTATAGCAGAGATGTTTGCAGCGACGGGGAAATATCGCCGGATCTGGTGGTGGTGGAGTTTGCCGTGAATGACGAAGGAGACGAAACAGGCGGGGAGAGTTTTGAATGCCTGGTACGGAAAATATTGAAAGGCCCCAAAGAGCCTGCAGTAATCCTGTTGTTCTCGGTCTTTTCCAACGACGTGAACCTCCAGGAACGATTGTCCAAAGTGGGAAAAGCGTACGGACTGCCCATGGTGAGCCTGAAGGACTGTGTGGTGGAGCAGTTTTATCTCAAGCCGGACACCGGAAGAGTGATCAGCAAAAACCAGTATTTTTATGATGTGTATCACCCCTCCAATGCCGGGCACACTGTCATGGCGGACTGCCTGTTGCATTTGCTGAAGGTTGCGGACAGTGGGGATGGGGAAACTTCCCCCGCAGGGGGCCGGGTTGCGCAGAATGTGACGCAGCCGGCGGATTACCCGGAAAACGTTGCCCCTGTGTACGGCATTGAATTTACGGATATCCGGCTGCTCGACCGAAAGAATGCGGAGGGGATCGCGGAGATTGACTGCGGGGATTTCTCGGGTACGGACAGGGACCTGCAGGCAGTGGAGCGGGACCGGAATCTTTTCCGCACCCCCCAGTTTACCGATAACTGGATGCATACCTCCGGCAGCCGCCCTTTCTGCATGGACATCGAATGCAGCGCGCTGCTGATTGTTGAGAAGGATTCCGCTTCTCCCAAGGCGGGATGCATAGAGGCTATTGTGGACGGGGAAAAGGTTCGTGTGATCGATCCCAAAGAGGTGGGGTGGGTACACTGTAACGCGCTGATCCTGTCCAGGGGCATGGAGCGCAGAAAGCACCATGTGGAGATCAGGATGGCGGAAGGGGACGAGGATAAGCAGTTCACCATACTGGGTTTCGGGTATGTGTAAGGGATAGAATTGGAAAAAGACAACCGCTTGCGCCGCCGAAAGCGGCACTTAAGCGAGCAAGTTTGCCTTGGACAGGCATGGAGACAAAAATGGAATTATCTTTAGTGGAAAACGGCCGGATCGTTCCGATTCTCATAGAAGAGTGCGCCTTTGAGGGGGTAAGGAGGATCGGTGAGACGGTGGCATCGGATATAGAGCTGGTGACAGGCATCAAACCCAGGATGGTCACAGAGAAGGACCTGGACGGGAAAGGGACGGATGCGGTGATTTTCTGCGCCACATGGGGGAAAAGCCCCCTGTTGGCGCGCATGGCAAAAGAGCGGAGGCAGGGATTGCCACTATCCCCAGGAGAACCGGAATTCTCCGGTGTAGAAGGCAAGCGGGAGGTCTATCAGATCTTTTTTGCCCGGAATCCCTTTCCCGGGGTGGGGCAGGCGCTGGTGATCTGCGGCAGCGATAAGAGGGGCACTATTTACGGCATGTTTGCACTGTCCGAATATCTGGGTGTGACCCCTTTGGTATTCTGGGGGGACTCCGCTCCCAGGCGGCTGGAGAAGGCAGTAATAAGGGAGGATATCTGTACCCTGTCAAAGGAACCCAGTGTGTACTACAGAGGTTTTTTTATCAATGACGAGTGGCCCTGCTTCGGTACGTGGGTGACGGAGCATTTCGGCGGGTTCCACGCCGGGGCGTACCGGCATGTTTTTGAGTTCCTTCTCCGTATGCGGGGGAATTATCTCTGGCCTGCCATGTGGACGGCTTCCTTCCCCCTGGACGGGCCCGGCGGAGCCAACGAGGAGCTGGCGGATATTTATGGGGTGGTGATGGGGTATTCCCATCACGAACCCTGCCTGAGGGCCAGTGAGGAGTGGGACCAGGTGAGGGGTGAGGGCAGTCCTTACGGAAACCAGTGGAACTTTTATACCAATGAGCAGGGACTGCTGCGGTATTGGGAGGATTCCCTTAAGAGGAGCGGAAAGTATGAGAACGTGATTACCATAGGTATGCGGGGGGAGAGAGACAGCTCCATGCTGGGGGATGACGCCACCGTGGCGGAAAACGTGGCGCTGCTAAAGGATATCATCACAAAACAGCGGCAGCTGATCCGAAAGAATGTAGACGAGGATCTGTCCAAGGTGCCTCAGATGCTGGCGCTGTACAAAGAAGTGGAAGCTTATTTTTACGGTGACGGGACAGTCCCCGGATTGAAGGACTGGGAGGAACTGGACGAGGTGATCTGTATGCTCTGCGAAGATAACTTCGGCCATATGCGCACCCTTCCTACGGAGGAAATCCGAAACCATAAAGGCGGCTTTGGCATGTACTACCATTTCGACTATCACGGCGGGCCTGTATCCTACGAATGGATTGACTCTACACCCCTTTCCAAGACCTGGGAGCAGATGTGTATGGCCTACGAATACGGGATACGGAAATTATGGATTGTAAACGTGGGAGACGTGAAGTTCCATGAGGTTCCCCTGACCTATTTCATGAACCTTGCCTATGACTATGGGAAGTGGGGTGTGGACAATCCCGACAGTGCCCGGGAATACACGGAAAAGTGGGCGGCGGAAAACTTTTGGGAGAGGAGCCGCCGGGGCGCGGAAGGCTGCTTTGGGATGTGTGAGAGCGCCAAAATGGCCCGGGGCACGCTCCGGGAAAGGATCACGGAAGTCTTTACGGAATATATCGGCCTGCTCTCTCTGCGCAGGCCGGAGGCTATGAACGAAGGAACCTATCACCCCTGCCATTATCTGGAGGCTGACCGGATGCTGAAGCAGATCCTGGAGGTGGAGAAAGCTTCCTGTGGTATTTTGGAGGAGCTTGGGGAGAGGGATAAAAAGGGATATTACAGCATGGTCCATTATCCCCTTACAGCAGGTATGAACCTGATGAAAATGCATCTGTACGCCGGGAAGAACCGCCATTATGCGAACCAGGGACGGTGGATTGCCAACGATTACGGCAGGCTGGCGGAGGAATGCATTGCCAGGGACCGGGAGCTGGCGGAAGAGTTCGGGCGCTTCCAGGGCGGGAAATGGAACGGGATGCAGCTTGCCCCCCACATTGGCTTCACCAGGTGGAACGAGGATGGCTGCAGATATCCCATGGTCTGCCATGTGATGCCTGTACGCGCCCCCAGGCTCAGTGTCTCGCGGAAGGATGAAGAAAGGGTCTACTATAAAAATTACGGTTCTCCCGAGGTGGTAAAAGTGGACGACTTTTTGTATGAAGGCTGCCAAAGGGTGACGCTGGAACTGGCAAACGACGGGGGAGGGACATTGTGCTGCCGCATTGTGCCGGAAACAGGAGAACTGCCGGAGTGGCTGGAGATCAGGCAGGGAGAGTGGGGCGGCTTTTTGGATGGGATACAGTCCGGCGCCGGGGAGACGGGCCTCCATGATCCGTCTGTCGGGAATGGCGGAAGTGAGGGTTCAGCAGAATGGCTGTCGTCTGCCGGGAATGGCGGAAGTGAGGGTTCAGCAGAATGGCTGTCGTCTGCCGGGAATGGC
>CANRWO010000019.1 GCA_947643615.1 uncultured Lachnospiraceae bacterium
GCATTATAAAGGCTTCCCGGAGTATCCCGGAACTTTTCAAGAAATCCCTCAACGCTTGCCTTATCCGGTGCCGCAGTTTCAGGAGCTGTTTCCATGACAAACCGTGCATATTTCTTTAGATAATAAGCTCCGGCCTGGTACTGGTACCCGTTTGCCTTTTTATAGGAGACAAACTGATCGATCATCTCTGGCAGGGATTTACTGCGCATCGGAAACGCCTCCTTTCCAGACAGATGGGAGCGGAAGTGTACAGGCGGACAGGCTCCTGGCATCAGTTGAAAGGTATACGGATACAATGTTCGGATTCCTGTGGCCGAGAGCTGCTGAGATATCTGGCATGGGAATGCCTGCCCGGAGCATGGAGGATGCGGCGTAGTGTCTTGTCGTCCGGCTCCCCACCGGCCGTTCTTCTTTTTTGATCCCGGCAAGTCCCTCCAGTTTTTTCAGGATTTCATAAATGCTTCCTGTACCCAGACGCCCAAACGGTGCAAAGGTCTTCAGGAAGACATAGTCTGATCCGCCCTGGGGACGCTCATTCAAGACATAATCAGTGATGTCGTTTCCGTAAGAAGCCCTCAAAGGAAGGACAAGCGTTTTCTTTGTCTTGCTCTGAAGGATAGAGATGCAGTCCTTTTCCCAGTCGATATCTTTCAGCCTCAAAGCACAGACATCAATCCCCCGGAGCCCTGTTTCCAGGAGGAGCCTGCAGACAGCAGTATCCCTTTTCGTAAGCACCCCTGATGAGAGTGTGGATCTGATGGCTGCAAGCTCCTCATCATTATAGATTTCCATGATCTTTACTTCCCGTGGCAGATGGACTGGTATCTCCAGGAGGAACTGCGCCGTGTGGGCATTGGTGGAAAGGAACCTGCGCAGCCCTGCCAGACCGCTTCCAATCGTAGAAGGCCGGAACCGTCCGTCCCTGTAAAGGGAAAGGATGAATGTACTTATATCATTTGTCCGGATATCAGATAACTTCCCATATCCTTTTTTTTGGCAGAACAACAGAAAATAAGCAGCAATCCGTTTATATCCGGACATCGTATTGGGGCTGACTCCCTCCTGTTCCAGAGAGTTGGCAAAGCATTCCAGTTCTGACCGGAATGTTCTATCCGTAATCTTTTTGGATATGCCGCCAGTGTCCTGTCTTCTCCAGTCAACGGTTCCTGTCCGCATAAGTGACAGAAGCAGCCTGAGGCAGCGTTTCCGGTGAGTCAGTTCCTTTGTGGCCCATTTTTCACCGCAGCTGACTGGTTTGTCCAGAAAAGCTTTCATGAGTCTTTCCGAAAGTCTGTCTTCTCCCATATCATGTGATACAGATATAAGAAGCCTAAAGCTGGAACGATAACGTGTAATTATCTTTTTCTCATACCTTCTCTCATCCATTTGGTCCATTACTTTCTGGACCAATCCATCGAGTTCCATTTGGCCTTCTTTCATTATTGGAGCCCTCCTTCTTTTTACTCCATCATGAAGGATATTTAAGAAAAGGTCAAAAACTATACCGACCTTTTTCAGGAAATGCCTGTTACTGCCAGGTTACTGAAAAACATCGGTATAGTTTTTTTGTCGGTATAAGTGGTACTATACCGATTTCGTGATAGCACGACGAATGCGATCGAAGGGTTCAACCGCCAGCTGCGGAAAGTGACCAAATCCAAAACCGTGTTCCCCACCGACGACAGCCTGCTAAAAATGCTGTACCTGGCAATGATGGACATCACAAAGAAATGGACGGGTCACCGCCAGGACTGGGGGCAGATCCATTCCCAGCTGGAAATTTATTTTGAGGAACGCTTATCTGGCAGGAATCTGTAAAGGAGCTGGATTGACAGGGATAAAATTCCCTGTATAATACAGACGAGGGCAGAACCAGAAAAACGGCTCTGCCCGCTTGTAACTATTCATAAATCTTATGTCAGTTTTTTGTGTTTACACAAAACTTGAAACTCTCTCATTGTATTCTTCTTTAAATTTCTTAGAAAAAATGCAATATAGCGCAAGACAACCGAAAAAAGCCATTTTTGTATATCGAATTGTCATGCCGATTTCAGTAGAATATGGAGAAATAAGCTGACTTCCCAGCAAATTGCTAAACATATGGACGAATGCTCCTGCTAAAATACTCCCTTTTGTTTTAATGTAGACATACGAAACAGCAAAGTTGAAAATCATAACACTTGGTATGTACATAATGGCATCAAATAATGAATTTTGAAGCAAATCGTATTGCGCCTGCCCAGGTGTGAAGTACCATGCTAAATGCCAGATTCCCCAAATAAAACCTAAAAGTAAAGTAGCTTTGGTAAACCCACATCTTACAAACAATTTCTCCAAAGCATAACCTCTCCAACCAAATTCTTCATTGAGCGGACCGGAAATAACAGAAATGAACAATACGAAAACCAGGTTAAACGGATTTTGTACAATCGCATGTACATAATTCATCCCCGGCATTTCAAAAGCAAATATGCCCACACCTATCCAAATTGCAACAATCGATATTAATGTGAAGAACAAAACTATTAAAACAAGCCATTTTATCCCCATATACCGAAAACGAAAGCACCGCCTAAAATAATCTTTTCTCTGTTCTTTTGAGTAGGTTAAAAATACAATAAACAACGCTGTGACAGAGGGTGCGCCACCGCCGAAATAAAATAAGAATGTTCCCAGCGGCGTTCCCTCTATTCCCATAAATACAGGGACAAAGCCAAATACCCATGTCCATGTAAGCGTGATGATAAAAAACAGGATTAACTGTTTTGTTTCATTAAATTCTTTCATGGTCTTTGCGCCTCATTTCCAGCTGTGCATTGATATAATTAATATCCCTTTTAACAACTGCCATATCAAGAAAGTAAGCCGGAACATATACGGCTGCCACATACACAAACGCCATCCACCAATTTGATTTAAAAAACCATCCTACAAAATATCCATATAAGAAAACAAAGACAGAAATAGCAACATATTCAACCATAATATTAACCAAAAAATAAGTGGATAGGACTTGTTTTGCAAAATGCTGAATGACAGTAACAAAAAAGGACAAGATAAAAATCTCAAACACAAGCATTATCTCCGGCGTCATCCCGACCCACAAAAGCGAAAAGGAAAAAACCGCTAAAATTATGATTGCTGCAAATATAAATGTCTTTTGCAGAAGTTCTTTTAGCATCTTACGTCCTCCTTTAAAATGTCTTTAATACTTTTCAAATACGTTCTTGCTATGATTAATTTTTCCCCATTAAGCAATGTCGCTTCTAGTACAGCATTGCGTTAATCTTGAAGTAAATCAGTGCTTGATGTTTGCGTCAGCGTAAGGCGGAGGAAGGAGGCGATGCGGTGGCATCGTTGACTGACGACAACGCGGCGATGGCGTGAACAGCGAGTGCTGATTACTCAAGAATTAATGCAACGATGTACTAGCTGGCTGTTCATCAGTTGTTTTACGCTATAAAGCATATCCATGTTCATCAGACAGGATTTGCTGATTCGGATGATACCTGTATCTCGAAATATTTCTTCAAATTCATATAATTTTTTATCCGACATATAGACTTCGTCTTTTGTATATAAGAAAGTTTTTCTATCTACCGCTTCCATGTAATATATATCCGATATATGAACCTGAAAAACTTTTCCGTTACTGTTACCATTAACCACAAAATCAAGTGTTTTGATTTTATGAATCAGTCTTTTGGTTTTGGCATCTAATAAAGGATATTCAATAATTATTGTTAATGGCTTACCATCTATTTGTCTTGTCTTTATCTCCATTAATTCCCCTCCGTATGGTATCTTAGCATAAAAAGAACTAAATGAAAGATTTGTAAGCATGATCTGCAAATAGGATGACACCAACTACAATTTATTATCAACCTTTTTGTTTTCAGGTATCTTGCGAGAGCGGCTTGATGAAGAACAATTCCATTGGCTGTGCCGCACTGGAGAGATTGATAACCAGCGCCCCGGCATCCTGATATCCTATTTTCCTGTAAAAGTGCTGTGCATATTCATCTGATTGGGTTGAAACCATGGCCAGGTCATATCCCAAAGCTTTCATTTCTTTTTCCCAATGCAGCATCATTTTTTCCCCAAGGCCCATGCGCTGATGGGCAGGGGCAATATAGAGCAGGTTGCAGAAGGGTGTGTTGTCCCAGAAGAGATTGTAGCGGAGCAGTCCTGCGGGAACGTTGTCCAGTAAAAGGATATAACCCATTTTGTCCCTGATTTTCCTTTCAAATTCCGTCTCGGATATATGTTTGTCCAATGTGAACCAGAAATCTTTGTCGCCCGGTTCCGCGTGTCGTATTGTCAGCATGAAATTCCCTCCTGGAGTTTTTTGCCATTATGATATGTCTGCTGTTTATGGTATGTTCTTATTATATGTTAAGCCGGTGCAGAGGGCAAGGGCGCATAAAGGGGATGGTGCGCATAAAAGGGATGAGGCGCATAAAGGGGATGAGGCGCATAAAGGGGATGAGGCGCATAAAGGGGATGGGGCACATATACAGGATGGGGGATACATGGGCACGGGACAGGACGGTTGACTTTTAAAGAGGGAATAAGTATATTGTTAGAAAGGATACTTTACTGCCGGCAGCCATTTGGGCGGGGCCGGAAGTATGCCTGTGGTAAAATACGTGATTTTAAGGGGGACAATATAGAATGCCTGGGATTTCTGTGATGATAAAACCTGCTTCGGGATTGTGCAATATGAAATGCAAATACTGTTTCTATGCGGATGAGATGCGAAAAAGGGAACAGGCGTCCTATGGGATTATGAGCCAGGATACTTTGGAGCATGTGGTGCGGGAAATTTTTGAGTTTGCGGAGAAGGAATGTACCATTGCCTTCCAGGGTGGGGAGCCGACGCTGGCAGGCCTGGATTTTTACAGACAGTATATCCGGCTGGTAAATCAGTATAATCAGAAAAACGTTTCGGTTTCCCATGCATTTCAGACCAACGGGTATGCGCTGGACGAAGAGTGGTATTCCTTTTTTGCCGAAAACCGTTTCCTGGTAGGCCTGTCCATCGACGGCGTAAAAGCAGCGCATGATGCCTACCGGAAGGATATCCACGGGAATGACACGTACTTCCGTATACTGGAGAAAGCCCGTGGGATGGAGCAGGCGGGGGTGGATTTCAATATTCTGACAGTAGTAAACGCCAGGACGGCGCCCAAAATACGGACCATATATGAGAAGTATAAGAAACAGGGATTTTCCTGGCAGCAGTATATTACCTGCCTGGATCCCATACAGGAAGTCCCGGGGAGGCAGGAATATTCTTTGACGCCCCAGATGTACGGGAGGTTCTTGATCGATCTGTTTGAACTGTGGGATTTGGATTTGAGGCAGGGGAAGCAACCCTTTATCCGGCAGTTTGAAAATTATATCGGAATCCTTATGGGGTATCTGCCGGAGTCCTGTGAACAGAGGGGCGTGTGCAGTTTTCAAAATATTGTGGAGGCGGATGGGAGTGTGTATCCCTGCGACTTTTATGTCCTGGACGGCTACTGCCTTGGAAATCTGAGGACAGACAGCTTTAAGGTGATTGAGCAGAGAAGAAAAGAGAGCGGGTTTATTGAAAATTCCTTAAACCATACAAACGAATGCAAAAGCTGCCGTTACTTCGGACTTTGCCGCGGCGGCTGCCGCAGGCACAGGGAACAGCCGGGAATGGGGTATGGAGAAAATTATTTCTGCGAGTCATATAAAATGTTTTTTGATGCCTGCCTCCCCCGCATGAAGGAAATAGCCGCCTGCCTGCAAAGGGTTTAGGCTGAAACATTATGCCGATGCACTGATTTTCCAATGGGCAATCTGAGCCGGATCCGGGGATTGCCTTGATTTGAGATTTCCGACGCGTGTCAGGCAGTAAGCTGCCCCGGCATGGAGGATAGTGTTGGACAAAGTGCCCGCCAAAGCAGACTGGTGGGAGCGGAAGGAAATGTAAAAAGTAATAGAATATGAAAAAAGTATATGAAAAAAACGGAATAAATAAAATTTCGGAAAAAAGGAAATCTCATCCGGATAATAGTTGATTCAAAAAAAGGAGGGGCTTTGATAAATTAAATACAACAAGTAGTTGAAGAAATGATAAAAGGAGGAAATTATCATGAAAAGGAGACAATTTGTTGTAGCATTGATGGCAGGGATTATGTCCTGCAGCGTACTTGCAGGCTGTGGGAACGCTTCCCCACAAAACCAGGGATCATCCGGCCAGGCGGCTTCGTCAGGCTCAGGGCAGGCATCGGCAGGAGAGGATAAGACCTCCGGCGGCAGCACGGAAGTACAGGAACTTTCCGTAACTACATGGGATAACGACACCAGTCCGCAGTTCCAGGCAATTATTGATGCCTATGAAGCGAAAAATCAAAACGTGAAGATCAAGATTATCGATACTTCCGCAGACGAGTACAATAACTCCCTGGGAATCAGCCTTTCAGCGGCACAGCCGGATCCCGACGTGATCTGGGTGAAGGATATGGGTTCTATGCTTCAGATGGCGGATAAGGAGCAGCTCCTTCCCATTGACGATTATATTGCACGGGACGGCCTTGACCTTTCCATTTATAAGGGAGCGGCGGAACAGTTAATGTACAACGATAAAGCATATGCGCTTCCCTACAGGAATGACTGGTATGTACTTTATTATAATAAGGATCTGTTTGATGCGGCGAACGTAGAGTATCCTTCCAATGACATGACATGGGAGGAGTATTATGAACTTGCTGCTAAAATGACAAGCGGTGAGGGAAGCAGTAAAGTATACGGCTCCCATAACCACACTTGGCAGGCGCTGGTGACAAACTGGGCGGTACAGGACGGTAATAATACTGTTGTGGAGAAGGATTACGGCTTTATGCAGTCCTGGTATGAGGAAGGCCTTGCGCTCCAGGACAACGGTTATGTTCAGGATTACTCCACTTTGAAGACGGCGAATATCCATTACTCCTCCGTATTCAAGAACCAGCAGTGTGCGATGATGCCCATGGGTACCTGGTTTATCGCTACTATGATGAAGTCACAGGAAGAAGGGGAAACCAATTTTAACTGGGGTATCGCTACCATCCCTCATTCCAAGGACACAGAGGCAGGCTATACCGTGGGGGCGCTTACTCCTATCGCGATCAGCGCTTATACGGACCAGGCAGACCTGGCATGGGACTTTATAAAATTTGCGTCTTCTGAGGAGGCAGCGGAAATCCTGGCTCAGCAGGGCGTGTTCACAGGTATTCCTTCGGATGCCGCTTTAAAGACGATTGCGGCAGCGGAGTATTTCCCGGAAGGGGATAGCAATGTTGAGGCGCTCAATTATGTCCATTATTCCTTTGACCGCCCCCTGGATCCTCAGATCGAAGAGATACGTACCGTATTGGACGAAGTGCATGAAATGATCATGATCCATTCTTATAGTGTGGAAGAAGGAATGCAGGAGCTGACGGAGAGAGTTACGGAGATCAAGGGCTGGTAAACCAGCCCTTCTCCTTGGAGGATGCGCATATGAGCAATGGGAAAGCAGGTTTTCTGACTTCCGGGCAGAAAAGAAAAATCCGGAATAACATGATAGGATATGCCTTTATCCTTCCCAATTTAATCGGTTATGCCATATTTGTATTTATACCGGTGATCTTCTCCTTCGTATTAAGCGTTATGAGCTGGGACGGTTCAAAGAGGCCCATGCAGTTTGTAGGGTTTGCCAATTTTGCGGACATATTCGGAGACAAGATTTTCAGGGGGGCATTGACCCATACCATCACTTATGCAGTGATGACGGTGGCGCCCACCCTGATATTGGCTCTTTTGCTGGCTGTGCTTTTAAACAATAAGTTAAAAGGGGTGGCAATTTTCAGGACCGCCTTCTATTTTCCGTATATCGCTTCCATCGTTGCTGTGGGAGCCGTATGGAATATGCTGTTCCAGCCGGACTTTGGGCCGATCAATGAGATCCTCAAATTTATCGGTATCAGCAATCCGCCCAGATGGGTGGTGGATAAAAACTGGGCCATGGTGGCAGTCTCCATTGTAAGTATATGGAAATATATGGGATATTATATGATCGTATACCTGGCAGCATTGCAGGGAATCTCCAGCTCTCTGTACGAGGCGGCAAGCCTGGACGGGGCAAACGGATGGCAGAAGCTGTGGCATATTACGATTCCAATGCTGACGCCGACTACCTTTTTCGTGATGATCATGCTGACCATCCAGTGCTTTAAGGTATTTGACCTGGTATATGTCATGACAGGGGGCGGCCCTGGAAACGCCACCAAGACCCTCGTCAATTACATTTATGAAAAGGCGTTTACCAGCTGGGAGTTTGGCCCTGCCAGCGCCGGGGCAATTGTCCTGTTTGCCATTGTATTAGTGATCACTTTGATCCAGTTCAGCGGGGAGAAAAAGTGGTTTAAAGACTTATAGGAGGGATTGCAATGAGTGCTAAGAAAAAAGTCATAAAAATAATCCTGTATGCTCTTTTGATCAGTCTGTCAGTGGCTATGCTGGTTCCTTTTTACTGGATGATTATATCTTCTTTAAAGTTAAATAAAGACGTGTTCTCCATACCTATGAGATGGTGGCCGGAAACCATGCACCCGGAGAATTACCAGGTGATCTGGGATAAGCTTCCCCTGGTCACATTTTTCATAAATACAGCCAAACTGACGTTGATTACCACCGCAGTCCAGCTGTGTACCAGCTGTTTTGCGGCATACGGGTTTACAAAATGTAAATTTGTGGGAAGGGATATTATTTTCCTGATGTATGTTACCACTATAGCGGTTCCCTGGCAGGTGTATATGGTCCCGCAGTTTATTCTGGTTTCCGGGATGGGATTGAATGACACACATATCGGCCTGATCCTGATGCAGGCATTTTCCGCATTCGGCGTATTCCTGATGAGGCAGTTTTATATCAGTATCCCGGATGAGCTGTGTGAAGCGGCGAGAATTGACGGGTTGAATGAATTCGGTATTTTCAGGAAGATTGTATTCCCCCTTGGAAAGCCGGCTATGGCCACTTTGATCATCTTCACTTTCACCAATGTATGGAATGATTTTATGGGGCCGCTTATCTACCTGAAGACGAAAGAGCTTAAGACGGTACAGCTGGGCATCCGTATGTTTATTTCCCAGTACGGGGCGGATTATGCGTGGATCATGGCTGCGTCCGTATGCTCCCTCGTCCCCATTGTGATCGTATTTTTGAGCTGCCAGCGGTTCTTTGTGGAAGGTGTGGCTGCCAGCGGCATCAAAGGATAAATAAAAGGATAAGGAGAAAGGGAAAACGTATGGCAATATACCGTTTGGAAAATTCCCGGCTTGGCATTTGTGTGGACTCTCTCGGAGCTGAGCTGAAGTCACTGAAAAATTTGGGCAATGGCGTAGAATATATGTGGGATGCAAATCCCCTATATTGGAATGAGACGTCACCGGTGCTTTTCCCCTTTGTGGGAAGCCTGAAAAACGGCGTTTACCGGTATGGCGGCAAAGAGTATGCGGTGCCCAAGCACGGATTTGCGAAGGACATGGAGTTTGAACTTCTGCGGCAGACAGAGGAGGAGCTGAGCTTTTTGCTGAGGGCAGATGAGGGGACAAAGGCAATGTACCCCTTTGATTTCGAACTGGAAATCGGCTATCGGTTTGACAAAGAGGAGGAAAAGAAACTGGTCATTTCCTGGAAAGTGACAAACCGCGGCGGACAGGAGATGCATTTCAGCATTGGCGGTCATCCGGGTTTTTTGTGCCCGCCCGGCGGCAAAGGCATGCAGACGGATTGCAGGCTGCTGTTTGACACAAAGGATAAAATCATATCCAGTGTTGTAGGGACGGGCAGCCTGCTGTCAGAGCGCAGGAGAGATTATCCTTTAGTGGACGGTATGCTGGATATCACGGAGAACCTGTTTGAAGAGGACGCGCTGGTTATAGAGCAGGACCAGGCACATAAAGTATCGCTCTGTGACAGCAGCGGCGCCCCCTTTGTGACAGTCAGCTTCGACGCGCCGTTGTTTGCCCTGTGGGCCCCTGCAAAGAAGGGTGTCCCGTTCCTCTGTGTTGAACCCTGGTATGGCAGGTGTGACAGGGAAACCTTTGGGGGGGACCTGTCACAGCGGGAGTACGGGAACAGGCTGGCGCCGTCCGAAACCTTTTATGCCGAGTACACCATTCTGGTATAGCCAATAGATACTCTCGGAATCTCTTTGTGCCTGAAAGCGGAAGAGGAGGTTCCGGGAGGCTTCTTTTATCTATCTGCCGATGATTTTGGCAGGCTGCAATGTGTTCCGCCAAGTTTTCCGGTGGGAACGGTAACAAAAAATGGCATATAGAGTATTATTTTGGCAGATTTACATACTTTTTTTTCCGTGGTATGATGAAATGGCAGTAATAATACGAGCAGATAAGTTAAAATGCCATAAAGGAAGTTATTCATGAAAGACAAGTTATTCTACAAGCATATTATACTCTATGTTTTACTGTTATTTCTGCCCGTAGTGGCGTTTTCCGGATTTATCCAGATAAGCATACTGGAAAGGATCAGGCAGAACTATGCCTATCAGCTGGAAAATCAGATGATTGGCTATGCCAATGATCTGGAGGAAATCTTCAGCAGTTTAGACGCGGTGAGGACTAATGTGATTTATGATGATGAATTTGCGTTTAAAAGCGATCTTTCAAACGTTAAGGAAGCCAAGGAGGTGCTGCGGAAGCTCCAGAGCTTTGCCATCAACAACCCGATTTTGCAGGAAATCATTTTCTGGTACGAGGGGGATGAATTTGCCTATCTTTCCACTGCCAGCACTTTCAGGAAGGACAAGCTGCAGGAGCTGCACCCGCTGTTTGCATTGAAAAGCGTGGATGAGATCCTGGAGGAGGAAAAGACCGGCCACGAGGAAACATATCTTTTCCTGACGCTTCCGGAGGGGACGATGCCTGTCAGGACCATCTGCCACACTTCCGTGTCCATAAACGGCAGGAGGGCCCTGCTGATTTTTCTGATGAAGATGCCGGAGACGGATATTATCGATAATCTGGTGGTATTCGACCGGCAGGGGAAAGTCCAGTATTCCTGCAATATGGATGACGAGCTGTCGGAAATGTTGAAGGGTGGTATCCCGGAGAATTATTATGAAATCAGGGTGGAAAAGGAAAGCAGGATTTACGTCCAGTACTATAATCCCGATATTGTCTACGCCGATTTCAGGAGGATTCGGCATCTTTATTGGTGCATTATAGCTATTGTCCTTTTGGTGGGGTCCGGGTTGATCTTCTTTGGGGTCAAAAATAACCTGCTGCCCATGCTCCGGCGCCGGCAGGAGCTGACCAATGCGGTGCAGTTTAACTTTTTGTACAATCTGCTGAAGGGAAAATATGCCCGGGAGGAGTTTGACGAGAGGGTAGAGAAAGACGGTATGGTAAACCTGAAGGGAGAAATGTATTTCCTGATCGTCTTTCTGTTGCAGGAGAACGCGGTTACGAAGGATAATGAAGAGGTGGAGGCCGTGCTTCACAGATACCTCAGAGGCTATATGATTGAACTGCCGGAGGAGAAGAAATTCGTCTATGTGGGCGCCCTGGACAAGGGGAAAGCCAAAAATTACCGGGAGTCCACCTGGTTCATGTGGAAGGAACTGGAGCGGGAGACGAAAATCGACATATCCTTTTCTTTCAGTCCGTTATTTGAAAATATTGACGACATTCAGCAGATTTTCCTGAAAACGGTACTTTCCATGGAATTCAAGTTTGCCAAGGGTAACAGCTGTTACATTGATTCGGAGCAAGTGCTGGACGAGGAGCTGGTGGAGGTAACGAAACCGAAAAAACTGATAGAGCAGCTGCTTATGAATACCCGGCTGGCAAATACGGGGGAAGTGAACCGGATCATGGATGAGATCAACAGCCATGTGAAGACCTCAGGAATGCCGCCCGTATATTCTAAGATGGTGTGCTACAACCTGATCATGCAGGTGACGGAACTGCTTCATTCCTGCGGTATGCTGGAGCACGGGGAGCGGATTTCCTACTCTGTGATCATGGCGCGCAACGATACGGTGGACGAGCTGACGGACCGGATCCGCAATATTGCCAACAATATCTGCCTTTTCCTGACGGAGAAAAAGAAAAAGGACAGCGAGACGGAGATAGACGGGATTGAGCAGTTCATGCGGGAAAATGTGCTGTTGGAGAAATTCTCGGTGCAGTATATGGCAGACTGGTTCGGAACGTCGCCTTCAAGCCTGAGTAATTTCTATAAACAGAAGACAGGCATGACCATCATGGAGCGGGTGACGGACATCCGTATGAAGCAGGCGGAGGAGTATCTTCTGGATGAGGAAAACCCTATGACGCTGAATGAGATTGTGGAGAAGATCGGCTATAACAATACATCAAGCTTTATACGGAAATTTAAGAGCATCTATGGCGTGACGCCGGGGCAGTTCGTGAAAGCAAAAAAAGAAGGGTGAAACCAGGAGTTTATAGACAGGTATTTCGGTACCTGTCTTTTTTATTTTATAGGAAGCTGCGTCCTGGCTGGGGAAGAATGCGAAGCATTCTTCGAAGCGCCGCAGGCGGCGCTTTTTTATACTGTAAAAAGTTACCGATCCGCCCCAGCGGTGGAAAGAATACATCCAAACCGCGAAATACATCCGTTTATTGGTTTCTGCTAAGGGTTTGGATTTCCGGATATGCTGAATTTTAGCATATGAAAAGCCGCGGTAAATGGCACATTTTAAATAAATTGGCTTATTTATTTCGCATATAAACTGTGTTAGGTTAAATCTAGAAGGACATTTGGCACCAAATCATCAAAAAAGAAAAGTAAAAAAGAAAAGGAGAGAAAAGGTGATGGAAGCTGTTAAAAAAAGTTGGGTGCACAGATGGAAGAAAATGCTAAAACGAGATTTCCATCTGATTCTGCTTTGTGTACCTGCATTGATCTTTATCTTTATTTTTGATTACGGACCCATGTACGGTATACAGATGGCATTTAAGGATTACAATTCGCGGAGAGGAATCTGGGGAAGCGAATGGGTGGGGTTTGAACACTTTATCAGGTTTTTCAATTCCCCCGATTTCTGGAGTATATTAAAGAATACGCTCTGGCTCAGCCTGTACGGCCTCCTGGCGTCCTTCCCGTTCCCGATCTTCCTGGCCATCCTTGTGAACCAGGTAACCAGGACTAAATTTAAGAAGACCGTGCAGATGGTGCTGTATGCGCCTCACTTTATATCAGTGGTTGTACTCTGCGGTATGCTGAATGTCTTCCTGAGCCCTTCCACTGGTATTGTCAATAACCTTCTGGCATCCGTAGGTATGGAAAGGATTTTCTTCCTGGGAAAGGCAAGCCTCTTTGACGACGTGTTTGTATGGTCGGGTGTGTGGCAGAATTCAGGATGGGGAATGATCATTTACCTTGCGGCGCTGACCTCCATAGACCCCGAGCTCTATGAGGCGGCCAGGATTGACGGGGCCAACAAGGTAAGGCTGATTTTACATATAGAAATTCCTCAGATCCTGCCTACTATTGTAATTATGCTGATCATGAGCGTGGGACGTTTCATGAACATAGGGTTCCAGAAAGCATTCCTGCTGCAGAACACCATGAACCTGCAGAAATCGGAGATTATTTCTACCTATATTTATCGAATGGGTATGTTAAGCCAACAGTTCGATTTCTCTACGGCAGTGGGATTGTTTAATAATATCGTAAATATCATTTTGTTGGTTATCGTCAATACTATCAGTAAGAAGCTGAACGAGACCAGCTTATTTTAGAAGGAGGACAGAGACATGAGTGCTGGGACTGCAAAAGTTACCTCGAATAGAATAAAGGAATCAAGGGACAACCTGCTTTTTGACATATTTGTCTATACGTTCCTGACCATCGCACTGATCGTTGTGCTGTATCCTCTGTACTTTGTGGTGATTGCTTCGTTTTCTGACCCTTATATGGTGCTGCGGGGAGACGTGATATGGTATCCCAAGGGGATCACTTTCGGTTCCTATGAGAAGATTTTCCAGAATGCGGATATCTGGATCGGATATGTGAACAGCATTAAATACACTGTAGTAGGGACACTGCTGAACGTGGTTCTCACTGTGTTCCTGGCGTATCCGCTTTCCAGAAGTTATTTCTGCCTGCGGAAACCCTTTACCCTGATCGTGCTGGTAACCATGTACTTTGGCGGCGGCATGATCCCCACCTACATTCTGGTGAACAAGCTGGGACTGCGGAACACCATGGGGAGCCTGATCTTTGTAGGCGCAGTGAGCGCATACAACGTGATCATTGCCAGGACATTTTTCCAGTCCAATATCCCAAGCGAACTGGAAGAGGCTGCCGAGATCGACGGCTGTACCAAAGGAAGATTCTTTTTCAGCTTTGTGCCGCAGCTGTCCAAGTCCATCGTAGCAGTATTGTCCCTGTATTACGCGGTGGGGCACTGGAACGATTACATGAAGGGCCTGCTCTATATTGATAAGAGGGAAATGTATCCTCTGCAGCTGATTCTCAGAGGTATCCTGATGGAGGGCCAGGGACTGGCGAATGATTTCGCGGACGTGGACGAGATCGAGGCCAAGCTGAAGCTGGCGGAATCCCTGAAATACGGCGTTATCATTGTGGCAGTCATTCCACCCTTGCTGCTCTATCCTTTTATCCAGAGGTATTTTATCAAGGGCGTCATGATCGGCTCCCTCAAGGGTTAAAGGGACAGGGTGAAACAAATAACAGAGATGTGAAGCCTGCGGGCTTTATGTATACAAATCAAATGATTTGAAAGGAGAAAAGTATGAAAAAGAAATTAGTAGCAAGTGTGCTGGCGGCAGCCATGGTATTACCTTTGGCGGCCTGCGGAAACAATGGGGGGGGCGATAGCACAAGCCAGAGTTCTCAGAGCAGCCAGGTGGCGTCATCCACCGCAGGCAGCGAATCCTCTTCAGGTGGGGGAGCCGGAACAGAGACCACAGAAGCATATTTTCCTCTGAAGGATTCCGTAACGGTAACCATTGCCGGAAGGAGGGAGGATGCGGAGACAGCGATGTCCGAAAGGCAGATCTTTAAGGATCTGGAGGAACAGACCAATCTGAAGGTTGACTGGATCGACTGGCCCGGTTCACAGTTTGGCGAGAAACAGGGACTTGCTTTTTCGGGAGGAACCTTCCCGGATGCCATGATGGGTAACTTCATCCTGTCCACCACGGAGCTTGTAAAGAAGGGCGCCGAGGGTTGGCTGATGACCTGGAACGATTACATCAACGAAGAATATATGCCGAATTTCTACGCTTTGTGCCAGAGAGCGCCGGGACTGTTAGAGTCCATTACTGCTGCGGACGGCAATATCTACGGCCTGCCTCAGTTTGACATGGTAGGACTCTCCATTACCAATGATACGCTTGTCATCAACACAGAGTGGTTGGAGAAGGTAGATAAGGAAATGCCCACTACTATTGAAGAGTTCTATGACGTGCTGAAGGCTTTCAAGGAGGCCGGCGACCTGAATGGAAACGGAAAGGCAGATGAGATTCCCTTTACCTTCCAGTTCAATGCAGGTAATAACGGACAGCTGAGCTTTATGGGATTTACCGGGTTGGCTTACAACACCCAGCACGAGAGAGTCTGCTATAAGGACGGCAAGGTGGTCTATGTGCCTCAGGAAGAGGAGTACAAGGAATTCCTGATCTACATGAACAGGCTGTATTCCGAAGGCCTGATCGACCCTGAGTGCTTTACCATGGATCAGTCTACCTACAACGCGAAGACCCAGACTCCTGAGCCTACCTGCGGAGTAATCTCCATTTGGGACGCAGCCAGGATAAATGCCCCCATTGCGGGTAACGATCCCGAGCAGCCCGGCGTGTATCAGTACCTTGCTCCCCTGGACGGCGAGAACGGTAAGGATCCCGTATGGATTCCCAGATACACCCCTTATAACAGGGCATTCTGTTTTGTAGTAAGCGCGGATACAGAGTATAAGGAAGAGCTGGTACGTTGGGCGGATCTGTTCTATGATCTTGACACCAGCATTATGAACTCCAAGGGTGTGGTAGGAATCCACATCGAGGAGAAGGGTGACCATGTATACGAGGCCATCAAGAAAGAGGACGGCAGCAACTGGAGTACTGCTGAGAAATCTTCGTATATCACCCTGGACGACGGTATGTACGGCATTGCGGAAGGCGACTGTGAGATGATCACACAGGATACACCTCAGTCCAAGGCATCTGCAAATCCGCTGTATGAGCCTTACTTCAATCCGAACCATGTATACACATACGCTCTGATGTCCGAGGAAGAGGCTGAATTAGACTCTCTGCTGAAGCCTGAGCTTGTAAAATATGTAGATACCTGGACAACGGACTTCATCACCAACGGAAACATTGAAGCACGCTGGGATGAGTACGTGAACGGTCTTAAGAAGCTGAGAGTGGATGAGTTCATCCAGCTGTACGAAGCAATCGGAGCTAGAAGCAGCAGGAAATAGATTGAAACATCATGCTGACACACTGATTATTACACTGATTATTCTACCAGCAATTTGAGTCAGAGCCGGGGATTGCCTTGGCTGCAGTGGGAAATTTGAGATTTCCGGCGGGTGTCATCGCAGTAAACTGCTCTGACGTGGAGGATTAGTGTGAGAAGTACTGCCAGCCGCTTACAGCAAAGGCTGTATCTCTGAATATGGGGACTGTCACATCGGGCACGGCGGTTTCGCCCGATGGGGCAGTCCATATGACTATTTGCCTGTTTTATATGAAAGGAATCGTTTCAAATATCATGCTGATGGACTGATTGTCCCGTCGGCAATTTCAGTCGGAGCCGGGGGTTGCCTTGACTGCAGTGGGAAATTTCAGATTTCCAACTGCATGTCATCACAGTAGACTGCTCTGACATGGGGGATGAATATGGCAGCAAAGAGAAATTTTGTTTTGATCCTGACGGACGACCAGGGGGCATGGGCCATGCACTGTGCCGGGAATGACGACATCATCACACCAAATTTGGACCGCCTGGCCAACATGGGGGTAAGATTTACCGATTTTTTCTGTGCTTCCCCGGTCTGTTCTCCGGCCAGGGCTTCTATTATTACGGGGGAGATGCCGTCCTGCCACGGCGTGCTGGACTGGCTGTCCGGAGGGAACGTGAATACGGAGGATTATCCTCATATGAAGGAGCATCCTTACTTTAGGCAGGAAGACCGGGCCATTGAATATCTGGAAGGACATGACACGTATGTCAGACATCTGGCCGGTGCGGGATACCGTTGCGCCCTCAGCGGGAAATGGCATCTGGGCAATTCCGTCCGGCCCAAGGAGGGATTTGAGAAATGGTACACTATCGGACACGGAGGCTGTAACTATTTCAACCCGGATATCTGCGAGAACGGGAAATTTTACAATGAGAACCGCTATGTGACGGACCTGATCACGGAGCGGGCGCTGGATTTCCTGGGGGAGTATGTGGAGCAGGAAGCGCCCTGGTACCTGAGCGTACATTATACGGCGCCCCACAGTCCCTGGACCAGGGAAAACCATAAAGAGGAATTCCTGAAGCTGTATGATGAATGTGCCTTTACCTCCATGCCGGAGGAGCCAGTGCATCCCAACCAGGTGGGAACCTGCCCGGTGGGAAGCACGCCGGAGAAGAGGAAGGAAATTCTCACAGGTTATTTCGCTGCCGTCACGGCCATGGACGAGGGCGTCGGCAGGATCCTGGATAAGCTGGAAGAGAGCGGACGGCTGGAAAATACAACCATCATTTTCACTGCGGATAACGGGATGAACATGGGACATCACGGGATCTGGGGCAAGGGCAACGGAACCTTTCCGCCGAACATGTATGACTCCTCCGTGAAAGTTCCCTTCCTGATCTATGACCCCGAGTATTTTACCGGGGGAAAGGTGGTCGGAAGGATGGCGGGACACTGCGATCTGTTCCCTACGCTGCTGGAATTGGCGGGCATTGACTACACAGTCCATGACAAACAGCATGGGAGGAGCATCTGTTCTTACGGAGCACATCCGGAGGAGGAGAGAGACAGAGATGTGGTCATGTGCGACGAGTACGGAAAGGTGCGCATGATCCGTACCCCCCGATACAAATACGTGCGGTATTATGAGACCGGGGAGGAGCAGTTCTTTGACCTTTCCGCAGATCCGGGGGAGCGGCAAAACCGCATCGGCATGCCCCGGTACGGTGAAGAGATTGCAGGCCTGCGGAGCCGGATGGAAGCCTTTTTCGAGAAATATGCGGATGGGGTAAACAATGGGATCCTTTATCGGGTGACCGGAAACGGACAGCTGAAGCGGTGCAGCGATCCCGGCGCCTTCGACCCGGGAGTTACCTATTTTCAGGAAAATGCGGAGCATTCTTTTTAAGAGTGTGAAGAGAATGAAAAGAATTTCCGTGCCTGCAAAGTGTCCGGACAATTTCTGATTCACACATGGATTGTGGCTGCCGCCGGTGGCGGCAGGGCGGAAAGCGTCCGTTCAGAAAGCGCCGGATCAGAAAGCGTCCAATCAGAAAGCGCTCGTTCAGAAAGCGCCGGATCAGAAAGCGCCCGTTCAGAAAACATCCGTTCAGAGAGCGCCGGAAATGCGGCGTAAAACCGTAAGGAGCAGCCCCGGCGGAGAACCGGGATAAGGAGGATTTATGGAGAGATTTCAATTGCCGGAAGAATATTTCAGAGACCGGGAGATAAAGCGTGACGTCCGCAAGGAGGCGGATATGAGGCAGATTCTGGAGGTCGTGTCAAAGGAAGAGCTGAGAGCGAAGACTTACACGCCCGCAGACCCGGAGGAAAGCAGAGAGCGTTTTTTGAGTGCTCTGACGGAGGAAGGAATCTTCCGGGACCTGGGAGACGAACCGGCGGATTGGCTGGCAGCGTTGGAGCGTCTTGCGTTTTTGATTGTAAAAGATTATCATTACAAGAACAGGCAATGGATGTCCGGGGATCCGGGTACGGGAGAGACCGAGATCCCGGCAAGGCTTCTGCATGGAGTGATCCGGTACGGGGAGCGTGAGATGGCCCGGGAGGATAAGGGAAATGTCCGTTTTCACAGTTCCATTTTTGCCATTCCGGTCTGCGCCGTAAATATTTATTTTGCGCTGCTGCCGATTCTGCACACGGAGCGGGAGCTGCCCGGGACGGAAGCATGGAAGGCGCTTTTGTTACAATTCCGTAATACCTTATACGGCTTGATGCTGCAGGCATGGACGCTGCCGCTGCGGGGCGATGAGACGGACGAGACGCCCTTCTGGGTGGAGCGTTTCCGAAATCACGTTTGGTGGATGGGCGGAAATGCCGTGGGATACAGGCCGGTCTTTTACACGGCGCTGTGCTTCGGCGACAGCAGGCTGATGGATATTTTGGGAGAGGTGGTCATCGGAGCGGCCGGATCCAGGGCAGCTTATGGGGAGGATTCCTTCTGGACGGAGGGAATCTGTGCGGATGGTTTCGGCTGGGGCCACGGGGCCCAGGTCTATAACGACGGATATCCTACGGACGCCCTGCAGGAAATCTTTTCCTTGACCAAGTATTTCAAGGGGACGTCATATGAGTATATTCTGGAGGAGATGGACTGGAAAAACATTGTCCGTTATATCACGGGCATCAGCTGGAGTTCCTGGGGAGATTACGTTCCCCCTATGATGGGCAGACGCTGTTTCCAGGCGGAAAAGAGGGTTTCCACCACCCGCATGATGCAAAAATTCGCAGAGGAGATTATCAGCCGGTACGGGGATTACGCGGAGGAAGCGGATCTGCAAAAGCTTCGGGCAGCGCTTGACCAGGGGGAGTTGAAGGTGGACGATGAGGACGAAGATTTCCATGGCACCCGTTACTTTTTCAACAATGACACACTGATTTCCAAGACGGCCCACCGGTATTTTTATTTTAATACGGCGTCCGGCAGATGTAAGGGAGTGGAGTGTGCGCACGAGATGGCGGACACCCGTAATTTCTACATTCGGGACGGCAGCTGTCTGCTCCTGACGGATCCCGAGAGCTATGAGACGGCAAAGGGGACCTTCAATCCATCCCATTTCCCCGGCACTACAGAGCGGGATCTGGACAAATCCCATATCATGGCGGAGACCAACTGGAGCGGCTATAGCAGCATTCATAACTTCGCCGGAGGACTGGGAGAGGGCCTGCAGGGTGTGGCAGGTTTCATCTATGAGAAGTCGGCGAAGCGGGAAGCGGACGGCTCGGGAACGGTGAGAAATGACTTCACAAAGGAAATGATGGGCGTGAAGGCATATAAATCCGTGTTCGTGCAGGATGGGCTGTTTGTATTCCTGGGGGCAGGCATTCGGGACAATCTTCCGGAATACGGCAGCAGAATCATTACAACGGTGAACAATGTGCGTTTTCAGGATGGCGTTTTCTGCAATGAGAAAGGAGAGGGCATCGGTGAACTCAGTACCGTGAAAGAGCGGACGGAGAAATGCTTCTTCTGCAATGACGGTGTGTTGTACGGAATAGAAGCCCTTCCGGGAACCACATATTCCATAACGGCACAGACAAGGAAAACCGACTGGAAGTACCTGAACTTCATGAATCAAAATGCGGAAGACGAAGAAGTGAAGATATTGGAGGTCACCCTGGATCATGGCAGCGGGCCCCTGGACAGCGGCTACAGCTACTGGATGTGCGTGGATCCGGGGACGAGTCCCGCACAGGCGGAGGCCGGCTTCCGGATTTTGAGCAACACCTCCGCAGTACAGGCAGTGGGTTTCGGCGGCAGGAGAGCGGCATGTGTCTTCTATGAGGGAACGGAGCTGGATCTGGGGGAATATGTGCTTGCGGTTTCGGATGCCTGTGTGCTGGAGGCAGTGGGAGCCGGAGAAGGCCTTGTGGAGTTTTCTCTTTGCGATCCCTGCCAGAACAGGGAATTGCCCTACATAACCGTGTCTCTGCGAAGAAAGGCCGACGGCAGGGTATACAGTATTCAGATCCAGCTGCCTTCCGGGAATATGAGGGGAAGCTGTGCCAAAATGCAGCTTGAGATCAAATCCTGATAACATTATGCTGATGGACTGATTTTTCACACGCAAATTTGTGCCGGAGCGTCACAAATTTGTTTGATGGCAGACGCAAATTTGATATTTGCGTCGCCCCGTCGCGTAAACGCTCCGGAATGGAGATTAGATTGAAAAATAAGTCTGATGACTTTATTTTTCAATCGGCAATTTGAGTCAGAGCCTCAAATATGCCCTGATCGCAGATGAGAAATCGCCTGCGCGAATTTCTCATCGCGTGTCATCGCAGTAAACTGCTCTGACATGGAGGATTAGTGTGAGAAGTACTTCCAGCCACTCACAGCAAAGGCTGTTTCGCGGGGAAGTACTAAGTCTCACACGTGAAAAACGCAGAGTGCAGCGTTTTTCGTTTTTATTTAGGCCGCCTAATGGCGGCAAAGGAGAATAATATGAAACATCCGAATATTATTATGGTATTTCCTGACCAGCTGCAGCATGACGCGCTGCATTTCAGGGGGAAAATGCCGTCAGTGACCCCTAACCTGGACGCTTTTGCCAGGGAGAGCGCCGTGATGGAAAACTGCATGAGCAACCATCCCATCTGCAGTCCCTTCCGGGCCATGATGCTCACCAGCAGATACGGCATTCATACGGGAGTCGTGGGCAACTGCCGGACGGGGACCAGGGAGCATGGCTGCTACTTAAAGAAAAGTGAGGTATGCCTCACGGACGTGCTGCGGGAATGTGGATATGATGTGGGATACATAGGGAAATGGCACCTGGATCCCCCGGAGGTATCCCATCTGCCTTTTACGGAAGGATACCGGGAGGACGGGAAGATCTGGGACAGCTACACTCTGCCCCAGAGACGGCACGGCATCAATTTCTGGCATGGCTACGGCTGCTGCGACCATCACAAAGAGCCTCATTACTGGCATAATGAGGCGAAGCCGGAGGAGGTGATCCACCCGGGAAAATGGTCCGTGGAGCATGAGACGGACGTGGCGGTGGACTATATCCTGAACAGGGACGGTGTGCGGGATGAGGAGAATCCCTTCATGCTGTTTGTGGCCCACAATCCGCCCCATCCGCCCTATGATGAAGTGCCTGAAAAGTATGCGGAGCTGTATAAGGACAAAACGCCGGAGGAGCTTCTGGCAAGTCCCTGCTACCATGTGTGGGAGGAGGGAGCCGCGGCGGAGATGTTTTCCGGGAACCGCAGTAACGGTACGGCAGAGCGGGCAGTGAGGGATTACCTGGGGGCATTGACCGGGGTGGATGAAAACTTCGGCAGGATCCTGCAGGCCATAGAGGATAAAGGGATTCATGATGACACAATTGTCATTTTTACTTCGGACCATGGCGACCTGATGGGAAGTCATGACATGACCGGGAAAGGTCCCTGGTACCGGGACAGCTTCAACATTCCTTTTATAGTGCGGTATCCCGGGAAGGTGGCGCCCTCCAATCCCCGCACCGTTATGGGGGCGGTGGATATGATGCCTACGATTCTGGGCCTGGCGGGCCTGGAGGAGAAGATTCCCCACACGGCGGAGGGCAGAAACCGCTCCGGCTGTATGCTCACGGGAGTGGAGGACGAGGAGGCGGACGCGCTGTATTTCGGATTCGGCCGCTATCGGGCCAGAGGGTTGAAAACAGGGAAGTATACTTTTGTGTCCCTGCAGAACTATGCGGATGATGAAACATTCGTACTCTATGACGATGAAAAGGATTATTACCAGTTGGAGGATATTTCCGAAAAGGAGCCTGGGGTCACGGCGCTCTTAAAGGAACGGCTGGAAAAGCGGCTGGCGGAGATCGGCGATAACTGGAGAGACTAGTACATCGTTGCATTAATTCTTGAGTAATCAGCACTCGCTGTTCACGCCATCGCCGCGTTGTCGTCAGTCAACGATGCCACCGCATCGCCTCCTTCCTCCGCCTTACGCTGACGCAAACATCAAGCACTGATTTACTTCAAGATTAACGCAATGCTGTACTAGATTGAAAAATAAGTCTGATGACTTTATTTTTCAATCGGCAATTTGAGTCAGAGCCTCAAATATGCCCTGATCGCAGATGAGAAATCGCCTGCGCGAATTTCTCATCGCGTGTCATCGCAGTAAACTGCTCTGACATGGAGGATTAGTGAAAAGATCGTGTTGATGGCCTGATTTTTCAGAGGGCAATTTAAGTCATTGCAGTAAATTGCTCTGATATGGAGTATGAGTGCATGACATCGGCAGGTATTTTCCGGATGGGATTGTGATGTTTTTCACACGGCGCAAAGAGCAGCGCAGAAATGGGGATTAATATGATATATTCCTTTGAGGAAGGGATTTTGACGGGGATCGAGGCGGTCAATTCCACTATAAGAGCGGACAGGGAGCATCACAGGGGCGGAGCACAGTCCCTTTGCTGGGAGGCAGAAGACAGCGCGGAGCTTATTTTCAGAGGGCCTGTGGAGTACCGGCATTTCAGGGAGGGAGGGCCCAATCAGGATCGCTGCTGCTTTGTGGTATGGCTGTACAGGGAGGAAGCCGGGGAAGAGGCGATGCGCTTTGCCTTCTATAAAAAAGGGCGGGAGTGCTGCCATTTCGACTTTGGACAGGAGTTTCAGGGTTGGCGTACCTGCTGGGTGCCCTTTCGGGATATGGAAGGGGAGCCGGAGGAGGGGATGGATGAAATCCGCCTGAGCAGGGCGGGAAACGGAAGGGAATCCGTTTGGCTGGACCAGATGATTACCTCCGTGCCCATTGACCCCAGACATCCGGTACCGGATCTGCAGGTCCCCTTTGTGAATCCTTCCGTGGACAGGGCGGTGAACGCCCATTGGACCTCAGTGCTGCGTTTCTTCCGGCTGGAACAGGCGCAGCGGGAGAGGCTTTGGGCAGCGGAGAGAGGGAAGGCGAAGTCCGGACAGGAGGAAAATGTGCCGGATGCGGAGAAAGAGACACGTTGGAATGAGAAGCGTCGGAATGAGATTTGTCTTATTATAGAAAGGATGGAGCAGTACTTTCTGGGGATTTACCGCCTCAAATCGAGTGAAAATCCTCAGGAGTCTGCTTCTTCCCAGGACAATATGTCCGGGGCCGGAAAGGCTGCTGCCCTCTGGGAGCAGTATGCCGGACTGAACCTGAAGAGGGGGCGGGACGGATTATACAGCGGGGTAAGCGTTGACGCTGTGCATCACAGGGCGGCCTATCCCAGGGAGGAGGCGGAGCGGCTGAAGAGGCTCACCGGGGCGGTGGGAATCCAGAAATGCGGCGAGCTGTTGCTGCAGACCGCATATCTGTGGCATGAAGGGGACAGCCGGCTGAAAAAGGAGGCTGCCGACCACTTTGGGGAGCTGCTGCAGCACCTTTGGGAGCAGGGATGGGCTGCAGGCTCCTCCCTGGGCACTACCCATCATATGGGATATCTCATGAGAGAGCTGTATGTGTCCGTATTCTTAATGCGAAAGCCTTTAAAAGAGAAGGGACTGCTTGCCGGCGCAGCGGAGATGGCTGGCTGGTTCTCGGGAAGAGGAAGGATTTTCCGAGGGCCGGAGGAGCTGCAGGGAGAGAGCACGGATACCCTGAATACACTGCTGTGGGGAATACTGTGCTCCATACTGATGACGGAGGAGGAGAGCTTCCGGGTTTGCTGCCTGAATGCTTTTCGAGACTGGCTGAGTGCTGTCCTGAAGCCGGCGCCCGGATTGGAGGGGCCTTATAAGGCGGACGGGAGCGCGTTCCATCATGCGGCACATTACCCGGCCTATGCCGTAGGCGGTTTTCAGGGAGCGGCCCCGGTGGTATATGCCTTAAGCGGGACCCTCTTTGCCCTGGAAAAGGAAGCCCATCAGACCATGCGCAACGCGCTGTTTTATATGAGGATTTACTGTAACAGATATAACTGGCCGGTGAGCATGTCTTCCAGACATCCCCGGGGAGTCGGGGAGATGAGCGGGATCACCGATTTGAAACCCTTTTACTGTATGGCTCTGGCAGGCCTCCCGGGGGCGGAAGCCGGAGAGGACGGCAGAGTGCCGGTAGATGAGGAAATGGCGGGCGCACTGCTGCGCCTGGCGGAATATAAGGCGTTCCCTCCCGGGGAGGAGCTGAGAAGGCTGGGATACCGGGCGGAGCGTGCCCCGGAAGGCCATTTTGTCATGAATTATGCCTGTGCGGGGATTCACCGCAGAGGGGAGTGGATGGCCTGTGTGCGGGGACACAGCCGCTATCTCTGGGGCAATGAGACCTATGAAAAAAACAATCTTTATGGCAGATACATCACATACGGCAGCCTGCAGATCCTGGGAAGCGGAACCCCTGTGAACAACGGGGACAGCGGCTTTTGGCAGGAGGGATGGGACTGGAACCATTTCCCCGGGACGACTTCCGTGGTGTTGCCCTGGGAGGAGCTGCGCCAGCGGGTGTGCGTGGTGGACGCCACTGCCGGCTTTGAGGAGATGCTTTTGTCCGACGAGACGTTTGCAGGAGGCGTGTCTCTTGGGGGACGTCAGGGGTGCTTCGGCATGAAGCTCCACGGGCATGCGAAATACGACGGCAGCCTGCGGGCGAGAAAGAGCTGGTTCTTCTTTGAGGACCGGATCCTCTGCCTGGGCAGCGGCGTGGAAGACCGCAGGGAGCGGTATGAGACCGTGACCACTCTGTACCAGCACTGGCTGGGTGAGGAGGTTTCGGGGGAGAAGCCGGAGGAGCATTCCGTGTGGAGATCGGAAGCCGATACCTCCCTGCTGCTGCGGGACCCTTCCGGGAATGAATATATTGTACCCGGGGAACAGCAGGTGATTGTGACCCGGGGGTTGCAGGAATCCCGGGCCCAGGACACCGGACAGCCTACCTTCGCCTGGTATGAGAAAGCCTGGATCAGCCATGGGAAAGGGCCCTGTCGGGGAGAATATGAGTACATGATACGGATTCCCCGGGAGAGGCCTTCTGAGGAAGCAGATTTGCCCCTGGCGGCCGGCCCGGAGGGCGCCGAGAGGCGTGTTTACCGGATCCTTCAAAAAGATGAAGCTCTCCATGCCGTATACGACCCGGAGACGGGAATATATGCCTACGTGTTCTTCGAGGCCTGTTCCGTGCCGGAAGGAGGGGGCGGGACGGTTCTGGGAGCAGATATCCCCTGCCTGGCCATGGAAGAGCGGCAGGGGGAGGAGCTGCGTATCAGCTTCTGCGACCCCGACCTTCGGTTTTACGAAGGCCAGGAACCCGATCAGCTGGATGAGGACGGAAATCAGAAGGAGGTAAGCCTGTACTCCAGAACCTGGCTGAAGAGTGAAAGCATCGGGAAATGGAGTACGGTGAGACTGAAAGGGCATTGGAGACTTTCCCGGGAGAGGGCGGATATACAGGCAAGGATAAAGGCCGGGGAGACCGAGGTCAGCTTTTTTGGAAAGGACGGAGCGGTGCGGGAGGCCACACTCCGGCGGGTTTAAGGCTCCGGTTCTTGCTTCGGCCGTCTCTGGCAGGCCCTGCCAAACCGGACAAAGACAGGCTGCGATGAGATTTATTTTCAGCTTTGGGAGGCAGGAGTGCATTTGCCGGGCAGCCGTCGGGAGACATTGCCCCAATAAGCTGCCGTAACAAAATGCACATCGGCGAAAAAATTGTGTATTGTCCAATCAGGCAAACATATTGTAAAATGGAATTAACATTATACAAGGTGGAACTGCCAAGATGCAGAATAAAGCTGCCATTATAAGAAACAGGCCAACTGTTATGTGGAATGAGGTTGCCGTTGTGTGGGATGGAGTTGTTACCAAATATAGAAAAACAACGCCTGCCGGCGTGGAACGGAGGAGAAAATGGCACAGACATATGAAACGATCATGAACTATCCCGGACTGCGGGAGGGGGAGGTTGAGGCGGCCTTTGAACAGGCGCTTCGCATTGTGGAAGCGATTTTGCCGGATTACACGGATAAGTTTCCCCATTCCAACAGTGAGAACGGATTTTACGAGAGAACGGAAAATGTGGAGTGGACCACGGGTTTCTGGACCGGCGTCCTGTGGCTGGCTTACGAGTACACGGGAGACATGAAATACAGAGCTGCGGCGGAGGTGCAGGTAGTCAGCTTTCTGCACCGCATAGAAGAGAAGATCGACGTGAACCACCACGATATGGGATTCCTGTTCAGCCTCTCCTGTGTGGCGGCGTATAAGCTCACCGGAAATGAGACCGCGAAAAAGGCGGCGCTTCTGGCGGCTGACCACCTGGCATCGCGCTACCGGGAAAAGGGCGGATTCCTGCAGGCCTGGGGGAACGTGAACGAGCCTTCGGAATATCGATTGATTATTGACTGCCTGCTGAATCTCCCCATCCTTTATTGGGCCAGCGAGGTGACAGGCGACGGATCCTACAGGGAGAAGGCGGTTCAACATATTCATACGGCCATGAAATGTGTGCTGCGGGAAGATAATTCCACTTATCACACGCACTTTATCGACATGGAGACGGGAGAACCCACTGTGGGAGTGACCCATCAGGGGAACCGCAATAATTCCGCCTGGGCCAGGGGCCAGGCCTGGGGTGTGTACGGTATTGCACTGAGCTACCGGTATACAGGCGAGGAAGCATATAAGGAGCTGTTTTATCGGGTGACGGATTATTTCGTGGAGCATCTGCCGGAGGATTTGATTGCTTATTGGGATTTTGATTTCGATACCGGAAGTACGGAACCCAGAGATTCCTCCGCGGTGGCCATTGCCGTATGCGGCATACTGGAGATGGTTCCCCATCTGCCGGCGGAGAAGGCCGGCCGTTACAAAGCGGCGGCGGACCGGATGCTTCATGCGCTGATTGAGGAGTGCGGAAACGGGGATTTGTCCAAATCCAACGGACTGCTGCTTCACGGGACTTATGCCAGGTCTTCCGAATACAATACCTGTACCGACCGGGGCGTGGACGAGTGCAACACCTGGGGCGACTACTTTTATATGGAAGCGCTGATGCGAAGCTGCAGGGAGTGGAGGCCTTATTGGTAAGGCAGGAACGGAAAAGCCAAAAGGAATGAGCTGCAGGGCGCGGTTTTGGGATGCTTGAAGAGGATCCGGCGGCAGTTGGGGCATTTCGGATCAGAAAGTATACCGGCAGCGCGGTAAAAGGAGGTGTGACGGAAATAAAATGAAAACCAATTTGATCTATATCTTTGCAGACCAATGGAGATACCATGCCATGGGGTGCGTCCAGGGAGATCAGGCGGTTACGCCCAATATGGATGCCTTTGCACAGGAAAGCCTCTGCTTTGAGAACGCATACAGCACCTTTCCGCTCTGTACACCCCACAGGGGAAGCCTGATGACCGGGAAGTATCCCTTTTCCATCGGACTGTGGACCAACTGTAAGGTAGGCCTGGAGGAAAAGCTGATGCTGAAACCCCAGGAAACCTGTATCGGAAATGTATTGCAGGATGCGGGGTACGGCACGGCCTATATCGGGAAGTGGCATCTGGATGCGTCGGAGCAGAATTTCACCAGCCACCCGGAATCAGGGGCGAAAGGCTGGGACGCCTACACACCGCCGGGGGAAAGGCGCCAGGGATTTGAATACTGGTTGTCCTATGGGGCCGATGACGATCATTTGAATCCCCATTATTGGGCGGATTCGCCGGAGCAGATCCGTCCGGGGAAATGGTCGGCGGAATATGAGACGGATAAGGCCCTGGAATACCTGGACAGACACAGGGAGGACGACAATCCTTTTGCCCTGTTTGTGTCCTATAATCCCCCTCATCTTCCCTATGAACTGGTGCCGGAGCGCTATTATGAAAAATTCCGGGATCTGGAGATAGAGTGGCGCCCTAATGTGCCGGCCGAGAAGCGTACCCCGGAGATGGAAGTCATAGCCAGGCAGTATTTTGCCGCTGTGTACGGGATCGATGAGCAGTTCGGGCGGATCGTAAGATATCTGAGGGAGAAAGGCATGGAGGAGAATACCCTGGTGGTGCTTTCGGCGGATCATGGGGAAATGCTGGGATCCCACGGACTTATGAGCAAAAATGTCTGGTATGAGGAATCCATCCATATCCCTCTGCTGATGCGCCGGAAAAACCGGATACAGCCAGGAACGAGCCAGGTTCTGTTCGCCAGCCCGGACCATATGCCCACGCTGTTGGAGCTGCTGGATCTGCCGGTGCCGGATACCTGCCAGGGAGTCAGCCACAGGGCATCGATCCTCGGGGAAGAGCAGACGGAGGGGGAACCGGAAGATTTGTTTATATGCTCCTATCCGGGGGCGCCGGAAAGCGCTTCTGCTTTCGCCAGGCTGGGGCAGACCCACAAGGCCCACGGCTGGCGCGGAATCAAGACCCGGGAATATACCTATGTGATCACCAACGGCTATATGCCGGAGGATAAGCAGGCAGAGTACCTGTATGATGATAAAAACGATCCATGGCAGCTCCACCCCCGAACAGTGGAGAGGGATTGCCGGGATGAAGAGGTTTTGCGGTTCAGGAAACGGTTAAAAGAATACCTGGCCATGCTGGATGACCCATTCTTGTGGGAGAAGGAGCGGTAATGTCCGGCACGGCATTACACAAAACCACAGGTATTCATGGGAAGCAATATTTTTAATAAAATGAAAGGAAAAGAGGCAGGAAAGATGAGAAAAAAACCGGTACTTGTTATTATGGCGGCAGGGATGGGAAGCCGTTACGGAGGCTTGAAACAGATTGACCCCATTGACGGGCATGGAAACCTGATCATTGATTTTTCCATTTATGACGCAGTGGCGGCAGGGTTTGAGAAAGTAATCTTTATCATCAAAAAGAGCATAGAAAAGGATTTCAAGGAGCAGATCGGCAGCCGCATGGAAAGGCATGTGGAGGTTGCCTATGTGTACCAGGAGCTGGACCGGCTGCCGGAAGGGTATGCATGCCCTGAGGAGAGAGTGAAACCCTGGGGAACCGGCCATGCGGTGCTCTGTTGTGCCGGAGAGCTGGGAGATGCGCCCTTTGCTGTGATCAATGCGGATGATTATTATGGCAGATCCGCCTTTAAAACCATTTATGAGCAGCTTTCCAACATGGAGGATGGCGATAAGTGCCACTATACTATGGTGGGATACGATTTGTACAAAACGCTGACGGATTATGGGCATGTGGCCAGAGGGGTGTGCTCACTGGACGAAGCGGGTATGCTGCAAGGGATCGTGGAGAGGACGCAGATCGAGAAGCACGGAGACAGGGCAGAGTTTACGGAAGACGGGGCGAGCTGGACGGCGTTGCCGGAAAATACAATAGTATCCATGAACCTGTGGGGTTTTACTCCCAGCATTTTGAAGGAACTGGAGAACCGTTTCCCCTCATTTCTGGACAGCGGCCTGAGCAGCAACCCGCTGAAATGCGAGTATTTTCTGCCCTCTGTGGTGGACCAGATGCTCCGGGAAAACCGGGCGGATGTGAAAGTGCTCCGCTCCTCCGACAATTGGTATGGCGTTACCTATAAAGAAGACAGGGAAAGGGTTGTAAAAGCAATCTGTGGGTTAAAAGAAGCGGGGATGTACCCGGAACGCTTATGGGAGGAAAAATAGTGGATTATCAGATGATTGCCCAAGGGGCATGTGAGAAGATCGAGGAGGCAGTAAATCAGTTCTGTGTGGAGGGAAAACCGTCAGAGTGCAGGCGTTACGGAAGCGGCCATATCAATGACACATTCCTGCTGTGCACAACGGACGGTGAACCGGGCGGAGAGGGTCATAGATATATTTTGCAGCGGATGAATACCCTTGTGTTTAAGGATCCGAAAGGACTGATGCAGAATATATCCGGTGTTACGGCCTTTTTGCGTGAGCAGGTGGCAAAAGCCGGAGGGGATGTGCAGCGTGAGGTACTGACGCTGGTAAAGACGAAAGGCGGAGAAGACTATTACGTTGACAGCTCGGGGTTATGCTGGAGAATGTACCTGTTTATCACAGATGCCGCAGGCTTTGACACGGTAGAAAGCGAAGAGGACTTTTACCGGAGCGCGGAGGCTTTCGGGCATTTCCAGAAATTGTTGGACCAGTATCCGGTGTCGTCGCTGACAGAGACGATTCCCGATTTCCACAATACGCCGAAACGTTATGAAACGTTTTGCAGGGCGGTGGAGGAGGACGCATGCGGCAGGGCCCGGGACGTCGGCAGTGAGATTGCTTTTGTCACAGACAGGAAAGAACAAATGTCCATTGTGATGGATAAGCTGAACAGTGGGGAAATCCCCTGGCGCGTCACCCACAATGATACGAAGCTGAACAACATTCTCCTTGACAACCGGACAAAACGGGCGGTTTGTGTGATTGACCTGGATACGGTGATGCCGGGCACTGCGGTATTTGATTTTGGCGACTCCATCCGCTTCGGCGCCAACACGGCAGAGGAGGATGAGAAGGACTTAAGCAGGGTGTCTTTGTCACTGCCGCTGTATGAAGCTTATATAAAAGGATTTTTAGAGGGTTGCGGGGGAAGCTTGACGGATGAGGAGGTCAGGCTGCTGCCTTGGGGCGCAAAGCTAATGACACTGGAATGCGGCATGCGTTTCCTGACAGATTATCTGGAAGGTGACAAGTATTTCAAGGTTCACAGGCCGGGGCACAATCTGGACCGTGCCAGGACACAGTTTGCACTGGTGGCCGATATGGAACGAAAATGGGACGAGATGAATCGTCTGGCGGAACAAATGATCCTTAAGGAAACGCTTTAACCGGCGTTTCCTTAATTTTGATCTAATTTTTGCCGGCACTCATAATTCTTTGGGGACATTCCGGTGACTTTCTTAAACACTTTGCTGAAATAATAGGCATTTTCAAACCCCAGCTGGTTTGCAATCTCATAAATCAGGAATTGGCCGGAATCAATCAGCTCTTTGGCGTGCTGGATTTTCACTTCGGCAATATAATCCGAAACGGTTCGGCTCATACAGTTGCTGAAGGAGGTGCTGAGATACCCGGGACTTATATTCAGATAGTCTGCAATGTCAGACAAAGTTAATTTTTCATTATAATGTTCATGGATGTAACGTTTGGCCATATAGACGAACTTGTCGGACCGTTTTTCTTTTCTCTCCGCAAGCAGAGTGCATATTTTGTCACAAAAGCTGTTCAGCCACTGTAAGATATCATCCAGGCTGCCCAACTGTGACAGCTGTTCTGCGATATCCATACTGTAGGGTATGGTGTTGTCTTCCAAATTTTCATTCTGAAGCAGGTCATGAAGGTAGGAATAGATATTGATGCAGGCGCTGACTGCCTGGGTTTTGTCCGGTTTGTACTGGGTAAACAGCTCGGAAAGCTCGGAGAAGATTTCCTTTAAATTCTGGCTCTTATTTTCCAGTACGGCAGCAGACATGGACCGCTTCAGGAAGTTGATATTAAATTCCCTGTGCTCAGGCTGCCGAAGGCGTGAGTTTTGGTTTTTGTAAAAGGCAATCCGAAGCGAGGACTCATAGTAGCAGTGGCTCAGGGCGGACTGCGCTTCGCTGAAAGCATCCGGAAGAAGGGTTGTTTCGGCCTTTTTCTGGCTGATGCCAAACAGGGCGGTAAGGGCAAAATAGGTGCTCAGAGCCACATTCACTTTCGTACAGAATTCAGTAAGGGATTTGTCATTATCGCTTTCCGGCTTGGGACAAACCACAAGGAGTACAGTATCTTTATGTGGCATCAGTATGGTGTGGTGGGAAAAATAGCGTCCCCCTATCCCGGATACAATATCCAGAAGCTGGTTGGAAATAAACGGATAATCATAGGATTCCGCATGGCCGAAATGAATCTGTTCCGGTTTCATCTGCAGCAAGATCAGATAGGCATTCTGATAACGGGCGGATACATCCGGGTCAAGAGGAAGGCCCGGATATTCCTTATCCGATGGGGATAGGAGCAGCCGGGAAAAATAATTCCTTTCCTGCATGCTTTGGGTATCCTTTAAAAGCAGCGTATACAGTTCCATGTTGTGGTGGCTTTCTATGCGGGAGCAATGTTCCTTGGCCCTGCCCAGTGCCTGGACCAGCATCTGCGGCTGAAGGTCCAGCTTTACCAGATAGTCAACGGCGCCCAGGTGCACAGCCTGCTTTGCCAGCTGGAAATCTTCCAGGTTGGTAAGGACAATGAAAGCAAATTCACAGTGCTTTTCCTGGCAGGCTTCAATCAGCTCCAGGCCGTTCATCACCGGCATACGGATATCCGTGATGACAATGTCCGGCTGCGTTTCCATGATCAGGTTGATGGCGTCGTGTCCGTTTGTGGCTTTCCCTACAATGCTGCAGTCATGCTCTTCCCAGCAGATCAGGGATGCTATACCGGCCAGGATCAAAGGTTCATCGT
Source organism: uncultured Lachnospiraceae bacterium (assembly GCA_947643615.1). Classification (GTDB taxonomy): domain Bacteria; phylum Bacillota; class Clostridia; order Lachnospirales; family Lachnospiraceae; genus Acetatifactor. The sequence continues at coordinate 33,297 of CANRWO010000019.1, forward strand.
CAATCAAAACTATTCGGTACATAAGGTTACTCCTGTGTTCTTTAAAATTCCAGCGGGAGGGATACGGTAATGCATGTGTAGACACCCAGCTCACTGTCTATCTGGATACCGTATTCCAGGCCGTAGACCAGTTTGATCCTGCGGTCAACATTGGGAAGTCCAATCCCGCTCATGTAATTACTGGTTACCCGGGAGGTATCGGCCAGCAGCCGGGCAATATTTTCTTCCGATATCCCCACGCCGTTGTCGTGGATGCTGATATGTAAGACCTGCTCACGGGAAAAAATATGGATCTTGATCAACCCCGGTTTCCCGCTGGGTTCAATGCCGGAAAAGATGCTGTTTTCCACCAGAGGCTGCAATGTCAGCTTGATGATGCGGGCGTCATACAGCGCAGGGTCTTCAACGGTAATTTCCACATCAAAAAGTTCTATGTAACGGATTTTTTCTATGGTAACATAATTGTCAAGAAAATCAAGTTCCTGCCTTACGGTTACTTTCTCGTTAAATCCCTTTGCCATGTTTTTCAGCAGTGACGAGAGGGCGGAAACAACTTTCACAATCCCGCTGTTGTGCTGCATGGTTGCGATCCATTTAATGGAGTCCAGGGTATTATAGAGAAAGTGGGGGTTGATCTGCGCCTGCAGCATCTTGATCTCCAGGTTCATTTTCTCCTGTTCATCCCGGATCCTCTTGTCCATAAGAACGGAAACGCGGGAGGACATATCGTTGATCTGCCGCCCGATGATCCCCAGCTCATCATTGGACTCTATCGCCGGATTCCGGCTGAAATCACCGGAGGATATCACTTTCATATGCTCGGCCAGGCGCATGATGGGGCGTGTCAGATAGTGGGTAAATAAAAGGGACAGGGAGAAACCGAGGGCAATACAGGAGAGAAAAACCAGTCCCAGGGTAGTACGTATGGCGTTGGGGTTCAGGGAAATGTTTTTCAGCGGCAGCACTTCGCAGAGAATGAAACCGCTGACAGGCAGGCGCTCCCAGGTAAGCATACAGTCCGTATCGGACAGCCGTACTTTGGAACAGCCGGTCTGCTCCGGGTGGTCGTTCAGGAATGCCTGTATGTCCGTTCGGGAGAAGGATTCCATATTCATGCTGCTGACCGGCGAAAAATCACTGGTCATGATAAGGACAGATTTATCCTGGGACAACAGGCCCAAGGTATCCTGAAACAGCTTGGGGGAAAGCGTAAGGCAGACCCAGGCATCCTGGGGGGCCTCCTTCCTGGAATAGTCCAGGGGCCTGATCAGGGGCAGGAGCTGGGGCATTGCCTTGGCATTTAGGGGGAACGGATTCTCCCGGAGGGTCAAAGTGTATTCCCCCATATTTTTATTGAGCAGCTCCTCAAACCATGGTGCAGCCATAATACAGTCGGCGTCTTTTGAGCTGCCCAGGGAGGTCCCGGCCTGTATGAGAAGGGAATCCTTTTCGTACACGGTAATTTTATGAATGTACTCCTTGTACCCGGAAATGGCACAGAGGTCCCTCAATACATTGGCAGCATAAATGCCGTATTCCTCGCTGGAGCGGCTGCCCCGGCCGGAAACGATGGGGGTGAGGAATATGGACTGCCGACCGGCGCAATTCTGGACAATATTAATAATCTCATCGCAGGCAATCTCGATCCTGGATGCCACCAGATGTAAGCGGTTGGCGGAGCTTGCGGCTTCGTTGGCGATCACATCCTTTTTATAGAAAGAATAGGTGTAGACACTGATGAGGAATGCAAGGCAGACAATTACCAGAAGATTATATAAGATCATGCGTGTCCGGAAAGCTACAGGTATTTTACTCTTATTCATCAGATTCTCTCCTTGTTGAAACAGATGGCTTTATCTGCCAGTTTTTTATCTGTCGGGCTTTACCCGCCAGTTTTATCTGCCAGGCTTCTTTTCCGATGGAAGGAGGGCCTTCCAGGCGCTCTCCCGCCGGAGGCATGCATTGTCAATTGCATGCTTCCCAGTGTCGGTCCCTTTTGCCCAAATACCTGATTATATTATTGAAAAATATGATGCCCGGCTGCAGCTGACGGTAATCGCCCGGGATTCCGCGAGAATTTATGGTGGTGCATATCCCGGGGAGGTTGATTTTCAAACATACCCCGGGATATGAAAAGAAAAAGTTATTATCTATTATATAAAAAGATGTCAACTTTTACAATGAAATTACGCAAAATATACAAAAAGTAACAGAATATGAAAAAAGTATATTTTTTTCGGCGCCATGCAGCGCCGGGGCGGAACTTATGCAATATTTTTTCGAAAACCAATAAATCCCAAGACAAACCTCATCAAGAATCCAATGAAAACCAAAATAAACCCACAAAATTTAATAAAATAACTCTTGGTTTTATTGACATGCGGGGAGTGTAGGCATATACTGAGGATATGGGTTTAAACCGTGTGGAAATGATACGGCACATATGGAATACTTTGAAATCATCAGCCAGTAAAAGCAGAACAGGGAAAGCCAAGTAAACAGGGAAAGCCAAGTAAACAGGGAAAGCCAAGTAAACAGGGAAAACCAAGTAATAGAAAGCCAAGTAAACAGGGAAAGCCAAGTAATAGAAAGCCAAATAAACAGGGAAAATCAAGTAATAGAAAACCAAGTAAACAGGGAAAACCAAGTAATAGAAAGCCAAGTGAACAGAAAAAACAAAGTAAAATAAGCAAAGCAAGCAGAATAAAGAAAACAGAACCGTGAAAGGAGCCGTTATGGAGAAGTATTACACTCTTGAAATCCCCAAAACAGACAGAATTCCGAAACTGGTGGCGCATTTGTATGCGAAGATGCCCGAGATAGAGTCGGCCAGGGCCAGGCTGATCACGGAATCCTACAAAGAGACCGAGGCGCTGCCTGTCATAATGCGCAGGGCGAAGGCTTTCGAGCATATTTTGGACAACATTCCCATTATTATCCGGGAGAATGAACTGATCGTGGGAAGCACCACCATCGCCCCCAGAGGATGCCAGACCTATCCGGAATTTTCTTATAAGTGGCTGGAAGAGGAATTCGAGACCGTGGCGACCCGTAAAGCGGATCCCTTTTACATAGCGGATCAGACCAAGAGAGAGCTTCTGGAGGCGGACGCTTACTGGGAGGGGAAGACCACCAGCGAGCTGGCCACTTCCCTGATGGCCGAAGAGACCAGGAAAGCCATCGACCACAATATTTTTACCCCCGGAAATTATTTTTACAACGGTGTGGGACATGTCACCGTACAGTACGACAAGGTGCTGGCTGTGGGTTATGAAGGCATTATCGCACAGGTGGAGGAGGAGCTTGCAAAGTGCGACCCCGGCGACCGGGATTACTGCACCAGAAGCCAGTTCCTGCAGGCTGTGCTCATCAGCTGCCGGGCGGTGATCCGTTATGCCCTGCGTTACGCGGAGCTGGCGGAGAAGGAGGCTGCAGGGTGCGCCGACGGGGCCAGGAAGAAAGAACTCCTGCAGATCGCTTCCAACTGCCGCCGTGTGCCTGCAAAGGGAGCCACCGGCTTTTACGAGGCGTGCCAGAGTTTCTGGTTCGTGCAGCAGCTTTTGCAGATCGAGTCCAGCGGGCATTCCATTTCCCCCGGGCGCTTTGACCAGTACATGTATCCTTATTATAAGAAGGATCTGGAAGAGGGCAGGCTGACCAGGGAATTTGCCCAGGAGCTTCTGGACTGTATCTGGGTGAAGCTGAACGATTTAAACAAATGCCGTGACGCCGCAAGCGCGGAGGGATTTGCGGGTTACAGCCTGTTCCAGAACCTGATCGTGGGGGGCCAGGACAGGGACGGCAATGATGTGACCAATGACCTTTCCTTTATGTGCATCACTGCTTCCAAGCATGTATTTCTGCCCCAGCCTTCGCTGTCCATCCGGGTGTGGAACAAGACGCCCCATGCGCTGATGCTGAAGGCGGCGGATCTGACCAGGACGGGAATCGGACTTCCCGCCTACTATAACGACGAGGTGATCATTCCCTCCCTGCTGAACATGGGCCTGACCATGGAGGACGCCAGGGAGTACAATATCATCGGCTGTGTGGAACCCCAGAAGGCCGGCAAGACGGAAGGCTGGCATGACGCGGCTTTTTACAACATGTGCCGCCCCCTGGAGCTGGTGTTCTCCAACGGTTATGACAAGGGGGAGAAGATCAGCATTGAGACCGGTAGAGTGGAGGATATGGCCACCTTCGAGGAGTTCTATGACGCTTATAAAAAGCAGATGAATTATAATATTTCCCTGTTGGTGAATGCGGATAACGCCATTGACGTGGCCCATGCCACCCGTTGTCCCCTGCCTTTCCTCTCCTGTATGGTGGATGACTGTATCAAGAGGGGAAAGACGGTGCAGGAAGGGGGAGCTGTCTACAATTTTACCGGCCCCCAGGGTTTCGGCATCGCCAATATGGCGGACTCCCTCTATGCCATTAAGAAGCTGGTGTTTGAGGAGAAGAAGGTGACCCTTGCCGAGTACAAGCGTGCCCTTGCCATGAATTACGGACAGGGTTTTGACGAGATTTCGGCGGCGGAGATTGCAACACAGATCGTCAGGGAGATGGAAGCGACAGGCATGAAGGTGGACGAGAGCCAGATTGCGGCCATGATTGCAACCGTTATGGATACGGAGCTTCCTGCGGAGGAGAAGCAGAAATACGAGGCTCTCAGGGCCATGATCGACGAGGTGCCCAAATTCGGAAATGATATCGAGGAAGTGGACATGTTTGCAAGGGATGTGGCATATACCTACACCAGGCCTCTGCTGCATTACCAAAATCCCAGGGGAGGACAGTTCCAGGCCGGACTGTATCCCGTGTCCGCCAATGTGCCCCTGGGCGCCCAGACAGGCGCTACCCCGGATGGCAGGCTGGCCCACACTCCTGTGGCGGACGGTGTGTCACCCTCCGCAGGCAAGGATGTGCACGGCCCTACCGCAGCGGCAAATTCCGTGTCCAAGCTGGATCACGGCATTGCCTCCAACGGCACGTTGTTTAATCAGAAATTCCATCCCACGGCGCTTTCCGGGGAGAAGGGCCTGGAGAATTTTGTGGCGCTGATCCGTTCTTATTTTGACCAGAAGGGCAGCCATATGCAGTTTAACGTGGTGGACAGGGAGACGCTGCTGGACGCACAGAAGCATCCCGAGAAGTATGCCCACCTGGTGGTGAGAGTGGCGGGGTACAGCGCATTGTTTACAACCCTTTCCAAGTCGCTGCAGGATGACATTATCCGGCGTACGGAGCAGGGATTTTAGAACGTATAGGTGGCAGGGATGATTGCCCAGGCTTTTGCACGGAGGAAAAAACAGGATGATCGTAAAGAATGATTACCCGATACTGGAGTACAGCACGGACAAAACAGCCATTATTAATCCTGGCCGGCATTCCCTGATTTTTCCCCGGCTTTGCCTTGTAACCTTTTTCAGAGAGGTGCTTGCAGGAGCAGTGGAAAAGTACGGCGGGACTGTAGTCGGGACATATATTTCTGAAATGAAGGAGTTCCCTTTGTACCGGTTTGAGGTGGAGGGGACGGAGGTCTGTGCCATCCAGGCGGTGGTGGCGTCGGGTTCCATCGCCATGATGACGGACTGGCTCTACGGTGGCGGGGTGGAGGCCATCGTCTGCTGCGGATGCTGCGGTGTGCTGGCCGACATTCCGGCGGGTGATGTAATCATACCCGTGCGTGCGCTGAGGGATGAGGGAGCCTCTTATCAATATCTGCCTCCTGCCCGCTTTATTGATCTTCCAGACAAACCGATACAGTGTTTCCGGCAGGTGCTTGACATACATCAGATCCCTTATGTGGAATGTGCCACATGGTCCACGGACGGCTTTTACAGGGAGACCGGGGAGATGGTTGACTACCGGAGGCAGGAAGGCTGTAAGGTGGTGGAGATGGAATGCGCGACTATGGCTGCCATTGCTGAGTTCCGTGGAAAAGTATTTGGGCAGCTGCTTTACAGCGGAGATATTCTGACAGGAAATGCGGAGGATTATGATGACAGGGACTGGAACCATAATACTTCGGCAAGGGAAAAGCTGTTTGGCCTTGCGCTGGAAGCGCTTCGCATGCTGTGACGGTTTTTTGCCCCAAAAGGGAACGAGACAGGCTGTCCGCCGGAGGAATGAATAGAATGGATTATTTACAGACAAAAGGACGTATTTTTGACATACAGCGGTATTCCATACATGACGGCAGGGGTATCCGCACCATCTGCTTCTTGAAAGGCTGCGTCCTGCGCTGCAAGTGGTGCTGTAACCCGGAATCACAGGAGTATGCCGTCCAGGAGATGACAGTCCGGGGAAAGACCAGGGTCATCGGGCAGGATGTGACCGTGGCGGAGGTCATGGAGACGGTGGAGAAGGACAGGCCTTATTACAACCGGTCCGGCGGCGGATTGACGCTGTCCGGCGGTGAGAGCCTCTGCCAGCCGGAGTTTGCCAGAGATCTGCTTCGGGCGGCAAAAGCGGCGGGCATCAACACTGCCATGGAGAGTATGGCCTGCGCCAAATGGGAGGTGATCGGGCAGATCCTCCCGTATCTGGACCATTATCTGATGGATATTAAGCACATGAACAGCGCCAAACATAAGGCTTATACCGGAAAGGGCAATGAACTGATGCTGGAGAATGCAGGGAAGATCGCAGCTTTTCGGCAGACGAAGCTGAGCATCCGTGTTCCGGTGATCCCCACCTTTAATGACAGCATTGAGGAGATAAGGGATATTGCCGTATTTGCGGATAAGCTTCCGGGGGTGGAGGACATTTACCTGCTTCCCTATCACAGGCTGGGGCAGGATAAGTATGAGGGACTGGGCAGAATGTATGAATTGCCGGATATTCTTCCGCCGGAGCCGGAGCATATGCAGATGTTGAAAAAGGTGGTGGAGGCCAACTCGAAGCTGAGGTGTCAGATCGGGGGCTAAGTGTGCATATTAAAAAGAGAATAGCGGGCTTCCCGGCATTTCTGATAGTTGGTTTTGTGGGTACGGCTTAACCGGTCAGGTGTGATACATGGGAAAAAAGGAGGAGGATATGCCGGAGACGGCGGAGTTTTGCGATGAATTGAGGAAAGAACGATAGGGGAAGTAGTGCATTTCCTCGGGAAAAGGAGGAATTTTTAATGGCTGTTACGATTTTGGAGGTAAAACGGGAAAGCTGTCCTGCAGCACGGTTGATCGGTAAAAGGTATGCAAGCAGTCCGGATTGGAATGAATGGAAGGAAAAAAACTGGTTCGAAACGCTGGAAGCAGGGCAATGCCTTCCGTTTAACGGAGACGCTTACATCGGGGCTGTGCATATAGTAGAGGGTATGCCCGAATATTGGATCGGTATGCTTTTTCCGGAAAATGCAGAAGTTCCAGAGGGGTTTGCTTTCATTGATATTGAGCCCATGGAGTATGCTGTGTTCTATTTGTGTGATAAGGAAAAAAGCGGTGATTTTTATACCATGGATACGCACAACCGGTGTCTGGAGGAATGTAAAGCCCGTAATTGGATGCGGAAGGAAGATGACTGGTGTCTTGAAAGGTACAATTGTCCCCGGTTCACGACACCGGATGAAAAGGGTAATGTGATTTTTGATTACGCAATTTCGATTCTGTGCTGATTCGAAATATGGGACAGTGCAGGAACTTCTCATTTGGGAGGTATCCTCCCGGTGGAGGCGGGAAACTGGTATGACGGCTACCCCTTCATGAAGTTCCGGCATCTATATAACCCCAAGTCCGTGGTGGAGGCGATGCCGCGCCACAGGTATTTTAACTGCCGGACGATCAGGGAGGCCTGCGACGCCCGGAAGGTGCCCCTGTGGATCCATCTGGGGTACCTGGCAAGATGACAGGTCCGCTGACTCTGTCATACGGCAGACCAGGGACAGGCGGTATACGCAGGCGCTGGAGGGGTATTCCGGCGAGATACTGCTGGCGGGGTGAATTGTGATAAGGACAGTAAGGGTAAGCCCCACAGCTGTGTGATCGAAAAATGGCATATGGGATATGATATGAAAACGACACAAAACCAACATTATCCATGTTGACTTGTGTGGTGTATAGATTTATAATAAAACAAGAAACAACAAAAACAGGAGGAATCAAAATGCAAAACGAGTATGAGATCAAAAAAGAGATTTGTGACATCGGAAAGAGGATCTACAACAGAAACATGGTTGCCGCAAACGACGGCAATATCTCTGTGAAGCTCAGCGACAATGAATTCCTTTGCACCCCTACCGGCGTGTCCAAAGGCTTCATGACCCCTGAGTATATCTGTAAGGTAGACGCACAGGGCAATGTCCTGCAGGCAAACGGTAATTTCAAACCCTCATCCGAGATCAAGATGCATATGAGAGTATATCAGGAGAGACCTGACGTAAAGAGTGTGGTACATGCCCATCCCATGTATGCGACCACCTTTGCCATCGCAGGCATTCCTCTGACCCAGCCGATCATGCCGGAAGCGGTTATCGCGCTTGGCTGTGTGCCTATCGCAAAATACGGCAGACCTTCCACCATGGAGATCCCCGATGCAGTGTCCGAGTATGTTCAGTACTTTGATGCGGTGCTGTTGGAGAACCACGGTGCTTTGACTTATTCCGATTCCCTGTTGAGCGCATATCTGAAGATGGAATCCGTTGAGTTCTATGCGCAGCTGCTGTACCAGTCCAGGATGCTTGGCGGGCCCAAGGAGTTCACTCCCCAGCAGGTAGAGGATCTGTACGAGATCAGAAGACAGTTCGGCATGAAGGGCCGCCATCCCGCAAATCTTTGCCCTGCTTTGAAGGAAGGCAAACCCAGCTGCCATAACTGCGGCGGAAACTGCGGTGAGCATAAGAATGGGGCTGCAACTTCTCCTGAGCTGGTTGCGGAGATCACCAAGAAGGTGCTGGAGCAGCTGGGCAAATAATCGGACAGGCATTCCTGTCAATAGATAAGGGACCGGTTCGGAATGAAAGAGACCGATTATGACAAATACAGAAATTGAAACCATTGTCCGCCAGGTCTTAGACCGGAGGCTGGACAGTCGGAGCGGTACAGAGGTGCAGGCAAAACTGCCTGCAGGGCCTGTGGCGGCAAACGGCGGGACCGTGATTCCCACCATGCCCCTGAAGCTTGCGGTGAAGCTCATCGAGCGGATCGAGGCGAAGGCGGCGGAGTGGGATATGAGAGTGGTGACGGCCGTCTCCGACGCGGCAGGAAGGCCCGTCGCCATCCATTGCATGGACGGCGCGTACATAGGAAGCTTCGACGTGGCATTAAACAAAACCTACACATCCATTGCCTTTCAGATGTCCACCGCGGAACTGGGTAAGCTGAGCCAGCCGGGAGAATCCCTTTACGGCATCCAGTTTACCAATGAGGGGAAGATTACCATTTTCGGCGGCGGCGAAATCTTAAAGCATGAGGATGTGATCATCGGGGCGTTGGGAGTCAGCGGCGGTTCTGCAAAGCAGGATACGGATCTGGCGGCTTACGGACGTTCCGTTTTGAAGGAGGTAATATCGTGCTTGTAAACGAAGGCATGGTACAGGACATTGTACAGGAGGTTGTGGCGCAGCTTCAGATCGCGGAACCCGTGGCAAAAAGCCATGGCGTATTCCCGGATATGAATGCAGCCATTGCGGCCGCCAAGGAGGCACAGGCAGTTATCCGCAGGATGTCCCTGGACCAGAGAGAACAGATTATCAGCAACATCCGCAGAAAAACCCATGAAAATGCGGAGACATTGGCCAGAATGGGCGTAAACGAGACCGGGATGGGCAATGTGGGGCATAAGATATTAAAGCATCACTTAGTAGCGGACAAGACTCCGGGCACGGAGGACTTGAAGACCACGGCGTGGTCCGGGGACAGAGGCCTGACCCTGATAGAGATGGGGCCTTTCGGCGTCATCGGGGCAATCACTCCCACCACCAATCCCAGTGAGACGGTCATCTGCAATTCCATCGGCATGATCGCGGCAGGGAACACTGTGGTGTTCAATCCCCACCCCGCGGCAATCAAGACATCCATCTTTGCGCTGAATCTGATCAACGAGGCTTCCCTGGAAGCGGGCGGCCCGGACAATGTGGCCTGCACCGTGGAGAAGCCTACATTGGATACCAGCGCAGTCATGATGAAACATAAGGATATTCCACTGATTGCGGCAACAGGAGGCCCCGGTGTGGTTACCGCAGTGCTTTCCTCCGGTAAGAGGGGGATCGGCGCAGGCGCAGGCAATCCTCCCGCTGTTGTGGACGAGACGGCGGATGTGCGCAAGGCGGCGGAGGATATCGTAAACGGCTGTACCTTCGACAACAATCTCCCCTGCATCGCAGAGAAAGAGATTGTGGCGGTAGATTCCATTGCGGACGAGCTGATGCATTACATGATCTCCGAGCAGGGTTGTTTCCTGATCTCCAAGGAGGAGCAGGATAAGCTGACTTCCGTTGTGCTTACGCCCAAGGGGTTGAACCGTAAGTGTGTGGGGCGTGACGCTAAAACGCTGTTGGGCATGATCGGCGTGACCGTTCCCGACAATATCCGCTGTATTGTGTTTGAGGGAGAGAAGGAACATCCTCTGATTGCGGAAGAGCTGATGATGCCGATCCTGGGCATGGTCCGCGCCAGGGATATCGACGATGCCATTGAGAAGGCAGTATGGCTGGAGCATGGCAACCGCCATTCCGCCCATATCCATTCCAAGAACATTGACAATATTACAAAGTATGCCAGAGCCATTGACACGGCGATCCTGGTGAAGAACGCGCCTTCATATGCGGCTCTTGGCTTTGGCGGGGAAGGCTATTGTACCTTTACCATTGCAAGCCGTACCGGCGAGGGACTGACCAGTGCGAAGTCCTTTACCAAGAGCAGACGCTGCGTTATGGCGGACAGCCTTTGCATACGGTAAAAAGCTGATTTCAAAAAGACTAAATATGGAAAGGAGTCATAAAATGGCTGATACAGCACAGATAGAAGCGATAGTAAAGCAGGTGCTCGCCAATATGGCAGGTTCCGGCGCGGCAGCGCCCGCGGCGGGCGGCAGCGCGTCAGAGGCTGCGGTTCCCAAGACCGCACATGTGGCAATGCTGACAAGCCTGGAGCATTTTGATGTAAAAGAATTCCCCATGCCGGAAGTGGGTGACGACGATATTCTGGTAAAGGTGGAAGGCTGCGGCGTCTGCGGTACGGATGCCCATGAGTTCAAGAGAGATCCCTTCGGCCTGATCCCGGTAGCTTTGGGGCATGAGGGAACCGGCGAAATTGTTAAGATGGGTAAGAACGTGAAGAAGGACAGCGCAGGCAAGGATCTGAAGCTGGGCGACAAGGTGGTAACCTGTATGATCTTCAAGGACAACCCGGATATTACCATGTATGACCTGAACAAGCAGAATGTGGGCGGCGCGGATGTATACGGCCTGCTTCCCGATGACGATATCCATTTGAACGGCTGGTTCTCCGATTACATTCTCATCAGAGGAGGTTCCACCGTATTCAATGTAAGCGACCTGGATCTCTATTCCAGAGTGCTGATCGAGCCCTGCGCAGTGCTCATCCATGCGGTGGAGCGTGCCAAGAGCACCGGCATCCTGCGCTTCAACTCCAGAGTGGTGGTTCAGGGATGCGGCCCTATCGGCCTGATCTGTATCGCAATCCTGCGCACCATGGGGATCAACAACATTGTTGCGGTGGACGGCGAGAATAAGCGCCTTGAATTTGCAAAGGAGCTGGGAGCTTCCGATTATGTGAACTTCAAGGACCACAAGGGGATCGAGGCGCTCTCCGGCGCTGTGGCAGAGAAGTTTGACGGTCATCTGGCTGATTTTGCATTCCAGTGTACCGGTTCCCCCGCAGGACATTCCAATATCTATAAGTTCATCCGCAACGGCGGCGGACTTTGTGAGCTGGGATTCTTCATCAACGGCGGCGATGCAACCATTAATCCCCACTTTGATATCTGCTCCAAGGAGATCACCACTGTGGGTTCCTGGGTGTATACATTGAGGGATTATGCCACCACCTTTGATTTCTTAAAGAGTGCGAAGAAGATGGGACTTCCCATCGATAAGCTGATTACCCATACCTATCCTCTGGAGGAGATCAACGAGGCATTGAAGACCAATCTGGCGATGACCGGATTAAAGATTGCCATTATCAACAAATAGTGGTTGATGCAGTCCCAGTGTACTGACCGTATTACATTTCGCTGAATACCTTGCCTGAATTTCCATCTGCAGCGTTAGAGTTCCTAGACGTAGCCATCGCTACGCCGTCGGAAATCTGCCTTGCAGGCTGAAAATTCATTCTGCGCTATTTAGCTGAAAGTAATCAGGCCAGCACACTGGAAGTATGACACTTCCAAACAGGTAGCCGGTGTCCGCGGAAGCGGTCCGGGCAGACAGAAATGAGGATGATATGGAAGAAGCGGTAGGAATTTTGGAGGTATACGGTCTGGCTTGTGCATTCCTTGCAGCCGATGCGGGGTGCAAGGCGGCCAGCGTCAGGCTGGAACCCTTCGATAAAAATAAACCTGCAAACGCAGATGCGTTACCGGTGCCCTTATTGGTAACGGTCAAATTCCGGGGTTCCGTTGCGGATGTGGAAGCGGCTATGGCGGCGGGAGAGGCGATGGCCGAATCTCTCACCGGCGTGGTACAGAAGCATATCATTGCAAGGCCTACGGAAGACACGGAAAAGATGTTGAAGCTGAACGCTTTTGACAGGAATTAATCCGGTACATTTAAAAAGTTATTTGCCCATAAGCGTATGCTTATGTAAGAAAGGAGATCATTATGGCACAGGAAGCATTAGGAATGGTAGAAACAAGAGGTCTGACAGCAGCAATTGAAGCCGCTGATGCCATGACCAAGTCCGCAGAAGTAACACTGGTGGGTACCGAGAAAATCGGTTCCGGTCTGGTAACCGTTATGGTGCGCGGCGACGTAGGGGCTGTGAAGGCATCTGTTGAGAGCGGATCCGCAGCGGCCAGCAGGCTTGGCGAACTGGTGGCGGCACATGTGATTCCCCGCCCCCATACGGATGTGGAGAAGATCCTTCCCAAGATCTAATCGCGGAAGGGATGAACATTGTTTGTGCCGATTGTGTCGGCATGACGGAAAGTATAGAAGAAGGAGCCGGAAAATGAGCAATACATCATTAGGCTTTATCGAAATTTCAGGTGTGGTTGCCGCGGTGGACGCGCTGGATATCATGTGTAAGGCTTCCGGCGTGGAGCTGGTCACCTGGGAGAGAAAACTGGGCGGGCGCTTGGTCACCATTGTGGTCAAGGGTGATATAGCGTCTGTCACGGAGGCCGTGGAAACTGCGGCAAACAGCGGGATCAAGAAGCCTGTGGCAAAAGGCGTGATTGCGAACCCTCACGAGGAAATCTGGCGGCTTGTAAAGCTCAGCGCCAGCCGATTCCGGGATAAGAAGGAAGTGAGTATACTGGATGCCCAGACGATCCAGGAGGTATAAGATTCAAAATTTTATGCTGCCGGAGGCAGTGTAAATGTGAAAGCGTAAACGAAATTAAAAATCAGGAGGAAAAGAAATGGCACAGGAAGCATTGGGAATGGTGGAAACAAGAGGTCTGGTTGCGGCAATCGAAGCAGCAGACGCTATGTGTAAGGCAGCAAATGTTACGCTGGTAGGGACCGAGAAGATCGGATCCGGCCTGGTAACGGTAATGGTACGTGGTGATGTGGGGGCAGTGAAGTCTTCTGTAGAAGCGGGTTCCGCAAGCGCATCCAAGCTGGGTGAGCTGGTAGCTACCCATGTAATCCCTCGTCCTCATACGGATGTGGAGATGATCCTTCCCAAGATCAAGGACTGATAATGTAAAAGGAGCTACGTCCGGTGTCCCCATGAAAGGAAGGATGCCGGACAGCTCCTGAAATCTTTCAAGCTACTTATTTGAACCTGTTCCCCACAGGAAGGGTTCATGCCGTTTATACGGCGGAATGAGAGGAAACATGGAACAACAGACAGTGGAAGCGATCACAAAGGCGGTTATTGAGACCATCAATAAAATGGACGGCAAAACCAATGGTTATCAGGTTCCGGTGGGTGTGTCCGCAAGGCATATCCATTTGACTCAGCAGGATGTGGAGACCTTGTTCGGGGAAGGCTATCATCTGACCAAGAAGAAAGACCTGATGGGCGGACAGTATGCGTGCAATGAAACGGTTACTATCGTAGGCATAAAGCTTCGCGCCATTGAGAATGTAAGAGTTCTGGGGCCTGTGAGAAAGGCGTCCCAGGTTGAAATCTCAGCCACAGACGCCATGAAGCTGGGCATTGCGGCGCCCGTCCGGGAGTCCGGGAATGTGGCGGCAAGCGCTCCTATCGCAGTAGTCGGGCCGAAGGGTGCGATCTACATGAAAGAGGGATGCATCATAGCCATGCGCCATATCCACATGTCACCTGCGGACGCGGCGGCAGCCGGGGTCCACGACGGTGATATCGTGTCTGTGAAGGCGGACAATGAAAGAGGTACCGTGTTCAATCAGGTGAAGATTCGTGTGGATGAAAGCTTTACCCTGGAAATGCATATTGATACCGACGAGGCGAATGCCAGCAAGATCAAGACCGGCGATAAGGTTATGATCATCAGGTAATAACGGAGTGAACAGTAATTATTTGGTGGGCGGACGGCATCCGGAAAGCTTTCTGTCAATCCGGACACTGCTGCTCGGAAAATGAGGCCACAGGAAGGTTTTCGGAGGCAGCGATATGTGAAAAGCCGGAAGGGAGCCGTCCGTCCACACAACAGGAGATAGGTGCCATGGTGATTGGAAAAGTAGTGGGAAGCATTGTTTCTACCCGCAAATGTGAAAATCTGGTGGGAAATAAGTTTATGATCATTGAACCTCTGGAGGAGATGGCATCAGGCGCCTCCAGGTTTGTGGCCATCGACAATATCGGCGCGGGAATCGGGGAGACGGTCCTGGTGGTCACAGGCAGCGGCGCCAGGGTGGGCATGGAGAATGTTCCCGTAGATGCGGCAATCGTAGGTATCGTGGATGAGAAATAGCGGTGCCGCTTAAAAGGATACATTTAGTCCGGTGCCTTTTGGATATGCTGAACTCAAAAAACTGACAGTATTTCAGAATGGATGATGAATATGGAGATTCAGGAGTTAAAGAGTATTTTACAAAATGCAGGTGCAGCAGGCGCAGGAGGCGCAGGCTTTCCCACCTATGGGAAGCTGGATGAACGCGCCGAAGTGATCTTGATGAACTGTGCGGAGTGTGAGCCGCTGCTTAAGCTGCACAGGCAGCTGCTGGAGCAGTGTGCCGGAGAAATATTGAAAGCCTTTGACATGATCGCCCGGACGGTGGGGGCGAAGGAAGCTGTCATCGGCATTAAAAAGGAATATAAGGCGACATTAAAAGCCATAAACAGATACATAGATGCATACCCCAACATGCGTATTCAGCTTCTGGACGGCGCATATCCCATGGGGGATGAAGTGGTGTTGATCTACGAGGCCACGGGAAGAGTCATCCGTCCGGGAGGACTGCCCATTGAGGAGGGGGTTGCCGTTTTCAATGTGGAGACGGTGTACAATGTATATCGTGCGGTGGAGAGGGACATACCGGTGATTGATAAGCTGGTGACCGTGGTGGGAGAGGTGGAACACCCCATAACCGTCAGAGTCCCTTTGGGCGCATCCCTGAAAGATGTGGTGGCATATGCAGGGGAAACGACCGCCGGTGATCCGGCGTATCTGGTGGGAGGCCCTATGATGGGAAACCTGGCGGATGAGGCGGCTGTGGTGACAAAGACCACCAATGCGGTGATCGTATTGGATAAGTCTCATTCCCTGATCCGCAGGAAGGGCCGGAACGCGGCCATTGACTTAAAGCGTGCGGCTTCCGCCTGCTGCCAGTGTGAGACCTGTACCAGCCTGTGTCCCAGGCATGCGCTGGGGCATCCCATTGAACCCCATAAATTTATGCGCAGTGCGGCAAACCAGGACTTTCAGGATACCAGCGTGTTCCTGAACACTATGTTCTGCAGTTCCTGCGGACTCTGTGAGAACTTTTCCTGCCCCCAGGGACTCTCCCCCAGAAGCCTTATCGCGGATTATAAGCTGGGACTGAGAAAGGCAGGCGTGAAGCCGCCCGCGGACGTGAAACCGGCTCCCGTGAAGGACAGCAGGCAGTACCGCAAGGTTCCCGAGGAACGCCTGGCGGCGAGGCTGGGACTTTCCCGGTACGATGCGGAAGCCCCCCTGCAGGAGGACGGGTACTGGAAAGAACAGGATATCATTCACAAAGTAAAGATTATGATGAGCCAGCATATCGGTGCGCCGGCGGTTCCCATGGTGGAAGCCGGGGCAAGGGTAAAGGCGGGGGATATGATTGCAAAGCCGGGCAGCGGGTTAAGTGTGGCGGTTCATGCTTCCATGGACGGAATCGTCAGGGAAGTTACGGATAAATATATTGTGATTACAGAGAGGTAAGGCCATGAGCAGAGCGTTAGGAATGATTGAATTTAAGACAGTATCCACAGGGGTCACTGCGGCGGATGCCATGGTAAAGACGGCGGCGGTGGAGCTGGTGGAGGCACAGGTGGTCTGCCCCGGCAAATACATAGCGCTGATCACCGGTGATCTCAGCGCAGTGGATGCCGCGGTGGCGACGGCTAAGGCCCGGTACGGAGAGCAGCTGATCGACAGCTTTGTGCTGGGCAATCCGGATGAGGGGATATTCCCTGCTATCTATGGCACAACTCATATCGAAAAGGTAAGCTCCCTGGGAGTGCTGGAAACTTTTGACGCGGCCTCCATTATCGTAGCTGCGGATGTAGCTGCCAAGACTTCCGAAGTGGAGCTGATCGAGCTTCGTGTGGCAAAGGGAATGTGCGGGAAATCTTATGTGTACCTGTGCGGGGAGGTATCCGCGGTGGATGCTGCCATCGCCAGGGCAAAGGCGGCTGTGGCGGAGAGCGGAATGTATCTGGATTCCACGGTGATCGCCCATCCCGACGACCAGATTATCAAGTCCATACTGTAAGGGCATGTGACCCACACCTCAGGGGACGGCCCCTGTCTCTATGGCAGTCCTCCGGGATTGGATGAGCCGGAGAGCCGCTGTTTCCGGGTGGGAGAATCTGTGTTTACAGTATGATCGGAGACGGGCAGATTGCCGTAACGGTATATAGCAGCAATTGGGACAGGAGGTGCACAACGTGCTGGCAGCCGAGCGCAGAAATCTGATTTTGGAAAAATTGCAGGAAGAGAAAAAGGTAATTGTCAGTGAACTGAGTGCGCTCTTTGAGGTTTCGGAGGAAACGATCCGCCGGGACCTGGATAAGCTTGACAAGGACGGCCTTGCCACCAAGAGCTACGGCGGAGCCGTCTTAAACGAGATTTCCGGTATCGACATGCCTTTTAATATCCGTAAGAAACGGAATATGGAAGGGAAGCAGGTGATTGCCGGCCTGGTGGCCGGTCTGGTACAGGAGGGGGAGCATATCATTGTAGATCCCAGCACCACAGCGGTTTCCATTGTAAAGGCCTTAAAAAGCCGGAAACGGCTGACGGTGATCACCAATTCCATTGAAGTACTGGTGGAACTGTCCGATGTCAGCGGGTGGGATATTATTTCCACCGGGGGCACACTGCGGGAGAATTATCTGGCGCTGGTGGGGCCGAAGGCCATGGAAGGGGTCAGCTCTTTCAATGCGGATAAGGTGATCCTGTCCTGCAAGGGCATCGATATGGAAAAAGGCATTACGGACGCCAATGAAATGTTTTCCCAGGTGAAGCAGACAATGCTAAAATGTGCGAAGCAGCGAATATTGGCGGTGGATCACACAAAATTTGACAATATAGCTTTTTCACGGATCTGCAAACTGTCAGCTATTGATATGGTAGTGACGGATCTGCGTCCCTCGGAAGAATGGATGAATTACTTTGCGGAGAAAGGAATCGAGTGTCTCTATGGCAGGACAGACGAAGACAATAGCCTTTGCCAATAATAAAGGCGGAAGCGGCAAGACTACCACATGTGCTAATATAGGATATTCCCTCTCCACTCTGGGGAAAAGAGTGTTGCTGGTAGACGGGGATATGCAGCTGAACCTGTCCCTTTCCTTCTTCGAGGAGGAGAAAGTACTGGCGTTCGCCGCAGGGGAGAAGAATCTGTATAATGCCATCCGCGGAGAGAAAGACCTGGCGGATTACGTCGTGCACACCCCTTATGAAAATCTGGATCTGATCCCTTCTTCCACATTAATGAGCGGTATTGAGTATGAGCTGTTCACAAAGTGGCAGCGGGAAATGATCCTGACAAAAGGTTTGGACAAAATTAAGGAAAGCGGAGAATATGATTACATTCTGATTGATTCGCCCCCTACCCTGGGAGGCTGGGTCATGAATATCCTCTGTGCGTCCGACTATGTGATACTGCCTGTGGAGGCCAGTCCCTGGGGACTTTTCGGCGTGGCAAACATGTTTGAATTTTTGGAGAACGTGAAAAGGATTGCGCCCCATCTGGAGCTGTTGGGAGTGGTCATTACCAAGCTGGATGCCAGAAAGAATTACGGAAAACAGACCATGGAGGTCTTGAAAGAGTTTGAGGAAGTGACTGTGTTTGGCACAGTGATCCGTGTGGACAGCGAGGTCGAATGGGCACAGGACAACAGCAGGCCCGTTATGGTACATAAGAAGAATGCGAGAAGCGCCGGAGAGTATCTGGAGCTCGCAAAGGAGGTAGACAAAAATGTCTGTAGGAGCAGGTAGTATCAGGAGAGCAGCCAAGGCAGCGGAGGGAAGCGCGGAAGCAAAGCCGGCCAAGGCAGCGGAGGGAAGCGCAGAAGCAAAGCCGGCCAAGGCAACAGAGGGAAGCGCAGAGGCAAAGCCGGCCAAGGCAGCAGAGGGAAGCGCAGAGGCAAAGCCGGCCAAGGCACCAGAGGAAAGCGCGGAGGCAAAGCCGGCCAAGGCAGCAGAGGGAAGCGCAGAGGCAAAGCCGGCCAAGGCAGCAGAGGGAGGCACGGAAGCAAAGCCGGCCAAGGCACCAGCGGCGAAAGCGTCCGGGAACAGCCACCATACGAAGGTGGCACAGGCCGGTGAAAAGGCGGCAGAGCGGAAAACGGCAAAGGCCGGGAGCGGAAAGGGCAGTGCGGATACAGAGGCGGCGAGATCCGTCAAGAGCAGCGAGGAAAAGCACACATCTTCCCACAAGCCTGCAGCAAAGAAAACGGATAAAAAGGGTGGCACGGACGCGGCAGTTTCTGTTGCCGGAAGGCCTGCAGAGGCAGATGCTGAACCGGAGAAGAGCGCAGCAGGTTATGTTGCATATGGCATTGGGCAGGAATTGCCGGTATACCTGATGTGATGCTTGAATGGGAATAGCGGCGGAAGTGTTATGTAAGACAGAGGAGAAGAAGATATGAACCCTGCATCCGTTTTGAAACTGATGAGTGCGAAAGCGAAGTTTGAGAGCAGTCATCCAAAGTTTGTGGCTTTTTTGAAAAAAGTACTTTCCAGTCCCATGGAAGAAGGGACAATAGTGGAGATTACTGTCACCGACCCCAGCGGAGAATCCCTGACTTCAAACATAAAGGTACAGCAGTCGGATCTGGAATTGTTTGCGGAATTACAGGGTTTGGGAAAAGAAATGAAATAAGTTCACAGTGCATTCCTGGGGCAGGCTTTCGTGCATTCAAAGCACAGGATACATTCTGTTCCGTTTACCCGTTTTCTGGAGTTATCTGTCATGTCCACATCCATGGGGCATACCTGTTTGCATTTTCCGCAGGAAACGCATTTGCTCTTATCACATTTGATGCGCATCAGGGAAAAATAGGACATGGGTTTCAGAAATACGGTGATGGGGCATATGTATTTACAAAAGGCACGGTTATCCTTCAGCGCGAAAGCCAGTATAACACCAACTGCGTAATACAGGCAGTTTCCTGCCAGGAATGCCCAGAACATGATCCTTGCCATATCGTTCACATGTGCCAGGAACAGGGCGCTGACGAAAAAGAAAGACAACCCAAAGGTGATATACCGAATCCACCCCCAGCTTTTCCGTGGCTGCTGTGGAACCTTATAAGGCAGGAGATCCAGAATCATCGCAGTCCAGCAGGCATAACCGCACCATCCCCGCCCGAAGATGAGCGGGCCAAAAATCTTCGCCACCGCGTAGTGGATGGTTGCCGCTTCAAAGACGCCTGTAAAGAGGTAGTACCAGAATCCCTCAATCTGCATATTTTCATTGCTGAGCAGTCCGAGATAGACCAGCATATAGGTCCCTACCAGAAACTGGGACACTCTGCGGGCATGTTTGAATTGGATCCGGAACAAAAGGAACCCGATTGCCAGAGATGTCCCGATATAGCTGAAATTAAACAGATAAAACAGGTTCTTCTTTGTAAGCCAAAGCGTAACGGCTATGGCTTCAAAAAGCAGCCACATGAAGGCAGGCAGTATGAAAGGTGAATTTCTCAAACTGTGGTTTGCGTTTGTGTGTTTCTCGTCACCAGGCTGTTTATGCGCAGAGGACGGCGCAGAAAAGCAGGTCGATATGAATTTGCGAAGGTTTCCGAATTTATCCATTGTTATACCTCTGTATGCGCTTCAGCGCATATACGAATCAAAATTTCAAAGTTTACTTTCGAAATTATACCCCTGTATGTGCTTCAGCGCGTATACCAATCAAGATTTGAAAGTTTACTTTCAAAATTGTATCATTTTCATTTAGCGGGGGATCCGGGTGCATGGGGTTTGGAGTGTGCAAAGACGCTCCAGCTTTTCGATGCATCGCGTTGCCCATTCTATGCAGGTCTTGATATAGCTATATCCGAAATCGGCTGTGAACTGCCAATAAAGCGTCTGATAATTTTCCTTATCTGTGCCGTAATTTTCTATGCTTTCAGGTATGGAACCCATTCTCTTGAGGTAGTCTTCGCAGTCTGCCAGAAACTGCCTCAGCATTTCGACGCTCTGTGACGGCGGCATGTTTCCGCTGAAAAAGACCTTCATAAGAAAGGTGTTCTTAAAATGTGTGACATCTTCCGCGTTACCTTCTGCAAGCCAATCCAGGAATTTCTCCCTGCCCGTATCCGTAATGGAAAAAATTGTTTTATTGGGACGGTCTGACTGTATGACGGTCTCGCCGCAGATATATCCTTTCTTTTCCAATTTCTTCAGTTCAAGGTAAATATGGCTTTTCTGTGCATGCCAGAAAAATTCCAAAGAGGATTCAAAGGCTTTCACCAAATCATATCCGCTCATTGGTTTATAATTCAGAAAACCCAGAATTCCGAAAGGCAGGGACATAACAGTCGTTCCTCCGTTTTTATAGTATAATTTTATACTACTTCATAATTATACTAATGTCAATGAAAATATGGGGTCTTGTCTCTCTCGGTGTATATGGATATTACTTATCATTGGGAAGGGGATTACTTAACTTAAAGATAGTATATACATACAGCCTGCTGATACATTGCTTGCAGATACCCCGCAGAAACCAAATCATACAGAAAAGGAGTTTTTGCATATGAAATCACTATTTGAACAGTTAGGCGGCACATATTACGAAGAAAATGGATATCTCATCCCAGATTTGAGATTATCAACCGAAGAAGAGCAGTCCATAGGTATATGGGGACAGCGGCACTTGGATTATCTGAAGCAGTACCGCAGGGTTATATACATCAATCTTCTCACAAGCGGCAAACTCAACACCTATCTTGCCGACATTGACAGGCAAGCGCAGGAACGCTTTGAAAGGCTTATAGAGGGCATGAAACAGACACAGGGCATAACGGAACGGTTAAAGGCAGAAACGCCTTAGAATGGATAGGACGGTTAAACAACATAAGGGTTTGCGCAAGGGAGATTGTAAATAGCGAAATCGTATATGTATAGAGGAATAGTGGCGGAGTACAAAGCTCTGCCACTATTATAAAATCAATTTCCGTTCTATAAATGCACTATAAAATATCTTGACAAACATACTGATAGTATGATAATGTGGATACATACTATCAGTATGTTAAGGAGGTGAGAAAACATGGCAAGAAATAGGCATCCAGAAGAAACTGTTAATTTAATATTGGATGTTGCTTTCCGCTTATTTATGGAAAAGGGGTATGAGCATACTTCCGTTCAGGATATTATAAATAATTTAGGCGGTCTTAGCAAAGGCGCCATCTATCATCATTTTAAGTCAAAGGAGGATATTTTAGTTGCTGTTACAGATAGGATGACGGCTGAATCTAACCAGATGCTTGCAGTCATTCGTGACCGTTCTGACCTTAGTGGCAAGGAAAAGTTGAAAACAATTTTTAGGGAATCAATCAGCCGACCGGTACAGAACGATATTTTTACAGTAGCTCCAGATTTTCATAATAACCCGAAACTTCTTTTCAGTCTTTTGCATGATACCATAGATAACGCAGCGCCAAACTATATTTTGCCGATTATCAGGCAGGGTATTTCAGATGGTTCTATCAAAACGGATTATCCAGAGCAATTGGCAGAACTGATTTTGCTTGCAGCAAATGTCTGGATGAATCCTATGATATTTGACAGTACTGAGGAAGAATCCTACCGTAAGTTTATGGTATTCAGACAGATGCTGCAAGGCTTTGGCCTGGATATTGTAGATAGCGAAATGTTAGAGAGATTGCAGGAGCTGGCATCTATCTATCAAAAGAACAAGCAATAGAAAGCACAATCTGCGAATTTTTTATTGCCATGAATAAATTTCTGCCCTGTAAAATGGGCAGATATATTTTGAAACAAATACATACCGACGTGCGGTACTGAAAGGAGATATTATGCAAACTATTGTGGATGTAAATTCTGTTGAAAAAAGCTACGGATCAACACTAGTAATAAACCATTGCAGCTTTAAGATTTATGAAGGAGAGATATATGGGCTATTAGGTATTAACGGTGCAGGAAAAACAACCTTGATGAAGATGATGCTTGGGCTGCAGCAAATTGACAGAGGAAGTATTTATGTTTTGGGCAAAGAAGTAAGCAGTAACACAGAATATTTATCAAATATTGGAAGTGTAATAGAGAATCCAACTTTTTACGAACACTTAAATGCGGGCGAGCTTCTATCCATGCATTTGAGCTATATGCAGAAGAAAGCAGATATATCAAGGGCATTACATTTAGTTGGACTTGAAAAAGCAGATAAGAAGCGGATTTTAGAGTATTCTCTTGGAATGAAGCAGAGGCTTGCACTGGCAAGGGCGATTATTCATCATCCTAAATTGTTAATTCTGGATGAACCTCTTAACGGTCTTGACCCTGTTGCGATTGCAGAAATGCGTGGACTGATGAGAAAGCTGACAAATGAGGGGATGTCAATTTTGCTTTCAAGCCACATTATCGAAGAAGTCAGGCATACGGCAGACAGGATAGGCATTCTTTCGGATGGCTATATAAAACAGGAATTGAGCCGCTGCTTTTCAAGCGGCGATACGAGCAAAAAGCGAAGCGTTTGTGAGTTTGTTGTAAATGACGAACAGAAATCTCCAGTAGAGAATATTGAAGATTATGTAATAGGTTTTATGAGGAGGGAACAGGTATGAATTTATGTAGGCTTGAATTGATGAAAATACGGTTATCTACTTATTTATGGGCAATATTGGGGATATTTGCCAGTTTACTTGCACTTGGTATTTTGTTCCTTTTTATTTTCCGGATTGAAGCAGGAGGAAGCGGCACATCCGAAGAAGCAGAACTGTTTGCGAATTGGAATGGATTATTGGCACTTACAACTGCTTTAGCGTTTGCCTGCTTTAGTGTTATGTCAGCGGTTATTGCGGCAAAAGTGATTATCATTGAATATTGCGGAAGAAATGCGGTAATCTTATTGGGCTATCCTGTCAATCGAAAGACAATGCTTGGAATAAAATGTTTGATTGTCAGTGGCATTACAACGGGTTTTGCATTTATCAGTAATACGCTGGTTATAGGCATTATGTATAGTTCAGCACATATTTTTGGAATGATGCCACAAATGAACACGGAGCATTTTCTCTTTACAGTTTTGATTTCCAGTTTTTTAATGGGCATTTTATCCTCTGCCGTAGGCATTATTTCTACTGCTGTTGGATGGAAAAAACGCTCGGCAGTTGCAACAATTGTATGCTCTTTGATTATGGTGTGTATTTTCGCTAATTGCATTACAATCTCCCCAAAGAATATTGTCTGGGTAATGTTGGCAATGGGCGTGGTTTTCGTTATAATTGCTAATTTTGCATATCATGTTCTGGCGAACGGAATAGAAAAAATGGAGGTTTAAAGAATGAATCAAAAACTATTTTCAAAGGATTTTACGTTAGTTGTCATCGGT
>CANRWO010000020.1 GCA_947643615.1 uncultured Lachnospiraceae bacterium
ACATGGCTCTGCCCGTTACCGTGCAGACGGTAGTCTCTTACACTGCCTTTCCACCCTTACCAAATTGCATACGGCATGCCGTATACAATCAAAAGATCCGGCTCTGCCGTCTCTTCCTCTCAGACGAGAGTTGGCGGTATATTTCTGTTGCACTGGCCTTGGAGTCGCCTCCACCGGACGTTATCCGGCATCCTGCCCTGTGAAGCCCGGACTTTCCTCACCCGCCCGGCCGTCTGCGCGCAGCCGGGCAGCCGCGATCATTTGTCTTACTTACATAGAAATTATATCTTAAAAGCGTGTTCTTTACAACCCTTTCAAATATTTTATTTTCATCCCGATTTTCTCGCAGAGATCCCGGTATCCTATCGCCGCGCAGGGAAACATAAACAGATAATAAGGCAGAATATACCTGGTCTTTGCCTCCCACAGCAGGCTGAAACAAAAGCCGCCTATGACCGCTACCGCAAATAGCTGCCTTAAAATTCCCTTTTCTTCCCGCACTCCCAATAAAAACCATAAAAGCATCCCCAGGTATACCGCAAACTGCACCCTGTCGCAGAGTTCCAGGATCAGCCAAAAGGCCGGGCCGCTGACGTCCTCCGCCAAAGTCCCCTCCCTGGGCGGCGCCCCCTGGCTGTAATCCGCCGTGAAGAATACCGACTGGTAGAGCGGGCCGCTCCACTGTGACAGGATCTTTTTCCCGTAAAATTCCAGCGCATACATGGGGTTCTCCCCGAAATACACCAGCCGCTCCCGCAGCTCGCCTGCCCCCATTTCCTGCATTTTACCATAGTCAAATACGCACGCATTATACACGTCTTTCTGGTAATTATTATCCCAGCCGCATCCCTGCCTGCTCTCCTGCATCCCCATAGCCAAAGTCACCACAGTGGGGATGCCTTTTGACCGCTCTTCTCCCGAACGCGCTTCATACATCCTGTAAATTCCCGCAAAAAGTGCAAGCGGCAGCACAACGGATATTGCCGCTGCTGCCAGAAGCCGCCTGTCCCGCTTCCTTATAAAGTGCACCAGCACAACCAGCGCCAATGCCACATAGACGATGGTGGTAGTCTGGCGCACCAGCTGGGCCATAGCCATGGCCAGCACCATCCCCGCCAGGCAGCCTGCTTTCCCCTTCTTCTCATAACGGCACAGAAAGAGGCCTCCCAAGGCAACAAAGAAAACGCCCAAAATATCACCGTATACCCAGGGCGCATAAAAGCACAGCGGAAAACAGAGGCTAATGGCCAGGCAGTACAGCACCTCCGCGCAGAAACCGCCATCCCATTCCTTCACCAGCCTGTGGCCTATCAGCACGATCCCCGCTGCCGCCAGTCCATTTGCCACCTGCAGCGGACGGTATTGGAAAGGTTCCACCACGTGGTACAGCAGCTCCACCAGAAAAGTCAAACCCAGCTGATATGGGTATATATGGCAGTACCCACCCTTTTCCAGAAAAGAATATTCTCCCCGCCTGAAATAAGAGGCCCCTCCGTAAATAAACGCCTGGTCTCCCACAGGCAGCCTTTCCGCCGAGAAAATCCACCAGAGGCTCACCGAAAAGACCCACAGCGCCGCCAGCAGCGCGATCCCTGCCGATACCACCCTGCGGCCCCTGTCCTCAAAGCGCCCCTCCAGCCAAAGCAGGCCTCCGGTGAACGCCCCGCAAAACGCTGCCGCCAGGAGATTCAATGCCCAGTTATCCCATTCATAAAAGGAAACTTCCTCCCCTCCGGGCAGCATATAGCATGTATTTACCAATGTGCATATGACAAGGAGCAGCATGACCGCTGCTCCTGCTATCCTGACAATCCCGAAACTGATCTTAACCGCTTTCTTATACATTAAAGCAACTGCCTCCTACAAACTCCCTGCAAATGGAATTATTTGGCAGGCCTTCACTGGGCATCCCCAAAAAATAGTCCAGGAACTTCAAAAGCCTCTTGGCCTCATAATACTCCGGGTCCCCCTTGGGGATCTGGAACAGCAGCGGCTCGGCAAAGGTCTTCAGCACCGCCAGCTCATAAATCTGGGCGGAGTTAAACATTGCGTCCGCATCCTCCTGAAAAGGAAAGATGTTCTCCTCCTCCCCCCTGCGGACAGAGGCCCACATGGCGATGGTGCCCTGGGCAGCCGTCCCTCTGGTGCGGGCATCCCTGATCATCCTGCGGAGCAGCCGCCCGTCCGTGGTAGGGATACGGTTATGGGCGTCTATGTTCAAAGTAGTCAATGCACTGATATATATCTTATATTTGCTCTCGTCGGGCAGGGCATAGGACATTTTCTCGTTTAAGCCATGGATCCCTTCGATCACAAGGATATCGTCCGCGCCCAGCCGTTTAAAGTTGCCCCGGTATTCCCGCTTCCCGGTTTTAAAATTAAATTCCGGAAGCTCCACCTTCTCGCCTCCCAGCAGCCTTGTCATATCTTCATTAAACTGTTTTACGTCAATGGCCTCCAGGCACTCGAAATTGTACTTCCCGTTCTCATCCTTGGGCGTTTTCTCCCTGTCCACAAAATAGTTGTCCAGGGCGATGGGATGGGGCGTCTTCCCCAATGTGCGCAGCTGGATGGAAAGCCTGTGGGAAAAGCTGGTCTTTCCGGAAGAAGAAGGCCCGGCGATCATAACAAACTTCACGTCGCCGCGGTCGGAGATATCCCTGGCGATCTCCGCGATCTTGCGCTCCTGCTCCGCCTCCTGGATCAGCAGCAGGTCGCTGAGGGAACCGCTGCAAATCTGGTCGTTCAGGTCTCCCACTGTCTCAATCCCAATCTTTTTCCCCCATTCCGTGGAGATTTTCATGGTTTGGAACAATTTCTTCTGCTCCCGGAAAGGTTTCACCACGGTAGGTTCCTTCTGTGTGGGAAGAAGCATCATAAACCCTTCGTCATAAGCAATCACATCAAACCATTTCACATATCCCGTATGGGGAAGCATATACCCGTAATAATAATCATAATATCCCTGTATCTCGTATATATTCACCGAAGAGCTCATCCGGTAGCGGAACAGCTTTTCCTTATCCTTCATTCCATGGGCCCTGAACAGTTCCATTGCTTCTTCCAAAGGGTAGGAACGTTTCTTAAAAGGAATCTTCTCTTCCACCAGCCGTCTCATGTGATCCCTGATCTTAGCCGCATTCTCATCCGTCGCCGGGATCCTGCCCTCGGAGCTGATATAATGGCCATGCCCAATGGTAAACTCCACTCTGGTATTCTGCGCCGTCTCTGCGCCAAACAGGTCATGCACCGCCTTTATAAACAACATGGTGGCCGTTCTCACATAGGTCTTATATCCTACGGCATCCCCCAGGGTAAAAAAATCCACCTGGCAATCCTTCGTGACCTTTTTAAACAACTCCCTGATTTTGCCGTTGGCTGCCGCCACAGCGATCAACCCACCGCATTCCGCCTGATATTTCTCCGCTATGGCTTCAAAAGAAGTCCCCTGCTCAAACTGCTTCCGTTCCCCGCGAATCGTAACCGTGACCATATCCTCTACCGTCCCTTCTCCTATCATTCATATCCGTCTTCCAAAAACAAACATAAGCCATGCCGCCCGGATATCCCATAAACCATGCCGGTCTTATGCCCCGCACTCTATGGGACATTCTCCCGGGGATACTAGTATAATCCACCCTAATTGCCCGTATGTTTGGCGCAGGATAAATTTTCAGCCTGCAAGGCGGCTGAACGAGGCGATGCGGTGGCATCGTTGAGTGAAGCCAACGCAGTCAGGTGGAAATTTAAACCAGCGAAACATAGGGATAATTTAGGTGGATTATACTAGCCTTAACAGTCTTCTGCAAACAGACCCAGGGCGCTTTCCAGACACGCCTTCTCCCGGGACAGCTCTCTCTGCCTGGCCTCACTCTTCCCGGTATCCTTCTGCCTCAGCTGCTCCAGGATCCCTTCCACAGCCTGCCTCCGGCTTATCAGATACTGTTTTAACACCGGATGCCTGTCTGACAGAAGCCGTTTCCCATACCGGTCATAGAGCTCCTCCGTCTCCTGTCCCGTCTCCGGGAACGCCCCCTGCTGCCCCAAAGGTTCCTTCCCCCGGAATACCGCTTTCATGGCAAAGTAATATTTTCCCTCCTCATACACTGCCTCTTCCTGTATGACGGCAAAGCCTTCCTTTCTTAAGAAGCGGCGAAACTCCGGAATTTCCGACTGAGGCTGTAAGATCAATTCCGAAAAGGAACGGGATTTCTCACCGCCTTCTGCCAGGATCCTCTCCATCAGCCTTCCCCCCATGCCTGAACAGACAAGGGTCTGGGCTTCCCCCTGGCGATATGCGGAAAGGCCGTCGGACAGCCTTGTCGCTATGTATTCCCCTAATCCGAAACTGGCTATATGCTCCTCTGCGCCGGAAAGCGGCCCATTCCTTACATCCATGGCAAGGCATCCCGGGCACTTCCCCGTCTGCACCAGATAGATGGGAAGAAACCCATGGTCACAGCCCACGTCCGCTACACGGCTGCCTGGAGACACCATATCCGCCAGCATCTGCAGCCGCTTGGAAAGTGCCACCGTCTTTTCCGTTTTTCCCATTTTCACACTAACTCCCATTTGCCTGCTTTGGCAGACACTCTAACACTAACTCCTATTTGTCCCCTTGGCGGACACTCTAACACCGACTCCCATCTGCCACCTTGGCAGACACTCTAACACTGACTCCCATTTACCACCTTGGCGGGCACTCTAACACCGACTCCCATCTGCCACCTTGGCAGACACTCTAACACTAACTCCTATTTGCCCCCTTGGCGGGCACTCTAACACCGACTCCCATCTACCACCTTGGCAGGCGCTCTAACACCGACTCCCATCTGCCACCTTGACGGGCGCTCTAACACTGGCTCCCATCTGCCACCTTGGCAGGCGCTCATGCCCTTCAGTCCAGATAGTCCTTCAGTTTCCGGCTGCGGCTGGGATGGCGCAGCTTACGGAGGGCTTTGGCCTCAATCTGGCGGATCCGCTCACGGGTAACGTTGAATTCCTTGCCCACTTCCTCCAGCGTGCGCGCTCTCCCGTCGTCCAAGCCGAACCTCAGGCGCAATACCTTCTGCTCCCTCTCCGTCAATGTGCCCAATACCTCCACCAGCTGCTCCTTCAGCAAGGTGAAAGCCGCCGCATCCGCAGGCACCGGTACATTGTCATCCTGGATGAAATCTCCCAGATGGCTGTCCTCCTCCTCACCGATAGGCGTCTCCAGGGAAACCGGCTCCTGGCTGATCTTCAGGATCTCACGGACACGTTCCACAGGCATATTCATTTCTTCGGCAATCTCCTCCGGGGAGGGTTCCCGGCCAAGCTCCTGGAGCAGCTGCCTGCTGACACGTATCAGCTTATTGATGGTCTCCACCATGTGGACGGGGATACGGATGGTCCTGGCCTGGTCCGCAATGGCCCTGGTGATGGCCTGGCGGATCCACCAGGTAGCATAAGTGGAAAACTTATAACCCTTGCGGTAATCAAATTTCTCCACCGCCTTGATCAGGCCTAAGTTGCCCTCCTGGATCAGGTCCAGGAACAGCATGCCGCGCCCCACATACCTCTTGGCAATGCTGACCACCAGACGCAAATTTGCCTCAGCCAGGCGCTTCTTCGCCTCCTGGTCGCCCAACTCCATCCTCTTTGCAAGCTCGATTTCCTCCTCCGCGGATAAAAGCGGAACCTTGCCGATCTCCTTCAGGTACATGCGCACAGGGTCTTCTATATTGATCCCGTCCGGCACCGAAAGGTCCAGGTTCTCCACATCCACCTCATCCTCATCCGTGAGGATGATCTCCTCGTCGTCCACATCATCGTCGGTAATGCGCAGCACATCCACAGTGTTCTGTTCCAGTATCTCCAGAATCTTTTCAAACTGCTCCTCCTCCAGAGGCATGTCCGCAAAAAATTCGCTGATCTCCTGGTATTCCAGAACATTCTTTTTCTTTTTGGCGAGATTCAATAATTCCTTTATTTTCTCGTCAAATTTTGCCTGTGTGTTTTCATCCATTGTATTGGTTCCATCCTTCCTTATAAACTGCCTTTAGTCTTCACTTTAATCCAGGGAAATATGCGTTCTGGCAAGCTCCTCCAGCGCTTTCTTGCCCGCTATCACCTGGGTCAGGGCATTTACATCCGTTCCCAGCTTTGCCGTATAATATTCATAGCTGTTCTTCTTCACTGCCAGCACAATGTCATGGAATGCCTTTTGGCGCTCCTGGCCTGTGGTAAGTTCCGGCAGGTTTGTATGAAAAAGTTCCGCCGCTTCCCGTTGCTCCTCTTCCTCCTCAAACATGCTGATTATCCCTGCGGGATTGTATGTTCCCTGCTCCAGCTCCCGGAACAGCCGCTCCGCTACTTTACGGTAAAGCTCCTCCGTAAAGTCCTCCGGGGTAATATATTTTTTTATTTTTCCATAGAGGGCCGGTTCATCCGTCACCCATGTAATCAGCAGCCTCTGGGACTTTTTCGCATTTTCCTCCGGGTGATGCTTCTGCTGCACGCCGGATTTGGGCCGCTCCATGGGCCTGGCCAGCCCCGTCTGGGCCGCATAGCTGATAACCAGCTTCCTGAGGTTCTCTATGCCGATAAAATACTTCTCTGCAACAGCCTGCAGGTAATTGTCCCTCTCCACATCCTCCGAAAATTCACATAGCTTCCTCGCGATCTCCCGGTGAAACTTTGTTTTGGATTCGGGATCGTCCATCTCAAACCGGCTCTCCAGGACACGGATCTCAAAAAAGAAACTGTTCTCCGCCTGGGAAATCCTCTCTTCAAATGCCTCCTTGCCCAGAGCCTTCATAAACTCATCGGGATCCTTATAGGGACGCATATTAATGACTTTTGCCGTCAATCCGGCTTCCCGCAGTATACCGATGCACCGGAGCGCCGCCTTCACCCCTGCGCCGTCGCTGTCATACGCCAGAAGCACACTGTCCGTATACCGCCGCAGGAGATTCGCCTGCTCCGAAGTAAAGGCCGTGCCGAGGGAGGCCACCGCCTGGGTGAAACCCGCCTGGTGCATGGCGATCACATCCATATAACCCTCGCATAAAATAATATTCCCGCTTCTGGCCGTCCTGGCAAAGTTTAATCCGTACAGGTTCCTTCTCTTGTCAAAAACAGGGGTCTCCGGCGAATTCAGGTATTTCGGTTCCCCCTCTCCCATAACTCGTCCGCCGAAGCCGATAACCCTGTGGTTGATATCCTGTATGGGATACATGACACGGTTCCAGAACTGGCTCACCAGGCCGTACCTCTCCGAATTGGTGGCCAGTCCCGCCTCCTTGATGACCTCATCCTCAAACCCCTTACTGCGGAGGTAGCGCACCAGTTCGGCGCCGCTCTTCCCAGCATACCCAAGCCCGAATTTGTGCATGGTCTCATCCGAGAGTTCCCGTCTGCTCAGATACTCATATCCGATCCTGCCCCGGGGACTGCGCAATTGGAAATAGAAAAACTTCGCGGCCTCCTTGCTGACCTCCAAAAGCCTGGCCCTTCTGCTCTCCCGGTTGCGGGCCTCCTGGCTGAACTCCTCCTCCGGCAGCGTCACACCGGCCCGGTCGGCAAGCATTTTTACCGCCTCCTGGAAAGAGTAATTCTCATACTTCATGACAAAGGTATATACATTCCCGCTTATGCCGCAGCCGAAGCAGTGAAACATCTGCTTATTGCCGGATACGGAGAAGGAAGGCGTCTTTTCATTGTGAAAGGGACAGCAGGCCCAGTGGTTGCTGCCCTTTTTCTGTACCTTCAGATACCCCGAAATGACCTCCACTATATCGTTTTTTGCTCTGACTTCCTCTATAAGTTCTTCCGGATAATACATCTATGCCTCTTTCAAATGCCCCATGATTTCGGTATGTAAACGGCATCATAAGTGGCGATCGCAAAACGGTCCGTCATAGCCGCTATGTAATCGCAGACCACCTGCTCCCTGGGTTCCCCCTCGGACAGCAGATTCAGGAATTCCTCCGGCAGCCGGTCGGTATGCTTCATAAAATGTTGGTACAGCGTCTCCGTCAGCCGCTCCGCCTTGCCCTCCTCGCTCTTCGCCACCGGGTTTTGATACACGTTTTCAAACATGAACCTCCGCATATCCATCATTGCTTTCGCAATGGCTTCGGACATGCAGATATCGTTTTTCCCCATACTGTTGGTAACGATGTCGTGTACGAAGTGATCCAGCCGCTCACTGGGAGTACAGCCTATCACGTCACGGATCTCCTTGGGCACATCCCTCTCTTTCAGGATACCCGCCCTCACCGCGTCATCCATATCGTGATGGATATAGGATATCTTATCCGAAAGCCTGACTACCTTTCCCTCCAGAGTATGAGGTTTCCCGATCGTCTGGTGGTTCAGTATGCCGTCCCTTACCTCATAAGTAAGGTTCAGCCCCTGGCCGTGCCTCTCCAGCCTGTCCACTGTACGCACGCTCTGCTGGCTGTGTTCAAAACCCATAGGGCATATACGGTTCAGCGCCCTTTCCCCCGCATGCCCGAAGGGCGTATGCCCAAGGTCATGCCCCAGTGCAATGGCTTCCACCAAGTCTTCATTGAGCCTCAGCGCCTTGGCGATGGTCCGGGCATTCTGGGACACCTCCAAGGTGTGGGTCAGGCGGGTCCTGTAATGGTCCCCTTCCGGTGACAGGAACACCTGCGTTTTGTCTTTCAGGCGCCGGAATGCCTTGCAATGCAGGATCTTGTCCCGGTCCCGCTGGAACGCGGGACGGATATCACATTCCACCTCCGGCCTGGTTCTTCCTTTCGAATTCATGCTCAGAGAAGCATAGGGACTCAGGTACTCTTTCTCCCTCTGCTCCAGACTTTCTCTAATTGTCATGTCTGCCTCTTTCCTGGCGCTGCCCGCGCCACAGGGGACAGTCTTGAAATAGGTCGCAAAGCCTCTTCTGCGACTGTTCCCAAGCAGGAAACCATTCTCCTATTATGGATATTCTGTGCCGGAAGGGAAATTCCTTTTTTATTTTCTCAATTATTTAAAATACAGAAAGGGCGATTGCTATCTGCAGATATCATAAACAAATTCCGCATTCTTATCCATGGCGTCCCTGGCCGCTTTCACAGGGGACATCTGGAACACATGCCACATCCCCGGGTATACGTCCATCCTTACGGACACATTACCGTCCACAAGGGCCTGGTGCAGCCGTGTGGCGTCACTGAGCAGAATCTCATTTTCCCCCACCTGGATATAGGTGGGCGGAAAGCCTGTAAAGTCACCGAACAGCGGCGATATCAGGGGATCCTTCAAATCCCTCCCTCTGGCGTATGCCAGGATCATGCGGTCTATGTATTCCTTGTTCAGGACAGGGTCTACCGCCGCTTTGGTCTGGAAAGATTCCCCCGAGGAAGTGAGGTCGGTCCATGGCGACATCAGCGCTATGCCCCTGGGCAGCAGCCTCCCCTCCTGCTTCAGCTTCAGGACCAGCGCAAGGGCAAGGTTCCCCCCTGCAGAGTCCCCGGTGAGGATCACATCCCTTGCCCCATACCCCAGAAGCATCAGGTAATTCCACACCCGCATGGCATCCTCCAGTGCGGCGGGGCAGGGGTGTTCCGGCGCCAGCCTGTAATCAAAACACATCACATCCATGGAAGTGGACATGGCAAGCTTGGAAGTCAGCGTCCTCGCATAAATGCTGCTGCCGGTGGAATACCCTCCCCCGTGGCAATGCAGTATCACATACTTTTTCATATGGGCGCGGTTGACACTGATCCACTCGCCGTACATACCGTCAATGTCCACCTCGCGGTACTGTATGTCTTTGGAATTGCTCAGGATCGCCCCGATGTAGTCCTGGGACTGCCTGTGCTTTCCGATATCGGGGTTTTCCACAATGCCGTGTACCCGTTTGATCAGCTGCATTAAATTTTGGTTCCGTTTTTCATCCATATTTATCCCATTTCTGCGCATATTTCGCTGCGCAAAACCATGCCTCTCCCGCATAGCTTTTCCCACGGAACAAATCCGTGCCGTGATTATCCCCCTTCAGGGGCGCAAACCAGCCTTGCAGAGCTTTGCACCATTTCCATGGGGCACAGCGGCGGGCAGGCATATCGTTGTATTTATCAAAGTTTCGGCATTTGCTCCCTTATAAATGCAGCCGCTTGTACAGCGCGTGCCGCAGCCGCCTCCGGGACAGCATGGTAATGAAGGCTATATCCAGGATGCCGCACACAGTCAGCACCACTGCCGACCAGCTCAGGGCAATGCCGTGTTCCAAATAGCGGTCGATCAATATCTCAATCCCCATGCATAAGAGTCCCACCGCCGTAAAGAACTCCAGGCAGCCTACCAGAAACGCATAGGGCAGCTTACGGACACACACGGTGAAAAGCTCTGCAATGGCCGTCACAAGCACGGTGATAGGAAGTCCCAGCCCGAAAAACCATCGGCTGCTCCCCACCAGGTATGTCAGCATATACAAGTATGCCGCTACCGCCACGCCGTCCAGAAACAGCGACACATAGACAGGCTGCCTCTTAAAGATCACCACGGGGATCAGTATGACCCAAAGGACCACGCAGACCCCGCCGACTGCCAGGGACCAGAGGGAACCCTGAAAGCTCAGCGCATTTAAGGCGCCGCAGATCACCGCCGTTGCCGCCAGCACGGCGGTCAGAAGGATACCTATATCCTTTCTTTTCACCGTCTCTACCGGTCCTTTTTCGCTGGGGAAGGGCATTGGTGCACCCTTTGGTTTTTCCGGCTCATTGGGATTGACCACAACGGTATTGCACAGGGGACACTTTCCGGCAGCCTCCTGCAACTCCACTCCGCAATTGACACAATATGACATAAAGCAATCCGACCTCCTTTTCCATACGCTCATTTATCTTTTTAACCCGCTCAGATCCGGTTGCTCTCAATCTTCACATGGATGCCGTCCTTCACCAGCTTCCGGAAAAAGAACCTCTCCACATCCGTCTCTACAATACTGCTGGCAAAATTCACCGTAAGGATGTCCCCGAAGCTGATGATGGCGCAGTTCGTCCTGGTAGAATAAGGCTGCCCCATATAAATATCAAACCTTTCAATATGCGGCCTCATTCCCTCCGGCACCTTCAGCGCCCCCATATTCGTAAGGCCTGCGGAAGAATTCTTGTCCTGTATCTTCGTGTAAAAAGTCCTCACAGCAAAATCCTTGAGGAAAAGGGGCACCACACGGATAAAGGGATTCCGCTGTGTGGCGGCATTGGTAGTAATATCGCCCCTCAGCAGCTTTTCGTTGATATAGTAACGCATATAATTGTGTACCTGCATCACAATCTCTTCAAAAGAGTACTCCCCCAGCCTCGGGTCCACTCCCGGATAGATCATGGTAATGAAATTTCGCAGTGTAATGGTGGGGAAAAAGCGGCGCAGGTTCACCGGCATGGCAATCTTCACCGGCCTCTGCCTCACAGGCTTATCCTCCTCCTGCTTCTGCAGCAGGGCATATAAAAGGACGGAATTCAGATACTCCGTAATGGTTGCGTTGTACTTTTTCGCCACATCCATTACTTCCGACACCGACAGTATGCCGTCCACAATATTCAACGTATAAAACGGCTCCTTCGTCCCCCTGACACGGTACGCTTTCTCTCCCAGCCTGGGAGGGCAAACCTTGGCATTGGCATAACGCATATAAGCGTCCTCCAGCTCCTCCTTATCCGGTTCTTCCTTAATGTCAAGGACAAACCCGCCGTTTTCAATCCCGGTATGCCCCAAAAGCCTCAGATAAGTCGCCGTCAAAGTCTGCAGGACACACATCCCTCCCGTGCCGTCGCCCAGGCTGTGATGTGCCTCCAGGGCAATTCGCCTCCCGTAGTAATACACCCTGACCAGGTATCTGTTATTGGCCTTAAAGTACATCGGCTGGCAGGGATTTTTCACATCCTCCTGGACAAAGGGGCCCGGGCGGTTATTGGGTTCCAGGTATCGCCAGAATAAGCCTTTCCTGATGGCCGCCTTATAGGTGGGGAACCTGGGAAGCGTCATATCCAGCGCCTGTTGTAGGACACCGGGGTCCACCTCCTCCTTCAACACCACGGAAAGCCTGTAGACAGAAGAAAAATCCCTCCGCTGCAGGGTCGGATATACAATGGCGGACAGATCCAGTTTATACCAGTCCGTCTTCTCTGCTTTTTCTCTGGGCATTTTCGTTTCGGCCAAGGGCAGTCACTCCTTTTCATAACATATTCGTGTGAAATAGCCTCTCCCTATTCCTTTTCGCGTATTCACCGGGGTATCTACCGATACCTCCCTATACTCGACGTATTTTATGACAAAAAAGAAACTGCCCACTAATTATTTAGTGTAGCAGCTCCTCCCATTCGTGCAGGAAAAGAGACTTGAACTCTCATGGTATTGCTACCACACGGACCTGAACCGTGCGCGTCTGCCAATTCCGCCATTCCTGCGAACAAGACTTATTATACATACTGCCTTCATAAAAGTCAATATCTTTTTTGAAAAATTTTCAAATTTTATGTAACAGTTCAGCCAGTCCATGTAAAGTGCGGAAAATCGTGCTTGCACGAGTTTTACGTACTTTATATGGACTGAGGGAGCGCCATTTCATGAGTAAAGTAAGCTGCGAAGCAGCAGAAAGCGCCACAGGCGCGGCTTTACGAATGGCGCGGGCTGAACTGTTACAATTTTATTTTAAGAATCAGTTGCCGGCAGTATCCCCGTTATCGGGGAAAAGATATCTCCCGGCAACTTATGTAAAGGAGGCGGAACCGCCTCAGCTCCCCTTATGCCCCAGGGCCTGGGAACGCATTTCCCTGGCGTTGGACAAGGCTGCCTCCGTCAGCTCGTCGCTGCCCAGAAGCCTTGCCAGCTCTCCCAGCGATTCCTCCTCCCCAAGCGCCCGGATATCCGTAATCGTGTTATCCCGGGTACTGCTCTTTTCAATCACAAAATGGGTATCCGCCATGGCCGCGATCTGTGGCAGATGTGTAATGCAGATGACCTGATGGGTTTTTGCCACGGCATCCAGCTGTTCCGACACTCTCCACGCCGTCTTTCCGCTGATCCCTGCGTCAATCTCATCAAAGATCAAAGTGTCGATGTCGTCCCTGCCCGCCAGCACCGTCTTGATCGCCAGCATCACCCGGGACAGCTCGCCCCCGCTGGCTACCTGGGACAGAGGTTTTAACTCTTCGCCCGGGTTGGTGGAGATCAAAAATTCCACCTCGTCATATCCTTTAGCCGTGACCGTCTGCCCCGGCCGTACGGCTATCTCAAATTCCACCGTCAAAAAGTTCAGGTTCACCAGCGCTTCCTTTAATTTCTCCGACAGCACCGCCGCGTTTTTGCTCCGCAGAGCCGATAGCTTCCCACAGGCCTTCTGCAGCTTCTGGCCTGCCTGCCGGAACTTTTTCTCCAGCTCCTGCATGTAGGCGTCGTAGTCCGACAGCTTGTCCAAAAGCCGCTGCCTTTCCTCCCCGTAGGAAATTACGGCTTCTATTGTATTCCCGTATTTCCCCTTCAGATGGTTCAGAGTGTTGAGCCGTTCCTCCACCCTGGCGAACTCCTCCTCGTCAAACTCGCAGCCCGCCATATATTCGGACACATCCCGGTTGTAGTCGGCCAGCAGGCTGTCAATCTCCGACAGCTGCCCCTCTAGCTCCTCCAGCCGGCTGTCGTAGGCGGTAACGCTTCTCAACGCCCGCAGGGCCCTGCTGAGAGAGCTTCCCGCGCCGGCGTCACCGTCATTCCCGGTATACCGGTAGCTCTCCCCCAGGCTGTCCGTAATCTTCCTGCTGTTGGCCATCAGCCGGTAACGCCGCTCCAATTCCTCGTCCTCGCCGGGCACAAGCCTGGCCTGCTGGATTTCCTTCCATTCAAACTCTGCCAGGGACCTTTCCTTCTCTTTGGCCTCCTCGTCCATGGCTTCTTCAGACAAAGCTTTCCGCAGCCTGCCGTACTCCCCGTAAGCCTCCTCCACAGACAGCGCCACCGGGCCGAATGCACTGCCACAATAGGAATCCAGGATCTCCATATGCTTTTTCCGATGCAGCAGGGACTGGTGCTCATGCTGGCCATGGATATCGATCAACACCTCCGCAAGCTCTTTCACCTGCTTTGCCGTCACCGACTCGCCGTTGATCTTGCAGACGCTCTTCCCGGCCTGCAGCTTCCGGCTGATAATAACGGTTCCGTCCTCCTGAGCCTCCAGCTCCATCTGTGCCAGCTTCTGTGATACTTTCTCGCTGTCAGAGGCAAAAACCAGCTCCACAAGCGCATTGTCCGCCCCCTTGCGAAGCATTTCCCTGTCGAACTTTCCGCCCAGGGCCAAATTCACGGAGCCTATAAGCAGCGACTTACCCGCCCCCGTCTCTCCGGTGAGGATGTTAAGTCCCTCGCCAAACTCCAACTCTGTCTCCTGGATCAGCGCCAGATTTTTCACATGTAAACTTTGTAACATATACCTCTCCTTACGTACCTTCTCCGCTGACCAATATTACAGATTTCCCAACATGGCGCGGATCTGATCCATCAGCGCCTGTGTCTCTTCCACAGTCCTTACTGCCACAAATATGGTATCGTCCCCGGCGATACAACCCACGATTTCCGGGAACCTCATGGCATCCAGGGCCGCGGCCACCGCCATAGCCATGCCCGACACTGTTTTCACCACCAGGATATTCTGCGCCATTTCCATAGAAGAAAAACCGTCACGAAGTACACGGATGTACTTGTCGCCCAAGTGACCGTCTTCCTGCTTTAAAATAATATATTTCTGCCTGCCGTTCCGCAAAGGGATCTTGGAGAGCTTCAACTCCTTAATATCCCGCGAAACGGTAGCCTGGGTCACCGCAAGGCCGGATTCCCGCAGATAGTTCGCCAGCTCCTCCTGGGTCTCCACGTCGTGCTTCTGTATCATTTCAATAATCTTTGCGTGCCGGGTCTTTTTCATATTTACACCTCTATATGCGCTTCAGCGCATATACAAACAAAGTTAGTATAACGATCAGTTTTCTCCCATCTTCTTATGCAGTACTTCCAGGAAACTCACCTGGTTGAGCTGCAGGAATTCCGTGGTCTTCTCTGACCGGACGATGCGGATCCTGTCCCCGGTCCTGAGGGGGATGACATGGCAGCCGTCAAAATTGGCTTCCACCGTCTGGATCCTGCCGCCCCTGCCTTCGGGAATCACGATCTCGATCACATCCTCAGGGGAAAGGATAATGCTGCGCTTATTCAATGTGTGAGGGCAAATAGGCGTCAGCATGATAAGCTTTGCCTTGGGTTCGATCAGGGGCCCTCCTGCTGAGAGGTTATACCCTGTGGAGCCGGTAGGCGTAGTGACAATCATGCCGTCCGCATTGTAATGGTTCAAAAACTGCCCGTTGACGTAAATGCTGAATTTAATGATCTGCAGGGAGCCGCTCCGGGACACCACAATGTCATTCAGCGCCCATCCCTCCTCGGAGCCGCCGTTTGCACAGAAAATCCTGCCGTTGAGCATCATGCGGCTTTCACAGATATAGTCCCCTGCCACAAGCTTCTCCAGCGATTCCTCCAAGTTGGACAGCTCAATCTCCGTCATATACCCCAAGGTGCCCAAGTTTACCCCGATAATAGGGATGCTGAGCTTCTTTGTCTCCCTGGCCGCCTGAAGCACCGTGCCGTCGCCCCCCAGCACGATAATGCAGTCCACGTCCGTGGGAAGGTCTGCTGGCGCTTCCTCGGTATCCACCCGCATATTTTCCTTCCAGTCCTCCTCTTCCACCCAGGGAGTGGCCTTCTGTCCCTTTTCCTCCAAAAAGCTGCATATCCTTTTGGTTGTCTCCAGATTTTTGTCCTTATGCCGGTTGGCAAATATTAAAAAATGCTTCATACCAACACCTCCTTACGGGAACCACACTTTCCATCCATTGACAGCGGCGCCCATTTATAAGTACGCTTCCCGGTGTACATGCTCTAAGCTATTGTGGGATTCCTCCACAGTCTCCCGGATCAGCCTTTCCCAATCTTCCCCATGGGAAAGGCCGCTTTTCTCCTCCATTATGCGCTGCAGCCTCTCCTCTGCCTCACGCTCCGGCATACTCCGCAGCGCATCGGACGGTTCCTTCTCTTTCTTCAGATGGATCAGATATTCTATGTTGCCCTCCGGCCCCTTGATCGGTGAAAAGTCCAGGTGCTGCACTGCAAACCCGATGCTGTCCGCATAATCCACGATCTTTGCGATCACTTCCCGGTGCACCTCGGGTTCCCTCACCACGCCCTTCTTGCCCACTTTCCCTCTTCCTGCCTCAAACTGGGGTTTGATCAGGCACACCATCCGGCCTCCGGGTTTCAGCAGATTCCTGGCGGGGATCAATATTTTGGTCAGGGAAATAAAGGATACGTCCACACTGGCAAAATCCAGTTCCTCCTGAATATCCTCCCTCACCATATAGCGGAAATTTGTCTGCTCCATGCAGACCACCCTGGGGTCATTGCGGAGCTTCCAGTCAAGCTGCCCGTGCCCCACATCCACAGAATAAACCTTTGCGGCGCCGTTCTGGAGCATGCAGTCCGTGAAGCCGCCTGTGGAAGCGCCGATGTCCATACACACCAGCCCTTCCAGCTCAAACTTCCATTTCTCCATGGCCTTTTCCAGCTTCAGCCCGCCCCGGCTGACATACTTTAATGTACTGCCCCTGACCTCCAGCCTGATCTTGCCCTCGTCAAAGGCTGTTCCCGCCTTATCTTCCCTCTGCCCGTCAACATAGACATTGCCGGACATAATAATAGCCTTTGCCTTCTCCCTGGATGGGGCATACCCCTGATTCACCAATATAACATCCAGACGTTCTTTCATGTAATATAACCCGCTACGGCTCTTTCCGCCGCCTTCCCGTTGGTACCGGCCCAACACTCTGTCCCCGCCAGCCATGCCCCGGAGCCGCCTGACAGGCATGGCCGGCGCCCATTACAGCGTTGGCAGGACTCCGGGGCAGTTCCCCAATGCTTCCTGGATGCGGCCCACGATGCTGCCCGCGTCAATGCCGATCTCCTTTTTCAGGAGCTCCACATTGCCGTGCTCCACATAGGCATCCGGTATGCTGATTCCCAGGAACCGATTGCACAGTCCTGCCCGGTTCATATAATCCAATACCTTTTCGCCATAGCCGCCGCTGGCCACATTCTCCTCCATGGTCACGATCAGCATATGGTCCTTACAGGCCTCTCTTATGGCTTCCTCATCCACAGGTTTGACAAAACGGGCATTGATCAGGCTCACAGCCCTGCCCTGGGCCTTCAGCGCGTCCCGCACGACCTCCCCTGTTTTCACCATGCTCCCCACGGCAAACAGGGCGATCTCCCACTCCCTGTAGATCCATTCCGCCTTCCCCAGCTCCACAGGCGCCCGATGCTCCTTCAATCCCGCATAAGCGGTACCCCGGGGATAACGCACCGCTATGGGGGCGTCAAGCTGCACCGCAAACTTCAACATATCCGACAGTTCCCACTTATTCTTAGGGGCACAGATATGCATATTGGGAATACCGGATAAATATGTAAA
The DNA here is from genome assembly GCA_947643615.1 of uncultured Lachnospiraceae bacterium. Taxonomy (GTDB): domain Bacteria; phylum Bacillota; class Clostridia; order Lachnospirales; family Lachnospiraceae; genus Acetatifactor. The sequence continues at coordinate 17,519 of CANRWO010000020.1, forward strand.
GTCAAAGATACCCTGATGGGTCTCCCCGTCGCTGCCTACCAACCCGGCCCTGTCAATGGCAAAGACCACCGGCAGGTTCTGGATACACACATCATGCAATATCTGGTCGTAGGCCCTCTGTAAAAAGGAGGAATACACCGCCACAATAGGCTTCAAGCCTCCTGCTGCCAGGCCTGCCGCAAAGGTCACCGCATGCTCCTCCGCGATCCCTACGTCGAAGAATCTGCCCGGGTACATATTGCGGAACCGCTTCAGACCCGTTCCGTCAGGCATGGCCGCCGTGATCGCCACGATCCGCTGATCCCTCTGCCCCAGCTTGCACATGACAGTGGAAAAGATGTCCGTATAGTTTGCCGCCGTCCTGGGTTTGGAGGGGATCCCCGTGCCGATCTCAAAAGGTTCCGCACCGTGGAACCTTGCCGGATGGCGTTCCGCAGGAATATACCCCCTGCCCTTCTGGGTAATGACGTGGATGAGCACCGCCCGCTTTACACGTTTGGCTTCATTGATGACCCTCACCATACCTTCGATATCATGGCCGTCCACAGGCCCCAGGTAAGTGATCCCCATATCCTCAAAGAACATGCCCGGGATCACCAGGTGTTTGAAGATGCTCTTGGCCCTGCGGATGCGGTTAATGGTGCTGTCCCCGCGTTTGGTGCCCAGAAGCGCATTGTAAATGCCCTCCTTCAGATCCAGATATCCGCTGGCGGTACGGATATTGTTTAAGTATTTCGATACGCCCCCCACATTCTCGGAAATGGACATATTATTATCGTTCAGGACAACAATGAAATTGCTTTCCAGCTTTGCCGCATTGTTCAACGCTTCATAAGCCATCCCGCCTGTCAGGGAACCGTCTCCGATGACGGACACAACAGTGCTTCTCTCCCCCTTAAGCTCCCTGGCCTTCACCAACCCCAGTCCCGCCGAAATCGAAGTCGAGCTGTGCCCCGTGTCAAACACGTCACAGTCGCTCTCCTTCCTCTTGGGGAAACCGCTGATCCCGTGGAACTGCCGCAGGGACCCAAACTCCTGGCGTCGTCCCGTGAGGATCTTATGGGTATAGGACTGATGCCCCACATCCCATACGATCTTGTCCTCCGGCAGGTTCAGGGCCAGATGCAGCGCCATGGTCAGCTCCACCGCCCCAAGGTTGGAACCCAGGTGGCCTCCCGTCACACTGATCGTCCGAATCAGGAAATTCCGGATTTCCTGGGCAAGCTGCCCGTAGTCCTCCCTGGCAATATTTTTGATATCATTGGGTCTCTCAATGGTTTCCAACAGCATATTCTTACCTCTCACCCGTTTAACCGGGCATTCATCCCCTACCCAAAAGGCCTGTCCCCGGCCGGGCCCGCACTGCAGGCAGCGGCTGGTTTCCCCGGGTAAGCACACGGCGGCCTGGGGCTCGCCTCCCCGGCTATTTCTGACGGTGTACCAGGGACAACAGCAAATCCTTCAGGAAGTCGTTCTTACCCTCCAGGGCATCTAATATTTCCACCGCTTCTTTGGTCAGTCTCTCCACGTCCGCCCGGGATTGCTCCAACCCGTTGGCCGTCACATAAGTCTGCTTGTTGTTCTGGGCATCGCTGCCCACAGGTTTTCCAAGCTCCCGGCTGTCTCCGGCTACGTCCAGGATATCGTCCTGGATCTGGAAGGCGACGCCGATGTCGTAAGCGCATCGCTTGATCTGTCCCAGCCGTTCTTCCTCCGTCACCCCGGCAATCACCGCACCGATCATCATGGCAGCCTGTATCAGCGCCGCCGTTTTGTGGCCGTGGATGAACAGAAGCTGCTCCTTCTCCAGGTCCCCTTCCTGCCCTTCCGCTTCGATGTCGGCCGTCTGCCCGCCGATCATCCCGTAGATACCTGCCTTGTTTGCCAATATCCCCATGGCTTTCGTGACCCTCTGCATATTGTATTCCGGGCAGGGCGCCGTTGTGAGATATTCCCGGTCCCCGCCGCCGCAGAATTCCAGCGCCTGCAATGCCGTCTCAAAAGCATAATTCAGCAGTCCGTCCCCTGCCAGGATTCCCATGGCCTCGCCGTAGGCGCTCCATGTCGTCTTCTTACCCCTGCGGTACTGGTCATTGTCCATAGCCGGCAAGTCGTCATGGACCAGCGAATAGGTATGGATCATCTCAATGGCTGCCATAAACGGCTCCAGAAGAGGAAGGTCCTCCTCCCGGCCGCCGCAGAAGTGGAAGGTCTCTTCCATCAGCAGTGGGCGCAGCCTCTTTCCGCCCACGGTAATACTGTAGTTCATGGCCTGGATCACGGTCTTCTGGTATCCCTCTTCCTGGGGGAGAAAGCTCCTGATGATTCTCTCTGCCATTTTGGTCTTTTCCTGCAGAATCACATTAAACTCATGTGTCTCCATTGTCAAATTCCTCCAATTGCCCGTTCTCATTTAACTTCAACACCTGTTTTTCCACACGGTCTATCTGGTCATTGCACTGTTTTAAGATAGCCATCCCTTCGCTGTATGCCCGAAAGGCTTCCTCCAGGGGGATGTCCTCCCGCTCCAGCAATTCCATGGTGCTCTCCAGCCTGTTAAAATTTTCCTCCAGGCTGTATGTTTCCTGCCTTTTTCCCATCACATACTCTCCTGCCGGTTTCCCTGTCCTTCGGGAAGCCATTCCGTATATTTTGTATCCGTAACCGTAGCGCCAATCTGCCCGTCCCTCACCTGTATCACCACCGGGGCCCCCACGGGGGCCTGTGATACGGAGCGGATGTTTTTCCCCTTCCCGTCTGTCACATAGGCGTAACCGCTGGTAAGCTTTTCCAGAGGCGAAAGGCCTTTCAGCCTCTCCGCATAAACCAGGAACCTGCCCTTTCTGTTCTCCAGGATACGCCTCATCCGTCCCTGGAGCCTCTCCTCCGCCTGCAGTGCCAGCATCCTCTGCTCCCGGATCCGGTTTGCCGGGTCAAACAGCTTCATCCTCAGCTCCGCCTGGCGGAGGCATACCCGCTTCGAATCCAGGATGCGGCCCATCAGCCTGTCCAAGGCATCCTTAGCGGAGGCCAGCTCCCTGAAGATATCCCGGATATCCGCCACCGCCAGTTCCGCGGCAGCGGAAGGCGTGGGCGCCCGCAGGTCGGACACGAAATCAATAATGGTGGTATCGGTCTCATGGCCTACCGCGGAAATAATCGGAACGGAACAGTCAAACACCGCCTGGGCCACCTCCCGCTCGTTAAAGGCCCAGAGGTCTTCGATAGAGCCTCCTCCCCTGCCCACGATCATCACATCCACTCCCATCTGCTCCAGGGCGCGGATGCCGTTTATAATGCTGGGCGCCGCCGCCTCTCCCTGGACGATGGCCGGGCAGAGGATGATCTGCACATAAGGGTTTCGCCGGCGGGCAATCTGGATGATATCCCGCACGGCGGCGCCGGTATCCGCAGTGACCACTCCCAGGGTCTTAATGTACTTTGGGATCGGCTGCTTATATTCCGGCGAAAACATGCCCAATTCCTCCAGCTCCCGCTTCAGCTGCTCATATCTCTCATAAAGCTGCCCGTTGCCGTCCAAAAGGATCTGCCTGGCATAAAGCTGGTACTTACCGTCACGCTCATATACGTCCACCGTACCGCCCACAATGATCTGCTGGCCATCTGCCAAACGAAAAGAAAGACCCGACCGGTTCCCTGCGAACATAACGCAGCTGATGGTCCCCCTGGGGTCCTTTAACGAAAAATAAATATGTCCCGACGTATGGTATTTGCAGTTGCTGACTTCCCCTTTTACAAAAAGCTTCTGCAACAGGTAATCCTGTGTGAACATATTCTTAATATATGAATTCAGTTGTCCTACCGTATATACGCTCCGAATGTTAATCACCCAGCTTCACTATTTTTGCGAGGATCGCATTGACAAAACCGCCGGAATTCTCCTGGCCGTATTTCTTCGCGATCTCCACTGCCTCGTCAATTGCCACGCCGGCAGGGATGTCGTCGTCAAACAGTATCTCATAGACAGCCAGCCTGAGGACGGTAAGCTCTACCTTCCCCATACGGGTGGTATCCCACCCTTCCGTATTGCCGTCAATGATCCTGTCGATCTCCTCCAGCTTCCCGCGCACGGCTTTTTCCCTTGCTTCAATATAGTCGGCGTCCTTCTCCCTGACTACTGCCTCATTGCCTTCCAGAAACAGTTTCGCCTGCCGGGGCATATCCTCGGAATCGTGGAATTCCACACGGAATAGAAGCATAAAAACCTGTTCTCTCTGCTCATGTCGTCCCATTGGTTTATTTATCCTTTAGCTATTTTGCTTTCTTTATCTTACTTTTACGCCTGCAATGCGGATATTGACATCCGTACAGGTGAGGCCGGTCATGTTCTCAATAGCCGCCTTTACCTTGTTCTGGACCCTCTGGCAGGTAGCGGGGATATTATAACCATACTCCATGGTCAATGCAAGGTCTACGGTCACATTTCCGTTCAGCACATTTACCCGGACGCCCTTTGTCAGCTTTTTCATGCCCACCTTGCTCATCAGCTCGTTGGTCACGTTCCCTGCCATGGCGCTCACGCCCTCCACCTCAGTGGTGGCCAGGGAAGCGATCATGGCTACAACATCATCCGCGATCTGCACTACGCCGGTGTTTTCTTCCGCTTTTAACACAACCGAATTTTTATCTATTTCCTTTTCCATATATATCCACACCTTTCCTTTTCATTCCTAACTCAGTATAACATAATCCCTACTCATTTGTCACCCAAAAAGTCAGGGAAAGCTGTTTGTCGTTCTGGGCATATGCCACACTTTTCCCGCTGCCTTCCAAATAGCCGAATATCTCCTGCCCGTCCACCAGCGCAGAGAGGATTTCCCGGTAACACAGGTCGTCCGTACATTTCACGGTGACATCCGGCCTGCCCTGGTTTATGGCGTTCTCGAACAGCTTGCTCATCTGCTCCCTGTCGTACTCCAGGAACAAGGCTCCCTCCCGCACATAATAGTTGTTTTCGGTGGCAGTGCATACAGGCATAGGCAGCTGGTCGCTTAATGTGTGGGTGCGGAGCAGTTCCGCAGTGGTGACGCACAGGTAGTCATAATTGATCTCCGGCATGGCAAAGCCTGATATTTCCTCCCCGCCGCCGATCTGGTAGGAAGCGTCCCCCCATGTGGTGTCCACATAATAATAGCTGCCGTCCAGCTTCACCAGGTTCCAGGCGTGCACCTCCCCCGTGTCCACCGTGCCCAGCACCAGGCTGCATTCCACCCCCAGCCTGTTCAGCAGGTATTGTGTGGCCTTTGCATATCCCTGGCAGACAGAGGTATGGTTCACAAACACGGAATAAATATTCTGGTTGTCCGGGGCATTGAGCTGATACTCCGTATTCCGGATCAGTGTCTCATATACATATTTCACTTTATCATAATCGGAGGCATCCTCGTCCACCTTCCCCAGAATCTCTTCCGCCGCCGCTTCGATCTCGGCCCTGCGCTCCACCGCAGTGTCAAAGTCCATGGTATAGCTGCCGGAAAATTCGATGGACGTGACCTTGGGCCCCCGGGTATACCTGACATAGGAATACCCCTCCACATAAAAAAGCTCCGGATGGTCGTTCAGGACACACTGGAAGATCCTGTCAATGTCCGAATCGTCCAGGCCGCTTTCCAGGCACGCCTTGGATATCTTCCGCTCCGTCCCAAAGGTTCCCAGTATCTCCTCCATATCACGGTACCAAATCTGTTCCATATCCGTCAGGCTGTTGTAGGCATACAAGGAAGCATCTTCTGCCAGGAAGGAAAAAGGGGGGTCTTCCGTCCCCTCCGGGTCCGCTTCCCCGCTTCCGTCCTCCTGGCCGCCGGGCGGAAGTGTCCCTTTCCGTCCGGCGGCCCCGGAAGATTCCACCGTCGCTATCGCATAATCCCTGGGGACTTCCCCCAGAATGTCCCCTTCCCCGCATCCCCACAACATCAGGCTCGCCAATAAGCCTGTGAGAAATAACCTGGCCTGTGTCTTCATAAATCGGTTCCCTGTCTCCTGTTCTCCGTGATCCCTGCGGGAACCCGCCCGTCAGCGGACCGCTCCCGCCAAAGCCGGCGGGAGCGCCGTTTTCCCACTCACACCATACTATCAGTTACGGCTGAATTCCGTCAGCACCAGTCCCTTGTTTCGGTCCAGCGTCATCCCGACACTCCAGGCATTGACGAACAAAAGCAGGGGATTTCCCTTCATATCCTTGACCTTTTTCATATCCGAGGTGCCGGTGAGCTTTTCCAGGTCCACCTCGTCCTTATTCTCTATCCAGCGGATATGCTCATAGGGAAGGTTGTCCAGACGGATCTCCACATTGTATTCGTTTTCCAAACGATATTTCAGCACGTCAAACTGCAGCACACCCACGACGCCAACAATGATCTCCTCAAGTCCCGTATTGAACTCCTGGAAGATCTGGATGGCCCCCTCCTGGGCAATCTGCTGGATTCCCTTGACAAACTGTTTCCTCTTCATGGTATCTACCTGGCGTACCCTGGCGAAATGCTCCGGCGCAAAGGTAGGGATGCCCTCATACTGGAAATGCTCCTTGGGCATACAAAGAGTATCTCCTATGGAGAAAATACCGGGGTCAAACACGCCGATGATATCCCCCGCATATGCCTCGCTCAATATCTTCCTCTCGTCCGCCATGATCTGCTGGGGTTGGGAAAGGCGCATGACCCGGTTCCCCTGCACATGGCGTACTTCCATCTGGGCATCAAATTTCCCGGAACATATTCTCATAAAAGCAATCCTGTCCCTGTGGGCCTTGTTCATATTGGCCTGGATCTTAAATACAAAAGCGCTGAACTCATTCTCCCCGGGTTCAATCAACCCGGTATCCGCCTTTCTGGGCAGGGGCGTAGTGGCCATGTCCAGGAAATGCTTCAGGAAAATCTCCACGCCGAAATTGGTCAAGGCGGAGCCGAAGCATACAGGGGTCAGCTTTCCCGCCCGCACCAGTCCCAGGTCAAACTCAGCGCTGGCGCCGTCCAGTAGCTCTACCTCCTCCAGCAGCTTGTCCGCCGCCTGGCCGCCGATCAGCTCCCTCAGATGGTCCTCATCCTGGATGGGAATTTCCGTGGCGGTGCCTTCCTTCGTCCCCTTTTCCGTGTCGGAGTATGAGATGACGCACTTTTTCTCTCTGTCGTAGACCCCCTTAAACTCTTTGCCGGAGCCGATGGGCCAGTTTACAGGGCATGTGGCTATGCCCAGTTCCTTCTCGATCTCGTCCAGCAGGTCAAAGGTATCGTTTGCATCCCTGTCCAGCTTATTGATAAAGGTAAAAATAGGGATCCCTCTCATGCCGCAGACCTTAAAAAGCTTTCTGGTCTGGGCCTCCACGCCCTTGGATGCGTCGATGACCATGACCGCGGAGTCCGCCGCCATCAAGGTGCGGTAAGTGTCCTCGGAGAAGTCCTGATGCCCCGGCGTATCCAGGATATTGATGCAATAGCCGCCGTATTCGAACTGCAGGACGGAGGAAGTGACGGAAATACCTCTCTCCTTCTCAATCTCCATCCAGTCGGACACGGCATGCCTGGCCGTGGCCTTGCCCTTGACGCTTCCCGCCAGGTTGATGGCCCCTCCGTAGAGAAGGAACTTCTCGGTCAACGTGGTCTTGCCCGCATCAGGATGGGAAATAATGGCAAAGGTGCGGCGGCGGTTTATTTCTTCTGTATAGCTATTCATGAGTTACAATCCTCCATACTGGTCTGTGTATATGATCTGTCTTTTACCCACAGACGGTTTTACGTTGGCGTCCCGCCCCGGTCCGTAAATACCCCTGCAGGCGCCATATTGCCGAAATCCGGCGCAATGCCAAAATATTGTAACACAGTTGCCCCTATTTTTGCAAATGTATCCAGCGTCCCCAGGTTTTCCGGAATAAAATGCCTCCCGTATTCCTTCTCATACATGAGAAAAGGCGTATACTCCCTGGTGTGGTCCGTGGTAGCACCATAAGCCGGGTCACAGCCATGGTCAGCAGTAATCATAAGCAGGTCGTCCTGCCGCATCTTTCCCAGGATCTCCGGCAGCTTTTCGTCGAAATGGCTGAGCGCCCTGGCATAACCGTCCACATCCCTCCGGTGGCCGTAGAGCATGTCAAAGTCCACCAGGTTCACAAAACAGAGTCCCTCGAAATCCCGGCCCAGGTACTCCATTGTGCGCCGGATGCCTTCTTCATTGCCGCTGGTAGACACGCTCTCCGTAATCCCCTTCCCGGCAAAAATGTCCTTGATCTTCCCCACCGCGATCACATCCTTGCCGGCTTCCTTTAACTGATCCAGCATGGTGACGCCGGGGGGTTCCATGGAGAAATCATGGCGCCGCGGCGTCCTCTCAAAGGCTCCCGCTTCTCCCGTAAAAGGCCGGGCAATGACCCTGCCCACGCTGTGCTTTCCCTGCAGGATCTGCCGGGCAGCCTGGCAGTAACGGTAAAGCTGCTCCACAGGGACCACCTCCTCATGGGCCGCGATCTGGAACACGCTGTCGGCCGAAGTATACACGATCAGGTCTCCCGTCCTCAGATGCTCCTCCCCATAGTCCCGGATCACCTCCGTGCCGGAATAGGGTTTGTTGCACAGTACGCCCCTGCCCGTCTGCTGCCGGAAGGGTTCCAGCACTTCCTCAGGAAACCCCTGGGGGTAAACGGGCAACGGCTTGGGCGAGTACACGCCTGCAATCTCCCAGTGGCCGATCGTTGTGTCTTTCCCTTTGGAGGCTTCCCTGACGCGGGCAACGGATGCCTTATGTTTCCCGGGGCCCATGGGTTTTCCCACTGTGACGCCCTGGATATCAAAAAGTCCCAGCTCCCTCATATTGGGGACATGGAAAAAGGGACTGGCGGCCACGCTCCTTATGGTATTGACATCCACATCCCCGTAAGAAGCCGCATCCTCCATCTCCCCAATTCCAAAGCTGTCCAGTACGATCAGAAAAACTCTCTTCATGTAATTTACTATCCTTTCACGCCTCACACCTGTGCTTGTTAGAATCTCATAATCCCGGCAAACTAGTACAGCATTGCGTTAATCTTGAAGTAAATCAGTGCTTGATGTTTGCGTCAGCGTAAGGCGGAGGAAGGAGGCGATGCGGTGGCATCGTTGACTGACGACAACGCGGCGATGGCGTGAACAGCGAGTGCTGATTACTCAAGAATTAATGCAACGATGTACTGGTGTACTGACCGTATTACATTTCGCAAAATATCTTGCCTGAATTTCCATCTGCAGCGTTAGATTTCCTAGACGTAGCCACCACTACGCCGTCGGAAATCTGCCTTGCAGGCTGAAAATTCATTCTGCGCTATTTAGCTGAAAATAATCTGGTCAGCACACTAGTTGGCTTATGAGAAATGCTGTGCCAGCTTTGGCAGGCACTCAAATCCGGATTGTGAAATGCTCTTTTTCATATTAGTATATCATATTATTTATGTAAATTATACCAGAAATTACTGAACCACTGTACTTATAATGATATTTTCCGCAGGGATCTCTGTCTTTCTTTTCACTATGTCTTCAATCTGCGCCCTCATAGCGTCATCCAGTTCCGCTGCATTGACCACTACGTCCACGGCATCCCCGTTAATGCTTACCACTACGTCCTTAAATCCTTTTGCCTCCAGCAGGATCTCCGCTGCCGCTTCTTTCTCCGCGATGGCAGTCATCTGTACCATGGTGTCCACCGCTTCCTGCTTCTGGGCATCCGTAAGTCCTTCGCTGCTGATGATCTCCAGAAGGGTTTCTTTATTCCGGGCCCTGGTCTGCTCTTTCAGAAGCTTTGCATCGGAAAGTATGGTCACTCCGTTGGTGGATGTAAACACGGCCTCCCCGGGAATCTCGTCCTCATCGGGAGTTGCTTCCGCCAGCTGGCCCTCTGCAGGGTTGGCCCCGGTTGCCTGAGTCTCCGCCAAGTCGCTCCCGGCCACCTGCCCCTGAGCGGATGTCTCCGTCCCAATGATATCCATGCCGTCCTCCAGATAGTCTTCCACGATAATGTCCACATCAGAGTCCAGGCTCTCAATCTCCGTCAGCTGATCCGTCAACAGATCCTCCTCCGACAGATCCAAAAGTCCCTCCGACGTGTAATTCTCCGTAATGATGCCCCCGGAATCCACAGCGCTTGTGCCCCCGGCATTGGCCCCTCCCTCCGTGGAAAGATATTCCTCCTCCAGTCCTGTACCCGCAAACTGCAGATAGCCGGCTATGGCTATCATAATGGCAAGTGCGGTAATCATAAGCTGATTTTTTTTGATTAGGTTTTTCACATCTTTCTCCTTCTTTGCGATTTCTACTTCATTGTATGAGCCTTTCCACAAATATATGCTACTCGGTAATTTCCATTTTTACCACTTTCACTTTATGCGCCTCCACACCGAACAGTGCCTGTACCATCTCCACTATGGTCCTGTTCACGGTGCCGCTCCCCGCACCCTCGGCCACAACCACTACCCCTTCGACCTGGGGCGGCAGTGTCTTCACCACATAGGGTTCGCTTACGTTCCCGTCGGTCCTGTAGACCGTATTCTCCTCCGTCTCCATCTGATTGATGGAACGGTTTCCTCCCTGTGCGTCATTCTCGTTGGTAGAGGAGCGAAGATATGGCTGCTCTTTCTCCACCACCAGTTCCTGGGAGGACCGCAAGGTGATCATGACGCGCACCTTCCCTACCCCTTCCATCTGGGAAAGGGTCTCCCTGAGGCGCTGCTCCAGCTGCCTGGCGTAATCCTCATCGGAATCCGCCTGGCCTGTAATTCCCGTGTTTTCCCCCGCAGGCGCCTTTACCTGGTTATCCCCGCCTGTTTGGGGTTCTCCCGCTTCCCTGCGGTCCCGGGTTGGCAGCGCAATGATGACTAACAGCACCCCTGTCAGGATCAGGATGACCAGGTTATCCTTCCTGAACCATTTTTTGAGATCCCTGTTCCTGGCCCACTTTTCCAAAATACTGTTCATACAAGCTCTCCCTTTTTGTATCCGTCCGGCCCCGGCCTGCGCTCATGCAGCCGCCCTTCCGGACGCTACTTAGCGGATGAAGGTTCCGTATGGTCTGTTTGAGGCCGGACACGGATTTCCTCTACCTCTATCTGTTCAATGTGTATGTTATCCGAACCGCCGTTTCCCGCTCCGGGAGCTTCGGCTCCAGCGGATTCCGTTCCGGATATCTGGGTTCCGGAGGATCCGGCTCCGGTGGATTCCGTTCCGGATATCTGGGTTCCGGAGGATCCGGCTCCGGTGGATTCCGTTCCGAAAACCTGGGTTCCGGTGGATCCCACTCCAGAAGATTCCGCCCCGCCGATTCCCGAAGGCCCTTCCTCCCCCATGGCACTGGTTTCCTCCAGGCGCTTCCGGATCTCTTCCAGCGTCATTTGCTCCAAAAGGGCGTCGGTCTCAAATGCCTTGTTCTCCGCAGCGGACATCTCCTCTTCCAGGCCCTCCAGAAAAGCCTGGGATTTGGCTGCCAACCCTTCCCTGTCCCCATGAAAGAGAATCCTGCTGACGGGAAGGAACAATTGTATCAGTACCATAGCACTGACCAAAAGCTTTAAATATTTTTCGTATGCCTCCTGGGGCCTGAAGTGGACAACCGCCTGGGCACAGATCATAAAAATGCCAATCCTGCAAATTGCCTGAAATAATCCCTCCATTTTCCCTCCCTTTCCGCAGCTTCCCCGAATCCCTCTGTGCCTGCCCCCCCGAAAAGTCCCTGCTCTTCCTATAGCCTCCTTACCGAGGCGGTGCAGGCGGATATGGCAATCAGGAACAGGAGCATTGCAGTGCCCGCCGTGCGCAACAGCATAAGTCCCCCGTCCCCGGCACGGTTTGCACAGGCAGTGATCCTTTTATCACTGACGATTTCCATAAAGGCAGCCGCACACTTCAATATCAGTGCAATGACTGCGATCTTGACCAATGGGGCCGCGCACATTGCCAGTAACAAAAGAAGCAGGACTACCCCGATACTGTTTTTTAAGACCATGGCCGAACCCAGCACCAGCTCCACCACTCCGTCTGCCAGATTCCCCACCCCCGGCAGGGACGCCAGGACTTTCTGCAGCGCCGACGATTTTGCCGAATCCACCAGCGGGGTGATCAGCGCCTGGAATATGCTGATCCCGGTGACAATGCCTATGGCGGCTTTCAGGATCCAACCCACGGCTTTCTCCAGAAGCTCAATCAAAAGGTTCAGCTTCTCCTCCGCCCATATCCCGTTTATCATGGACAGCATGACAAAACTGTAGATCAGGGGCAGCATGGCGCTCACCAGGATCTGCTCTACCCCGTAAATGACCAGAAGCATCATCTGGTAGGAAGCCCCTGCCGTAACTGACCCTGCTGCCACCCCCACGGAGATCAGGTAGGCCGGAACCAGCAGCTTGACAAACAGAATCACATTTTCCATGGTTTCCTCCGCCACCTGCGCTGCCTGGGAAAAGCTTCCCAGCAGAACCGCCGAAAAAAGGAGATACATAAAGTAAAAGCTGATATCCGCCACCTGATGCTTGTCAAATATTTCCACAAAGTGGTTCATCAATGAAGACAGTATCCCCAGGATCAGCAGCCACACCAATATGTTTTTCATACCGGAAAACTGTGCCTGGATCCCCGCCAAACTGCCCGAGAACAGCTCCCCCAGAGCCCCCAGGATATCCCCTGTGGCCACTTTCCCCAAAAGCTGCTCCAGAGACAGGCTTTGCTGAGGAAACAGTGTACCCATCCCCTCTTGAAGCCTGTCCAACCCAAAGTCCTGCCACACCATGCTCAAATCCATAATTGTCCCCTGCCTTTCCCGCATCGGCGCTTTATAAAAACCCCTGGATCTGTTCTATCACAGTGAACAGAATGGGGAGTCCCGCGAACATTACCGCCAGCTTTCCCAGAATCTCTATCTGTCCGGCAATAGACTGGTAACCCGCATCTTTACAGATCCCCGAGCTGAACTCACAAATATAAGTGATCCCGATCACCCGGAGCAATATGGAAAGGTAGCTTTCCGCCCCGCCCAGATAATCCCGGATCCTCCCAAACTGGAGCAGCACCGCTTCCACCTGCCTGAGACAAAACGCAAAGATCAGAATCCCTATGGCAAACCCTATGTACATACCATACTCCGGCTTTTGGCTCTTAAACTGCACCGCCAGCAGCACGCCTGCAATGCCCAGAAACGACACCCTGATCAATTCGTTCACCACAAATCCCTCCCAGTCCAAAATCCCTCATTCCCGCAAGTTTGCCGCTCACAGGGAAAACAACGCCTGAATGGTCTGAAACAGTTCATAGATATAGGGCACGATCCATGTCAGCACCAGAATCAGTCCCGCCAGGCTGATGAGAAAGGCATGTTCCTCCCTGCCGCTGTGCTTTAAGATCTGGCTGAGTATGGTCACCAGGATTCCTACCGCCGCTATTTTAAATATCAGACTTACACCCATTACCTCTCCACCTTTACCACAATATCAGGACCAGCAGCATCCCGCTCATTGCCCCCAGCCCTAATGCCAGCCTGCACTTCTCCCCGTTTTCCCTCTCCAGCTTTTCTATGGTGCCCTCCAGCAGCGTCCGGCTCCTCTGTATGGACAAAAGCTGCATCTGCCCGTCCATGTACCCGTTCTCGGGTATAAACTGGAGAAACGCCTCCCTGTCCTCCGGCTGCAGGGGCAATTCCTCCATCCCTTCCTCCAGGACATCCCGGAAGATCTTCCCCAGGGGTTCCCCGTTCGCTTCCCCAAACTTAGCATCCAGCTTCTCAAAACAGCTTTTAAAAGGTTCGGGAAGCTGCTTCTGCATATGCCGGCAGCATTCCCCCATGGCAGCCTTGCCATACCGCACTTCGCTCTCCCAGAGATCCAGGATCCGCTGCAGCATCCGCAGGTTCTTCAGCCTGCCAAGGAATTGGCCACGGTACCACACCCCCAGCCCCAGGCACCCGGACAGTACCATCAACGCCCCAATCGCCTTCAACATGTGCTTCCTCCTCTCTCCAAACCGGCTCTGCCAGAAATCTCCCCTCTTTCCTGCCCAATGCCAAAACCACCCGAAATATTCTTTTCAATTCCTGATTCGGGATGCCAAAACGTCTTTCCACATCGGCAAGGGTCCGCCCGTGGGCGGTGGCAAGTATCCTGCAGCCACAGGCAGAGGCGCGCCGCAGGGCCTCCATTTCTTCCCCGCCGCCCAGCTCGTCAATGGCCAAGACTTCAGGCGACATGGCCCGCAACAGGATCAGCATCCCTTCTGTCTTGGGGCAGGCGTCCAGGACGTCCGTCCGTATCCCCAAGTCGTTCTGGGGCACTCCCAGGAAAGAGCCTGCCAGTTCGGACCGCTCGTCCACCACCCCCACTGTCTTCCCTCTTCCATACGCGTTCCCGTCCGACACCTGCCGGATCAGCTCCCTCAGCAAAGTAGTCTTCCCGCACCCGGGAGGCGCCAGTATCAATGTATTGAGGACCTCGCCCCCATGGTACACAAGCGGAAGTATCCGGTCTGCCGCGCTTTTCACCTGATGGGCGATCCGGATATTCACAAAGGATATATTCTTTATGGTCTTTATCCTTCCCTGCCCGTCCAATACCGCTTGTCCCGATACGCCCACCCGGTGCCCCCCTGCCACCGTCAAGAACCCCTGCCTCAGCTCATCCTCAAACGCATAAAAAGAATCCTGGCATATGTTCTTCAATATGGCTTCCAGTCCCTGCCTGTCCATGCAGACTGCCTCTTCCCTGCATTCCGTCATGTGCCCCCCGGCATTTAAGAAATATTCCCTTCCGCTCCCGTAAAGGATCACCGGGCGGCCGGCCCTCAGCCGGATTTCCTGCAATTTCCCCTGCTCCCGGGCCGCCTGCTGCCAGAAGGCCCTCTGCTCCAACGGGAAAAGCCGTATGATATTTTCTTCCATGGCGTGTCCCCCTTTCTCAAATATATGAAAACCCTAGCGGGATATTCCTTTTCCCGCCGCTATTTTTTCAAGGCCATAAAACGCGGGATTGTTCCAGCTCTTAAAAAGGACAAAAAAATACCTCCCAAGCAGATTCGGGCCGTCTCCGTTTCCGCTTAAGAGGTTGTCTGTCAGTATGTGTATATCGTGTGGTACAGGCGGTAATAGCCTCCGCCCAGGCGCTGGGTCTGCAGTTGTATGGCAAAATTCTCTACCTTCAGCTCTTTCAGGGCCGTTTCCACATATCCCTTCCAGTAAGAACCGCTGCTGTATGCACTCTCTATGGCAGACCAGAGGGTTTCCGGGATCACATTGATAAACTGCTGTTCCCCCGTGCCCACCTCCTTTATCCGCTGCACACAGTCCTTATAATACTCTTCCAAGCTTTCCAAAACCTGGTCTTCCGTGATCCCGGCTTTCCGCAGGTTCTCTTCCTTCAGCGCTTCCGCCGCCTCATCTGCCGCCGAAGCGTTTGTTTTCCCCCGGCTGATCCAGCCTAACGGCTGCTGCGGGTTCTCATTGATCAGTTCCCGGATCCCGGGACTGGCTTCCCCGCCCCCGGCCGCAGCCGCATTCACACCGCAGGCAGGCAGATAGACGGACAGGCTGTTGCGCACATGGGTGTCCGCAAATTCCTGGTCCGATTTGTTAAAATAGTCATAGGTAGCAGGGTTGGTATCGTCCCATGTCACATCCACATTATAATATGTCTGGTCCAGCCGTATGATATTCCACGCATGGTCCTCACCGGAGGTACCTGTGCAATAGTAACAGGGAACACCCAGCTGCTGCATCAGATACTGGAATGACCTGGCATAACCGGCACAGACGCTCCTCCCCAGCACCAGCGCGCTGTATGCGCTCTGGTTCATATCTGCCGCCTCGTCGTACTCCACCATCTCCATCAGGGCGTCGTGGACGTACTTCTCCTGATCAAAAGGAGTGCCCTGGGACCTTGCCCCGGACAGGATCACTTCCGCCATCTCGTTGAACTGTGCTTTTGCCTGGTCCAGATAATCTGCCGTGTCATTATATTTGAGAATAAGCTCCACACATTTTCCGTCTCCCAGGTACTTACAGGAATAACCTGTCTCCAGCCAGAACATCTCCGGGTGGTCGTTGTAAACGGCCTCGAAAACCATTTTGACCTGGCTGACACTGACTTCTACGGCAGGGACAAAGGAAGTGTTCAAATTCTGGGCGTTGGCATATATCTGACGGTATAACTGCTGCAGGCCCGGCTCCAGCATGGCATAATACGGGTACAGCGCGGCGTCGAAGTCCAACCCCTCCCCCAGCTCCCCCGTGGCGATCACATCGGAGAGATTATCCGCCTCCTCCTGGAGGATCTGCTCCAGCTCCTCTGTGACAGGCTCATATCCCCCTCTGCCGTTTACCGTCTCAGGGGGCGCTACCGGCTCGCTTCCCGGCGTCACATAGCCGTGGTTTCCCTGGCCCCGGATCCAGCCGGTGTCGATCCCGTTCCCCCCGGTGCTTCCGGGGTTCTTCTGCACCGCCTGGCCGATGGAAAGGCCGTCGCCCGGCATCACCGGCGCTTGCCCTGCCTCCACGCTGTTGACGGCGCCCGCAAGCTTCGATGTCAGATCGGGGCTGAGGGCGCATACCAACACCGCCACACAGGAAGTAATGATCAAAAATGCGATTCCCATAAATATTTTTCTGATAAGTTTCAATGCTTTCCACCTCTGTTTCCGCTTATTGTATCAGGCTCCACTATGATCCAAAGCAGCCTCCACGGCGAGATTTCCTGATAAACCTCTTCCCCCACGGCAAGTATCGGATGTTCCACATCATTTGGCAGCATATATAGCAGCTGCCCGATGGTATGGTCTGCCAGGAGTATTTTTCTATATAATATGCAATGCAGGATATTTTCGGCCAGCACCCACTCCAACATCTTCACAGAACCCGTTGGCTGGTCGATCCCCCGATAGCGCATCTGCTCCAGGAACACAAGGGGTATGCCCGCCTTTTCCCGGCTTGGGTGCGCCGCCCTGGAATCATAAAGGTCCGCCACCGTCAGGATCCTGGCAAAGAGAACCTGATTACGTGTGGCCCCTGCCTTAGCCTCCTCGGTCTGCTCCAAAAGGCCCATAAGTATCAGTTTCCTTATCCTTGCCTCGTCAAATTGGAGCCACTTCCCCATCAGCGCGCCCAGCAGCGCCAGGTTAAGGGAATGCCTGGACTGTGCTTCTTCCTCCGGCCGTTTCCTGTGTACACAGTTCAGGATCACAGCTTCGTCCGTATCCAGGATACGCCGGCAGATATCCTCTGCCAACGCCTGCAGCGCCTCCTCCCTGCTCTCCGGTTCCAAGCCTGAGCTGTTCTGTATCTCAGCCACCCTGCCCTGCCAGTCCGCATATCCGTACGCCTGCTCCATCTGCTGCTGCAGCACATCATAGGAGATTTCGCTCTGAGGCTTTGAAGGAAGGCTATCCGAAGGGGCAGCCTCACCGCTTTTGATTTTCTCTTCGGTTTTGGTTTTCTTTCCGGCAATCTTCTTTATATCCCTGATCTTCCTTCTGGCAGCCTCCTCCCGCCGCAGCTTGGGGTCCGGGATCTCATCTTCCTCATCCTCCGCTTCCCCCTGGGGCAGGATATTACGGCAGCCATACTCGGCCGTCTCCTTGTTCCGGTTCTGGGACCGGACGATCTCATATTCCCCCACAAAAGCATTGTCCTTTAACCCTACCCGGAGACGGATCTTGGTGCCTCTCCGAAAAGCGTCGATATCCCCCCTAAACAGGATCCCGTTAGCGCTTATATTAAGGATAGAGACCGGAACAGGCTTCCGCAGCCCGATCCGGGTATCCCCTATGAGCATAGCCTCCACCCTGCCCTCTGTCTTCATCTCATACCGGGTAAAGTTCCTCTTTTCCTTTTTCCGTTCCCCGTACAGGGCAATCTCTGCCATACCGTTGGCAATTTTCCTCAGGTTCCCCGAATACTCCAGCACCCCGCTCTTTGGCAGCGCCAGCAGGGACAGCCTGTTTTTCGCGGGTTTGCTCAATGCGCCGGCAAAAATCGTCATCATATTCCGCTTCGGGTCATACCCCTCCACCGTGGTATCTGCAAGCAGCTCCCCCGTTACGCTGTCACGGATCAGTATTCTGCATTTTTTGAGATTTTTACCATTGTCCGCCATTTATGCACTCCCCCGCCTTACCCCTATCATATCATAAAAAACAGCTAAAAAAAAGTCCCGATACTCTTAATTATTTTTCTCAAACACCTTATGAATGACTTTTCCGGCCCACTCAATGACCGGCCCCAGCGTCAATGCCATCAAAACCGTCACTGCCCCCAGTTTCCCGCCGCAGAGCAACGCTGCCAGGATAAACCCGCAATCGTACAGGATCCTCAAGATCCTGAAAGGGAGCTTCTTAAAATGCCGGGAAAGAATAAAGGGAATTGCGTCATAAGGAGAGCTTCCCATATCCAAATCCATGTACACTGCCGCCGACAGCACGAAGAGGACCAGGGCCGGAACCATAACCGCCAGCCTTACGGGAAACCGGCCGAAAACTTCAAGAGGCAGGGTATTCCTCCAGACCCATGAAAAGAAATCGATGGAATAACCCACAAGCACCATGTTCGCCAGGGTCCCAAAGCCTATATTGCGCCCTCCGAAAATCAGCACGCCCACCAGCAGCACACAATTCAAAAATGCCTGCCATGACCCCAGTGAAACGCCCAACTTCCGTGAAACGGCGTTGTTCAGCATGGTATAGGGATCCGGCCCCATATCCGTCAGCATAAGCCATGACAGGGAAAATCCCATCATGATAACCGCCAGCACGACCACCGCCAGCCGTATCCAGAACCGGTCCTTATGAACGGCTCCCCGGATGATTTCCGTTAATTTGTTCTCTGTTCCCATATCCGATACCCCTGCCTTTCCCAATGGACTTTTTTATTTTATTCCTTCAAGTTTTTTCAATGGACTTTTTATTTTATTCCTTCAAGCTTTTTCAATGGACTTTTTATTTTATTCCTTCAAGCTTTTTCCAATAGACTTTTTATTTTATTCCTTCAAGTCCTTTTCAATGGACTTTTTTATCTCATGCAAGCCTATTCCATACGGAAAGAGCTATATACAATACAAAAGCATTTAATATTTGACAAAATACTTCTCAGTACAATATTTTCAGATTTATTTATATATATTTCAAAAATAACTGTAAACTTTTCATCCGTTTCTGCCGATGTAATTAATACAAAGACTTAACAGACACTGTTGAAAAATGCAGCCAAGGAGGGATTAACGCAGCAAACGGAATTTCTAATTTCAAAGTGTACCGGATTCAGGTAGTTTCCCAGGCTCCTAAAGCAAAGCGCGAAAACAGCAACTCTCGGCAGCGTGAATCCAATGCTCCCGGGCCTGCCGCTTTTCAACTGGCTCTGGAAAAAGCAATGGATGAGAGTCGCCCCGTTGACTGCTATACCGTTACCTATAACGCAAGCAGTAAGCTTCAAACTTTCTCTTATCAGCCTTCCAGGGAATATACCTTCTAAACGGCAAAAGGGCGTTCGCTTCCTTTCCGGGGCGCACGCCCTTTTTGCATGCCGGTGTTTTGCCCACGGCGGCACATGCAATCCCTGTACTCCTTGCTTACCGGCTCCTTACTTACTGGCTCCGGGCAAAAGGCTTCGCTGAGGCCGTATCCTTCCGGAACCACTGGCAACACAGGCGGATATCGTTTCCCGTCCGCCCTCTATATGTCCCATAAAACGTACTTAAAATACAATTATGGAAGTTACTGAAATATACGCTTTTCACATGGACATAAAAAGCATTCCTTTTCTCTCACACCAGTATTTCACGCAAATGTGCATCCGTCCGCAACAGCTCCTTGGCCTTTTCACGATAAGTTTCCTCATGGAGATAAGTATGGCGGAAAGGCTTAACGGAAGGCGCCATATCCACCGCTTTCTCAAAATCGCTCCGCCTCATCCGCAGGGAGGCGGCATAGTCCCAAAATCCGGTCTTGGTAAACATGGTATCCACCCTTTTATAACGATGGTCCTGCACCAGGCTCATCAGGTAAGTGGCAATCCCCACCTGCACCCCGTGGAGCTGCGGCTGCTCCAGCAATTTGTCCAGGGCGTGTGAGATCAAGTGCTCACTGCCGCTGGTGGGCGCACTGCTTCCAGCAATCTCATTGGCGATCCCGCTCATGGCCAGGGAGTCCAGAAGCTCTCTTAAGAACAGCTCCTCCTTAATGCTGTGAAAAGGAGTGCGTACAAAGCTGTTCACTGCCTTCTTAGCGATCATCATGGCGAAATCGTTGACATCTGCATAGCCGTGATCCCCCTCAAACTTCCAGTCATACAGCGCCGTGATTTTCGCCACCATATCACCGATACCGGAGTATAGGAATTTATCCGGCGCGCTCTTAATCACTTCCGTGTCCACTATAATGCCGTATGCCAGCCTGGCCGGCACGGACTTTCTGCGCCCTTCCACCACCAGGGACGCACTGGAGGATGAGAAACCGTCGCTGGAGGATGAGGTGGGAATGCTGATAAAGGGAAGATTGCGCAGATACCCGCAGTATTTTGCCGCATCGATTACCTTTCCCCCGCCCAATCCCACTACCGCCTGCGTCTTGTTTGGCATGGAGAAAGCCAGGCTGACCAGGTCTTCAATGCAGACCGTATCCAGCTCCTGGTATTCCAATATTTCTATTTCCGCCTTCTTCAGGGACTCCATGACCCTGCCGCCGAACATGTCGATGAGTCCGTTGCCGAACAAAAGGACTACCTTGTCCAAGTCCAGCTCCTTTAAATATTCTCCCGTATACTCTAATGTACCCGCCCCTATTTTTAACAGGTTAGGGATATTGATCTCCTTTGCCGCCACATTTCCCATATGATTCTCTCCTTTATAATTTGAGTAGAATGTAGAGAGGCAGAACATCCCGTTATGTCCTGCCTCCAAAACCCTTTATGCCACGATTATTAAAGGACTTCCACATTTGCTGTATCCTACGAAGCCGAATTCAATACTCCCGAGAGCTGCTCTATGCCGCTCTGCACCTGCTCCATGGACTTCATGATGTCCGTAACTCCCGCTGTCTGCTCTTCCGTTGCCGAACTGATCTCTGCCATGGCATGGACGGAATTCTCCGAAATCTGTTCCACCTGCTCCATTGCTTCCGACAAACGGTCTTTGATCACCACAATATTGGCCAATTCCTCTTTCAGCAGATCCGTCACCGATATGATCTCCTCCGAGAAATGCAGCATGCTTTCAAAGGTTTTTACCGTATCGTTCAGCTTATCATTGGATTCTTCCACGATCAGGGTGTTTTTATCCATTACCCCGTTTACATCATTTACGGTGGATGTGACATCCTTCAGGATAGCGTCTATTTTCTGTGTGGATGCGGCGGATTCACTTGACAGCTTGTTGATCTCATCCGCCACCACCGCAAAACCTTTTCCGGCCTCGCCTGCCCTTGCCGCTTCAATGGCTGCATTCAGCGCAAGAAGGTTCGTCTGCTGTGCGATCTGGTTGATGCTCTCAATGATCTCACCAATGGAATTTGATTTCTGTACCAGCGATACCACGCCCTCCGAAGCCACATGGGTGGATTGGATGTTTTCCTTAAACTTTTTATAGAGCACTTCAATGGACTTTATGCCCTCGTCGTTCTTCGTCCTCAGCTTCTGTACGGTTTCAACCGTTTGGATCACCTGCCGCTCCGAGCTCTCGATTTTGCTGTCCAGGTCACCGAAAATATCCAGGCTTCCCTTTACCTGCCGGATCTGCTGGTCCGCGCTGTCTGCGATCTGGCTGGTAGAAGCCGCGATCTCCGCAGTATTGGCCTCGAAATTATGTAAGGAATCATATATTTTCCCGGAGGATTCCTCCAGGCCTTCAAATGCTTTACGCACATTTCCCAGCAACCCTTCCACTTCCTGTTCCTTCTTCTCCACAGTAAGGAACAGGGAGCGCGCCCGCTGTATAATGAACACTGCCACTATGATCGCAAGGGCATACACAAGCCATATAAAAATCCAGATGGAAATGCTGTACATGGCAAGATACGCATCCGGGAAGACAAACAACGCCACCAGGTTCGGCAATACGGTACACGCCGCACATACGCCGATCACAGATACATCATAATAGGGAATGGCCAGGAACAATACCAGAAAATACGCTTCTGCCATGGCCCCAAAAGAAGCCGGATTGCCGCCCACAATGGTCACCGTCCCCATAACAGGCAGAATGGCGATATACAGGTATTTTGCATATTTTCCCAACACCTTTTCCAATAATTTCACAATAATATCCGCAGCCACCATAGTAAGAACGATGCAGTCCCTCGCCGTACCCCCGTTAAACAGCAGCACATATCCCGCTGCCACACAAGGGATGCCTGCCAAAAACAGGAACATGATAAAGTTCATCCTCTTCTCTTCGTTCTTCAAAATTGCCAGTTCCATTCCAAATCCTCCTTTGCCTTCTTATAAACTCCAGGCCGGTTTGGCCCCCCAATCCCGGCAGATTCTTCCGCAGCCGGAAACACTCTTGATTATATCATTTCCTTGCGGATTTTTCCAGTTTTTTTAATTCCATTACAAGGGACCATTGCAGAAGGTTATTGTTTTGGGTTGCCGGCCATCTCATGGCAAAAAGTATTTACTCCAGCTCTTTGTGCCGCATGATATAGTCATCCAGGGCCTTTCTCAGGCTGGCGATTTCTTCCTCCGCAATCCTCCGGCACTCCTCCTCCGAGTGTTTGTAATAAAAAGAGGGGGGGAACAGTCCGAAACAATTCCCTCCATATAATCTCCAGATCCTGTCCATCCTCCTCAGTTTCATGTGCAGCTTCACTTTTTCCCGAATGCATCCGACTACTTTCTTCATCCATCTGACCATAATCTACCTCTTTCCTGTTAATGGCCGGCTAATCGCCGAAAGGTTCCCCGGTTTCCGCAGTGGGTGCTCATGTCCCACAGCCCTTTTGCTAGCCATAGCTAGCAAGCATGGGAATACTCTCCCCTGCAAACCACAGCACTGTGCAGATTCCTGCCATCAGGAACCCGTTTCATGCTTTGAGCTGCTGATCGTTATTAAAATCCGCTTTACAAAGGAAATATTTTGCTATAGCAACCATTAACACAAGTCTCTTTAAAACAATTATATAACATCATTCGGCTATTGTCATCTTAAATTTTATTTGATATCCATTATTTTACCCATTTTATTTCATTTCTGTATAATTGGGCATTGCTGAATGGCCCAAAGCTGCTGGACGGCAGGGTTAGGTCCAAAGGAGCGGGTTCATGTGGCGGACTAGTACAGCATTGCATTAATCTTGAAGTAAATCAGTGCTTGATGTTTGCGTCAGCGTAAGGCGGAGGAAGGAGGCGATGCGGTGGCATCGTTGACTGACGACAACGCGGCGATGGCGTGAACAGCGAGTGCTGATTACTCAAGAATTAATGCAACGATGTACTAGGTGCTTATGATGAAAAACGGACAGTTGATCTTTCAGGGAAAATAGGACGAAGGAAACGGAAATCTGGAAGAAATTTATTGAAAGGAAAAAACATTGCGGCTTACCGCCTGATTCCGCCGGAATCAGGCCGGTACACACTGACGGCTGCATATCAGGCCTATGCCCGCCCCTACAGTTCCGTCTTCCGCATTATCTGCGCATGGACGGGGCAAAACCGCTCGCCTGTGGCATTGCGCCTATTCCGCCAAGCATAAACAGTTCTGATATAATTCCCCGTTTCTGCGCTGCTCAAGAGGGTGCGGTCACTCGTCCAGCAGGCTCTGGACCACACTCCACTCGATCACCGGGAGATTCCGCGCACCGGAAGCGGTACTTTTTCTTTTCTTGTTGATCTTAGATATGTTATAGATCAGACAGCCTGCGGCAGACACTACTCCAACGGCAAAAATCCCGGCAGCCAAAGGAAGGGTCACATATTCCATATCGCCATAATAATGGCAGAACACGGCAAGCAATGCTAAGATCGTACCTACCACGAGACAGACAATGGGATTTTCATACTTTATCTTCATTAATCCGGATACCGCCCAGGACTGGGAATGATGGCAGTGGGGGCATTGATCGTGGAAGTCAGTAGAGAATACCTTTTTCTCCACAGCATCCCTGTAAGTTTCTTTCATTTTCTTCACAAGGTACTCATGCGCACGCTTGCGCAACTTCTCTTCACGCTGTGCGTTCAAAGTCTTAAAGTTACTGTTGTCCGAAGCTTCCATGCCGGTAATCACCGCCTTCAGGGATCCGCTGTCCTTTCCGCAGCTCTCGCACAGAAAAGAGTATGGCACTTCCGCTTTCTCGCTCCTTGAGTGTCGATAATAAGTCCCCATTATGTATTCCTCCTACCATAAAAAATTATCTGAAGGAAACCTGCCATTGTCTCCGGTTTCCTTCATTGATATTTTATCACCAGCGGAGGTATCTGTAAAGATATGCAATGCACATGACACCCCCTGAGACCTGTCACACCCATGCACTGCAAGATATTCAAAGCGTATTTTTCTAAAAAGATTGAGAAAAATACAGGAAAGAATTATAATGGAATTATCAAGCAGCATATGAGAGGAGGAATCAGAATGTATCACGTTATCGCAATTGAACGAATGTACGCAAGCGGAGGCAATGAAATAGGCAAACACCTGGCGGAGGCACTGGGTTATAAATTGTATGACCGGAATCTTCTCACAGAGTCCGCAAAAAGCCTCAACATTCCTGCTATCCACATCGAAAGCCTGGAAGAAACCTCTTCCGGGAGCTTTATCTTTAACCTTGCAAAGTCGTCTCCCCTGGGAGGGGCGGGTGAAAAAGACCTGCCTATGGCAGACAAGCTGTTTGAGGCAGAAAAGAACATCATCGAAAAGGCTGCCAGTGAAGGAGGCTGTGTCATCGTAGGCCGGGCCGCCAGTTACATCCTGAAAAACAGGGACGACTGCCTGAAAGTATTTATCCATGCAGACGTGGAATCACGCAGGAAAAGGGCCCTCGAAAAAGAAGGATTAAAGCCGTCCGATATAGAAGCCACCATGAAAAAATATGACAAACGGAGAAGGGACTTTTACAATTCCGTCACAAAATGGGAATGGGGAAACCCACAATATTTTGACCTGTGCCTGAACAGCGGAAACCTGGGGATTGAGATGTGCACTAAAATATTAACAGAAGCCGTCTCTGCCTCCGGGCAAACGGCCGCCGGCTTATAAAGCGGATTCCGCCTGTGTATCCGAAAGTGTGTTCGAACAGAGGGATACACAGGCGCTTATCTGCAGAAACATCCCGCGTGTCAATATACTCACCCAACCCTGGATCTACGCGCTCCTTTTACTCCTTCTGCAATATTGCTCAAAGTCCTTTTTCATATGCAGATAGTTTCTCCTCTGGTCTGCAAAATAGGAGTTATTTTTTGCAGCGTATTGGGTTAACCAGTCATTCAGGTCCTGCTCTTTCTCGAAGGAATATACGAACATTGCCAGCAGTGAAGCATGGTTTTCTTTGTGAAGGAGCCTTGACCCGTCCCTGATCGAGTTATCCGTTAAGTCTGTCAGGCACTGTTCGTAAAAATCCATGTTTTCGCGTAAGGTTTCCACATCCATATTCAGGTTCTCAGCGATAAAAGCTTCCGTGACCAAATACTCTTCTTTTTCTTTCCTATGCAGAAATTCCTTCATGAGCTTTTCCAGCATATTCAGTTTATCCGTTATGACCTGTTTATCCTTGGTGCTCAGCTCCTTATCAATCTCATCAAACAGCAGTCCTTTTTCATTTCTCTGGGCGCATCTGAGCTCTTCTTTAAATGCCCTTAGGAACTGGGCAAATTTATGGTCCTCAATTCCCAGCCTGGTGAACCTGTCGAATAATGTGAGAAATATAAAGGAATCCTTCTTATTAAACAAATCCTTAATATCCTCTGTTATAATAGCTTCAAGCCTGTGCAAATTGCCTTCAAAGGAATCAAACTCCTGCTCTGTGGCATTCTCATTGAGATATTTACAAGCTGCCTTTGCCTGTGTCTTCCAATTTTCAAAGTGGTTCATACACATCATAGACTCTACCACAATTCTCTCCACGGCGCCTTTTGTTTTGTCTTTTTCGGAATAACTGTTGCATTCCACAAAAAACTTACTGTCTAAAATCATTCGGATCCTGCCGGCAAACTTGTCAATATAAGTGAATGCTTTCTGATCCGTGTTCATTGCCACATGGTTGTTATAGCGCTTAATATATTTGGATATCTTGGAGCTGTCACAGCATTCATGTATCACCGTTTCAATCTGGTACTCATCAAACTTCTCCCTGAGCTCTTCCGGAAGCTTATCATAGGTCTTGTTTTTGATGTCAAACTCCGCGTCTTCATATGTAATGTTCCCGTTTCCGTCAACTGATTTCTTTTTGTAAGGGATCAGGGAATTCTCTATTGAGGACGTTATCTTATAGTTTCCGTATTTATATTCGATCAGCGCAGCCGTCCTGCATCCGCCGTCCACAATATGTAATTTGGAATTCTCTTCCTCCCCCAAAATGATAGGGGGGATATAGTCGTCCGTCAGGACAGTTACCACCAGTTCGTTGATCTGTTCATTATTCCAGACAAAATTCCTCTGTACGTCTGCGTTGTTGTCAATGTCGCCTTTTCTGTGCTTCTTTAAATACATGTCCAATGTATAAGTTTGTTTTCTCGGCCTTGCCATGTCGAATCCCTCCAATTGTATTCTTCTGCCCCTTTTAAAGCAATACCGAAACATTCCTGTAAGAATGGATCGCCGTATTGCACTCTGCATACTGCTTTTCACTGATGTGAAGCTCTTCCCTGATCTCCTTTGGGAGATAGCCTGCCATATTCAGCATTAAGACCTCTTTCTGCAAAGCCGATAGCCTGTCGAGATACATCCGCATCCTTTTGCTGTAACCCTCTTCGTTCTTCTCAAACAGTTCCTTTTCTATCGTATAATCATCGGCAATCATGTCTTTCAGGGTAGAACTTCCATCCTCGTCCACAGGCGTATCAATGGAAACGGACATCCTGTCCACCTTACGTTTTTCCCTGTTCCTCCTGGTAATTTCCGTTTTTATTTTGTTTGCCAGGCACGAATACAAAAAAGCATCAAAAGACTGCGATTCGTCATGTTCTCGCATAACCCCTACAAATACTTCGTTTGCCAGAGAATAGAAATCATCCAGGTCCTTATCTGATAACCCCCCGAATTTTGACAGTATTTTATCTACCATCCCATGAAGTTTTTTGGCATTGTCCGAATAATATGCCATGATTCTTTCTTCCATGCAGGCACGCCTCCCTAATAAGTAATATATTCCGCGATTTATGCAACAGGCCTGTCCAACAGTGAAGCCGGCACTGTCGGAGGAGAGGCCTTTCCAATTTCCGGTTGTCTGATATAGCTAAGTATAGAACATGCGTTTGCAGTTGTCAATGGATTTCCGAACAAACGTTCGTTATTTAATTATTGTTATATTTAAGCGAATCTTAAAATCTGTTTAAAACCCCTTTGGCCAAATCAAATGCAAAAATCAAAATCCATTTGGAGAAATATACAGTAGGCGTCAAAAAACAAAAAGGAGAAATAAAATCATGGCACAGACATTTATCGGAACCGGGACCTACAAAGCAGACCACACAAAATTCGGAGGCCTTATTTACTTATCGGATTTCAGCACAGACCGCAGAGGGAAGGCGGGCACAAAGAATTTTTCAAAGGATTCTTCTATAGCAAGACGAATTGCACAAGACCAGAGATTTGATATTCAGTGCGGAAAAAACATGGAAAACAGATAGCATACAGGAGGCAGAGCATATGGCAGGCATAAACGTACCACAATATGAGATTTTCAAAATAGGGACCAATAAGCTCAAATATTATGACTGGAACTTAACCATCACAAAAAAAGACGCCTTCCGGTTCCAGGAACTTGTATCACTATTCGAAGCCCAGGAATTCCGTATCATGGCAAACAATATCTTACATAAGAAGATAAGCGAAATTGACTTTTCGGAGATCTTCCTTCAGGTAGTCATTGAAAAGAAATCCGACTTTGGGCGTGCTGCCGGTAATAAAGGCGTAACCGTCAACGGCATCAACTATCGCCGTTTTGTAGGGACCACGGGCGGCTTAAAGCACAATACTCTTCTGTTTTGTAATTCGCAGTATATAGACGCGTTAAACGAGTTATGCGAATGCAGGCGAAACAAGGATATCCCACTGGTCCCGGCTAAATATGAGGCATATAAAGCGCTGACCTGCTCCGCCTCTCAGCCAATCTGTATCCCCAATGGCATTTTAGTGGTAAAAGACTGCGTTACACAATATTTTGCCGATGTGATATGCCTGGATGACGGGAAAGATACCGAAGAACCTGTAATGGAAACGGTATTGGGTAAGCAACTGCAAAATACGGTTTCCGACGGCTTTAACCTTTGTACGATTGCATACATGGAGAGGGTTGCCGAGTTTTTAGGGTTGGACTATGTGCCAGGCGGCGTGTGCCTGAGAAACGCCTGGCTGAAAGGGATGCTGTATCCGTTTCCCATTGTGGAATTTGTAGAAGAATTCAATCATGGAAATTACTTCATCGAAGATATTTGGGGAAATATCCAGGACATCCGAAAATGCGAAATGATTCTGACCGAATCATCCTTGAAGCTTTGGATGGCATACGACAGTATCCAAAGCTATGAACGCGCCTACAGGGAATGCGGCTACTGCTTCTCGGTTACTAAGATTTCCCCTCCCCTCCTGGAAAGGCAAAGGGAACTGAATTATCAGTATTTGCAGTCCTATGAATTTACAGATGAAGACATAGAGGAGCTGTGCGCGCCTACGGTAAACTACCTGAAAAACGCCATGGGCGGCGACTACTCTTCCACCGTAAAGTTCCTGGGAATAACGGACAATACGGAAGTCAATTCATGGCAGCGGGCATTGTACGCAAGCGAATATATGCTGGGCGACCCCTATATCATCGACTCTGTGCACCGGTTTATTCAAAAGAAAATAAATGATGCCAAAATCGGCAAACTGTTTGTGGACGGGAATTACCAAATAGCCAGCGGAGACCCCTTTGCCTTAATGCAGTCCATATGCGGACTTGAGGTTACCGGCCTGCTCCAGGCAGGCGAATGCTATTCCAAATTCTGGGCCGATCAAAAGGAATGCGACGTGGTCATATTCAGAAGCCCTATGACAAGCCACAATAATATACGCAGGTGCAAGGTAAACAGCTCGCCTGAATGCCAACGGTGGTTTCAATATATGGACACCATTCTGGTCATTAACGCCTGGGATTCCTTCTGCATGGCCGAAAACGGCTGTGACTGGGACAGTGATATCCTCTTTTCTACTAATAACAATGTGTTAAAAAGGCGCTACAGGCTCCTCCCCGCCATAGAATGCGTACAGCGCAACTGTTCCAAAACTATTGTCACCGAGAAAGAGGTAAAGCAGACGAACAGGAACGGGATGGGCAACCAGGTGGGTTCCATCACAAATTACGTTACTTCCATGATGGAAGTCCAATCACGCTTCCAAAAGGAGTCAGCGGAATATAAGGAGCTGGAATACAGGATCGCCTGTGGGCAGCTTTACCAGCAGGCGGAGCTGGACAAGATCAAAGGGATCGTGGCCTCCCCCATGCCCAGCCATTGGTACAATATGAAAGCCTGTGCCGATGACCGGTATCTGCAGTCCATATGCGCATACCGAAAACCCTATTTCATGATCTATATATATGAAGAAACCCGTCGTGAATACAGAAAGTACATAAAAGAAAGCAATGACAAATGCCGTGCTTTATATAACTGCTCTATTCAGAAGCTATACGACTGCAAAAGCGATCTTTCTGACGAACAGAAAGAATTCCTGTTTTGGTATGAGCTTAAAATGCCTGTGGGGACCGGCAGCTGCTCTATGAATAAAATATGCGCTTATGTGGAACGCCATCTGGACAGCTACAGGTCCCAACTCCATCAGGACTCTACTTTTGACTACAGGATATTGAAAGCCAAAAGGCGCTGTACCGAAAGCCACCGGCAGGCGCTCAGGGAACTGGAACAATATTATTGCGAGTGTGTCAGGGAATATAAAAAAGCAAAACAGCATGATAAGGGAGAATCCAACAAGGTCAGGCGCTTTCTATATAGAAAATTTAATCAGGAAGCCAAAAGGATATGTCCCAATCGGGAAGAGCGGCTGAATATTATTCTGGATATCACTTATGCCGAAAAGGGGAACCGGCAGTTTTGCTGGGACACCATCGGGGAAGATATCGTCAGCAGGCTGGAAATCGAAAATGCCGATTGAACGGCGGAATGGGAGGAAAAATGTACCTATTAAATGAAAAGGATTATATAAGGAATATATTGGCTGCAAAAAAGAAACCCGACGACCTGTCCATGGGATATTTGATAAATCTCCTCTCCAAGTATTACTATTCCCCTGAATCGGATGCCGTCACACTATCCGAGATTGTAAAGGAACAGATATTGGGATTTCACCTGGACAACTACCAGGAGTACCAATACCACAATAAAATCATCAGCGCCTGCCAGGAACTGTTTGAAGGGACTGCCGATACCAGCCTGAAGCAAAGGGAGTATATACCGGTCTATGAGCCGGAACTGCATTTGATACATTCTCTGCCTGGCGACCGGCAAAGGAAATTGATGTTTACAATTTATGCTGTCGCCAGATACATGGGATGTGACGGATGGGTCAATAAAAAGGACTCAAAAGGCATATTGGAGATTTTCAAACTGGCCAATGTCACTGCCACTTCCGAAAAGCGAAACGAACTGCTGCATGAATTTTACACAAGGGGAATTATCTCCTTCGGGAAAAGGATCAATAACCTGAATTTCAAAGTCCATTTGGAGGACACCGGTGAAATTGTTTACAAAATAAGGGATTTTAACAACCTCGGGAACCAATACATAGGAAACTTTAAACAGGGATACCGGCAATGCAAAAGCTGCGGAAAAGCCTATAAAGTAAAATCCGAAAAGGATTATTCAAGCAGATATTGCGAAGCCTGTGCAATTGAAAGACGCAAATCGGCCAACCGTAAAAGCATGACGAAAGCCAGGGAAATGAAAAAATGTGTACAAAGCCATGTCTCATGAAACGCACTGTTTTCAAGGCTTTCACACCCTTCCGGAAGGAAATTGCCGTTTTCTTTTAATGGATATACTTGTCTCGCAAAGAAGGAGAAGCAAAATGCAGAACAAAAAGAGCCTGTTAAAACTCTCTTCCGTCAACATCCTCCCAAACTTATCGGTCAGGATCCCTACCGTCGGAGAGATATTGGAGGATGAACAGCATTACTATAGCCTGGTCTCATCCCTCACAGCCACTCCGTATTATTACATGGTCCAGCTCGACGACATGGGAATTGATTTCACTACGGTGACGGATTACCAGTTGTTCATGATGCTGTTCCCTTCATTTGCCCAGGGGGATATCAGCATATTGTTTGGAGATACGGATTTATCTGACATCAAGATGTGCAGAAGCAGCCAGAACGACATGTTTATTTTGCGCAGCGAGAAGATGGACATCACCATAGACGAATTTGTATATAGCCAGATCGTGGAGACGGTCCGGAAAATAAACGGCCTCCAGAAGGACAACCGCAAGCCGGGCAATCATGAAGCCAAAGAATTCCGAATCAAATTAGAACGGAAAAAGCAAAAGCGGAATGCCAATAAACCGTATGAGCCTTACTTGGAAAAGCTGGTCGTGGCATTAGTAAACCGGCCCGAATTCAAATACAATTATGAGCAGGCCGAAAACCTGACCATATACCAGATCAACCAAAGCTTTGAACAGATTAAAACAAGCATCAATTTCGATAATACCATGATTGGCGTTTATGCCGGGACGATCAACACTTCTAAACTGAAAGACAAGTCTTGCCTGTCCTGGCTGCCAATCAAGTAACACCGGAAATAAGGCCCCTTTGGGGTCTTTATTTTAAATATTATAAACCTAACAGGAGGATTTAAAAATGTCAGTAGATGTTAGCAAGTTAATCATTACCGAGGTTGCACAGATCACGGCGTTTAACAATGCCGGCGAATTGGAGTTCATTATGGACGAAGTCCAGAATGGCACCATCAACAACACTCAGGAAAAGGCCGATATCCAGGGCCGGAACGGAAGGAAGCTGGCTTCCCTGAAGAAGAGCAAGGCCGTGACCGTTTCCGCCACCAACGGCGTCCTTGTAGGCGGCGCTTTGGCTGCACAGACCGGCGCGGAGGTTGAGCAGGGCACCTTTAATGTACGCATTACCGATGTCATGACAGTAAACAACAATACCGCCACCCTTTCCAAGACCGCAGTGGGCGTGTCCGGAGCAGAGATCGGAACCGTTTATATCAAGAATGCCAACGGATCCCTGGGCGAGAAGCTGGAACAGGATTCCGCTGCAGCAGCCGGAAAATTCACATATTCCCCTGCCACAAAGGAGCTCACCTTTGACGGGGTCGCAGACGGTACCGAAGTCGTTGCTTTTTACGACGTAGAAGTGGAATCCGCCAAGATCTCCAACGATTCGGAAAGATACAGCAAGGTGCTGAAGCTTTACATTGATGTAGTTCTCCAGGACAACTGCGACGTAGAGTATGCGGGCCAGGTCATCATCCAGAGAGCCGATGTTTCCGGAGAATTTGAGTTGACCCTGGGCGGCGACAGCTTTGCCCATTCCTTCCAGGCGGAATCCCTTGCCGGCGGATGCACCGGCTCCACAAACCTCTGGGATCTGATCGTTTACGGCGTCTAAAACAACAGGCTTCACGCGAGAGGGTGCTTACGCACCCTCTTTTTTCAGGAGTACACAAATGGCAAATAACGTACAAAAACCCTGCAGGATATGCGGGAAACCGTTCACCCCGTGTGGGGACTGTGAAAACGACAAATCCATGTTCCGCTGGAGAAGGGTTGCCTGTTCCCCCAAATGCGCCAAAGAATACTTTGCGAGAATAGACAGATCCAGACAGCTGCCGCCCAGGCGGCGGAATGAGAGGGAAAATGAATGTATATCTGGATAATGCGGCAATAGCAAGGCCGGACCGGGATAACCTTGCATACACAGCCGATAAACTCCGCCATAACTGGCACAACCCAAATTCCGTTTATGAAAACGGTGCAGATTCCAGGCATTTAATAGAAGAAGCAAAATTGGTGATATCCAAGGAAATCAACTGTTCCCCGGAGGAGATCATCTTCTGCAGCTGCGGCTCTGAAGCCAACGCCCTGGCTGCCGTGGGGTACCTAAGAGGGAATCACAGGACATCCTTTGTTACCAGCACAATAGAACACGGGAGCATTTTAGAGAATCCATATGCCGAAAAGAAGATCACCGTGGATCAGGAGGGGACTTTTCATTTGGCTGATATCGGCAGGATACATCATTCCCTCGTTTCGTTACAGACCGCAAATTCGGAAATCGGCACAATACAGGATATAAAAGGAATTGCCAAGCTGCTGCACGCAAATGACTGCATTATACATACGGACGCTGTTGCCGCTTTTGGGAAAATCAAAATAGATGTAAAAGACCTGGACATCGACATGATGACGGCCACCGGGCAAAAGATCGGCGGCATAACAGGCGCGTCCTTTTTATATAAAAAGAAAACCATAAAGCTGGAACCCATAATATACGGCCACAACACTTTACGGGGCGGCACTCCTAATACTGCCGCTATTGCTTCCTTAGGGGAAGCAGTTGCAAAGCTTCGCCACTCTCCCGCTTCTTCCGCCAACCGGGATTATGTATACGGTTACATCATGGCCCACATCCCAGGCTGTTACTTAGTTGGGCCATCCATAGAATCGGGAAACAGGTTACCCCACAATTTGTATCTATGCTTCAGAGGGGTCGAGGGCCAGTCACTGATGATCCTGCTGGATATGGACGGCATCCAGGTCAGCACCGGTTCGGCATGCAGCAGCCGATCCCCTTCCCCCTCCGCTGTCCTCACATCCATCGGCATGAAAGAACCGGATATCTACAGCTGTATACGGATGACCTTCAGCGGAAAGGAAACGAAAGAAGAATTGGATCATGTATGCAAAACAATGAAACAATGTGTTGAAACACTTAGAGCACTGACCAGCAGAGAGGAAGTGACCCTATGAACATAATCGGAAAATCCCAGTGTACCCCCCATCAAATGGCAGAATACCTGATCTCCAAGAACCCCGGGGCAAAGCCATGGGCATTGGAATATGCCAAGCTCTATTTGGAAGAGGGCGAAGCGGAAGGCGTGCGCGGGGACGGCGCATGGATCCAGTCCTGCATAGAGACCGGAAATTTCAAATTCAATGGAGGGACCGCCGTAACCTTCAGCCAAAATAATTTCTGCGGATTGGGCGTTACCGAAAAGGGAATGAAAGGACAGGCTTTCCAGACCCCCAGGCTGGGGATCAGGGCGCAGATCCAGCATTTAAAGGGTTATGCAACCCCTGCGCCGCTGAACCAGGCTTGTGTTGACCCCAGGTATCGGTATATCAACCCCAAAGGCAAAGCACCGGCGTTTGAAGACCTTGCCGGGAAATGGGCGGTCCCGGGATATGATACCCGCAAGGCTTCCAGTTTGGAGGACGCCATGAAAAAAGGGATTGGCTATGGGTTTGATATCCTGTCCGGCGTCAGGAAAATGAAAAGTATCCCACTTTCAGGCAATGCCCATTTACCGTCCCTGGAGGAGGCAGATAAACCCATGTACAAAATAGCCATAGACGCCGGGCACGGCAGCAATACCGCCGGCAAAAGGACACCCGACGGTTACCGTGAGCATTGGATCAATGTAAAATGCGCGGATTATTTTCACAAAGCTTTAAAGCGATGTGGCTTTGATGCCATAAAGACAGGCTGGAACGATACCGATTCCACAGATGACACGGACGTGGCACTGTCCGCAAGGCAAAAGCAGATCAAAAATGCACAGTGTGATATCTCCGTTTCCTGGCATGCCAATGCATTCGGGGATGGCAGAACTTATAACGACAGCCAGGGGATCGAAACCCTGATCCACAATAACCCTTCCTATGTAAAAGATTCCGGCGCCCTTGCCGTTAAAGTACAAAACAGGCTCGTCAAAGGCACCAGGCAGAAAAACCGCGGCGTAAAGGCGCAAAGCCTGGCAATGTGTAACTGCACCGCCATGGGGACCAACGCTTCCATACTGATCGAGATTGGATTTATGACAAACGAGTATGAAGCAAAGCTGATGCAAACCGACGCGTTTTGCATGGAGTGCGCTGAAGAAGCCGCCCAGGGCGTATGCGAATATCTGGGAACCCCTTACAGGAAACCGCTCAACCCCAATCCGGCGCCGTCCCCTGCCCCGCCCGCTCCTCAGCCTTCCCCGCAAACTGCTTATCCCCACACAGAATTCGTAATGGACATACAAAAGGCTCTGGGCGCAAAGGCAGACGGCATTGCGGGAAACGAAACATTGTCCAGGACAATAACCGTTTCCCGCACCCAAAACAGGAACCATGCAGTTGTCCGCCCCATACAAAAATACCTTAACTCCGTAGGATACAGCTGCGGGACTGTATACGGAATCGCAGGCGCCAGATTTGACGCCGCCGTGAAGGCATTCCAGAAAGCCAACGGCTGTGTTTCGGACGGCGAGATTACCGCCCGGAACCATACCTGGAAGAAATTATTAAAACTTTCCTGAAAGGCACGGCTACCGATATGAAAGAATTTAGTAAGAAGCTGTTGTTTGCGGATTATATGATTGCAGTGGCGCTCATCCTCGGCTTCTTTGTCTGCGTCGCCCTAAACGGCGCGTATACAAAAGAAATGTATGCCGCCATGTTGAGCTGTGGAACAGATCTCTCCTACTCCTCCATCCCCCAGTTATATCATTTAGACGGGTTTGGCATTTTGCTGGGGACTTGGGCCGCACAACTGGGCATTTCCAGCGGGGCATACTATATGATGTCCCGCAGCGACCACAAGATCCAGCTCCCCATGGCGATGTTAAACACAATGCCGGACGATATCAGGTCACAGCTTGATATGAACCAAATCATTACAACCGTACTCAGCACCACCGATAATTAGGAGGACTTTACCGATGACGACAACCATGTTCCTGATCCTGCTGTCCTGCTTTTCAGCACTCAGCAGCCTTGTGACGGAAGGCATTAAAAACATAGCGGCGGACCGAGCTAACTTATCCTATAACATTGTCGCACTGATTTCCGCCCTTATAATAGGGAGCGGAGGGACCGCCGCTTACTATCAGTTAAACGCCATCCCCTTTTCAGAAAACAATATCATATGCATGGCGCTTATGGGACTGGCAAGCGGGCTTGTATCCATGACTTCCTATGATAAAGTAAAACAGACAATCCAACAGCTTATTGACAAGCAGAAAATATAAGAAACGGACCAAATGTATGACAGAAATTATGGAATTGGCCAAAATAGACTTCCCCTATGTTTTCCTTGCGCTATTGGCGATGCTGATCGGTGTCAGGGCAGTCGTATCATTATTTGAATGGGCGGCAGGGAAACTGGGCCTGGAGACAAAATGGGTACGGAAGCAGCGGGAAGAACACGATATGCTTATGCAGACCGCCCAAAGCCTTGCCGTACTCCAGGAAAAACACGAAAAAGCGGTAGAACGCTCTGACCGGAGGGACGAAGAAATCTCTTCCGACATAAAAAAGCTCACCAGGATGTTTGTAGATAAAGAGATCGACGACATGCGCTGGGAAATCAACAACTTTGCCACAAAAGTGTCCGAGGGGACCCCCTACAACAAGGACAGCTTCAAGCATTGTATCCGCATTTATGAAAAATATGAAAAAATTCTGGAAGAAAACGGCTTGGAAAACGGTGAAGTCGAAATATCAATGGAACTGATCAACGACGCCTATAAGCAGAAATTAAAAGAAGGTTTACTCACAGAAAGGGAAAAGGTGAAAACATGGTAACACTATTCAGGCTGATAAGGACCTGGCAGCTAAAGGTAAAATGGAGGCTTGCACTCTGGGCATTCCTGGACAGGCAGGCGGCGGAGCTCACCAAGGCCCTGGAAAAGGGCGGGGACGGGGACTCCCCTTCCCCTTAAGGGGCCCTGCCTTTGCCGCCAAAGGCTGCACAGCACATGAACATTACACAGTAAAACAAGGAGGATGGTAAATTGGCTAATACTGATGGGCAGATTGTACTTGGTTTAGGTATACCAAAAACAGTCTCACAAATTAATGCTGATATCCAGAAATTAGAAAAACAATTAAATCAGGTAAAAGCTACCGGCGCTTTAGACACAAGTCCCACTGTCAAAAAAATGAATGCCCAAATCTCTTCATTACAGTCACAGCTCAAAACGGTTGACCTCAGTGCAAACCTTGATACAAAGGGTGCCCGCGTAACATCCCAGCAAGCCGGCCAACAGATTGGGGATGGCATTGCCGATGGCATTAGGGATGCGGGCGGCAGGGTAGATGCAGAAGTGCAGGGGTTTGCCGAAAGGCTAAAATCCATCCAGCTCTCAATGGATAATGGCTATGGCGCCAGTGAGTACCAGAACCGTACCAATGCTGCTACTGCCCCTCCCCAATCTATTTTTGACAGCATGGAAGGGTTATCCGGCCAGGGGCTTGTCACACAGGCAGATAACCTCGGGCAGGGGTTTAAGGCAGCTACAGCATCAGCCGAACAGGCAAAAATTGCTTACGATAAGTATATGCAGCCTGTTTCAAATGAAAAGGCAGCATCACTAATCAATAGGATAAACACTGCCCTGGCAAAGAATGCAAAGCTCACCAATAAAGCAAAAGAAGAGTTACAAGGATATGCCAATGAATTAGGCAGGGGCGTTAACCTTAACAGGTGGGATGAGATCAATGGGATGCTGGAAAAGGCTGAAAATTCTATGCGTGGGCTTAGCCGCCTTGGTACATTTTTGAAAGGCCAGATGGCACAGGCCGCACAAAGCTTTGCACAAAGGTTCTCTGTGAGTTCCGCTGTTATGCGTGGCGTCTCTAAAACGGAAGAAGCCATATCAGAGTTGATTGGACTTGACAGCATCCTCACTGAAATCAGCAAGGCATCTGGCCTGGCTAGGCAGCAGCTAAAAGGGCTGGGGAATGCTGCTTTTGATTCAGCATCAAAGTATGGCAGGTCTGCGTCTGATTATTTAACTGCCGTCCAGGGGATGTACCGTGCCGGCTTCAAAAATGCCGAAGGGATGGCTGGGTTGTCCCTGTTGGCGCAGGCTGCCGGCGGTATGGGGCCTGATTCTGCAAACAGCTATCTCATGGAAACAGATGCTGCCTATAATTACAAAGGCAGTGTTGAAGCCTTAAATAAAGTGTTAGATTCCCAGAACCATATAGCCAATAATGCTGCTGTCAGCATGCGGGATATGGCAGACGCCACATCTGAGGCCGCTTCCGTTGCTTCCCGGTATGGCGTTAAAATTGATGAATTATCTGCGCTAATTGCTGTTGCAGCATCAAGGACAAGGGGGTCAGGGGCAGAAGTAGGCACTGCCCTAAAAAATATTTTTGTTACCTTGCAGGATACAGCAAGCCAGCCTGTTGCTGACGCTTTTGAGTCTGTTGGGGTCTCAATGACAAAAATTGTGGGTGGGGCGGAGCAGTTAAAAACACCTGTTGAATTGCTAAAGGAACTGTCTGCTGCCTTTAATAAGCTCCCAGAGGGCGACGCAAGGCGGGCCAATATCCTTACGGATATTGGGCAAAATTACCATGCCGATACACTGTCTGCCATTTTATCAGGTTGGGAATCTTATGAGTCCATGCTGGGCCTGTATTCCCAGGGGATGGGCAGTGCTGCTGAAGAGGCAGAAAGAAGCGCCAATAATATTGAGGGAAGCTTAAATAGGTTAAGCAACACATGGACTGGCACGGTTGGCAATGTTATTAATTCTGACGCAATACTTGCCATTGTAAAATCGCTCAATGGATTGCTTTCTGTTATAAATAATATTACAGCCTCACTTGGCCCATTAGGAACTATTGGGCTCGGCGCAGGATTATTTGCTGGATCTAAAAATGTCGGCAGCCCTAAAATGTTTGGGTTCTCTTTTGTTTAAGAATATACCGACAGTATGTTAGTTCTGATGGATACATCAGTTTAGGGCATACGGTCTATGGGATACATAGATTTAAATGAACAGGCAATATGCTGGGAAAACGGTCAACCCCACACTACTCCCCCATTCTGGTGACAGGATGGGCTATAGTGACAATGTGTGGACTCCGTGGGTCAGCAGGGACAGGGCTCCAGTGTGCCCACCGGATTACATTCCGCAAAATACCTTGCCTGGATTTCCATCTGCAGCGTTAGATTTCCGGCGGCGTAGCCACCGCTACGCCGCCGGAAACCTGCCATGCAGGCTGAACGAGGCGCTGCGTTGGCATCGTTGAGTGAGGCCAACGCAGCAGACGGGAATTCAAGCAAGCCATCTGGCGGGATGTGAACGGCACAGCGCACTGGCAGCCAAGCCCTCACTGTAGCGACAACCCTGAGTAAAAGTTAGATGAAACGCTGCTTTTATAAGATGCGCTCGATACTATGCTGAGATATGGCAGTATATTATTCAGTAGGGCCTTATCCCCTACTCCCATGTCGTGGAATGATAAGAATGTCTATTTTGGAGTGGAGCCTAAAGTAGATAAGCCAAAAGAGTGATGCCGCCCTTCTATTTCTCAGTAGCAGCTGTTTGTATAGGAAGGGGTAAAACAAGAAAGGGTTTCCCTTAGCCGTAGGTGGGAAAGACAAGGGCGTCATCTGGTAGTTGGAACGTAAGCGTCAAATAAGATAGTGGATAGAAAAATAACCACCAACCCTCTATAC
>CANRWO010000021.1 GCA_947643615.1 uncultured Lachnospiraceae bacterium
CGGAGCGTCACAAATTTGTTTGATGGCAGACGCAAATTTGATATTTGCGTCGCCCTGTCGCGTAAACGCTCCGGAATGGAGATTCGTATGAAAAGTATAGGTGAGGTCAAGATGGAATTGCAGGCAGCTTCCGTGGATGGGCTGCCTGAATTTATACATAACCACGAAAGCGACGGGCGGGCAGGCGTACAGAAGCTTGTAGAGACGGCAAGAAAGCGCATTGCAGCGCTGGAGAAGGAAAAGCAGCGCATTGAGCAGCTTCGGGTCTACGAGAAGCAATATGAAGGCTGCGGGTTGATCTGCGGGATTGATGAGGTGGGAAGAGGGCCTCTGGCCGGGCCGGTGGTTGCGGGAGCCGTGATCCTGCCAAAAGATTGTAGGATTTTATATATAAATGATTCGAAACAACTGTCCGAAAAAAAGAGAGAAGAGCTTTACCATATCATCATGGAGCAGGCATTGGCATGCGCAGTGGGTTATGCCACCCCGGAGAGGATCGACGAGATCAATATTTTGCAGGCCACTTACGAAGCCATGCGGGAGGCCATCGGAAAGCTGAAACCGCAGCCGGATATTCTGTTAAACGATGCGGTGAAAATTCCCGGTGTAGCGATCCGCCAGGTGCCTATTATCAAGGGCGACGCTAAGAGCATTTCCATTGGCGCGGCCAGTATTATCGCCAAGGTTACAAGGGACCGCCTGATGGTGGAATATGACAAGGTCTATCCAGAATATGATTTTGCGGGGAACAAGGGTTACGGAAGTGCGGCGCATATTGCAGCGGTGAAGAAGTATGGCCCCACCCCGATACATCGCAGGAGTTTTATTAAGAACATTTAGCAGTTGGAA
Source organism: uncultured Lachnospiraceae bacterium (assembly GCA_947643615.1). Classification (GTDB taxonomy): domain Bacteria; phylum Bacillota; class Clostridia; order Lachnospirales; family Lachnospiraceae; genus Acetatifactor. The sequence goes on from CANRWO010000021.1 coordinate 850, forward strand.
GGAAATATCATGAAACTAACGGATATTTTTGCTGGAAGGACGAAAAATGAGGATATCGGCAGGCTGCAGAAGGCGCCTGCCCCTTCAAATACGGCTGCCGTCAACCGCCAGATCAAGTCTCTGGTTCCAGGGCAGACGATCCAGGGGGAAATTGTGTCCCGGAACGGCGGAGAGGTCCAGATCAGGACAGCCGATGATTTAATCCTGAATGCCAAAGTGGATCAGAATATGAACATTGAGGTGGGGAAAAATATGACATTTGAGGTCAAGAACAACGGAAGCTCCCTTACCTTAAGTCCCCTGTTTACCAATATGTCCATGGACATCAATGTGCTGAAGGCGCTGGATATGGCAGGGATATCTGCAAACCCTGTTTCTGTTGCCATGACTAAGCAGATGATGGAGGCAGGGCTTCCTGTTGACAGAAATTCTATCCAGCAGCTATACAGGGAGGTCAACGCCTTTCCAAATGCGGAAATATCCGATATTGTCAATCTCCATAAACTGGGACTGCCGGTTAACGAAGAAAATATAAACCAGATGGCGGCCTACCGTAATTTGAACCATCAGCTCCTGCAGGGGATGGAAACCGTCATGGATACTGTCCCCAATGTGATTGAGGAACTTCTTGCAAAGGGCGATACTGCCGGTGCGGTAAAGCTTTACCAGGAACTGCTGCATATGGCAGGGGAGGGCAGCCTGGCAGGTAATACTCCCATGGAAAATGTTCTTTCGGAGAATCTCCCTTTGGGGGAAGCGGCCCAGGGGACGGAAGCAAGCGGCACAGGAAACAGTGAGGCCAATGTTACGGGACTGCCGGAAGGGGCAGCGGCGACGCAGGAAGGGCAGGGAGCAGTGAACGGACTGCAGCAGGCGCTGGAGATGGCAGTGAAGCAGGCAGTGGATCCAAACGACATAGAATTGTCAGGGAAAGGTATCCTAGAACAGAATGAAGCTGCCTCAAATATGTCGGAGATTGCCCAGGAACTCCGGAAGGCGATTTCGCTTTTGGATTTGCCTCCCCGGGAGGCCGCACAGCTGGTACAGCAGACGGAACTGCTTGCCGGAGGGGATTCCGATGCAGGGAAGCTGTTTCATCTGGTGGGGCAGATTTTGGATAAAGCCGCTATGGAACCAACAGCCGGAAGGGAAGTGATGCAGCTCTTGGTATCCCATAAGGGGATCAGGGAGCTGCTTGCGGACAATTTAAAGAATTCATGGATGCTGCGTCCCCAGGATGTGGCTGACCCTGATAAGGTGGAAGAATTATACAAGAGGCTGGACCGGCAGCTCAAGGGCCTGGCACAAACCCTTGAATCGGTAGGGCAGAGCGGCTCCGAGAGCTACAGGGCGGTTTCCAATATGTCCCAGAACATAGATTTTTTGCAGCAGGTCAATCAGATGTACACCTATGTGCAGCTTCCGCTGCGCCTGCAACAGGGAAATGCCCATGGAGACCTGTATGTTTATACGAACCGGAAAAACCTTGCGGGAAAGGACGGCGCGGTGAGTGCGTTGCTGCATCTGGATATGGAGTATCTGGGGCCTGTGGATGTCTATGTCGCAATGCAGAAGAATAAGGTCAACACAAAATTTTATGTGGCCGATGACGGGATGCTGGATTTCCTGGAAGCGCATATGGATTTGCTCACAGACAGGCTGCAGAAGCGCGGATATGACTGCAGTATGTCCATGGAGATACGTGGCGAAAAGGACTCCGACGCATCAAAAGAGGGCCTTGGGCCAATCCTGGGGCAGGAAAAAGGAGTGGCTCTGGCCCAGTACGCATTTGATGTAAGGACCTGACCCTCCTGGGGCAGGCTTTTTCCATCTGGGATAAAAGAGTGGGACAGGTCAGAAAATTTTTGTACCGTAACGGAAAACGGGGGATATTATGTCTGAGAAGGATGATAAGCAGAAATTAAAACAGGCCATAGCGCTGGAGTACAATCCCGAGGAAGATGCTCCCAGGGTCATTGCCAGCGGCCGCGGCGCATTGGCAGAGCGCATTATTGAAAAGGCCCAGGAGAGCAATGTCCCGGTCCACAGGGACGACAAGCTGGCGGACACTCTGTCAAGGCTGGATATCGGTGATATGATACCGCCGGAGCTTTATGAGGTTGTGGCAGAAATCCTCATATTTGTGGATTCCATGGATAAATTAAAGAGCAAGATCAATAGTAATATCAATCGTAACACGAAGAGGTAGCTTTTTGAACAAAAGAAGGACGGGAGCAAGCAGGGAGACATTGGCGGCAGAGTACCTTACGGCTCAGGGGATGCATGTCAAAGCGCGCAATTTCCGCTGTAAGCAGGGAGAAATTGATATTGTAGGCTACCATGGCGGCTGCCTGGTTTTCGTGGAGGTTAAATACCGCCGGACAGAAGAATTCGGCAGCCCGCAGGAAGCGGTGGATTGCCGCAAACAACGCAGGATATGCCGGACAGCGGATTATTACAGGTATCTCCACCGCCTGGGGGATGACTGCCCTGTGCGATATGATGTGGTGGCGATCCAGGGAACGGAGATCAGCTGGATCAGGAATGCATTTCCCCATATCTTCTCCCGTGGGTGAAGGCAATTTCCTTTTTGAAAATTGAAAAGTGACAATGGATAACCAGTTATATAAACAGGCTGCATCATATTGATTTTTTGCCCATAAAACGGAGGTAGGCAGAATGTATCGGATCATACGTACAGGGGAAGGCGGGACTGTTAAGCAGAACTGCGTTACACTGGAGGGGACAGGGCAGGAGCTGGAATATCTGACTTTCCCTTCTTTTGAAAAGAGCGGCATGGTGGAGCATTTGGTCACTACCCGCCTGGGCGGCGTCAGTGAAGGGGAGCTTGCCACTATGAACCTGAGCTTCACCCGGGGGGACAGGGAAGAAAATGTGCTGGAGAATTACCGCCGTATCGGCAGGGTACTGGGGTGCAGGCCGGCGGATATGGTAGCTTCCCACCAGACCCATACAGTGAACATACGCCGGGTCACTGCAGCAGACCGGGGGAAGGGCATTGTGTCTCCCAGGGATTATGAAAATGTGGATGGTTTAATGACGGATGAACTGGGAATTGCGTTAGTGACGTATTATGCGGACTGTGTGCCGTTGTTATTCCTGGATCCGGTGCACCATGCCATCGGCCTGGCCCATTCCGGCTGGAAGGGCACTGTGGGCCGTATGGGAGAGAATATGGTGGCAGCCATGGCGGAAACCTATGGAAGCCGGCCGGCGGATATGGTAGCGGCAATTGGCCCTTCTATTTGCCGGGAGTGCTATGAGGTGGGAGAAGAGGTTGCGGAGCGGTTTTGGCAGTTGTTTGGAGGCAGGGAAAGCTGCGGCGGAATCGTAGTTCAGGGGAAAACGGAGGGAAAATACCAGCTGGACCTGTGGCTTGCCAACAGGCGGATATTGGAAGAGGCGGGGATACCCGGTGGCAGCATATCCGTCACGGATATCTGCACCTGCCATAACAGCAGCTATCTGTTTTCCCACAGGGGCAGTAAGGGACACAGGGGAAACCTGGGGGTTTTTCTGATGTTAAGAACTTTGTTAAGAAATTCTTCATAAAAATCCCATTGAACAATTAAAAAAAATTTGTTTAACTATTTTTGTGGAAATTTGTACTAGTGTAGTGTCTGTATTATATTTAGCCAAACACGTTCTTTGCTTATTTGTTAGTTTTTGTGTTTTGTAGATATTATAGTTAAGCTAAATATGAACAAGACAGCACACTGGCAGGTATAATTCCTGCAGGGTATAAAGCGGAAAGGGACCGTTCCGGCAGAGGGAGGACCCTTGGGGAAAGGCGTGGGTATAATTATGGCAAATATTCTGGTTTGTGATGATGACAAGGAAATAGTGGATGCTATCGAGATATATTTGAGTCAGGACGGCTATCGCATTTTTAAAGCCTATGACGGGGAGCAGGCCATCGAAATCATGAAAAAGGAAGATATCCAGCTTCTTATTATGGATATTATGATGCCTAAGCTGGACGGCATACGTGCCACCCTGAAGATCCGGGAATACAGCAGCATACCTATCATAATCTTATCAGCCAAATCCGAGGACACGGATAAGATCCTTGGACTGAATATCGGGGCGGACGACTATATCACGAAACCTTTCAACCCTCTGGAATTGGTAGCGAGAGTGAAATCCAACCTGCGGCGTTATACTTCACTGGGGAGCCTGAACATGGAAAATAAAGCCCTCTACCAGGTAGGCGGGCTGGTGATCAATGACGAGACAAAACAGGTTACGGTGGATGATGAGCCGGTAAAGATGACGCCCATTGAATATAATATTCTGCTGCTTCTGGTGAAGAATCAGGGAAGGGTCTTTTCCATTGACCAGATTTATGAAAGCATATGGAATGAGAACGCCATCGGTGCAGACAATACGGTGGCTGTCCATATCAGGCACATCCGGGAGAAAATAGAGATTAACCCCAAGGAACCCAGATATCTGAAGGTGGTATGGGGCGTAGGTTATAAAATAGACAAACAATAGGAATCGGAGGAATATGAAAAAATCTACATTGAAGAGGATCGGTATCGAGCTGCTGCAGCATTTTCTTGCTGCAGCCATTATGATAGCAGTGGCCGGGCTTTTGCTGAACTCTTATTTCGAAGTGGAATCCATCAACGGAACCCAGGTCTATAAGATATTTCCTCTGGAATCGGATCAGGAATTTGAGGAATCCGAAGTTTTCCACGACCTGTTCCGCAATGCGGTGTCCGATATAACCCAGCTCGTTATGATCAAGAGCCAGTTAGAGACAGACGGTGTATTTGATCCAACCAAGAAAATTGATGTCACGGCATATGCGGCAAAGGTGGGAGCGGGCAACGAATGCCCGCTGACGGCTGTCTATGAGCTGGACGATCTGATCAAATGGGGGAAATACGGTGCGGAATGCACATCCCGTATTATGAGCATGTCGGAATTTGTAAACTATTTCGGCAATGTGATCCATATGGAGAACTTTGGGTTTAATGAAGACGGTCTATTTTGTTTTGTCGGTTTCAATAAGGTAGGGGAAGAGGAAAAAGCGTCTGAGGACAATGTTTCGGAAAAGACGCCGGATCAGAACAGCACAGGCCAGGAAAGCGAAGAGGAACAGCTTATCCGGCAGGAATTCGAAAAATATACGGAGGGCGAGTTAGAAGATTTTGCCCTTTCTTACATTGCGGCACAGGGCATAGATGAGATTATTGCGTCCCGGGAGGATGACGGGAAGATCACGGTGTTCCTTTCATTGCTGAATTGCCGCTATGAGACGGTAAACGGGGAAAAGCAGCTGCTTGCCTGCGCGGACAACTGGATCGATTATATGAAACTGCAGAATAATGTGGTGACGTCTGTGAATCAGCTGACGTTGAACTATCAGCGCTACCAGGTGTGCAATGATGCATACCGGGAGGGAAACAGTAACATAAAATATATGATCCGTATGATGACCGATGAAGGCATGTGTACGTATACCAATGTCTCCAGCCTGGCAGAGACGGAAGACAATGATGTGACGGAGTTCTTTTCCGAGTACAGAAGATATCTGATCTATTATCCTGACAGCCTGGAGTTTATGGGGAATACGCTCCTGAGCGAAGAGGAGATTGACGAGTATATCAGCGTTTATGATTATGCCTATCCGGATACCACCCATATTTGGCTGGGGATAGACACCGGTTACGGGGTGAAGGAGGATGCCTTCTATAATGCGGCAGCCGTCTATAATAAGATTGTTCCCAATGTAGGGCGGGTGATAGCCGGGATTATCATATTGGGCGTTACCTGGCTGGGCATCGGCCTGTACCTGACAGTGACCACAGGCGTCTCAACCAATGGGGAGGGGGAGAGGGTCCAAACGCTGAACCGCTTTGACCGCCTGTGGACAGAGGTAAGCCTCCTGCTGGCGCTGGGATTGGTTTATGGCGGGTATATAGGGTATCAGACACTTCTGGGAATGAGCGGCATGGAAGGTGTGATGCCCACGGAGATATGGGGGATACCGCTGACCAGATTGTACCGGTACGGAGTGTTTGCGGTGTATGGCCTATACGTAAGCGCTGCTTTTCAGCTGATCTGGTACAGCCTGGTACGCAGGGTCAGGTACGGCAATCTGTGGTCGGACAGCTTTCTGCACCGTTTCTGCCTGGGAGTACGAAATACGGTGGTATTCATCTTCCGGCACAAAAATTCTGTGATCAGTACACTGATCCCTTATAACCTGTTTCTGTTCGCAAATCTCATCGGAGTGTTCGCTGTCTACAGCTTCCGGCAGGAGAGGATGGCTGCCGGCCTGATACTGGCAGGTATCGTGGTATTTGACGGTATAGTAGGAGTGCTCATGTTCAAGCGGAGCGCCGAGCAGGTAGAGATCGTAGAAGGGATTAACCGGATCCGTGACGGGGAGGTGGATTTTAAGCTTGCCACAAATAACCTGCACGGAGCCAGCAGGGAAATGGCGGATGCCGTGAACAACATCGGGGAGGGCATACGGAAAGCGGTCAAGACTAGTATGAAGGATGAGCAGATGAAGACCGACCTGATTACAAATGTATCCCACGATATCAAGACCCCGCTGACTTCCATCATTAATTACGTGGATCTGCTGAAGCGGCTGAAAATGGAACAGGAGCCTGCCAAGAGCTATATAGATATCTTGGACAACAAGGCGCAGCGGCTCAAACAACTGACGGATGATTTGGTGGAAGCGTCCAAGATATCCTCCGGGAACATTGTACTGAACAAAGAGAAACTGAACCTGACAGAGCTGATCAACCAGAGTTTCGGCGAATTTTCCGAGAAGCTGGAAGAAAAGAATTTGCAGGTTATCTTTGCAGACAATAACGTGTCTGCCTTTATATATGCAGACAGCCGGCGGATGTGGCGTGTAGTTGAGAATCTGTTTAATAATATCTGCAAGTACGCCATGGAGGGAACCCGTGTCTATGTGGATATGCTGTCGGAAGACGGCAGGATTGGGGTATCATTCAAAAATATCTCCAAACAGCAGATGAACATCCGCCCGGAGGAACTGACGGAAAGATTTATCCGTGGCGATTCCTCCAGGTCTACGGAAGGGAGCGGACTTGGCCTGTCCATTGCACAGAGCCTGGTGCAGGTCCAGGGCGGCAGCTTTCAGATATATCTGGACGGTGACCTGTTTAAGGTAGTGATAGAGTTCCCGGAGTATTCGGAGGCAGATGAGCCGGACGAACCCACAGGGCAGGAAGATGCCCTGGCATAACCCACACCAATTAACCACATGTTTCACCGGCATAAATAATAACCCCCGCATCCACAGGTGCGGGGGTAACTTTTATATCTGCATCATCATCCGGTTGTTATATGCTTTCACGATATCCTGGATCTTTTCCGTGGTAGCCAATGTGTTTGTGAGAGATGCGTCATGGTTCATAAAATCGATCAGTGAGGCAATGAATTTGCTCATATCGGCTTCGATAAAGTATGGCTTACTGTACAGCTCAGGAGGCAGGTAGGTCAGGTCCGTGGTAACCACTTTGTCAAAATAACCCTGCTCATATGCCGCATCAAACGCCTTCAGGCCGTCGGTGAAGAGGCCGAAGGTGCAGCAGATGAATACTCTGCGGGCGTTCATCATTTTCAGCTGTTTTGCCGTATCAAGCATGCTTCCGCCGGAGGATATCATGTCGTCAATGATAATGATGTCCTTGCCGTCAACGTTGTCTCCCAGAAATTCATGTGCTACAATAGGATTTTTGCCGTTTACGATTGTAGAATAGTCCCGTCTCTTATAAAACATTCCGGTATCCACACCCAGTACGGTGGCAAAGTAGATGGCGCGGTCCAATGCGCCTTCGTCAGGACTGATCACAATGAGATGGTCCTTGTCTACAATCAGGTCTTCCTCATAATTGAGCAGTGCCTTGATGAACTGATAGGGGGGCGTGAAATTATCAAAACCGTTCAGAGGCACAGCGTTCTGCACTCTGGGGTCATGGGCGTCAAAGGTGATAAAATTGCTGATTCCCATGTCACGCAGCTCTTCCAGGGCATAGGCGCAGTCCAGGGATTCCCTTCCGTTTCTCTTGTGCTGCCTGCCTTCGTAGAGAAAGGGCATGATCACATTGATACGGTGTGCTTTGCCGTTGCATGCGGATATGACACGTTTTAAATCCTGATAGTGGTCGTCGGGGGACATATGGTTGGTGTACCCGTTTATCTCATAGGTAATGCTGTGGTTGCACACATCTACCAGAAGGAACAGATCCTTGCCCCGGACGGATTCACTGAAGACTGCCTTGGCTTCCCCGGTACCGAACCGCGGCGTGGAAAGGTCTACCAGATAATTATTTTCGCTGTACCCGTGAAACGCAGGGTCTTTTTTTACTTTGTCATTGTGTATATTTTTGCGGAATTCAACCATATAATGATTGATCCTGTGTCCCATGTGCTCCGCGGAAGGAAGGGCAGCAATCTTCAAAGGAGCGACGGGCATAGCGTTTTCCAGTTCCCGTAAATTAGGCATAATTACCTCCGAATGTAATAAATAGCATGAATAAATAACTTATTTACCGTTCACACATTGTTTAAAAGAGACAAATGAACGGAGATTACATCTATTTTATAACATTATGCTAGTGACACGTCAAGAAATTTGTGGTTAAATTATACTAATCCCCCATGCCAGAGCAGTTTACTGCGATGGTACGCGTCGGAAATCCCAAATTCCCGACTGCAATCAAGGCACATTTGGGTCTCCGGCTCAAATTGCCGATTGAAAAATCAGTGCATCAGCATAATGTTTCAATCGATAAAACTTCAAGATTTTATGCATGGCGGTGCAGACGGCAGCGGGGGAGTCTAATTTATGTATGGATGGCAGCAATAGGGCCGGCAGGAAAGGCAGTTTGATATGCAAAAGGGACATGTGGTTAAGGGGATCCTCCCCGGAAGCATCGCGGAGGAGATGGGGATAGAAGCGGGAGACAGGCTCCTGGCGGTGAACGACACGGAAATAGAGGATATTTTCGATTATCAGTTTCTGGTCCAGGATACTTATATTGAAATGCTGCTGGAAAAGCCGGACGGCCAGCAGTGGATCCTGGAGGTAGATAAGGAAGCAGACGAGGATATGGGGATTGTGTTTGAGAGCGGACTCATGGACGAATACCGACACTGCCATAACAAGTGCGTGTTCTGCTTTATCGACCAGATGCCCCCAGGTATGCGGGATACGCTGTATTTTAAGGACGATGACACAAGGCTTTCTTTTCTCCAGGGCAACTATGTGACCCTGACGAACCTGTCGGACCATGATATCGACAGAATCTGCCGATACCGGCTGTCGCCTATCAATATCTCTTTTCAGGCCATGAACCCTCAGCTGCGGTGTAGGATGCTGAATAACCGTTTTGCGGGAGAGGCGCTGAAAAAGGTGGACAGGCTGATGGAGGCGGGAATCCGCATGAACGGCCAGATCGTTTTGTGTAAGGGGTTGAATGACGGTGAGGAATTAGAATACAGTATCCGCCAGATGATGAAATATATCCCCAATCTGGAGAGTGTGTCCGTGGTGCCGGTAGGATTGACGAAATACCGGGAGGGACTCTATCCGCTGGAATCTTTTTCAAAGGAAGATGCGGAAGAGGTCATCACATTGATTGAAAGGTACCAGAGGGAGTGTTATGATAAATATGGGATTCACTTTGTCCATGCCAGCGACGAATGGTATATTCAGGCATGCCGCGAGATGCCGGAGGAGGAGAGGTATGACGGATACCTGCAGTTGGAGAACGGCGTGGGTATGCTGCGGCTCCTTGTGAATGAGTTCACGGATGCGATGGAACGGAGAAAGGCGGCGGAAGGTTTCCCCAAGACGGCTCCCTGCGGGGAAATGTCAATAGCTACGGGCCTCCTTGCGTATCCTTACATCAAGGAGATGTCGGATCGGATAGAGGAAGCCTACCCCAATATAAAAATGCATGTTTATCCCATCACCAACTATTTCTTCGGGGAGAAGATCACAGTGTCAGGACTGATTACCGGGCAGGATCTTGTGGCGCAGCTGAAAGGGGCACAGCTTGGCGACAGGTTGCTGATCCCGGAAAATATGCTGCGCAGCGGTGAAGACGTTTTCCTGGATGACCTGCGGGTGCCGGATGTGGAAAAAGCTTTACAAGTACCGCTGAATATTGTAAAATCAAGCGGATATGATTTTGTGGATGCGATACTGGAGCATGTTTGAAAATTCATTGCCGCCATCTGTGCGTCCCCATTTCGCGGTGTATTTGATGTGACGCACATCCCGGGAAAAGCATTTTTAAGCACGTTCCAGAGTACGGATAGCCGAAGGTATTTTTGCAGATGAACAGGAGGAAGGAATGGCTGAGAGGAAAAGTAAGCCTATAGTAGCGGTAGTTGGCAGGCCCAATGTGGGAAAGTCCACTTTGTTTAACGCGCTTGCAGGGGAGAGGATATCCATAGTAAAGGATACGCCCGGAATCACCAGGGACCGAATTTATACAGATGTGTCATGGCTGGACAAGACGTTTACACTGATCGATACGGGGGGCATAGAACCGGACAGCAAGGATATTATCTTATCCCAGATGCGGGCGCAGGCGGAGATCGCCATGGAAACGGCGGATGTGATCATCTTTCTGGTGGATGTGAAGCAGGGGTTGGTGGACGCGGATTCCAAGGTGGCCGATATGCTGCGCCGTTCCAAAAAGCCGGTGGTTCTGGTAGTCAATAAGGTGGACAGCTTTGAGAAATATATGCCGGATGTCTATGAATTTTATAATCTTGGGATCGGAGAACCCTTTCCGGTTTCCGCGGCAAATCAAATGGGATTGGGCGAGATGCTGGATGAGGTGGTCTCCCATTTTAAGGATGCGGAGTCTGAAGAAGAGGAAGACGACCGCCCAAGGATAGCTATCGTGGGGAAACCCAATGTGGGGAAATCTTCCCTGATCAACAAGCTTTTGGGGGAAAACCGCCTGATTGTGTCTGATATTGCGGGAACCACAAGGGATGCGGTGGATACGGAAATCACATATAACGGAAAGGACTATGTGTTCATTGACACGGCAGGACTACGGCGTAAGAATAAGGTTAAGGAAGACCTGGAGCGGTATATGATTGTCCGTACCGTCAGTGCGGTGGAACGGGCGGAGGTGGTAGTTCTGGTAATCGATGCGTCGGAAGGCGTGACGGAACAGGATGCCAAAATCGCGGGGATCGCCCATGACAGAGGGAAGGCGGTGATCATCGCCGTGAATAAGTGGGACCTGGTGGAGAAGGACGACAAGACCATCTACCGGTTCACGGAGAAGGTAAGGAACATCCTTTCCTATATGCCTTATGCGGAGATCCTTTTTGTCTCTGCCCAGACGGGACAACGCCTGCCGAAACTTTTCGAGGTCATTGACATGGTGAGCGAGAACCATGCCATGCGGGTGGCTACGGGCGTGTTGAATGAGATCATGGCGGAGGCGGTGATGATGCAGCAGCCGCCTTCCGATAAGGGAAAGCGCCTGAGGCTATACTATATCACACAGGTGTCCGTGAAACCGCCCACCTTTGTCATTTTCGTGAACGACAAGGAGCTGATGCATTTTTCTTATACAAGGTATATCGAGAACCAGATCAGGGAAACCTTTGGCTTCAAAGGAACGCCGCTCCGGTTTATTATAAGGGAACGAAAGGATAAGGGACAGTGATGGAAAGAATCATATGCTTATTGATCGGTTATGTCTTTGGACTGTTCCAGACAGCTTATTTTTACGGAAAAGCACATGGAATCGATATCCGGCAGCACGGCAGCGGCAACGCCGGGACGACTAACACTCTCCGCGTCCTGGGAACCAAGGCAGGGCTTATCGTCCTTGCCGGCGACTGCCTGAAGTGCATGGCAGCTATCTGGGTGGTGAAGTTCCTGTTTGGGTCCTCCCATCCGGAAATCGTTTATCTGCTGAAGCTGTATGCGGCGGCAGGGGCGATCCTGGGGCACAATTACCCCTTTTACCTGGGTTTTAAGGGTGGAAAGGGCATTGCCGCTACTGCAGGGTTGATTCTTGCCTTTCATCCTTACTTTATTGTGATGGGTGTGACTGTTTTTTTCGGGATTTTTTTTACCACACATTATGTTTCCCTGGGTTCTCTCTTAGTATATGCAGGACTTATCATCGAGATGGTGGTATGTGGGCAGATGGGATTGTTTGCAGGCATGTCCCAGACGCAGTTATATGAGATGTATGCATTGACCTTTATCCTGGCGGTGATGGCATATTGGAAGCACCGTGAAAATATTGTCCGGCTTCTTCATGGCAAAGAGAGGAAGACCTATTTGACCAAAAAGAATAAGTTGGATGTGGAAGAGGGCGCAGATAAGTAAAAACGCCCGTTTCCCGTACGTAATCCTTCTGGGATCGGGGGTACGGGGGTGCCTGTGAATACCGGCTGCGGAAACCGGGATCTGCGGGGGAAAAACACAGAAGAGTCCGGCCGGCAGCCGGCCGGATGGCTGAAAAAAACAGAACCGCGCATAAGCGCAGAAAAGAGGGAATATGGCAAAAGTATCGATTCTTGGCGGCGGAAGCTGGGGGATAGCCATTGCAGTGTTATTGCACAAAAACGGGCATGAGGTTACGGTCTGGTCCGCGTTGGCGGACGAGGTGGAAATGCTGAAGAAGAGGCATGAACATAAAATGCTTCCCGATGTCAGGCTGCCCCAGGACATGATTTTTACTGCAGATGACCGGGAGGCGGTGGAGGGCAGAGACCTGCTTGTGATGGCAGTGGCGAGCGCCTATACCAGGATTACTGCAAACCGTATCAGCGGCCTGGTGGCCCAGGGGCAGAAAATACTGAACGTGGCAAAGGGAATCGAAGAGCACACGCTGATGACCCTGTCGGAAATCATTGAACAGGAGATCCCTCAGGCGGATGTGGCTGTTATGTCCGGGCCATCCCATGCGGAGGAAGTAGGCCGCGGCATCCCCACCTCCATCGTGGTAGGGGCATCCTCCAAAGAGACGGCAGAATATATCCAGAATCTGTTTATGAATGAAGTATTCCGTGTCTATATCACCCCGGACGTGCTGGGTATGGAATTGGGCGGTTCCCTGAAAAATGTTGTGGCCTTGGCCGCAGGCATTGCGGACGGCCTGGGTTATGGGGATAACACTAAGGCTGCATTGATCACCAGGGGAATCACGGAGATTGCCAGGCTTGGAACCGCTATGGGCGGTAAATTTGAAACTTTCTGCGGCCTTACAGGGATCGGAGACCTGATTGTGACCTGCGCCAGTATGCATTCCCGGAACCGCCGGGCAGGTATCCTTATTGGCCAGGGCAGATCCTATGAGGCGGCCATGGCAGAGGTCCAGATGGTGGTGGAGGGTGTTTATTCCGCCAAAGCGGCTATGGATCTGGCGCAGAAATACCAGATCCAGATGCCGATTATCGAACAGGTGAATAAAGTATTGTTTGAAGGAAAGAGCGCCGCCCAGGCAGTGAAGGAACTGATGCTCAGGGACAGGAAGGAAGAGATACTGGACGTTCCCTGGGAAAAATAACTGTGTATGGCGTACCCACAGCAAAGGCTGACGTTCTTTCGTTAAGGAGGTGCTGCCCGTGAGAATGTACGATATCATCATGGAAAAGAGAAACGACGGGGAACTGTCAAAAGAAGAGATTGATTTCTTCATCGAGGGTTATACCAAAGGCGATATCCCCGATTACCAGGTATCCGCCCTGATGATGGCAATTTATTTCCGGAAGATGACAGACAGGGAGACATTGGCTCTGACTATGGCAATGGCTAACAGCGGGGATATGCTGGACCTATCGGAGATCAACGGTATAAAAGTGGATAAACACAGTACCGGCGGCGTGGGGGATAAGACTTCCCTGGCGCTGACGCCCATGGTTGCGGCCTGCGGCATTCCTGTGGCGAAGATGAGCGGCAGGGGGTTGGGGCATACCGGAGGCACGATTGATAAATTGGAAAGCTTTCCGGGATTTTCCACGGCTCTGACCAGAGCTCAGTTTATAAGCAATGTGAACCGGGTCGGCATCGCCATAATGGGGCAGACGGCTGATCTGGCCCCGGCGGATAAAAAGCTGTATGCCCTCCGGGATGTGACGGCTACAGTGGATAATATGTCCCTGATTGCCAGCTCTATCATGAGCAAGAAACTGGCTGCCGGGGCGGATGCCATTGTGCTGGATGTGAAGACGGGAAGCGGCGCTTTCATGAAGGCGGAGGCGGATGCCAAGGCTTTGGCGGAAGAGATGGTCCGGCTTGGCTGGAATGCCGGACGGAATACCGTTGCCGTGATCTCCGACATGGACCAGCCGCTGGGATATGCGGTGGGAAATGCCCTGGAGGTTAAGGAGGCCATCGAAACCTTAAAAGGAAACGGGCCTGAAGACTTTGTGGAACTGTGTTTGACGCTGGGAAGCCGGATGCTGATTGCAGGAGGGAAGGCAGCAGATACAGAGGAGGCCTTCCGGAAGCTGCGGGAGGTGATAGAGGACGGCAGTGCGTTGAAAAAGTTTGCAGATTTCGTGGAGGCACAGGGAGGCGACCCGAGAGCGGTTTACGATACCGGCCTGCTTCCGGAAGCGCCCATCATTCATGAGGTCAAGTCCCCCGCAGAAGGGTATATCAGCCATATCGCCTGTGATGAGGTAGGCATCTGTTCCCTGATCCTGGGCGGCGGCAGGGAGACCAAGGAGAGTGACATCGACCTTTCGGTGGGCATCGTACTGAGGAAAAAGGTGGGGGACTATGTGAAAAAAGGGGATTCCCTTGCAGTGATCCACGCAAATTGCGCCCAGAAGCTTGCAGAGGCGGAAAAGAGGTACTTGAACGCCTGTACCATAGCAGCAGAGGAACCTGTCCGAAGGCCTTTGATCAGGGGAATTATTACCGTTTAGGCGGTAAGGGACTTTGTGGCCGGTCCATAAACCGTTGCGGGAAATGGCAGGGAAACGTTTTAATCATCGCTTCCTTAGTATAGTTTTCATATTCCCATAATATAATGGGAACATGAAAACTATTAGAAACAATAAAAACATCCAACCGAAAAGAGAAATGATCATAGATTCCCTGAAACTTCCCAAGGATATCTGCATGGGCGCCATCCGGGTCACCATGACCGGGAACAGGGAAGCATGGATCGAAAATTATCGTGGCATCCTGGAGTACACGGACCGAATGATATTGCTGCAGGGAAAGACCTGCCAGGTCTGTTTTGAGGGAACCGGGCTTTCCATCGACTATTATACCAATGAGGATATGAAGATCAGCGGATGCATCTGCTGTGTCCGCTATCTTTGATCTACTGCCGGAAGGATCCATATGGGCCCTTCCGGCATGATTTACGCCGGAACCCCTGTTATCGGGGCGGTATATTGGGAAATGAGGGAATGCCATGATAGAAATGCTGAAATATATCCGGGGATACCTTAGGATACGCGTATGGGGGTTTTCGCCGGAACGCTTTATGAATCTGTGCAGCAATAAGGATATTCTTTTGTGGGATATTGTGCGGGACGGGGAAGTATATTACATGAACATAACACTGAAGGGGTTTTATAAACTCCGCCCGATCGCCAAAAAGACCGGAACAAGGGTAGCCGTATTGCAGCGATATGGACTGCCTTTTTTTCTGCCCAAGCTTCTGAAAAGAAAGGTATTCTTGGCAGGACTGCTTTTGACAGTGGCTTTCTGGATCTGGTCTTCCACCCATATTTGGAATATCGAACTGGAGGGGAATTACCAGATCACACAGGATGTATTTAACGATTTCCTGAAGGACAATCAGGTGTCGGAGGGAATGCGGAAGGACCTTCTGGACATAGAAAACCTGGAAAAGGAAATCAGGAGGCAGTTCCCCCAGGTGACCTGGGCCTCTGCAAAGCTGGAAGGAACGAAACTGAGGATATCCATCAAAGAGAATGATGCGCCCATCATTACCGATTCTAAGGAGAGGCCGGCGGGTGCAGACCTTGTGTCCCAGTACCAGGGCACCGTGGTATCCGTAATGGTGCGCAGCGGCGTTCCCGCAGTGGCTGTAGGGGATGCCGTGGAGACAGGCACTGTGCTGGTGGAGGGCAGGGTGCCAGTCTATAATGATGACGGCACTGTGCGGGAATATATCTATGTGGACGCGGATGCGGATGTGGTTTTGGAGCATACTGTCCTGTTTACGGACTCGCTTCCTTTTGACTACATAGAAAAAGAGTATACCGGAAGGGAAGAGAAAAGGTACTATCTCCGATTCGGGGAAAAGGAATGGCGGATGCCGGAGGACAGACCGTTTCTGGTTTATGACAGCGTGATCAAAGAGAGCCGCCCGCTATTGTTCCAGAAGCTTTCGGTTCCCTTTTATACCGGCAGTTATACCCATAGAGAGTATCAGAACGTGGAATATGCATATACTTTGGATGAGGCCAAAGTGCTGCTGAATAAAAAAATTTCCCAATATATTGAAAGTTTAGAGGAAAAAGGGGTACAAATTATTGAAAAAGATGTTAAAATGGATAGGAATGGGGATTCATGGGTTGTGAACGGGGCGTTTTTGGTACAGGAACCCATAGGTGTACGCGTGGAGATTGACAGAACGGAAGAACAGGCAGCGCCGGGGTCGGAAGAGGACGGGTAAATGGAAGAATTTTTCACAATGAGGATGGAAATGTCTTCGGAACAGATGCAGAAGGTGTTCGGTATGCAGGACGCCTATGCCAGGAAGCTGGAGAGGGATTTCGGCGTGAATATCGTAAACCGCAACGGCAGCGTTGCCATCACAGGGCCGGAAGCTATGGTGAAGAAAGCAGCATCGGTATTGGGACAGCTTTCCATCCTTTCTGACAGAGGAAATGAAATTGAGGAGCAAAGCGTGGATTACGCGATAACAATGGGCATGGAAGAAAGGGAAAATGTAATTACAGAGATAGACAGCGACTGTATCTGTCATACGATTAACGGGAAACCCATAAAACCGAAGACGTTGGGGCAGAAGGCGTATGTGGATGCCATTCGGAAAAATATGATCGTGTTTGGCCTGGGGCCGGCGGGGACGGGGAAGACTTACCTTGCCATGGCCATGGCCGTCACAGCATTTAAGAACGAGGAAGTCGGCAGGATCATCCTTACCAGGCCGGCTATAGAGGCGGGAGAAAAGCTGGGTTTTCTGCCCGGTGATTTGCAGAGTAAGGTAGACCCTTATCTGAGGCCACTGTATGATGCGCTGTACCAGATAATGGGCGCGGAAAATTTTGCGAAAAACATGGAGAAAGGCCTGATAGAGGTGGCCCCGCTGGCATATATGAGAGGCCGCACGCTGGACAATGCCTTTATTATCCTGGACGAGGCACAGAATACCACACCGGCGCAGATGAAGATGTTCCTGACCAGGATTGGTTTTGGGTCAAAGGTCATTGTCACTGGCGACGGATCCCAGAAGGACCTTCCCGTGGGTGCAAGGTCAGGCCTGGATGTGGCATCCAAAGTACTGGGCAAGATAGAAGACATTGCCTTTTGCAGGCTGACCAGCAAGGATGTGGTGCGCCATCCCCTGGTGCAGAAGATAGTAAAGGCTTATGACGACTACGAGATGAAAGAGAAAAACAGAAGCAAAAGCAGAGATAAGTATGGGAAAAAATAAGAGAAAAAGAACGATTGCATTCATAATGACAGAGCTGGGGGTCATGGCGCTGGGCGCCGGCGGGTCGCTGCTGGTAGGGTTGTTCCTCCAGATGGAGCAGGACAGGCTTCTCTCCAATCTGGTCATGACAGTGGCGGGGATTGCCGTCATCGGATTCCAGATGCGCCAGGAGTATGTGAAAGGGAGGCTGGATTATAATAATGCAAAATATCCTTTCCGGTTCTGGCTGTGCATCTGCATCGGCCTGGCCATTGCTTTTGCCTGTGTGTTCCTGCCGCCGGCTGGATGGCCGTTTCTGACCATATTCGTGATGCTGGCGTTGTTCAGCAACATGAGCACCGGTATTTTGGCGTCATCCGTCCTGCTGATGATTTCGGTGATCCTTGGCGGCGTAACCGTGAATTATTTTGCAATTTATTTGATCAGTGGGTGCTTTGCCGTAGCGTTGTTCCAGCATCTGGAGATTGATTTTACCATAGGGATGCCCCTTACGATGTCGATCCTCTGCCTGTTGGTCTGCGAGACTGCCAACGTGGTATTGCTTGCAAATGCCAGGCCGGATTTGGAAATGTTCCTGATTCCCGCCGCCAATATCATTATCAACAGTATAATGCTTGTGGGAGGATTGAAGCTGTTTTCCTCCATGGTCATTTACCAGTACCATGTCAATTATCTGGAGATCAACGATACGGAGAACCCTGCGCTGGTTAAATTCAGGGAAGAATCCAAGGATGATTATTTTATCTGTATCCATACGGCGCATTTTTGCGACCAAATATGCAAAAAAATCGGCATGGATGAAAAAATGCTGAAATGCGCCGCGCTTTACCATCGGGTGGGGGAGGAATTACCTAAACTGATGGTAAAGAAACACTTTCCTCCTAAACTGAGGGAAATCCTGACGGAATATGATACCAAAAAGCCGCCCAAGAACAAGGAGACGGCGATTTTGGCATGTTCGGATATGGTGGTATCCTCCATAACCCGGATGCTCAGGGAAAATGCGGATACCTCCATAGACTACAGTGTGTTTATAGATCAAATGTTCCAGAAACTGATAAGGGACGGGTATTTTTGGGAGTGCAATATCTCCATGCAGGAATATAAAGCCATGCATCAGATATTCAGGGAGGAGAAGCTTTATTATGACTTTTTACGTTGAAAACGAGTCCCAGGCGAAGCTGCCTTTTGATATAGAGTCTGTTGGAAGGCTTGTGTGCGAAGCAGTGCTGGAATCGGAGCGCTGCCCCTATGAGGCGCAGGTGAACCTGGTACTGACGGACAATGCAGGAATCAGGGAATTAAACAGGGAGTGCCGTGGGATTGACAGAGAGACAGATGTGCTTTCCTTTCCCAATCTGGAATTTGAAAAGGAAGGCATATTTGAAGTCCCCAAGGAGGCGGAAGCGGACTGCTTTGACCCAGAAACGGGGGAACTGATGCTGGGAGATATCATGATCTCCATGGACAAGATGCAGGAACAGGCGGAAAGCTATGGGCACAGCTTAAAAAGAGAGTTTGCCTTTTTGGTGGCCCACAGTATGCTGCATCTGTGTGGGTATGACCATATGGAACCCATGGAAGCAGAAGTTATGGAAGGAAAGCAGGAGGAGCTGTTGGCAGGCCTGGGGATCACCAGGGATTGATTTTGGGGCATAATAACCCATGCGGGAAATGCATGGGTACGAGCTTGCAGGGGTATACAGATGAATTCTATTGAGATAAAGAGACGGAAGACACAGGGAGCTGCCAATATGATTTTTTTGGTGACCATTCTGGCCGTGGGAGGGATGGCAGGCGACAACGGTATGACCTATATAGCGGCTGCAGCTATGGCGTTTGCCTTTCTGTGGGCGTTGTGCGGCGGATATACGGCAGATACTCTGGGTAAGCTTCTCAGGATACGTAACGCAAAAGGACAGTATAAAAGTATGGCAAAGATGCGCAGGAATATATTGCTGTTCCAGCTGGCGGTGGGATTGGCCGGCACAATTCTCCTGTTTTTTGGTGCGGGAACTATTGCCGGTAAGCTGTTACACGTACAATACAGCGTATTTTTAATGATGCTTTTAGCGCCGGCGCTTCTTCTGAGGGTAGTGTCCGCCGTGCTTATGGGATTCTGCCAGGGGGAAGGCTCGGAGATGCCCACTGCGGTGTCCGGTATCCTTCGCCAGGTCTTTGTATTGATATTCAGCCTGATTTTCTGCAGGGCCTTGGGAAATTACGGCTTAAAAGTGGGAATGCTCCTGACGCAGGCTAATTTTGCGTCTATGTATACTGCGGCGGGTTTTTGTATAGCGGTGGATGTAAGTGAGGTTTTCGTAATCCTGTTTCTGCTTGTGCTCCAAAAGATCGGCAGGCAATCCCAAAAGAGGGAGTCCCTGGAGGGAATGCGTTTTACGGATTCCTTCTGGAGCGCGGTGCAGAGTTTTTCCTCCAACAGGATTTCTTATGCGGCGATCCAGCTGCTGCTTTTGCTGCCGGTGGTTTTGGGATTTCTGTTCTTTGAGAAGAGTGTGACGGATTGGGAAGCGGGAATGCTGGATTACGGCGTTTATTTTGGGAAATACCTGGCTGTCATTGTGCTGATGGTACTGTTGGGGGCGGGCGCATTTATCCAGATATGCAGCAGGACGGTGATTGCTCTGCGGAAAGGGGAACAGCGGTTTGCAAGGGTTATTTTCCAGAGCGGCGTCCATATCGCAGTGATCCATTCCCTGTTCCTTGCGGCCTTTCTGGCTGTGATGGCAGAACATGCCGCAGGTATCCTGGGTGCAGGCGGCAATGTGACGGCAGTGAAATTATTCCGCGGGGGAGCTTTGATGATCCCTTTTGCGGCGCTTACGTATTACTTTGTGAGATTTTTGATGATGACAGGGAAAAATCTTCTGATCCTGGGGGCGTTGGCGATTTCCGACATTGTTTTTGTCCTGAGCATGACATTGTTTTTAAATATGTGGAAGGCAGGCATCCTGGCATTGGCCTATGCCGGGATCATGGGCAGCCTAGTCTGCTGCCTCCTGCTGGGGGTCATTACCTACAGGCAGCTCAGAGTCGGTGACCTCTGGCTGCAGATTTTTGTGATCCCCGCCGGTGCAGCCGCCATCACAGGACTTCTATGTATGCTGCTATCCAAGGTGATTTCACCTCATCTTGGGAATGTGGTGACATTGATCGTCTGTGGCGTGGTCTCATTAGCGGTCTATTGGCTGCTTTTGCTGCTTGCCAGGAATTTCAGCGAACAGGAGCTGGAAAATATTCCCGGCGGTAAACTGATTATTACAATCGGGCAGATGCTCCGTGTTTTATGAACACAGTGCAATCACATTTTGCAGGAGCTTTGTATAAAAAATGGAAAAAGGCTGATACTGATTACAAAACCGTTATAGCGGCAGAGTGAGAGGAAATATGAAATTTATAAAAGGTATCAGCTTATATTTTATATATCCCATGGTAATGCTGGGTCTTGGATTTTATGGTGGTGTGGTGACCAGCCATTTTTTTTATCCGGGAGAGCAGGCGCCCCAAAGCAGGGAAGAATATGAAACCCCACTACAGAGTCCTATAATCGGCGAACCCATTGAGGCGCCGGAAGAGGGGACGGGTTATGGGGTGGCGGAGGTTGTGCAGGAGGAAGAAGTCCTGTATCCAAATGAGGAGCTGCTGCTGGAAGCGGCGGCTGCTTCGGAAACCTTGTCCGCAGATACGGAGTATGTGCTGGAGGAAACAAATGTCCTGGATCAGTCTGTGGTGCAGACTACATGGAGGCTGCCTCCCCAGTATATGGGTATGAACCGGAAGCAGTTTTTGGATGCAATGGAGCTGTATGACGCCCATCCGCCGCTGGCGGAGATGGAGCGTGGATTTGTTGGGTTGGAGGTCCTTTCTTTTTCCAGGGAGAGGGTTGTGATCCGGATGAACTACCGTTATGTGCAACCCAGCGCCAGCTTTTACCTGGCTGTCTATGACAACGAAGTGGTAGTCTATCTGGAAGACAAAAAGACAGTCTATATCAATACGGAAATCCCTCTGGATTCCCTGCCGGAGGAGGTGCAGCAGGAGATCATACAGATGATGTGGATGCCCGATGAGGAGAGTTTGTATCATTTTCTGGAGAGCTATTCCAGTTAAAAGGCACCATGCGTTCCGCACATTGATTGTGTGAAAGCACGCCAAGGGGGATCCGGAAGGGGGATTTGCATGAAGAGAAAGGTAGGTATCATAGGCGGTGGCGCGGCGGGTATGATGGCTGCGATCACTGCCGCAAGGCAGGGGGCGGAAGTGACCGTCCTGGAGGGAAACGACCGTGTGGGCAGGAAAATTTTGTCCACGGGGAACGGGAAATGCAACCTTGGGAACCGGAAGCTGGATTTGGAGGAGTACTATACAGGCAATTCCCGGCGCCTGGAAGAATGCCTGAAGAGGTTTGGCACAGAGGATACGGTTTCCTTTTTTCAGGGTATCGGCCTGATGCTGAAGGAAAAGAACGGATATCTTTATCCGGCGTGTGAGCAGGCATCGGCTGTCCTGGATGTGCTTCGGTTTGAACTTTCGGCATTGGGGATAAAAGTGGCCAATGGCTGTAAAGTGGGCCGTATCCTGCCTGGGCCGGAAGGCGGGCAGATCAGGGTGGAGAGCGGGGATGAGACCTACAGTTTTGACTGTGTAGTGGTGGCCTGTGGCGGGGCGGCAGCCCCAAGGACGGGTTCGGACGGCAGCGGGTTCAGGCTGGCGGAACAGATAGGGCATAAACTGGTGCCCAGTGTCCCTGCACTGGTACAGTTAAGGTGCAGTGAACCGTATCTTAAGGCAATTTCCGGCATCCGTGCAGATGCTGCGGTGCGTGTGTGGGACAACGGCCGATGCATTGCCAATGAGCGGGGGGAACTGCAGCTGACGGATTATGGGATCTCCGGGATTCCGGTCTTTCAGTTGAGCCGGCAGGTGAATTACATATTGCGGAGACAAAGAGAAGTGGAGATAACCGTGGACTTCCTGCCGGACTATGGGCGGGAGGAATACGAAGCCTTGCAGGCCGGAAGGAAACTTTTGCAGAATGACAGGACGGTGGAGGCGTTTTTCACGGGAATGCTCCACAAGAAACTGATGCTGCAGTTTATGAAGATGGCAGGGTTAAAGCCGGGCGAACCTGTGGAAAAGGCTGACGCGTCTGCGTTGGATAAGGTATACAGGCTGTGCAGGGAGTGGAGGGTCCATGTAAACGGGCATAATTCTTATGATAATGCCCAGGTGTGTGCTGGGGGAGTGCCTTTGGACCAGTTGACGGAAGATTTGGAATCTCTCATGGCGCCGGGGGTCTTTTTTGCCGGGGAGATCCTGGATGTGGACGGAAAATGCGGAGGCTATAATCTGCAGTGGGCATGGACCAGCGGGTATCTGGCGGGGAAAGCGGCAGCCGACGGTAATCAAATACCCCGCTGCAAGCAACGGGGTATTTGACCCTCGCGGCAGTCGCCAAATGTCTGCAAGCAGCCACTTGGCTTGTTGCCCGCGGGAATAAAGGGGGAGTCCCCCTGCAGGATGGAGACAATAAGAAATGATACGGATCAATCAGGTTAAGATAAAGGAAAAGCATTCACAGCAGGATTTGCGCAGGAAAGTGGCGGACATGCTTCGTGTACCGGCGGAAGAAATAAAGGATCTTACAATAGTGCGCCAGTCCATTGACGCAAGGAAGAAACCGGACATCTTTTACATTTATACGGTGGATGTGAAGGTTGCAGGTGAGGAGAAACTTTTACGGAGGGCCGGGGGACGCCTGCAGATCTCCAGGCCGGAAGACTCCAAATACAGCTTTCCAAAATCAGGCACGGAGAAAACGGAGTATCCCCCTGTGATAGTGGGTATGGGGCCTGGGGGGTTATTCTGCGGCTATTATCTGGCGCTGCACGGGTATCAGCCCATCCTGTTGGAGCGCGGGAAATGTGTGGAGGAAAGGCAGAAGGATGTGGAAGCTTTCTGGGAGACGGGACAGCTGGACCCTTCTTCCAACGTACAGTTCGGGGAGGGCGGGGCAGGCGCTTTCTCCGACGGCAAGCTGAATACCCTGGTAAAGGATAAGGACGGACGAAACAGGGAAGTGCTGGAAACCCTTGTGAAGTTTGGGGCAAAGGAGAGCATCTGCTATGAAGCAAAACCACATTTGGGCACAGATGTGCTCTGCAGGGTGGTGCGGAATATGAGGCAGGAGATCCTTGCTTTGGGCGGCCAGGTACGCTTTGAGAGCCAGGTGACGGAAATACATATGCAGAATGGGCAGATTACCGGGGTGGTGCTAAACGGAAAGGAAGTCCTGCCCTGTGGGCAGTTGGTGCTGGCCATCGGGCACAGCGCCAGAGACACATTCCAGATGTTATATGAGAAGGGGATCCCCATGGAGGCGAAAGCTTTTGCGGTAGGATTGCGGGTGGAGCATCCTCAGCCTATGATCAATAAGAGCCAGTATGGCAGGGCAGAGGCGGGAGAATTAGGGGCGGCGCCTTACAAAGTGGCAGCAAAGGCTTCCAACGGCAGGGGAGTCTATTCTTTTTGTATGTGCCCGGGCGGTTATGTGGTAAATGCCTCCTCGGAGCCTTGCAGGACGGCAGTAAACGGTATGAGCTACAGCGGCCGGGACGGCAGCAATGCCAACAGTGCCGTTATTGTTTCCGTGACGCCGGAAGACTTTGGCAGCGTCCATCCTCTTGCAGGGATGGAATTCCAGCGAAGATTGGAAGAAAAGGCTTATGAGCTGGGAGGAGGGAAGATTCCTGCCCAGCGCTACGGGGCCTTTAAGAGGGCGGTGGAGGCCGGAATGCCGGATATGGAAGAAGCGGATGGGGATATTGGCCGGGAAGCGGAGAAAGGCAGGGACACCTCTCCGGACAGCGGACTACAACCCCAGTGCAAGGGAGAGTACTGTTGGGCGGATGTGAGCAGGATACTTCCACCGGAATGTAATGCGGCATTTGTGGAGGGAATGGAAGCTTTTGGAAGACAGATCAGGGGATTTGACAGGGAGGATGCCGTTTTGCTGGGAGTGGAAAGCCGTACCTCCTCCCCGGTGCGTATCAGCAGGGACGAAACGATGCAGTCCCAGGCCAGGGGGTTGTATCCCTGCGGGGAGGGGGCAGGATATGCCGGGGGGATCACCTCTGCGGCGATGGACGGACTGAAGGCGGCGGAGGCTGTCGCCATGCGCTTTGCCCCACGGAAGAAGGCATAAATGCCGGATCCCTGTGTGAATATATTGCAGTAGAAGGAGATAAATGTACAAATGAAACATAAGGAAAAGCAATGCTGGAATGATTTTTTCCCTGATTTGTTGGAGCGCTTTTTTCTGGCTGCCGGAGCGGTTTGTGTGGGAATTGCGTTGTTCGCTTTGCTGTGCTGCAGGGAATATCCTGAAAGGCTGGCGGGAAACAGGATCCTGATGCTGTTTGTTTTGCTGTTTTTTGTGTCCGGCGCTGCCGTATACCGGATCTCAGGCAAAGGAAAAAAACAGGGCGGCAATAGTGCATTAAACAGAACATTAAATAGAACGTTAAATTGGAGGATTATGCTGGTCCTGGGTTATGCTGCGCTGTTTGCTGCCCAGGTGCTGTGGGTAAATAAGGTATATTTTTACACCGGCTGGGATGTGGTTACGATAAGGTCCCATATAGAGTGGGTCATAAACGGCGGTACAATGCAGGACCGTTCCATTGATTTGCTTTTCTCCATTTACCCGAATAATCTGCTTTTTTTCTATTTGTCCTGTCTGATTGAAAAGATAGGGATACTCTTTTCCATGGCAGAACCATATGACCTGTGCATATACATATCCTGCCTGTGCGTTAATCTGTCCTGCCTTCTGGGGAATCTTATAATGCGCAGGCTTTCGGAATCTAATGTGGTCAGGTTCCTTTATACGGTGATCAGTACGGTTTTCATATTGTTTTCCCCGTGGATCATGATCCCTTATTCGGATACTTTTGGCATGCCTTTCGTAATGCTGGGGATCTGGGGGGTGGTATGCCTGAAACAAAGATATGCTAAATGGGGGGTGGTTTCATTTGCCGGTTTTGTGGGATATCTCATAAAACCCACCTGCATTTTCCCGTTGTTCGCCGCCGGCATCGTGTTTGGGGTCAGATATTTGCTGTGCCTTCGCAAATATTGGAGAGAACTGTTTGCGCTTATCTTATGCGGGGTTGTTTCCTGGTGCATAGGCCTGCTGATTCCTCTGTGGATCCAGCATACATATAGTTTCCGAATCTATCCGGACAGCAGAATGACCCATACGCATTTCCTGATGATGGGAATCAATGAGGAAACGGGAGGGGGTTTTTCCACGGAAGATTTCATGTATTCACTCGGATTTCCCGATGTGAAAACGCGGGAGCAGGCTGACAGGGAGCTTTTTGTCCGCAGGCTGGGTGAACTGGCAGAAGGGAGAAGGCTGGGAACCTTCCTCAAACGCAAGACGCTGGTTAATTTTAACGACGGGACGTTTGCGTGGAACGGGGAGGGAGGCTTCTTTTTTGAAAAGGTCGAGCATGAAGGCATTCTGTGGAAGTGGTTTCTGGATACAATGGTCCCCCCTGGCACATGGGAAAATGAGGGCGTATATTATTATCTGTTCAGGACAATCATGCAGATGATATGGCTGCAGATTCTTGTGGGGATAATGTTTGTGGGTTTTGACAGAAGGAATTTCCTGGCACAGAAAGCATGCCTTATGATAGCGCTGTGTGGACTGATGGCTTTTGTCATGATTTTTGAGGCCAGGGCCAGGTATCTTTTCCTGTATTCTCCCGTATTCCTCATCCTGTCCCTGTGCGGTTATGAGGGAATATGGGGAAGGGTTGCCGCATGGATTTCCGATTTTAAGTATATAAAGATGATTTTGCCAGTTGAAGGCAGGGACTGTTTTGATTATAATAAAAAAGATTACACTGAGACAGGCATGAAGTAAGAACCCTGGATAGGGTGGGTACAGAAAGAAGATTAGGAAAAATGAATGAACTGAGAAAACGGATCAAGGATAAGAAAAGGATCGTGGTTAAAATAGGTTCTTCTTCTTTGACACATAAAGAGACGGGGGATATCGACTATATCCGCATGGAGAAGCTGGTGCGGGAACTCAGCGATATCAGGAACCAGGGAAAAGAGGTGGTGTTGGTCACTTCCGGCGCCATTGCGGCGGGAAGGAATGCCATGCACCTGAAGGAGATTGACGCGGAGAGCCAGGCGAAAGCCATGGCGGTGAAGCAGGCGTGTTCGGCGGTGGGGCAGGCAAGGCTGATGATGACCTACCAGAGGCTGTTTTCGGAGTATAACCAGATTGCGGGGCAGATTTTGATGACCAAAAATACCATTGTGGATAATCTGAACCGCTATAATGCCCACAACACATTTTCTGAATTGCTGAGGATGGGGGTTATCCCTATCGTAAATGAGAATGATACCATTGCCACCTATGAGATTGAGATTGGTGATAACGATACTTTGTCGGCGATTGTTGCGGCGCTGGTGGGAGCCGACCTGCTGATCCTGCTTTCGGACATTGACGGATTATATACGGATGATCCCAGGAGGAACCCGGATGCAAAATTTATCGAGCAGGTGGATGAGCTTACGGATGAATATCTGGATATGGGAAAAGAAAGCACCGGGAGCAGTGTGGGAACCGGCGGCATGAATACAAAGCTGGTTGCCGCAAAGATCGCCACCCTGTCCGGGGCGGATATGGTGATTGCAAACAGTGCGGATATCGGGGTGCTGCACAGGATAATTGCAGGGGAGAAGGAAGGCACGCTTTTCGTGGCCCACAAGGATGAAAATTTTGACCTGCCGGATTTTGTACATAGCCTGCATAATGGCTGAAAGAGAAATTTTCAATGATAATAAGGCTGTTTTATTAGGAAAAGGCAAACTAAGAAAAGGGGTATGGGATTCCAATGAATATCGACGAAAAGATTGCCCGGATCAACGAGCTGTACCACAAATCCCAGAAGGAAGGCTTGACCGGGGAGGAAAAAGAGGAGCAGGCGCAGCTTCGCAAAGAGTATGTGGAGAGCGTCCGCGCCAATTTGAAGGGGCAGCTTGACAATATTGTCATCGAACACCCCGATGGCAGTAAGGAGAAGCTCAGTGACAGGCGAAAGAAATGACAGGAAATCCAAAACGGAGGCAAAGCCAGAAATCCGCAGTAGAATATTAAAGGTACGGAACTCCCTTACCCGGGAGGAACGGGAGAGGGCGGCGTTTCTGATAACAGAGAAAATAGCAGGGCATCCATGGTATTGCCTGTCGGAAAGGATTCTGTGTTATGCCAGTTACGGCAGTGAGATCGGAACCGGTGAATTGCTCCGGGAAGCCTTGTCTGCCGGGAAAGAAGTCTATCTCCCCAAAGTGGAGGGGGAGGATATGGCATTTTACCGCATAGGCAGCCTGACCCAATTGGCCCGGGGGTATAGAGGGATCCCGGAGCCGGGGGGAGATACGGAAAAGTATGACGGCAGGGGGCAGGAGCCGGAAAAGACGCTGCTGCTGATGCCGGGGGTGGCATTCGACAAAAACCGGAACCGTATCGGCTACGGAAAGGGTTTTTATGACCGGTTCCTGGCGGCGCACCCTGAACTGCAATCGCGAACCGTTGCCATAGGCTACCGTTGCCAGCTGCTGGAAGAGCTTCCGGCGGAAGAGACGGATATCAGGCCTTGCCAGGTGATCTGTGTGTGAGGGATGAGTTAGTAATCTGGTCAGTACACTAGAATGAAATAAATGATAAGATTCCGAAAACATATTGTAAATCAGCGCCTGAGGTTACGGTACATTGTACCATTGACAACGGATACCCTGATATGGGATGATTGTTTTATGTGCAGGTCGGGCAATATGGCGCCTGGCAATTATGGTTTGATGTACTGATCCGCAGGATACGGAAAGGCATGGGTGTTGGTATGGTAAATTTACAGGACATGGGGCAGCGGGCGGCGGCCACGAAGGAGTTTTTGAACCGTTTGGCCACAGAAGAGAAGGACAGGGCGCTGCTTGGGGCGGCGGATGCGTTGTGCAGGCATTGTGGGGAAATATTGGCTGCAAATGAGAAAGATATGGAAGCGGCGCGCAGAAACGGCATGAAAGAGGGACTGCAGGACCGCCTGAAACTGACAGAGGACAGGGTAGGAGCCATGGCGGAGGGACTGCGCCAGGTAGCGGCGCTCCCTGACTGTATCGGGGAAGTCCTGGAAGAGTTTAGCCGTCCTAACGGGATGCACCTGAAAAAGGTGAGGGTACCCATGGGGGTTATCGGCATTATTTATGAGGCCAGGCCAAATGTCACTGCCGACGCCTTTGGATTGTGCTTTAAGACGGGAAACGCCGTGATCTTAAAGGGCGGCAGCGATGCGATCCAATCTAACCTGGCCATAGTGAAGGTGCTCAGGAATGCCCTGGAACAGAACGGCATCCCAGGGGATGTGCTGCAGCTGATTGCAGATACGGACCGCAGTGTCACGGTGGAATTTATGAAGCTGAAGCAGTATGTGGATCTACTGATCCCCAGAGGTAGCGCGGGACTGATCCGCAGCGTGGTGGAAAACAGCACCATACCGGTAATAGAGACGGGTACCGGAAACTGCCATGTCTATGTGGACAGGGCCGCGGACCTTGCTATGGCGGCACAGATCATATACAATGCCAAGACCCAGAGAATCGGCGTGTGCAATGCCTGTGAGTCGTTGGTAGTGCACCGGGATGTCCGGGAAGCTTTTCTGCCGAAGCTGGCTGAGATCCTTGCACCCAAGAAAGTGGAGCTTCGGGGGGACGAGCGGATTAGGGAAATCCTGCCTGAATGTTCTGCCGCCACGGAGGAGGATTACGGAACGGAATATCTGGATTATATCCTGTCCCTGAAAACGGTGGACAGCCTGGAGGAAGCCATCCGGCATATCAACCATTACAGTACCCGCCATTCCGAATGCATTGTGACGGAGGATAAGGAGGCGGCAGAGAAATTTCTAAAGGAGATAGACGCGGCATGCGTTTACTGGAATGTCTCCACCAGGTTTACGGACGGCTTTGAATTCGGTTTCGGGGCGGAGATTGGCATCAGCACCCAGAAGCTCCATGCAAGGGGCCCCATGGGACTGAAGGAGCTGACCTCCTACAAATACACGATCCAGGGGGATGGGCAGGTCAGGGGTTAGAGTGTGTTGAAAATTGCTGTTGGCGGGATAAAATAGAGGTCATGGGAAACGGATCACCGGAGTCCGCTGATATGGCTGGTTGGAAGGATAGATAGTTATGACACTGTACGAAGCAAAAAAGGGGGAGAGGTACCTGATTTCGGGACTGTATGTGGAACCCCAGGTTACCAGGAGATTACAGGCTCTGGGACTGAATGACGGGACGGTGCTCAATGTATTGAACCGTAAGAAGAAAGGGGCCCTGATCATCCAGGTCAGGGGGACAAGGCTTGCCCTGGGTAAACACATTTCCTCCAATATAGAGATCCGGGAAATGGAATAGGAAGTGCAGTATCGCAACCAAGCATGGGATATGCATGGGGATTAGCTGGGAATTTAGCGGATGCCTGCTGAGGCGTGCAAGAGGTAATACATATGAACAAAGAGACAAATCTCAAACATATAAATGTGGCCTGTGTGGGTAACCCGAACTGTGGTAAGACTACGTTGTTTAATGCCCTCACCGGTTCCAGGCTGAAGGTTGCTAACTGGCCCGGCGTGACGGTGGAGCGGTTTGAAGGGGAAACATCTTACGAGGATACGGATATTACACTGATTGACACCCCGGGTATTTATTCCCTGACCTGTTATACCATAGAAGAGAAGGTGACCAGGCAATGTGCCATGGATGACGATATTGATGTGATAATCAATGTGGTGGATGCCTCTTCGCTGGAGAGGAATCTGTATCTGACTTTACAGCTCCTGGAATTGGGGAAACCCATAGTCCTTGCCCTGAACATGATGGATATCGTGAAGGAGCGGGGCATGGAGATTGACATGCACAGACTGCCGGAGATGCTGGGGAATATCCCTGTGGTACCTGTTTCCGCGGCGAAGAGGACAGGGTTGGACATATTGCTCCATGCGGTGATCCATCACTATGAAGAGGGCGGGGAGGAATATATCCTTGATTATCCTGAGAATATAGAGGACAAGATTGCCAAGCTGGAAGTTATGATGCAGGCTCATTACCCCACTCATTCCTCCGTGCGCTGGCATGCTATCAAGCTCCTTGAGGATGATGAGGAAGTGAGGCAGGAGCATCCCATTTCCGTTATAAATGTGGTGGACAGAAGTTATGAAAAAGAGATCATTCAATGTAAGTACGCCCATATAGAAAAGATTGTGTCAGAGACGCTGTTCCACAGGGACCAGAAGGCGGCCAGGACGGATAAGATCGACAAGGTGCTGACACACCCTGTCTGGGGGATTCCGGTCTTTCTCCTGATCATGTGCATGATCTTTTTCCTCACATTTACGGTGGGGGATGCTTTAAAGGGTGTCTTCGAGACCGGCCTGGGTTATGTCTCCGAAGGGGTAATGGCGGGATTGGAAGGCATTGGCGTGGCCTCATGGCTGCAATCGCTGATTGTAGACGGCATTATTGCCGGCGTGGGGGGGATCCTTACTTTTATTCCCAACATATTTATCCTGTTCCTTGCGCTGGCGTTCCTGGAGGACAGCGGTTATATGTCCAGAGTGGCTTATGTGATGGATTCTGTCATGGGCAGGGTAGGGCTTTCCGGGAAAGCGTTCCTGCCTATGATATTGGGATTTGGCTGTACCGTGCCGGCAATTATGGCTACCAGGGCATTGGAAACGGAGCAGGACCGCCGTAAGACAATGTTGGTGACACCCTTTATGTCCTGTTCGGCCAGGCTGCCTATTTATGTGCTGCTGTCGGAAATGTTTTTTCCGAAGGCTGCGGCGCCGGTGGCTTTTTCCATGTATGTTATCGGTATGCTGATGGCAATCCTGGCGGCAAAGGCAATCAACAAGCTGGAAAAGGGGAGTGCCAACGATTCCCTGTTGATCGAACTCCCGGAATATAAGAGACCCAACGGGAGGACGATCCGCATTTACGTGTGTACAAAGCTGAAGGATTATCTGTCCAAGGCGGGGACCACTATTTTTGTGGCTTCCATTGTAATCTGGTTTGTGCTGAACTTTGGTTTTTCCGGTATGGTGGAGAACCCGGCGGACAGCTTCGGCGCGGCCATCGGCCGTTTCCTGGTGCCGGTGCTGGCGCCGGCGGGACTGGGGATGTGGCAGATCGGCGTGGCGCTGCTTTCTGGCATTTCTGCAAAGGAGGTGGTGGTATCCAGTTTTACGGTATTGTTTGGGGTATCAAATGTAAATTCCGATGCGGGAATGGCTTCCATCGTTGCAAACATCCAGGCCATGAATCCTGGGTTTGGACCGTTAAACGCGTACTGCCTGATGCTGTTCTGCCTGCTCTATGTTCCCTGTGCTGCCACCGTGGCCACGGTGAAAAAGGAGAGCGGGTCATGGGCATTTACCCTGAAAATGATCGTTTTCCAGTTGGTTCTGGCGTGGGCGGCATCTGCAGCGGTATTCCAGGCCGGAAGCCTTATCAAGGGGGTCTTGGGATAAGTATGGGGAGTTTAACTGAAAACAAAAAGGAGGTATTTTTATGAATCTGATCTATGAAAATCCACTTGCCTGTGAGGCAGACATTCAGAACTTTATATTAGAAGGGCAGGCAAAGATTTCCTTTCCCAACGGCAGAATGCAGATGGAGAATGCCTTGGATGCGGAAAACGGGCAGAAGGCAAATTATGTGCTGTGGTGTCCGGAAGATTTTCCTTCCGATGTACTGGTTACATGGGATTTCCTGCCCATAAAGGAACCCGGATTGTGTATGCTGTTTTTCAGTGCATTGGGGAAAGGCGGGGAGGACATCTTTGACGGGAAGCTGGCAGGGAGGACAGGGGAGTACCATCATTATCATCACGGGGATATCAATGCTTTCCATGTGTCCTATTTCAGGAGGAAGGAGCCGGATGAGAGAGCCTTCCATGTCTGTAACCTGAGAAAGAGCTATGGCCTTCATCTGGTGGCCCAGGGCGGGGATCCTGTCCCCGACGCGGACGAGGTGAAAGAGCCTTACCGGCTGGCAGTGCGAAAAGAGAAAAATTTGGTAACCTTCTCCGTCAATGAACTGGAGGTTTTCCGTTTTGAGGATGACGGGAAAACATACGGGCCGCTGCTGCAGGGCGGTAAGATCGGTTTCCGGCAGTTGGCCCCCCTGGTGGCGGATTATGGGAATCTGAAAGTTTATGGGATTTGAGAAGCCTGTTGCGGTTTGGCAGGGCGGATTTATTGACAATGATTTGTGCCCGTATTTAACAGGTACTGGTAACGGAAAGGCATAGGAGTACAGTATGGTTTTGGATTTAGCTGGAAAATGGAAAATAAAACTGGCTGCGGACAGTGGTGTGCAGGAAGGTGAAATCTCACTGCCCGGCAGTCTCCAGGGGGCGGGTTACGGCAATCCCGTCAGCCTGGGCACACCCTGGGTCAGCGGCCTGCACGATGCTTTTTGGTATGAGCAGGAACCTTTCAAAAAAGGAAACGGCAAGGAGTGCCGCGTTCCTTTCCTATGCCAGCCGGTACGGCATTTTGTCGGCGAAGCGGTGTATGAAAGGGAAATCCGGGTGGAAACAGAGGCAGGGGAAGACTGGATCCTGCGGGTGGAACTGACCAGGTGGCGTACGAAAGTATGGGTGGACGGTGTGTTCAAGGGAGAGGATGTTTCCCTGTGTACCGCCCATGAGATTAACTGTGGCAGGCTTTCTGTGGGATTGCACACGATCCGTGTGTCCGTGGACAACTCCATGCAGTATCCTTACCGCCCTGACGGCCATGGCGTTTCCGATGCACTGGGAGCTACCTGGAACGGTATGGCAGGGGAGATTGCCCTGATTACGGAGAGTGCATTGCGGAGTATGGAGGAAGAAAAGCATTCCTATGCGAAAGAGCATCCGCGCTGCATGGAGGTACGGGAAGGAAACTTTTATGCGGATGGGATTCCACTCTACTTCCGTGCCACACATTTCGGGGGCGATTATCCTGTGACAGGATATCCGGCTACTGATATAGGGTGGTGGAAGAGGATCATGGGGGTCATAAAAGAATGGGGGTTAAACAGCATCCGCTGCCATTCTTACTGCCCTCCCGAGGCGGCGTTCCGGGCGGCGGATGAGGAAGGTGTGTTCCTGCTGGTAGAGTGCGGTATGTGGAATATTTTTCAGGAAGGCATTCCCATGCTGGAGGTTTTGAGACAGGAAACCAGGCGGATCTTAAGACAATTTGGGCATCATCCTTCCTTTGCCTTTTTCTCCCCCTCCAATGAACCCGGGGGAAAATGGTATCAGCCTTTGCGGGAGTGGGTGAAAGAGACCCGTGCATATGACCAGGAACTGGGTTATGGCGGCAGGAGGCTTTACACTGCCCAGTCCGGATGGTTTTATGATGTGCCGCCGAAGGATATCGAGGGAACCGATTTTATTTATCTGCACCGGTCTAATTACGGGCCTGTCCCGGGGGGCAGTATCCGTAATTCTACCGGATGGAAGGGAAGGGATTACAGTCCTTCGCTGGAAGGGGCGGCGCTTCCCGTTGTCAGCCATGAGCTGGGACAATGGTGCGCTTATCCGGATTTCAGGATCTTGTCTGAAAAGAACAATTTTTTGCGTCCTTGCAATTTTGAGCTGTTTCGGGAGATTGCGGAGGAGAATGGCGTTTTGCCTTATGAGAAGGAGTTCCTTTGGTGTTCCGGCAGAAACCAGCTGAGACTTTACAAAGAGGAATTGGAGGCTAATTTCAGGACTCCGGAGATAAAAGGTTTTGAGCTGTTGGATCTGCATGACTATGCAGGGCAGGGTACGGCTCTGGTAGGGTTCCTGGACATTATGTGGGAGAACAAGGGGTATGCCGCGCCGGAGGAATTTCGGTGTTTCTGCGGGGATACGGTACTTTTGGCCCGCTTAAGCTCCTATGTGTGGAAAAAGAACGACCGAGTGGAAATCCCGGTAGAAGTGAGCCATTTCGGGGCCCGGGAGCTTTCCGGGGAAACCTTGGAATACCGGCTGACGGCGGGAGAGGAAACTCTTGTCTCAGGCCGGATCGGAGATATCAATGCGGCTTGTGGCAGCTGCCGCCATGTGGGCAATATTCTACTGGATTTTTCCGTGGTAAAAACAAGCGCTGTCTTGACCTTGGAGCTGGAGTTGGGAGAGGTGAAGAACAGCTGGCAGCTCACGGTGTTTGCGGAGCCGACCTCTGAAGCGGAACATACGGCGGAGGCCGGCGCAGCGGTCTCCGCGGAAAGAAAAGCACATGTTATTAATCGGGATGGGCCCAGTGCCCCTGCAGATTGCCTGTATACCAGAAGCTGGAAAGAGGCGAAGGAAGCGCTGGGACGGGGGAGCCGGGTGGTATATGCCCCCCATCTGTCAGAGTTGTCCTATGAGTGCCCTGCCCTGTCCATGAAGAACGTATTTTGGAACGGGCAGATGGGGCCGTCCTGGATCCGGAACCTGGGTATTGTGGTACAGGAGAGCCATCCTGTCTTCCGCCGCTTCCCTACGGGAGGGGACGGCGGCTGGCAATGGGAAGATATCCTGGCCCACTCCAGAGGCTTTTGGATGAAAGACATGGAAAATGTGGAGCCGGTGGTACGACCCATTGACGACTGGAACCGCAGTTTGACCCTGGGACTGATGTTTGAGGCGAAAGTAGGGCAGGGGAGCCTGTTCGTAGTAACGGCTGACCTGGAGGGGAGCTTTGAGGAGCGCCCCGCGGCATGCTGCCTGAAACAGGCAATCCTGGACTATGCGGCTTCGGAGGAGTTTGCCCCCCGGGAGGAAGTTCCCTGTGAGGCGATAGAAGAGAAACTGTTCCCTGTGCTGCGCATGGGACAGCTGGCGGAGAAGAGCCTGTATGATGCAGATGCAAGAGTGGTGTGGGCTGCGGAGACCGATGCAAATCCCAATACCTCCACCAGAATAGAGAAGGAAGCATTTCCTGTGACCATCACGTTGGTGTTAAAAAAGCAGATGGTATTAAATGGACTCTTGTATTTGCCGGAGCAGAAAGACAGAGCGCATGAAGGCTTTATAAGGGATTACAGGATGGAGTATTTTGATGCCCTGACGGAGAGCTGGAAGCTGCTGAAGGAAGGGAGCCTGTTAAACACCAGTTTATCACAACACGTGTTATTTGATAATCCTGTGGAAACGTCAAAATTACGGCTTACTGTGCTGTCCTGCTACGGGTGCGTGGATAAGACTGTATGGGCAGGCAGCCGGGAAGGCTGGGTCCGGGTGCACCGGGATGCGAAGGCGGTGGTGCAGGTGGCAGGATTGCATGTGTTATGTAATGAATCTGTGGAAGGTTCCGATGTTCTCTTCTGGGAAGAAGGCCAGAAGTCTTCTACAAAGGAGATTGATAATTGAGATTTAGGCTTCCGCAGAGCGGAAGCCTTTCTTCAAGACAATTAAAGACCCGCAAAACATGGGATCAATTGTTTGGGCGGACGTTGGCTTGAGCCGATGAAGTTGGCAAAGGGGGATAAAAATGCGGCATAAAGGTTTGGGTGTTGTTTTTGTAATGGTTCTTTTGGCGTTGCCGGCCTGCGGGACGGAAGATGGCAGGGAA
Source organism: uncultured Lachnospiraceae bacterium (assembly GCA_947643615.1). GTDB lineage: Bacteria > Bacillota > Clostridia > Lachnospirales > Lachnospiraceae > Acetatifactor. Next base: position 37,223 of record CANRWO010000021.1, read on the forward strand.
GCAGTATCGCTGGAACCTCATTCACTGGAATTGGAGGATGCCTCCGGCAGCATTCCGGATGCATATGGTGAGACATATTTAAAGGCCGTTGACGGGAATGGCAGTGATTCAACCGTATATTCCCTGATCTATCTGGACGACGACGATATCCCGGAACTGGTTGCCCTTGACAGAGGGGATGACAGCTATTCTGTTTATACTGTCCGCGATGGGGAGTTATTCTGTGTGGCGGATTCTCTGGTTACAGTGGAGATGACTTATTATGAACGCAGCGGTGTTTTTGCAGCGTTTTTCCGCTGGAATGGCGGAGGCGACGAAGGGGGATACGGCTATTCCTATTATCAGATATCCGGAGACCAGACGATTACAGAGGAAACACAGCCGATATTGAGCTTTAGCTATAATGCCATATACAATGAGGAAGGTGCATATACGGGACAGGGTGTGACAGATTACTTCCATATGGGCAGGGAGGTTGACGAAGCCTCATACCGGGAGGCACAGGCCGGCCTGGGAATCGTGGACGGTGAGGGCCGACCCTGTATTGAGAATGGCTGTAGCAAAGAAGAAATCATAGAGTTGCTGAAATAATAGCACACGCCCAGACTTTGGCGGATGGCAGTGCAGTCAGTGCCATGGGAGTTTCGTAACAGGTCAACCGTGGGTTTGGAGTAGGAAAATTGCACCTGTACAGGAAAATGCTTTCTGACAGGAGAGACAATACAGGATAACCGGGAGGTATGGACAGAATGAAACTGAGAAGGCTTCGGAAAGATACATTATCAGGGTATACTACTTTCGGCTGTATGTGGCAGAAAGGACGTTGTGGGGGACATACGTCTTATCGCTGCACTGGGCCGGAGGGAGAGGAGGTACCGATACAGTCAAGGGTTACGGCTTACTGGCCCGACGGTTCGGTAAAGTGGACTGCCCATACTGCGGAGAGTGGTCTGCTGGGGGAGGAGATTGAAGTGCTTCCCGCAGGGGCAGCTGTGCTTTCCAAGGGGATTGGATCAAAGGTCGGAAATATCCTTGAAAAATCTGCCGCTGCCGGAGAAGAGTGTGTATCCGGTATATCCATAGAGGACGACGGTATAAGGCTGATAATAAATAACGGAAGATATTTCATTGAGATAGACAGAGTGTCTGACTATTTATTTGACAGAATCTACACCCGGAAAGGGGAAACCGCGTCAAAAGGCAGGGCGGTATTGCAGTTGGAAGAACCGGCACAGTTGGACGGGTATCAGGCAAAGGTGACCAAACCATATGGGGGAGTGGTGAAAGAGGTTGAGCTGGAGGAACAGGGGGCCTTACAGTGTATCTTAAAGTTCACCGGCTGCCATAGAAATAAGGACGGCATAGAAAAGATACCATATGTTATTCGCATGAGGGTGAACTGGGACTGCCCCACCTTGCATTTTACCCATACCTTTCTTTATGACGGAGACGAGGACAGGGATTTCCTGAAAGGGTTGGGGATTGTTTTTGAAGTTCCTCTGTCAGGGGAAATCTACAACCGGCATATAAAGTTCCAGGGGGACCATGGCGTATTCCATGAGGTTATGGCGCCGCTGATGTCATGGCGCCCACGTGTGCCTGAGGAATGGTATAAGGTGCAGATGAAAGGGGAGAAGCTTTCCCTGGAGGGGGAGGAACTGGATCTTGCCGGCCGGGTGCTGAAGGATACGCCTTATTGGAGCGCCTATGACATATGCCAGGACAGTGCCAGCCATTTTGTGGTAAGGAAAAAGCTGGAGCCGGATAACTGCTGTTACATAGAATGCCTTAACGGAATGCGGTCAAAAGGGGCAATGGCCTTTGGCTCCGAAGAGGGCAGCGTTCTGGTGTGTATCCGCGACTTTTGGGAGAAATACCCTTCCGGCTATACGGTGAAAGGTATGGACGGAGACAGGGCGGAATGCAGTGTCTGGCTCTGGTCGCCGTCGGCAGCGCCTATGGATTTCCGCCATTACGCCAACCGGGGATACAGCCAGGTCTGCTATGAAGGGTATGATTATAAGGGAGCGACGCCTGTAGGGATCGCCTGCACCAATGAGTGCATTGTCCGTTTTTCTGATGAAATGATCCCGGGGGATGGGGAAGTGCTGCAATTTGCGGAACAGGCTGACAGGCCTCCCGTCTATGTGGGGACGCCAGAGTTTTACCATGAAATGCGGGCTTTCGGGTATTGGTCGCTGCCTTCCGGAAATACGGAGACGGAGCGCTGGCTGGAAGAGCAGTTGGAGCGTGCTTTTGACTTTTACAAGGGAGAGGTGGAGCAGCGCGGCTGGTATGGCATGTTCAATTACGGCGATATCATGCACACATACGACGAAGTACGCCATCAGTGGAAATATGATATCGGTGGTTATGCATGGGATAATACGGAACTTGTGCCTACTTTGTGGCTGTGGCTTTATTTCCTGCGGACGGGCAGGGAAGATGTGTTCACCTTTGCGGAAAAGCTTTCCCGCCATGCCTCCGAGGTGGATGTGTACCATATGGGCAAATATAAGGGACTGGGATCCAGGCATAATGTGCGCCATTGGGGCTGTCCCTGCAAGGAGGCGCGCATAGCCATGGCATCCCACCACCGCTATCTCTATTATATGACAGGGGATAAGCGCCTGGAGGACATTTTCGAGGAATTAAAGGACAATGAACTGAGCTTTCTGAATAAGGACCCTCTGGGAGACTTCTTTGACAAAAAAGATATGGTCTATCCCAGCCATGCAAGGAGCGGGCCCGATTGGTCTTCCCTGTGCTCTAACTGGATGACCAGATGGGAAAGATTTAATGACGTGCGTTATCTGGAAAAGATCCGTGTGGGGATCGAGGACATCAAACAGGCTCCGTTAAGGCTTGTTTCAGGGCCGGATTTTGAATTTGACCCGGAAACCTGCCACTTACGCTACATCGGGGAGCGGACGACAGGGGGCTGCCATCTGCAGATCTGCATGGGGGCGCCCCAGGTATGGACAGAATTGGGCGACCTGATGGAAGATGAAGAATGGAAGCGCATGGTGGCAGACCTGGGGCGGTTTTATTATCTGCCCAGGGAGGAACAGCTGGAGGAATCCGGAGGACTGGTAGGGAACCGGGAATTCAGCCTGCCCTTTATGGCTGCGGGCATTGCGGCATACGGAGCCTGGTATCTGAAGGATGATGTGTTGGCCATGCGGATCTGGAAGATATTGCTGCACACCCAGATCAGCAGGGAGAACCATGAGGGTTTTGCCCACAGGATGCTGAAGGACAGCGGCAATCAGGAGCAGCTGAAGGAAATCCCATGGATCACTACAAATTTTGTGGCGCAGTTTTGCCTGAATGTGATCATGGCCCTGGATTTCATTCGTGAAAGGCTGCCTCAGACTATGGAGGAGGCAGTAAAGCTGGTGGCGGATCTGGATGGGAGTACTTTCAGGAAAGCGTGATAGATTGGATTTGTTATAACAATGGAATAAATTGCCGCAGGCGGCAATAGGAAAGGAGAACGTACAATGAAATATGATATTACCCTGCAGGAGCAGGAATGGGCACAGCAGACATGGGAGAAACTGGAAGTTAAGATTGCAGCGCAGAATGAGCGCCTGGGCAGCAAGATGCCTTACATTCCCGAGAACGGAAGATATAAGGATATGGGAGAAGAGAACCTGACCTGGTGGACTAACAGTTTTTGGTGCGGAATCCTTTGGCAGGCATACCATGCCACGGGTAAACAGGCATATGCGGATAATGCGGCAGCCACGGAGGCACGGCTCGACCGGGCGTTGGAGGAGTATGTGAAGCTTGACCACGATATCGGATTTATGTGGCTTCACACGGCAGTGGCGGATTATCGCCTCACAGGGAACGAGAAGTCGAAGCTACGGGGAATCCGTGCGGCGGCGGTTCTGGCAAGCCGATTCCAGCCTGCGGGAAGCTATTTCCGGGCGTGGAACCATGGAGAGGACAGCGTGGCGATTATAGACTGCCTTATGAATCTGCCCATCCTTTACTGGAGCAGTGAGACCACGGGAGATTCCGCGTGGAAAAAACTTGCCATGGCACATGCGGATATGGCGCTACGAGAAATTCTCCGGCCGGACGGCTCCAGCAATCATATTGTGGCATTTGACCGGGAGAGCGGGGATGTGACGAAAAAACCCGGAGGTCAGGGTTATGGAGAGGGTTCTTCCTGGACCAGGGGGCAGGCATGGGCAATCTACGGCATGGCTTTATCCTATAAGCATACCGGGAAACAGGAGTATCTGGACGCCTCCAAGCGGACGGCTCATTATTTTCTGGCAAATGCGGCTTTGAGAGATTATGATGTAGTGGTTGATTTCCGGGCGCCGGAGGAACCTGTCTATTATGACAATACGGCGGCGGCCTGTGCGGCATGTGGCCTGCTGGAGCTGTCGGAACACGTACCTCAGCTGGAGAAGCCTCTGTATGTAAAGTCGGCGGTGAAGCTGCTGCAAAGGCTGACGGAGCGTTTCTGCAACTGGAATGTGGAAGAGGACGGGATTACCATGAAAGGCAGCGCGCGCTACGACAGGGCGTCCGACAGGGAAGTGCCGATCATTTACGGCGATTACTTTCTGACAGAGGGAATCCTGAGGCTGCTGGGGAAGGACTTCCTGATCTGGTAAGTGATCACATTCCTTACAGAACAGAAGATGATCGGCAAAAAGCGCAGAACTCCTGATATAATAAATCCAACATACGTATGGGGTACTGTTTATGAAATATGTAAACGCAAGGGATGTTTTACCGGAAGGACTGCTGAAAACGGTCAGGAAATATTACCAGGGGGGGATATCTGTATATTCCCAAGGAAAGTGGCCGTGCAGCAGGTCGGAAGACAGAGTATAAGACCGAGCTGGAAAAACGCAATCAACATATTTTTCTAAAATATCTTGAAGGCAGGACTAACAGCCAGCTGGAGGTACTGTATCATTTGTCGGAACCGAGCATTCGTAGGATCCTTGCGAAGGAAAGGATAAGGTATCAGGAAATGGAAGAGACGATAAGGGAGATTCTGCCTTTGTGGGGAATGGAAGGGGCAGATTTCTCACAAATATACCCGTCGGCCTGGGAAATTGCCGGCTCCCATGTGCTGAAAGTGTATACCGATCGGAAACCGTTGGAAAGAAATATCAAAATATCCGGGTATTTGACTTTTGCTATTCCCTTGGAGGCTTTTCTTTCGGGGACCGGAGTTTTGCTTTCTTTTCTTTTACGGCCGTGGCCTGATAGCTCATATCAATCATGTCGCAGACTCTGTCAAAGGGGACGGTCCCGTCCAGAAGAATGGAAATCCAGCTTTTCTTGCTCATATGATATCCAGGGAAAAAGCCGTTCTGCTGAAGCAGGATATCATGGAGCATGGGATCGCTGGTTTTTACATTCAGGGCACAGACATATCCCTCTTCCGAAAGGCCGAATTTGCTTCTGGATACCTCCATCACAAGGCCGTACCATTTCCGGTTATCTTCATGGCGGAAAACACCGGCATCCGGGGATGTCTTCCAGAGATATTCTATTTCACTCTTGTATTTCTTTTTCACATATTTCAGAACCGCTTCTTTAAAGGAGCCGTTTTTCAGTAAGTTTTCCTTGTTCATTGCAACTGCCTTTCTGCATTTTATAGATTGGTTCCGGGCAGGCTTCCTGCATGTACTCCAAAACATAATTGGCTGGCCGTACAATCGGTTGTTTTCTGATCACCGGATCCCCCTTCCGCCAAAAAGAGGGTTATTTTTACATCATTATGATCATACCGCAGATTTGCCTTAATTTCTATAGGGAAATGGGACAACCGTGTTCCTGCGCTGTCCCAGCCTGGGAACCGCCGAAACGGCAGTCATATTGGCCGCAAAAGTGAAACGCATCCGGATTAATATCATGGTTGGCAAATAGTTTGACAAAAGTATGGCGGAACCGTTGCCGTAAGGGAAATCCCGGCCTTTTGTGTTAAGGGTGTAAAGGCTATAAAAACAATATTTATTTACAACATTTATCAAATATAGTATAATAATAATCAGCACACAAGAGACAATACACAAGAGAAGGGGGCGTACTGATATGGGCACCCAATCCATTGACAAATACCGTACAATATCTACCAATCAGCTGGTCAGGGCAATTGTGGAAGCGAAGAGCAGCTCGGAGCGATTTTGCTTTATTTTCGGTTCCGGTGCATCGGCATCTTCCAATATTCCCACTGGAGGCGAACTGGAACGCCGATGGATGGCGGAGATGGAAGAGAACCCCGGACTGGGGGAAATCCGGGCAGTGGCGGAAGGCCTGCGGGAAGAAGGGCATCTGGAATATGATTTTAAAGAAATAGAGGAAGCCTGGCAGAATGCCAAGGCTTCGGGAGATTTCCTTTCGAGCAAGTACTATTTTGACATATACAAGCTCCGCTTTTTCCCTAATCACAGGAACGGGTACCACTACCTTGAAAGGATAATGGCCAATGCAAAACCCAGCTTCGGCTATCATCCATTGGCCCTCATGCTGACGGACGAGGGGAAGCATAACCTTGTCATAACCACGAATTTTGACAGCTTGGTTGAAGACGCCCTGTTTTTGTATACAGACAGCAAACCCCTTGTGATCAACCATGAATTGCTTGCGGATTTTGCAGGGGACCCTAATATCAGCCGCCCTATCATCGCGAAAATTCATCGGGGTATTTTCTTTGACCCCTTGAACAGGCCGGAGGAGACTAATGAATTAAAGGGGAAATGGCATGATGTCCTGGCCGCAGTATTTCAATGTTATACTCCCGTTGTCATAGGCTACGGTGGAGGTGACAACAGCTTGATGGAGCTTATGGCCGATGAGAATATTAGAATGAAAAACGGCATTTATTGGTGCTATGTGGAAGAATATGGGCCCCCTGCCGAGAAAATAGAGACGCTTGTGCAGCAGAAGAAGGGATATCTGGTCCGCACGGCAGGCTTTGACGCTGTGATGCTTGCCATAGGGAATGCTTTGTTCCCGGATAGGATCGGAGTACATGAGACCGAAAAGTATCTGAACAACCGCACCGGCATACAAATTGAAAATTATGAAAAGGAGTACAGGAAGCTCACGGAACGGGAGGAAAGCAGCGGCACAGCGGAACGGTGTGGGAATGCAAACAAAAGCGAGGACGAATTACAAATAGAAATCGATAAAATAACAGATCGGGGAAACGCTTCGGAAAGCGAGCGGCAGAGGTCGGACCAAATGACGGCCTGGGACTATCGGAGACAGGCGGAGCGGTACTATAGGGCAAAGCAGTATAAGAGAGCCATTGAATTTTTTTCAAGGGCAATCCGTAAGCAGCCGAATACTTCCACATTTTATAACGACAGGGGGTGCGCCTATAGCTATTTACATGAGCATGAGAAAGCGATTTCGGATTTCAATAAGGCAATAGAAATCAACCCTGAATATTCCAACGCTTATAACAACCGTGGGTTCGAGTTCAGTACGGTGGGCGAAATGGAGAGGGCGTTTTCCGATTATGGGAGAGCAATAGAATTGGACCCTAATTATGCGGAACCTTATAATAACCGGGGAATTGCATATTGGCGCCAGGGCGAATACGAAAGGGCGTTTTTACACTATAACAAAGCCATTGAACTGAATCCGGAATATGGGAAAGCCTACTGTAACCGGGGGGTGTACTGGAATCATTTCGGCCAGTATGAAAAGGCGATTTCCGATTTGGAGAAAGCCATAGCGCTTATACCGGAGTCACCCAACCCATATAAGCACTGCGGTGTTGCATGGAAGAAGAAGGGAGATATGGAAAAGGCCCTTGCATACCTCACAAAGGCGATTAAGCTTGACCCGGAATATGAGGAAGCGTACAGGGAAAGGGCAGATGTCTTCCGCCGGATAGGAGAGGAAATAAAAGCGGCGACAGATGACAAGGCGGCAGATGACATGTCGGCAGGGTGATAGGGAAAAGGCCCTTTTGGAGATACGGATGAGCCACCTTACGGAGGAATACATAATGGAAAATATCATGGAATTGATCAACGGAAATATATATTTTAATACGATATCCTTGGTGATAGGCATGATTTCATTTATCCAGGAGGCTTTGGAGCGCTGGCGGGAGAAAAACTGGAGAAAGCTTTTTGTGGAAGCGGCAGTGTTGTCCATAGCGTTGGCAGCCTTCTGTGGGATCGTCAGTTTCTTTCCCGCCGTTTTGATCGTTGCGTTTTTTGTCCTTGGAATGACGTTCCACAGGCGGAAAAAATGTGGCGGGAACACAAAGGCAATTGTATGCGGGAAAACGGATGGACAGATACAAGACCTGCTGTCAGATGCCATGGAAGGGGAGTATGCACCCAGGCTGTTGGACTTTTCCGAGTCCTCCTTTAAAAATGCGGAGCAATGCCTTGCCGAAAACAGGCCCAAGGCTGCCATCCGTTATCTGAACGCCTGCAGGAGAAAGGAAAAGAACCAGCTGCGTTATGTGACCCGATATGCGGATGCGCTGATTATGTTGGAAAATTATGAAGGGGCGCTGGCAAAGCTGAATTCTTTGTCCGCCAGGCAGATCAATAAGAAAAAAAGATATAAGAGCGTTATGGTCAGGAAAGCGGCATGCTATTATAACCTGAACAGGTACATGGATGAATTGGACTGCTATGACAAGATTATCGCGGCCAACTATAAACCGGAGAAATATTATTATTACAGAGGGAAAGTCAAGACAAGGCTCTTAGGAAAGTATCACTATGTGAAGGCTGCCGAAAGGGCAATCTTCGAGAGTTACGGATCCATGCAGAGCTTTGTGGACTCGGCCCTTGGAGACTTTGAAAAGGCTTTGGAATACGGCGACAAGTACAAAGCCGAAATCCTTTCCTATCAGGGAAGCTGTTACTATCATCTGAAGGAGCGGCAGAAGGCGCTGGATCTGTTTTATGAATCGGAGAGCCTGAGAGAAAAGTTTGAGAATAACCATGTGTATTTCGGGATCTATTTTTACGAGTCGGAGAAGTTTGGTGAAGCCAAGACCTACCTGGAAAATGGTATCGCATATGGTGCGTCGGATGAGGTGCCCTATTTATATCTGGCGAGGATCTGCTATCAAGAGAAGGAGTATGACGAAGCCATCCGCCATGCGGCAAAAGCGCTCTCCCTCTTCTCGGGGGCGGATGAGTGCCATGGCATACAGGGTGACTGCTACAGAGACAAAAAGATGTATGGAGAGGCAATTACGTGCTATACACGGGCAATTGATTTGAATCCCAAGGAAAGTTACTATCGGTCACGGGCCAATTGTTACTATAATAAGAGTGATTCGGAATATCGAAAAGCGCTTGATGATATTATGGAAGCAATAAAGATAAATGACTGCGAATATAACCGTGTATCGGAAATGGTGTACCGATCGAAAATAGATCATGCGGAAGGGCGGAGCAAGGATCTGGCCGAAATAGAACAGGCCGTCAAGCCGTATGCCGAAAATGCAAAAAGGTATAATGATATAGGACTTATTTTTTACCACTATGGCTATTTGGATGAGGCCGAAAAGTATTATAGAAAAGCCATACAACATGGAAAAAACAGCGAATCGGAACGTTATAACCTTTCTTATATTCTGCGGGAAACCGGGCGTTTGGAAGAAGCAGTGGAGCATTTGGAAACGGCCATTGCGGCAGAACCCATGAACTTGAAATATTATACGAGATTGGAAAAATGCTACCGGGATCTGGGAGATACCGCTAAGGAATCGGAAACGCAGTTAAAGATACGCCATTTAAAAGAAACGTACCTGAAGATAAATAAAGAGAACGGTGACGCTGTCTATCGGTTGGGGAAGTATTATGCCGCGGAAAAGTACTATCGGTCGGCCTTGGAATATATCCCCCAGGATCCGGCGGTGCTGAACAACCTATCCTGTGTATTTTATTATCAGGAGAAATACGGCGAGGCAGTGGAGCGCCTGGAGCAGGCCATAGCAAAGAAAGGGAATTATCTGGTCTATTTTAACCTTGGGAATTGCTGCCTGCGCATGGGGGATACGGAAAGGGCGGCGTCAAATTATCGGACTTCCCAGAAGCTTTCTTCGGGATTCAGTCTTCCGGGGCAAATGCTGCAGTCCCTTGACCCGGCGGAGATCGAAATGGTGATCGACAGCCAGGCTTGAGATTTACGCCGATTTTCTTTGCCCGTTTATTGACATTTTCCCTTTGGCTTGATATGATAACGAAAGAGTTTTTGCAATGTGGATTCAGACAATATGGTGAGGTGCTTTACATGCAGAAGAGAGTTTTTCAATTGTTGGTTGACAATACGTCAGGTGTCCTGAGTCGGATTTCCGGTCTCTTTTCCAGAAGAGGATATAACATAGAGAGTATCACAGCCGGCGCTACCGCCGATTCCCGCATTACCAGGATTACCATCGTGGCATCCGGTGACGAGGAGATCCTGGAACAGATTGAGAAACAGGTGGCAAAGCTGGTGGATGTGCGGGATATCCGTGAATTAAAGCCGGAGGAGAGCGTGTACCGGGAACTGATCATGATCAAGGTGCGGGCGACTGCGGAACAGCGGCAGAGCGTTATCGCCGTGACGGATATATTCCGTGCAAAGATCATAGATGTATCACCGGAGAGCCTGATGATCGAGCTCACCGGCAACCAGCAGAAGATTGATGCCTTTATCGGCCTTTTGGACGGTTATGAGATCCTTGAGATTGCCAGGACCGGTATCGCGGGTCTCAGCAGGGGGACGGATAAGGTGATCTATATAGAAGAATGATGCGTTAACTACAGGATAGATCCTGTCGGTTATAGATTATGGAAAATGAAAGTGCACTCATCGGAACCAGAGCGTACATAAACCAAACGCAAACGGAGGAAAGAAAAATGGCAAAAATTTTTTATCAGGAAGACTGTAATCTCTCCCTGTTGGAGGGAAAGACTATCGCAATCATCGGCTACGGCAGCCAGGGGCACGCGCATGCGCTGAATCTGAAAGATTCCGGCTGCCATGTGATCATCGGGTTATACGAGGGTTCCAGATCCTGGGACAAGGCTGTGAAGCAGGGATTTGAAGTATATACTGCGGCGGAGGCTGCAAAGAAGGCAGACATCATTATGATCCTGATCAATGATGAGAAGCAGGCAGACCTGTACAAGAAAGACATTGAACCCAACCTGGAGGCAGGCAATATGCTGATGTTTGCTCACGGCTTCAACATTCATTTCGGATGCATCGTGCCTCCTGCGGACGTAGACGTTACCATGATTGCGCCTAAGGGCCCCGGCCATACCGTGAGAAGCGAGTACCAGGAGGGGAAGGGCGTACCCTGCCTAATCGCTGTGGAGCAGGATGCTACCGGCAAGGCACAGGACCTGGCCCTGGCTTATGCTCTGGGCATCGGCGGCGCAAGGGCGGGTGTTCTGGAGACTACCTTCCGTACCGAGACCGAGACGGATCTCTTCGGTGAGCAGGCAGTGCTTTGCGGAGGCGTGTGCGCCTTGATGCAGGCAGGCTTCGAGACATTGGTTGAGGCAGGCTATGACGAGAGGAACGCATACTTTGAATGTATCCATGAGATGAAGCTGATCGTTGACCTGATTTATCAGAGCGGTTTCGCGGGCATGAGATATTCCATCTCCAACACTGCGGAGTACGGCGATTATATTACCGGCCCCAAGGTGGTTACAGAGGAGACCAAGAAGGCTATGAAGAAGATCCTGAGCGATATCCAGGACGGCACTTTTGCCAAGGACTTCCTGCTTGATATGTCTCCCGCAGGAAAGCAGGTTCACTTCAAGGCTATGAGAAAGCTGGCTTCCGAGCATCCTTCCGAAAAGGTAGGCGAGGAGATCAGAAAGCTTTACAGCTGGAACAATGAGGAAGATAAGCTGATCAACAACTGATCTTCCCGTTGAAAAAGCATATTGTAAAAAGAAAGTTCTGACAGGGATGCTGTAAGCGGCATCCCTGTTTTATGAATGGAAACATTATTGAGGCTACAGCGAAAAAATCATGTTGAAAAAGGAGCCTGAACATGTCATCATTTGAAAAAAAATTGAGAGCGCCCAAAGGGATCGAACCGGAACACTGGTTTATAGAATGCTACCGGAAGCATCAGGGGCATCCTCTGAAAATTTTGGTGTCGCTGTATAAGGGAAATTATTATAAGTTTTTGCTGGCAATCTTCTTTTTCTTCTGTAAGCACGCCTGTGTGTGGGTGCTCCCCATCGTCACGGCCAATATCATTAATGATATTACTGCCGGAAATCCGGACAGTACCCGGCACATTATGTTTTACACACTGTTGATGGTCTTTCTGATCGTATTGAATGTGCCCATGAATTATCTGTATGTAGATTATAAGAGCCAGTCCACCCGGTATGCGGAGACGGGACTCAGGAAGGCCCTGGTCCGCAAGCTGCAGCAGCTTTCCATATCTTTTCATATAGAGACACAGTCCGGCCGCCTGCAGTCCAAGATCATCCGGGATGTGGAGGCGGTGGAAGGGCTTTCTACCCAGATGTTTTTAAGCATTTTAAATATCGTGCTGAATATCTCGGTGGCATTGGCAGTTACGGTCCAGAGGAGCATGATGGTGTTTTCCTTTTTCCTGGTCACCACGCCTATCGCCGCAATAACCATGGTTTCCTTCCGCAGTATTATGAAACGCAGGAACAGGGAATTCCGGAAAGAGATGGAGGAAACCTCCGCCAGGGTCATGGAAATGGTGGAGCTGATCCCTGTTACAAGAGCCCATGCCCTGGAGGAAGAGGAAGTGCAGAAGATGAGTGGGCAGCTCTTTGCCGTGGCTGAAAAAGGTTATAAGCTGGATCTGATCCAATCCCTGTTCGGCTCTGTAGGATGGGCAATCTTCCAGGTTTTCCAAGTAGTCTGTCTGTGTTTTACCGGCTTCCTTGCCTTTAAAGGCAATATCCTGGCAGGGGATATCACTTTATACCAAAGCTATTTTGCCACCATTGTCAACCAGGTATCGGCCATCATTTCCCTGGTCCCCACCATCACAAAGGGAATCGAGTCCGTCAATTCCATTGGGGAAGTGCTTCTGTCCGAGGATGTGGAGCATAATGAGGGAAAAGAACAGGTTACGGACGTGGAAGGATGCTTTTCTTTCAGGGACGTCCACTTCCGGTACCATGACGGCGAGAACGATACTCTGAACGGACTGAACCTTGAGGTCCGGAAGGGGGAAACCATTGCGCTGGTAGGGGAATCGGGCGCAGGGAAGTCCACGATTCTGAACCTGGTCAACGGCTTTTACCTGGCGGATACCGGTGAGGTGCTGCTGGACGGCCATGACCTGAGCCGGATCGACCTGCGTTCTTACCGGAAATACCTGGCAGTGGTGCCTCAGACTTCCATACTGTTTTCGGGGACCATCCGGGAAAATATAGTATACGGCTGCGAGGATGTGACCCAGGAGAAGCTGGATCAGGTCATAGACGCGGCGAACCTGCGGGAATTGGTGGATTCCCTGCCTAAGGGACTGGACACGATGGTGGGGGAACACGGGGGAAAGCTTTCCGGCGGACAGCGCCAGCGTATTTCTATCGCCAGGGCGCTGATACGGGAACCCAAGATTATCCTGTTGGACGAAGCCACCTCAGCCCTGGACAGTATCTCCGAGAAGCTGATCCAGGAAGCGGTAAATAACCTGACCAGAAACAGGACTACGTTTATTGTGGCCCACAGGCTGTCCACCATACGGGATGCCGACCGGATCGCGGTGATCCACGGAGGGCAGTGCGTAGAGTTCGGCACTTATGACGAACTGATGGCGAGCCGGGGAATCTTTTACAGCATGAAGCAGATACAGAGCTGAAAAGCATTATACGGCCGGATTGCAACTAAGCAAACATGGGCAGATTGTGCCGCCATATCTAAATATAAGTAAAATTATATAAATTATTAAAAAAATGGTTGAAAAATATGACTAGAACCTGTATACTGTTCTAGTGGTGCTGAAATAGCTCAGTTGGTAGAGCACTTCACTCGTAATGAAGGGGTCGTGGGTTCGAGTCCCATTTTCAGCTTTTTAGTTAGTTTAAAGTTTTGATTTTGATATGCTCCCTATATAGTAGACACATGAAATATTATAAATCTACTATGTATGGAGCATTTCTATGTCCGGGTATACCTTATATACGGCGCTTTACATTTTCAGATTTTTATATACTCCCCTACCACTTATATGGTGTTTTGGATGAGGATACCTATTCTTGATTTGTAATCCATGGTGTATGTTTAAATTTCGGATAGAATAGTTGTTGGTAGGGGAGGCGGGGGTGGAAATTTACGATATATAGTAGGACTTTGCGGATAGATTTGTAGAAAGTTGTGGAAATTGGTTTGTATATGGGGTACAATGATAGAAGCTGGCTCTTTTACATTTTTTGGAGATGTTGCACAACAAATCTATGGCAGCCGCCTGTCATGGCGTGATTCAGGTATAGATATAAATAAAATATGGCGCTTTGACGTAAATTATCGCAATCCTGCGACAATTACGGCATTTGCAAAGGCCATAACCCAAATTAAATACTGGTGACAAGACGGAGATATGGTAGAAGCTGCTTCTCAGATTGCGGAAGGACTGTTATGCCTATGCGCTCGAGTATCTTTTGAGGAAAGTAACTGTTCTAGTGTACTCACCAGATTACTTGCGCAGAATGAATTTTCAGCCTGCAAGGCAGATTTCCGACGGCGTAGTGGTGGCTACGTCTAGGAAATCTAACGCTGCAGATGGAAATATTGAATCAAGTAGTGTTCCAAATGGAAAAAATGGTATTGCAATAATCAATAAGTGGCAGACTACTCTTGGACAGACTATATACACAAAGACGTTTCAGCCTAAAAATGTATCTACACAATCGCATCAATCAAAAGAAACAGTGTCAACATCTCAACAAGTTATGACTAAAGAATCAAAAAAATTCGTGCTGAATTTTATGGACATATCCGAATTACTTGGAAATCCACAATTTAAAACGAATATTACTATAGGCAAAGTCCTGAAAATTATTGAAGATTTGATTACTGACAAAGAAACAATCAAAAATCTTTCTAAAAAGTATAAAGTCGATCAATTATTTGTAGAACAAATAGGAAAATATGTAACGGACATAAAAGGTTATGATTTACTATAATAGCGCCATTAAATTATTATTTGTCTTAATAGAGGAGAGAACATGCCACAGACAAACATACTTATGTACACTACAGAAGATGGAATCACAAAAATAGAAGTTACATTTGAGCATGATACGGTTTGGCTTTCCATAGATCAGATGGCCGAGTTGTTTCAACGAGATAAAAGTGTAATTGGAAAACATGTAAGAAATATTTTTAAAGAAGGAGAATTGGTAAAAGAGGCAGTTTGGGCAAAATTTGCCTACACTGCTTCTGACGGCAAGACTTATCAGGTAGATTTTTATAATTTAGATGTCATCATTTCCGTTGGTTATCGGGTAAAATCTCTAAGAGGAACGCAGTTTAGGATGTGGGCAACTTCAATTTTGAAAGAATACATGAAAAAAGGGTTCGCATTAGATGATGATCGTCTTAAAAATCTTGGCGGTGGAAACTATTTTGATGAATTATTAGCCCGTATCCGTGATATTCGTTCTTCTGAAAAAGTATTTTGGAGAAAAGTACTGGAGATATATGCAACAAGTATTGATTATGATCCAAAAGCAGAGAGTTCAATTATATTTTTTAAACAGGTACAAAATAAAATGCACTGGGCGGCTCATAAGCACACAGCGGCAGAAGTAATCTATCAACGGGCAGATGCTGATAAAGGCAATATGGGATTAACTTCGTGGGATGGAAGAGAGATTAAACGTTCTGATGTAGAGATCGCAAAGAACTATTTAAACGAAAAAGAAATAGATGCGTTAAATAAAATCGTTACGGCGTATTTGGATATTGCAGAAGTTCACGCATTAAATCAAGAGCCAATGTATATGAAAGACTGGTTGGAAACGATTGATGATTATTTGAAAATGACGAGAAGAGATATTTTAACCACGAAAGGAAAAATTACTCATAAACAGGCTCTTGAAAAGGCACATGAAGAATACGAGAAATATCGGAAAAAGCAGGAGGATATCCTTTCTCCGGTGGAATGC
>CANRWO010000022.1 GCA_947643615.1 uncultured Lachnospiraceae bacterium
AAGTTGATTTCCAATGAAACAGTCATAGAACGGATGCGCAGTTTTGATAACTAAACTCCCATGCATTCCAATGCGCCACCATCAATAGAAAGCATGGCAATAAAGAGAATTGCCTGGGAGTTTAGCTGATGCACACAACCTGCATAGAATATGCAGGTTGGCGCACAGCTTTCTCGCAAAACCATAAAGCAACATGGTTTTGACTTCGCGGTAACGGAATGGCATAGGAACTTTTACAGTAAATAAGCATCGACAGGTGCAGGCCGCAAACCTGCTGCGTCTGTACCTGCCATTAAAAATCTATTAAGGAAAGGTGGTGTATTTCAGGCTATGGCAAATATCTTTCTACTCGAAGATGACAAGATTTTATCGAAAGGAATTTCGATTGCCTTGAAAAAAGACAGTCATACCATAACTGCTGCTTATGGTTTTGTGGACGCTTTAACGCAATATCAAAAACTGAAAACTGACCTGTTTTTGCTTGACATCAATCTGCCCGATGGCAGCGGTTTGGAATTGTGCAGAAAAATCCGTGAAACATCCGATACACCAATTCTGTTTTTGACAGCCAATGATACCGAAGAAAATATGTTGGAGGGATTTGGGGCAGGATGTGATGATTATATTTCCAAGCCGTTTTCCCTTGAAGTTTTGCGAAAAAAGGTACATGCTATCTTGAAACGCACAGGCGGCGACAGCCCCCATATGAAATATAAGAGCTTGGAGATAGATACGGATAAATGCCTTGTTCTGTTAAGCGGGGAGGAAATACATCTGACTGCTACCGAATATAAACTGCTTTTGTATCTGATACAAAACAAAGGAAAAGTCGTTACAAAAACAATGCTTTTGGAACACCTTTGGGATATAGACGGAAATTTTGTGGATGACAATACAATCCGTGTCAACATAAAAAGATTACGCCAAAAGCTGAACGATGAGAAGCAGGAATATATTGTAACTGTTTTTGGCATGGGATATACCTTTGGAGAATGACAATGAAGCATTTTGATATTTACAGAAAACTGGTTCTGATTACAGGAGCTGTCATATCGGTTTTATCTGTTCTTATGGTGTTTTTTGCAAGGAGCAGTCCTGTTACAATACTTTGGGGATTTTCCGGCGTGCTTATCTTATTTGCCTTACTGCTCCTGCTTGATTTTCTCCACAATCGTTACAACGATGATTTATTAGAACAGATTACCCTGCTCATAGAAGCTTTAGTTGAACAGCAGGAACGGCAAATCTTTTCAGAAGCAGAAGATACGCTGACAGCCCGTTTGCAGCATCAGCTTTTAAAACTCCGCAACATTTTGACAGCCCAAAATCAAATGTTAGCACAGGAAAAAGAACAGATAAAAACGCTAATTTCTGATATTTCACATCAGATAAAAACGCCTATTGCGGCAGCAAATACATTTGCCGAGCTGCTTAGCGATGGGGAACTGTCTGCGGAAGAAAGAACAGAATACATTACCACTTTGCAGATGTCACTTGGAAAGCTGACCTTTTTGACAAACAGCTTGATTAAAATGTCCCGCCTGGAAAGCGGCATTATCAGCTTAAAGCCCGAAAAGAACAGCTTGAACGAGATTGTACTCCAAGCTGTAAAAACGGTATATGCAAAAGCAAAGGAAAAAGGCATTTTGATAACCTTTGAATGTGACCAATCTTTTGAAGCGGTTTTAGATTTTAACTGGACGGCAGAAGCCATATCAAATGTCATTGATAATGCCGTGAAATATACGCCGCAAGGAGGTTTTGTCCGCTTACAGATAACAGAGTACCCGTCCTTTCTGCGGCTTGATATAAGCGACAGCGGTGTTGGCATCCCAGAAGAAGAACAGGCTAAGATTTTTGGGCGGTTTTACAGAGGAAAACAATCCGTGGGTACTGACGGGGTGGGAATCGGCTTATATCTTACCCGTGAAATTATCAATAAACAGAATGGATATATGAAAGTCTCATCTGATGAAAACGGAAGCACCTTTTCGATGTTTTTGAAGAAAAACTAAAAAGGGATGAAAGGGGATATCAGGCTGGAAATCTTATGGTGATTTCCAGCCTGTTTTCTGCCGTATGGGATTGTGACGGGGAATCGGGGGTGACAGGCTGCAGCCTGCAGGCAGCGGAAATCTCACCACCCAGCCGCTCTGTCAGCAGGCGGGCGATGGAGAGACCCAGGCCCGTGGAGCTTTCCCCGTCAGGCAAAGAGATGCTTTCCACGGTGTAATAGCGGTCGAAGAGATGCTCCACATGCAGGGGATTCAAGTTGGGAGCCGTATTGGAACATGTGATTGTACCCTGTTCAGACAGGCAGATTTCCAGATCGCCACCGCTGTATTTCACGGCATTGCTTAAGACATTCTGAAGGATCCGCGCCAGTGCCCCGGGATCCAGGGTACGGATAACGGGATTCTCCGGCAGGGAAACGGCAGGTGAGATCCCCTTTTCCCGCAGGGGTCCGTAAAAGGACAGAATACATTCCTCCAAAGCCCTGTTTAAGGAGACTGGCTGCGCTTTCTCTTCAGGTACGGACAATGCCAGGGAATAACGGAAAAGCTCTTCCGTCAGCCGTTTCATGTGGTCCGTGCGGCCGCGGATCACTTTCAGGCAATGGGGAACATCTGTCGTCTCAGTATTTCTGGTATTGTCTTCCCACTTTTGGGTGCAATTCGTCTCTTGTCCCGGGAGTTCTTTTTTATTCCATATAGTTTCTCTGCTTTCTGAATCAGTCCCTTTCCGGGCAGAAAAAGCCTTGTCTGTCTGGACATGGGGACCTTTTTCGGGGGAGAGCTGCCTCTCCAGCAGTTCCAGATAACCGCTTATGGCGGTCAGAGGCGTCCGCAGGTCGTGGGAGATATTGGTGATTGCCTCTTTCAGATCCCTGTCGCCGTTGCTGTACTTCAGCTGGCTTTTGCGCAGCTGTCCCAGATACACGTTCAGTCCTGCGGCCAGCCGGCAGACGCAGCGGTCCCGGGAGGAAAGGGTGATCTGGCGGTTTGTGTCTTGGTTCAGGATATTCTCCAGGCTGTCGTCTATCTCCCGGAGTCCTTTCCGAATCAGGTATAATTTGACCGCTAAAATGATTATAATGGTACACAGGGTTCCGAATATGAGAGATTCCATTTATCCTACTCCTTCTGCCTTTCCTGCCGTGCCGCCTTGCCGTGCCCGCCAGGGCGGGCATGATTATTTCAGGTCTTTTTTGCGGAAGACCAGGATCCCGCCTGCAGTTGTAGTGACTGTGATGATCAGCGAGTACAGGGGGAAGAGTGCGTCGGGGGTGGGGGCATTGGCCCGGGCCAGCTGGAATCCCTGGCCTGCAGGCAGAAAGTCATAAAGGAATTCATAGACTGCCCTTTTTGTGCCGCGCAGATAATTTGGGTTGGGATAGGACTGGCCGTATACAAATTCACTGCCGTCTTCAACGGATACATAGCCGGGCCAGATTTCCGGTTCTTCCAGTTTCATACTGATGGACATGGAGCCAAAATACACTGCCAGGCAGGTAAAGATACAGGCCATAACGGTGACAGGCTTGCTGGTCACCAGCATGGCGATCATGGTAAAGACTGCGGAGTATGCGGCATCTATGAAAATACCGACACAAATCACCGCCAGAGTGTCTGTCAAGGGTCTGGTCAGGAAACCGAACATGGGAATTCCCATGGCCAGGATCAGGACTATGGAGCTGAGACAGACAATCACGGTGGAGACAAAGCAGATGATCAGGCCGGAGAGATATATGCTGATTCTGCCATGTCCCATGACAAGCTTGTTGCGGATGGTTCCGTCACTGTATTCCGTGCCCAGGAACATGGATGCGAAAGTGGCGGTAAAGAAGCCGATGATCATAAAGCTGCCGATAAAGAAACCGTCCAGGCAGTAGGAGATGCCGCAATTCTGCATATCTTTGTAGTTAGAAAGCAACAGGGCGGCAAAAAAAAGCAGCATGATAATGATTTCCATCCAGAATATCGTATTTTTCCAAAGCCGTGCAAAGCCGGCTGATAATAATTTACTCATATTTACCTCATTTCTGCGCTGCCTTTTGTGTATCAGTGAGTCCGTGTCAAGTCATCTGTGACTTTGCAGCGCGCAGACACGTTCGTTTTGCCGCGCAGGCGGCTTTGGTGAAGTTCCAGTCATGCGCACCCGATCCGAATGTCAGATTCGGCGCGGTGATGATAAGCTAATTCCCTGCCTACCAGTACATCATTGCGTTAATCTTGAAGTAAATCAGTGCTGATTACTCAAGAATTAATGCAACGATGTACCAGGTTCATATAATAGTTTTCCAGGCCTTCTTCTTTGGATGCGGCGGTATAAACGGTGCATTTCCTGTGGCTGAGTGCGTCTGTCAGCTCCGAAATGGTGATATCGCCGTATATTTCTGCCTGGGTATCGGAAAGGATCCGGTATTCCAGTCCCTTTTCTTCCAATACCAGGGAAAGAATTTTGCTGTCGGAGACGGTGATGCTTAAGGATCTGCGGCAGGAGGCTTCCAATGCGGCAGCGCTGATTTCCTGTACCATGTTGCCCTTATGGATGAAGCCGTAGTGTGTGGCCAGCTTGGATAATTCATCCAATATGTGGCTGGAGATGAGAATGGTGATGCCGGATTTCCTGTTCAGCTCCAGGATCAGTTCCCTGATTTCGATGATACCCTGGGGATCCAGGCCGTTGATGGGTTCGTCCAGCACCAGGAAATCGGGGTTCCCGGCAAGAGCCAGGGCGATGCCCAGCCGCTGGCGCATGCCAAGGGAAAAGTTTTTGGCTTTTTTCCTTCCCGTGTGCTCCAGGCCTACAAGCTTTAACAGCTCAGGAATTGTGTCAAAGGAGGGGATGCCCAGCAGCCGGTACTGTTCTTTGAGATTATCCCCTGCGGACAGATTCAGATAGATGGACGGTGTCTCCACCACGGCTCCCATCCGGCTGCGGCTCCGGTTGATGCAGGGATCCCGGAAGGAGAGTCCGAAGAGGGAATAATCCCCTTTTGTGGGGGTTTGCAGTCCGCAGATCAGGCGGATCAGCGTGGTCTTTCCCGCCCCGTTTTCCCCCACGAAACCATAGATGGCGCCTCTGGGGACATGCATATTTACATTGTTCAGCGCCGTGAAATCACGGTATTTCTTTTGCAGTGAGCTGGTTGTCAGTACATATTCCATAAAATCTTTCCTTTCTGCGCTGCCGATTTTCCTTTTCATCTAACAAACTCCCGTTTGCCCGCTTTGGCGGCCACTCCCATCAGGATTCTCCGGCGCTGCACAGCATGCGCCAGATACCGCAGATGAAACGCCGTCGGTTCTGTGGTTCCGATTACGGCCCCGGGAGGGAGGTGAAAGGAAAATTTTGCGCGATCCTGCATTTCACCGGTTTCGGCGGGGATACTTTCAGGCGCCCCGGGGCAGAACCGGTGTGTTTACTTACCGGAGTATACCGCAGAAAGATTAAGATACCGGTTAAGAAAAAGGTAAAGAAAGTGTAAAGCCGATTTCCCACACGGCCTCGATGTGAATATCCTCTGAAGCTTCACGCAGCTTCTGCCTGAGATTGCTGATGTGGACTTTCAGGGAGCTTTCCGTGCAGTCGGGTGTATCCAGGCTGATCTGGTCCAGCAGGGCGGATTTAGAAATAACATGATTTGCATTTTCCGCCAACAGCTTCAGGATGGCGAATTCGGTCCTGGTCAGGCGTACCGGGCAGCCTGACAGGGTACAGCTTCTGTCCCTGCTGTCCAGACACAGGCTTCCCACTGTCAGGCGGCTGTCACAGGGAGAGGACTGCCTGCGCAGCTGCACCGTGATTCGTGCAAGCAGTTCCCTGATTGCAAAGGGTTTCGTGACATAATCTACGGCTCCCTCCAGAAGCAGGGTGGCTTTTTCGTTTACATCAGCCTTTGCGCTGACGATGATAACCGGGATTTCCTTTATCAGGGGAAGCAGCTTCTCACCGGGCAGTCCCGGCAGCATGAGATCCAGCAGGATCAGGTCCGGCCGCTTCTTCTCCAGCAAAAGCAGAGCCTCCGTGCCGGAGTAGGCCCGGAGCACAAAATAACCCTTCCCGGACAATGTCTCCTGAAGCAGGTTTCCAATATAAATATCGTCTTCAATGACGGCAATGGTTTTCATCGGGCAGTCCCTCCGCTTTATTGTTTCAGAAAATATTATAAACTCATTTATATGAAAATACAACATTGCCGGCCATGCTGTCCGGGGCAGATGTTTTCACAGGATCCTGTATGTGTTTTTGCGGGACTGGGACTGGCAGGGCAGGCTGTTATGTGATACAATGTTGATACATGTTTGGTACAAAATGAGTCACACGGATGCACAATGGCAGGATAAATTATCCATGTATGATTGATAGATAAACAAGAAACGGAAGGAATGAGGGAGTAGGATGTTAAAGATTTTGATCGCGGAGGATGAGGAGCCTATCGCAAATCTGATCCGAATGAATTTAAGAAGGGCAGGATATAACTGTGTCTGGGCAGCGGATGGGGAAACTGCCGCAGATTATATGGAAAAGGAAAAGCCGGACCTGGTGCTGCTGGATGTGATGCTCCCGGGGATCAACGGTTATGAACTGATGGATTATGCAAGGACCCTGGAGCTTCCGGTAATCTTCCTGACAGCCCTGGGAACTACGGAAAATAAGGTGAAGGGCCTGAAAATGGGGGCGGACGATTACCTCACCAAACCCTTTGAGATCGTGGAGCTGCTTGCCAGGGTGGAAGCGGTACTGCGCAGATACCACAAGACGGAAAGCGTGCTGGAGGTCTTTGATATAGTGATAGACACTGCTTCCAGGGCGGTCACCAGGGGAGGGGAGCAGATTGCCCTTACCATGAAGGAATTTGACCTTTTGCTTTTGCTTGCCAGAAACCGGAATATTGCATTATACCGGGAGACAATATATGAGACAGTCTGGGGCGGGGAATATATGGGCCAGAGCAGGACAGTGGACCTCCATATCCAGAGGCTGAAAAAGAAGCTCAACTGGGACAATGAAATTTCCGCGGTGTATAAAGTGGGTTATCGCCTGGAGGCTGAATGAGATTTTCGGATAAGCTGTTTCTTGCCACAACTGCATTATTGACAGTGATTTTTATGTTTTTCGGGAGCTGGCTGCTTTCCTCTAACTTTTCTCAGCTTCTTGACAAGGAGGTCGAGAGAGGGAACAGCGAGAGCCGTATGTTTGCATTCCTGTTTGAGATGGGATACCGCTCTACGGAAGAATTCGGGGAGGATTATGCCATCAGCAGGACACTGGACAGCATTACCAACAGTGTGGAACGGGAGGGCAGCCGGCTTTTTGTGCTAAAGGACGGCGGTTCCTTCTATGCCGGTGAAGATTATGTGGCTGGCCAGGGGTTTGGGCAGGAAATCGAAGAGCTGCTAAATTCTCTGGCAGGGGCCGGGAATACTTATGGTTATTGTATTCGCAGGTTTGGGGATGCATATTATATGTTTACTGTCACGGTCACTACCGCTGCGGAGAGGCCGCTGTATTTAGGGTTATGCCGGGAATTGACGCCGATCTATGAGGACAGGCTGGATCTGCTGCGGCAATACCGGACCGCACTCCTGGGACTGTTGGCAGTGGGAAGTATCGGTATCTACGGGCTTTCCAGGTACATAACCAGGCCTATCCGCAGCCTGGACCGTGTGGCAAAGCAGATTGCAGACGGGCGGATGGAGCTGCGCTCCTTTAATAAAAGCGGGGATGAGATCGGGGAATTGGCGAGAAATTTCAACCGCATGGCAGACAGGCTGGTGGAGCAGGCAGAGGCAAAGGCTCTGGAAGCAAAGCAAAAAGAGGATTTCACGGCGGCGTTTGCCCATGAGCTGAAGACACCGCTCACGTCCATTATCGGTTATGCCGATATGATGAATTCCATGAAAATGTCCGAGGAGGAACGGGCGGAGGCTACTTTTTATATTTACAGCCAGGGGAAACGGTTGGAAAGCCTGTCCCATAAGCTGCTGGAACTTGTCAGTATGGACAAGACCCCTGTCGAGAACAGACCTGTCCAGACCAAGCTCCTGGAGGAAAATATCAGGGTTACTGTGAGGCCCATCTGGACCCAGAGGAATATACGGGGCAAGGTGGAGATGGACAAAGGCGTCCTCTGTGGGGATGCGGAGTTATTGCTGTCTCTATTCTACAATCTGCTTGACAATGCGGCGAAAGCCATGGATAAGGGGGACAGGGGGTTTATCCTGCTGAAGGGAAGCAATCTGCCCGGCGGAGAGTATGAGGTAAAAGTGGTGGATAACGGAAGGGGCATCCCGCCGGAGGAAATCAGCCGCATCACAGAAGCCTTTTATATGGTTGACAAGTCCCGTTCACGCAGAGAGGGCGGCGCGGGAATCGGCATGGCGCTGTGCTATAAGATTATAAAACTTCATGGCGGAGTGCTTCAAATCGACAGTAAACTGGGGGAAGGAACGGTAATGAAGGTGGTATTCCCGGCTGGAGTGCCGAAGAAGGAAAGGGAAAATGAACGGAAAAAGAAAACAAGGCAGGAATAAGCGAAGAGAGAGGCTAATCTATGCCGCTTCCATATTGGCGCTCACGGCTTTGGTGGGCGTGGCCTTTTTCAGCCCGGGATGGGTTTTCCGGTTCCAGGATAAAAAGCAGTGCAGTGATACCGTGTTGGAGGAGAGGGAAAACGTGGATGTGGCTGTATTGGGCACGAACTATGAGCCTTCTTTTTACCAGCGAATGGTTAATTTTGCGGAGGACCAGTCGGAAAATACCAATTATTATTTGGCGTCGGAGGAACTCACGGATTATGATAAACTGCGGGACTTCCTGAATTCGGAGAATGGGTTCAACCGGGAGAGCATATGGACGCTTCTGGAAGCCGGCCTGATAACCGAGGGGATTTATGAATGCGAAGTCAGCGCATGGAAGCAGTATGTCATCTACAGTGACGATTATGCCAAGGGGGTCAATTTTATTCTCTGGTATATCGAACTGGAACATCCGGATAATGAGATAGGGACTTATAAACTGCTTTTGGAAGCCGACACGGGTGACTTTTATGCTTTGCAGGCCGACACAGGAGGCTCCCTCGGCCCGGAAAACGAGATAAATAAAAAATATGTGGGTTATGAATATAGCCTGGCAGACTATTTATACAATGCATCAACTTCGACTCTCAACAATGCCTGGATGCTGATGGCATATTTTTACAGCGGCTTGGCCGGAACGGACTTCTTTGAATTCTACGATCAGTATTATGGTGCGGCCTATGCGATATTCGGCCAGGAGTACATGGAAAATCATTTTTCGCAAAGTATCATAGTGAATGGCGGGATGCAGGAAGAACTGGAAGAAAAACTGGGGGCAGCAAACAGCGATTGGATGGAATTTTTGAAGGTATACCCTGAGCTGCATGTCCTGGACGGCGGAAACAGGCTGGATGGTGTCTTCCCATATGGGAAGGGCAGTATGGTTTTCCGGTTACAGATGGAGGAATCTGTTCCCTATCCGTGGACGCTGCACCATATTACCATAGGTTTTCCGGCGATTTATTCATTGATACCGGAATTTGGGCAATAACAGGAATAATAAAACCTCCGTACCGATATATTTTAAAAAATGGTACAGAGGTTTTATTCGATTGAAAATAGAAGAATGGATCAGGAAAATAGACGATCTGGTTTGGGGGCCATGGCTGTTGTTCCTATTGTTGGGGACGGGGATTTACCTGATGGCAAGCTTAAGGTTCCTGCCCCTGAAAAACCTGAAATTTGCCTTTGGCTGCGCATTGGGAAGAGAACGGAAAGGCGATTCCGGTTCTGCGGAGGAACGGATGCCTTTGGAGGCTGCGCTGCCGGCCAGGGGCAGGAATCCAGGTGGCAGGGGCGCGCCATACGGCAGACATACTTCGGCCGGGCAAAATCCGGCAGTCCATAGGGGCAGATCAGGAAAAAAATCCTCCGGCCAGGTGTCGGCGCTCTCTTCCCTGACCACGGAACTGGCCGCTACCATGGGGACGGGAAACATCGTAGGGGTAGCTACGGCAATGGCTTTGGGCGGACCGGGAGCATTGTTCTGGATGGTGGTCACCAGCCTCATCGGAATGGCGACAAAGCTGGTGGAGAGTACCCTATCCGTTACATATCGGAGCAAAAACGAATTGGGAGAGACGGTGGGGGGCCCCATGTATACCATGGCGGCTGCGCTGCCGGGGAAGATTCCGGGCAGGGTACTGGGTTTTTTCTTTTCATTATTTGCAGTCCTTGCATCCTTTGGCATGGGGAATATGACTCAGTCGAATTCCATTGCGGATGCTTTATATGTCACCTTTCAGGTTCCCAAGGCGGCAACGGCCCTGGTGGTAACCGTGCTGACGATCCTGATCGTCCTGGGAGGGATTGGCTTTATCGCTAAGCTGACACGGCTGATGGTGCCTTTTATGGGGATCTTTTACCTGCTGGGCACCATTGTGGTGATCCTGGCCCACTGGAAGAACCTTCCGCTTGCCATAGGAGGTATTTTTACGGCGGCACTTTGTCCCCGGGCGGTGTCCGGCGGTTTGTTCGGCACGGTCCTTGTCTCCGCAGGGCAATCCTTACGCTGGGGTGTTTCCAGGGGAATCTTCTCCAATGAGGCCGGACTGGGGGCAGCCGGTATCTCTGCGGCTGCAGCGGATACCAGGGATCCCGTGAGGCAGGGGTACATCAGTATGACAGGAGTATTCCTGGATACCGTAGTCATGTGTTCCCTGACCGGCCTTGCACTGGCGGCGTCGGGAGCTTTCGGCATGACGGACGAAAAGGGGGCCCCTCTGACGGGGACGGCTCTGACGCTGGCTGCATTCCAGACCACCCTGGGAGACTGGGGAGAAAAATTTATCAGCATCAGTATCGTACTCTTTGCCTTTGCAACCATTGCAGGCTGGGCATATCAGGGAGAGAGGGCCTTTGAGTTTTTAATGAAGGGAAAGACATCCCGCAATATCTGGTACCGTTTTATTTATGCGCTGATGGCCTTTATAGGGTGCATCTGTTCCCTGGAGGTGGTCTGGAACCTGTCGGATATCTGCAATGCGCTGATGGCTGTGCCGAACCTGGTCTGCGTGCTTATCCTGTCCCCTAAAGTATGCCGTCAGATCCGGAATTACCGGTCATAGAAAAAGTGCCTGTGGCCGGCAGATGAATCAAAACCTTTCAAAATAAGAATTGTGGGAAGTCCTCAAACGTGGTATGATAAGTACGCTTCTTTTAAACAATAAAACGACGATCATCAGAAAAGAGGGACACCATGATATTATCAAAGACAGTTGAAAATTTTTTACAGTATGTGACAATAGACACTCAGTCCGACGAGACCACAGGCATGACGCCCAGCACGGCAAAGCAGCATGACCTGGCGGAACTTTTGGAACGTCAGCTCAGGGAAATGGGGGCGGAAGAGATCACCTATGACAGGGAGCATTGCTATCTGTATGCGTCCATCCCTGCATCCGGGGGATGCCAGAATGCGCCGGTACTGGGATTTGTGGCCCACATGGACACATCCCCCGCAGTGACGGATACGGGTGTGAAACCCCGCATAATAGAAAAGTATGACGGAAAGGATATCCTTCTGAACGAGGCGGAAAATATTGTGCTCTCCACGGCGGATTTTCCCGAGATCAGGAAGCTGGAAGGAAAAGATATCATTGTCACCGACGGCACTACGCTCCTTGGGGCGGACGATAAAGCCGGCATCGCGGAAATCATGGGAGCCTGTGAATATCTTCTGCATCACCCGGAGGTAAAGCATGGGAAGCTGCGGATCTGCTTTACTCCCGATGAAGAGATTGGAGAGGGCGCGGACCACTTTGATGTAAAGCTCTTTGGCGCGGATTTTGCTTACACGGTGGATGGCGGCGAACTGGGCGAATTGGAGGACGAGACTTTCAACGCGGCTTCCGGCAGGCTGACGGTCAATGGCCGCAGCGTGCATCCCGGCAGCGCTAAGGGAAAGATGGTCAATGCCATTCTGGTGGCCCAGGAGTTCCAGAATCTGCTTCCGATATTCCAGAATCCCATGTATACGGAAGGGCGGGAAGGCTTCTTCCACCTGGACCGCATAGAAGGAAACGTGGAAAAGACGGTGGCGGACTATATTATCAGGGATCATGACAGGGAGGCTTTCGAACGGAAAAAGGCCATGTTTGCGCAGTGTGCGGACTTCCTGAATACAAAATACGGTGAGGGGACCGTCTGTGCGGAAGTGGAAGACTCCTATTATAATATGCGGGAGGTGCTGAAAGACCATGGGCATCTCATGAAAAATGCGTCCGACATCCTGCGGGAGCTGGGAGTGGAACCCATTGTGAACCCTGTCCGCGGCGGTACCGACGGCGCAAGGCTTTCCTTTATGGGACTGCCCTGCCCTAACCTCTGCACGGGAGGCGCCAATTACCACAGCCGTTTTGAATATGCCTGCGTCCAGTCCATGGACAAGGTTACGGAGCTGCTGATCATGCTGGCAGAGAGGTACTCTTCCCGCTGACAGCCTAAAGGGTGTTTGAGAACGTGAACTTGGCTCAAATAGAAATTGGGATTAAGAAACAATAAGTAAAAGGATAAAAGATGGATTCTTATATTGATTTAAAAAATATTGCCACAGAAGAATTAAAGCATGTAGACTTGGACAGGGTTAATGTTAATTGTGGTCCTCCTGATTTTGAACCACAGCGTCAATATTACTTTATGGCGAAGTGCAGACAGATTGTGAAGGCGGAAAGTGAACGCCTTGGCCGTCCGTTATCTGCGTGCATTCAAACCTTCGGATGCCAGATGAACGCCAGGGATTCCGAGAAACTGTCCGGCATTTTACGGCAGGCCGGATACGAACTGACGGACAGGGAGGACGCCGACTTTGTGATTTTCAACACTTGCACCGTCCGGGACAACGCCAACCAGAAGGTCTATGGCAGACTGGGTGAGCTGAATGGTTATAAGAAAAAGAACCCTGCCATGGAGATTGCCCTCTGTGGCTGTATGACCCAGGAACCCGGGGTGATTGAGAAGCTGAAAAAGAGCTATCCCTTTGTAAACCTGGTCTTTGGAACCCACAATATATTCAAATTTGCGGAGCTTTTGCATACCGTCCACGAAAACAGGGACAGCGGTATGGTTGTGGATATCTGGCAGGAGGCGGACAGGATTGTGGAGGATTTGCCCACAGAGCGGAAATATCCCTTTAAGTCCGGTATTAATATTATGTTCGGATGCAATAATTTCTGCAGCTATTGCATTGTCCCCTATGTCAGGGGGAGGGAGAGGAGCAGGGAACCGAAAGATATCCTCCGGGAGATTGAGAAGCTGGTCCGGGACGGTGTGACAGAGGTTATGCTGCTGGGACAAAATGTGAATTCATACGGCAAAAATCTGGAGGAACCCATAAGCTTTGCGCAGCTTCTGCAGGAGGTGGAGAAAATTGAAGGACTGAAGCGGATCCGTTTTATGACTTCCCATCCCAAGGACCTGTCCGATGAACTGATCAAGGTGATGAAAGAATCCAAAAAAATTTGCCGTCACCTGCACCTGCCACTGCAGTCCGGTTCCACGAAAATTCTTGCCCGTATGAACCGCCGCTATACGAAGGAACAGTATTTGGAGCTGGCGGAAAAAATCCGCAGGGAAATTCCCGATATAGCCATCACTACGGATATTATAGTGGGCTTTCCCGGTGAGACGGAGGCGGATCTGGAGGAAACCATAGACGTAGTACGCAAAGTGAAGTTTGACAATGCCTTTACCTTTATTTATTCCAAACGGACAGGCACCCCCGCCGCTGCGATGGAGGACCAGGTGCCCAAAGAACAGGTAAAGAACGGTTTCGACAAATTGCTCAAAGTGGTACAGGACACTGCAAAAACACAGGCGGAGAAGTACCGGGGGCGTGTCATGGAGGCATTGATTGAATCAGTCAATGAAAGGAACGGTATTGCGGACGGGCAGGCGCCGGTGGCTGATACCATGGTCACTGGCAGGCTTTCCAACAATACCATCGTCCATCTTCCCGGGGACGCATCCATGATAGGAAAGCTGGTTAACGTATCCCTGGAGGAATGCTTCGGGTTCTATTACATGGGCCATGCCGTAAATGATGTGCCCATGGGAGGAGAATAAGAAGATTGTACAGTCCCCATAAGGGCATGCCTGGAAATAAAATAGACAAAGCAATATAAAGAAGGTAAACCAGAGAAATGCAGAACGGAAATATACAAAATCTTGATATTTTAAGCCGGGAAAAAGAAAACCCCATATACAGGATACCTGCAACCATACAAAAGGCAGACGCTGCGCCGGGACAGAGAATCCTGGTGTTCAGCGATATCCACGGATACTTAAACCGTCTGATCCAGCTCTTGAGAAAGTTGGATTACGGCGGTGATGACATAATCGTTGTTGTGGGGGATTTGGTGGACAAGGGGCCGGAGAGCCTGCGGGTGGTACAGTACCTCCTTGACTTAAGCAGGCGGCATCCGGTCTATATCTCCATGGGGAATGTGGATTTGGACAGGATACAATATTTCATGGAGGATTCCATTAAGACGGACCAGGAATTTGTGGACTATCTGAAAAAATTTGCCCGTTCCGAAAAATGGGGCGGGAGCATCGGGCAGGATATGCTGGAGGATCTGGGCGTGGGTGTGGAACAGGTCACGGTACAGAATGCGTCCGGATACCGCCGCATGATCAAAGAGCATTTCCGTGAGGAACTGGACTTTTTGGGGCAATGTCCAACGATCCTGGCCATCGGGGATTACCTTTTTGTCCATGGCGGCGTTCCAACGGATGACCTGACGGCGTTGGAAGGTACCTCCGCCTATCAATATTTAAAATGGGATCATTTCCTGGAACAGGGATATGGGTTCCAAAAGTATACGGTGGTCACGGGGCATTACCCAACCGTGCTGTATAAAGACACCGAAGATATGAGTCCTCTGTTTGATTTGGACAGGAGAGTGATCGGCATCGACGGCGGCTGCGGCCTGAAGGCCGCAGGGCAGTTAAACTGTCTGGTGCTTCCTGGCTGCAATGCAAAAATGGAGGATATCAGCTGGGATTATTTTGACGAATTTCCCAAGGTAAAGGCTTTGGAAGCACAGACGGGTTCTCCGTCTTCTGTTTTTGCCAACTATTTTGACAGCAGAGTGGAAATTTTGGAGGAATTTGGGCGTACCAGCAAAGTAAGGCATCTTTCCACGGGAAAGATTTTCGATCTTCCCAGGGACTGGGTAGCGGTATGGAGTGACGGAAAATACCATTGCGAGGATTACTGTGACAGAGAGCTGAATGTGGCGGCAGGGGAAGAACTTTCGGTCATTTTCGAGACCCGGGCAGGACGCTATGTGAAAAAACAGGGACAGCAGATTGGCTGGTATCATGGGGCAGCGGAGTCCATGGGGAAAGAGCTTCAGCTTGTGAAAGGCGCCCCCCGGTACGGAAACTGGCTGCGGGAGAGAGAACTGGCCGCATATGGATTGCTCCAAAGGCTTGGGATCCCCTTTGAAAGGATCGACCATGAGGTGGCCAACAATATGGAAGCCTGCAGGGAGATTGACAGGGTGTTGGATGCGGTGATCTGCAAAAACTTGTTTCTGTGCAACCGGCAGAGGACAAAATTTTACCTGTTGATGATGCCGGGAAACAAGAAATTCAAGACGAAAGAGCTTTCTGAGCAGATAGGCAGTTCCCGTCTTTCCTTTGGGGAAGCCGTCTATATGGAGAGGCTCTTGTGTGTTACTCCCGGTTCGTTGAGCGTTATGGGACTGATGAATGACAGGGAAGGCCGGGTGCAGCTTCTGGTGGACAGGGATATCCTGAAAGGAGAACAGCTGGGTTGCCACCCCTGTATGAATACTTCCAGTATCCGCCTGGGGATCTCGGATCTGCTGGAAAAGTTCCTGCCTGCGGTGCAGCATGAGCCGGTGTTTGTGGATCTGGCAGGCAAATAGCTCTTTTATAAGTTGGGGTTGTATCCCCGGCAAGATGCCACGGCCAATCAAACAGAGGCGGTACTTTATTCGGATATGATCCGCCATGTCCTGGGGCCAACAGGACTGCAATAAGGTAAGCTATGGAACACAGATGAGGGAAATAGAAGTATGAGGGAGAAAGAGAAACCGGGAAACAGGAATTCCCGAGTTTCGGGATAGGAGGCTCGATACATATGGAGAAATTGAAACCAAAGCTTTTTTCGGTTATAAAGACCTATACAAAGGAACAGTTTATAAAGGATGTGGTGGCAGGGGTCATCGTTGCCATCATCGCGCTACCGTTGTCCATTGCACTGGCGCTGGCATCCGGGGTGACCCCGGAAAAGGGGATTTACACGGCGATCACCGCAGGATTCGTGATCTCATTCCTGGGGGGCAGCCGGGTGCAGATCGCAGGCCCCACGGCGGCCTTTGCCACCATTGTAGCAGGTATTGTGGCAAAGAACGGCTTTGAAGGGCTTGTGGTGGCCACGCTGCTGGCGGGATTTATTCTGATATTGATGGGGGTGTTCCGCCTGGGCAGCCTGATCAAGTTTATTCCCTACACCATCACTACCGGATTCACGGCAGGCATAGCCGTGACCATCTTTATCGGCCAGATCAAGGACTTCCTGGGACTTACCATAGTGACGGAGGAGCCTTTGATCGAGACAATGGAAAAACTGAAGGCCGTGTTTGACTTTATCGGAACGGTAAACTGGCAGGCAGTTATCGTAGGGGCGGTATGTTTTGCTGTTTTAGTCCTGTGGCCCTTCCTGCCCGGGTTCTGCCAGAAGATCCCCCCTTCCCTGGTGGCTGTATTGGCAGGGATCGCCATGGTCAGCGGCCTGAAAATGCAGGTCAATACCATCGGGGATTTATATGAGATATCCAATAAGCTTCCGGCGCTTTCCCTTCCCGGCTTCAATATGGAGACCGTGAGGAATGTGCTCCCTGACGCTTTTACCATTGCCGTTTTAGCAGCCATAGAATCCCTGCTCTCCTGTGTGGTGGCGGACAGCATGATCAACAGCAGGCACCGCTCCAACATGGAGCTGGTGGCACAGGGGGCCGGGAATATGGTTTCCGCATTATTCGGCGGTATCCCTGCCACAGGCGCTATCGCCAGGACGGCAGCCAATATTAAAAACGGCGGACGCACCCCCGTGGCAGGAATGGTACATGCCATAGTCCTGCTGCTGATCCTGGTGGTGCTGATGCCCTACGCGGCGCTGATTCCCATGCCTACCATAGCGGCCATCCTGTTTATGGTGGCGTATAATATGTGTGGGTGGAGAAAATTTGTCTATCTATGCAGGACGTCCCCTAAGAGCGATATCGCGGTATTGGTAATGACCTTCCTGCTCACGGTGGTATTTGACCTGGTGGTAGCCATTGAAGTGGGCATACTGATGGCAGCGATCCTGTTCATGAAGCGTATGAGCGATGTGACCGAGGTGGAAGGCTGGAAATACATAGACGAAGAAGACGACCCGGACAGCCTTTCTTTGAGGGTGGTTCCCCCGGATACCCGGGTATACGAAATCAGCGGCCCGCTGTTCTTCGGCGCGGCGGATAAAATACTGACCATTTCACTGGATGAGAAAACCCGGTGCCTGATATTGCGTATGAGAGGCGTTTCCGCCATTGACGCCACCGCCATGCATAATCTGGAGGAAATGTTCGAGGAATGCCGGAAGAAAAAGATCCGGTTGGTGCTTTCCCATGTCAATGAGCAGCCTATGCATGTAATGCAGAAAGCAGGGTTTGTGGAAAAGGTTGGCGAGGAGAATTTCTGCTCCCATATCGACGATGCCCTCCGGAGGGCGGAGGAGCTTCCATAAAAATCTCGCTGATTTACAAATACCATATTTTGTGATAGAATGAGGGCGAATGCGCAAATCGTTGTGTATTTGCCCTTAATTATGAGAACAGGAGCGTACTAATGATGCCGGAACAGCAGATTCCAGTAGAAGATCTGACCCCCATGATGCAGCAATACATGGAGACAAAAAAGCAATATCAGGATTGTATCCTTTTTTACCGCCTGGGCGACTTTTACGAGATGTTTTTTGATGATGCCCTGACGGTCACCAAGGAGCTGGAACTCACCCTCACGGGAAAAGCCTGCGGCCTGGAGGAGCGCGCTCCCATGTGCGGCGTGCCGTACCATGCGGTGGAGGGGTATCTGACGAAACTGGTGGGCAGGGGGTATAAAGTGGCCATCTGCGAGCAGATCGAGGATCCCAAGCTGGCAAAAGGGCTGGTAAAGCGCGATGTGGTGCGGATCGTGACGCCGGGGACGAACTTGAATGTACAGTCGCTGGAAGAATCCAAAAATAATTTCCTCATGTGTATCACCTACACCCCCACAAAGATCGGTATTTCCATTGCGGATGTGACCACGGGGGATTATTATCTGACAGAGGTGGAGGATCTGAGGAAACTGAACGATGAGCTGATGAAGTATGAACCCTCTGAGATCATCTGCAACGAAGCCTTTCTGGTCAGCGGGTTTGAGGTGGATGAACTGCGGGGCAGATACCATATTTCCGTCAATTCCCTGGAACCCCATCTCTTTGATGATGAAGGGTGTAAAAGAGTGCTTTTAAAGCATTTTAAGGTCAACACGCTGATTGGCCTGGGGATTGAAGACTTCCCGGTGGGGATGCTGGCGGCGGGAGCGCTTCTGCAGTATCTCTACGAGACCCAGAAGACGGATCTGGAGCATTTTACACATATCAATCCGTACCTGACAAACAAGTATATGCTTCTTGACAGCTCTACCAGGCGCAATCTGGAGCTGGCGGAGACGCTTCGGGAGAAACAGAAGAGAGGGTCTCTCCTGTGGGTGCTGGACAAAACACGCACGGCAATGGGAGGAAGGCTGCTCCGGAGCATGATCGAGCAGCCTTTGATTGACAAAGAGGAGATCGAGAGGCGCCTGGATGCCATTGAGGAATTGAATGGGGACAGCGTTTCCAGGGATGAGATCCGGGAGTACTTGAACCCGGTCTACGATCTGGAGAGGCTTCTCAGCAAGGTTACCTATAAGACGGCAAATCCCAGGGACTTTATTGCTTTCCGTAATTCTTTGGAGATGCTTCCACATATAAAAACGGTGTTGAGGGATTTTACGAAAGAGGAGCTGAAGGGGATTGAGGGAGGCATAGACAGCCTGGAGGATATTTACCAACTGATCAGCGCCTCAATAGAAGAGGAACCGCCCGTTACCATCCGTGAGGGAGGGATGATAAAGGACGGTTTTGACGAGACAGTAGACATGCTCAGGAACGCCAAGCGCGACGGAAAGCAGTGGCTGGCGGAGCTGGAGGAGCAGGACAGGGAACGTACCGGCATTAAGAACCTGAAAATAAAATACAACAAAGTATTCGGTTATTATTTTGAAGTCACCAATTCTTACAAGGATATGGTCCCGGAGGACTATATCCGCAAACAGACCCTTGCCAATGCGGAGCGGTATACCACGCCCCGTTTAAAGGAGCTGGAGGACACCATCCTAAATGCGGAGGACAAGCTGACGGCGCTGGAATATGACCTGTTCTGTAAGATCAGGGAGTCCATTGCCCTGGAACTGGAACGGATCCAGAAAACCGCAAAAGCCATTGCAAAGCTGGACGTATATGCCTCTCTTTCCCTGGTTTCCGAGCGGAATCATTTTGTAAGGCCTAAGCTCAACGTCAAGGGGATCATTGACATCAAGGACGGGAGGCATCCCGTGGTGGAACAGATGATCACCAACGACCTGTTCATTGCCAACGACACGTTCCTGGATAACGGAAGCCATTGCATCAGCATTATCACGGGGCCGAATATGGCAGGTAAGTCCACCTATATGAGGCAGACGGCGTTAATTGTGCTGATGGCGCAGATTGGCTGTTTCGTGCCTGCCAAGAGCGCCAACATAGGAATTGTTGACAGGATCTTTACTAGGGTGGGGGCTTCGGATGACCTGGCAAGCGGCCAGTCCACCTTTATGGTGGAGATGAATGAGGTGGCCAATATTTTGAGGAATGCCACTTCAGACAGCCTGCTGATCCTGGACGAGATCGGCAGGGGGACTTCTACCTTTGACGGTTTGAGCATTGCTTGGGCGGTGATCGAGCACATCAGCAACCGGAAGCTTTTGGGGGCCAAGACCCTCTTTGCCACCCACTACCATGAGCTTACGGAGCTGGAAGGCAAAATGAGCAATGTGAACAATTACTGTATTGCAGTGAAGGAGTGCGGGGACGACATAATCTTCCTGAGAAAGATTATCAAGGGGGGAGCGGACCGCAGCTACGGCATTCAGGTAGCGAAGCTTGCGGGAGTACCGGACATGGTCATCGACAGGGCGAAGGAAATAGCCGAGCAGCTCAGCGACAACGATATTACGGAGAAGGTCCAAAGCATTTCCGTTGAGATAAAAGGAGAGGGTAAGCCTAAGAAACAGCCTAAACTGGATGAACTGGACCTGGCACAGATGTCACTTTTCGATACGGTCACTGACGAAGATGTCATAAAGGAGCTGATGGAGCTTGAAGTCAATACCATGGCTCCCATCGATGCCTTAAATGCGCTGTACAGGCTTCAGAATAAGCTGAAGAACCGTTGGCAAATGTGACGATACGATTCAGCCGGGAGAGGACAACGGCGGTGTGTGCAGGGGATGGGAGTATCGGCGGGAAAACGAGGAAGATTATGGCACAAATACATGTTTTGGATTCTGAGACGATAGATAAGATCGCAGCGGGCGAGGTGGTTGAGCGCCCTTCCAGCGTGGTAAAGGAGCTGGTGGAAAATGCCATAGACGCAGGGGCCACTGCGGTCACCGTGGAGATCCGGGACGGGGGGATCGAGTTTATCCGGGTCACGGATAACGGCGCAGGCATGGAACGGGAACAGCTCCGCACTGCGTTTTTGCGCCATGCCACCAGCAAGATCGAGGATGCCTCCGACCTGGTGAGGATCTCCAGCTTGGGATTCCGGGGGGAGGCCCTTTCCAGCATAGCGGCGGTGGCTAAGGTGGAGGTGATTACCAAGACGGCGGGCTGCATTACCGGCAGCCGTATTCTGTTGGAAGGAGCCAGAGAGGAAGGGTTTGAGGAAGTGGGTGCGCCGGATGGGACCACATTCCTTGTGCGCAACCTTTTTTTTAACACGCCGGTGCGCCGGAAGTTTCTGAAACAGCCTGCCACAGAGGGCGGGTATATTGTGGACCTGATGGAACATCTGGCGCTTTCCAGGCCGGATATTTCCTTTAAGCTGCTGGCAGGAAGCCAGATGAAGTTCCATACTTCGGGAAACGGAGACTTAAAAGAAGTCATTTACCGGATATATGGACGGGATGTGGCCGCGTCCCTTGTGCCTGTTCAGGTGCAGAAAGACGGCCTCCATGTGGAGGGGTATCTGGGGAAGCCGGTATTGGTGCGCTCCAACCGGAATTTTGAGATTTATTTTATTAACGGAAGGTTCATTCGCAGCAGCGTGGTATCCCGGGCCGTTGAGGAGGGGTACAGGCAGTATCTGATGCAGCATAAGTTTCCTTTCTGCGTCCTCCACATTACCATGGACACCGGCAGCGTGGATGTGAATGTACATCCCACTAAGATGGATGTGCGTTTCAGCGATGCCATCCGGTTCAGCAACTTTCTGATGGAGACGGTCCGGGATGCCCTGTGCAGCAGGGAGATGATGCCGGAAGCATCCCTGGACAGTGAAAAAGAGTTGAGGGCGGCAGCCGCGGCGGAGCGGAGAGAGGCTTCAGGGGAACAGACCCCGGAACCTTTTGAACCCAGCCGTGGAGGAGCCTACCGCCTGGAGGAGGAAGCGAAATATAAGGCATTGGCTGCGGAAAAAAAGATCCAGAACCCGCAAGTGCAGGAATTTATGCATAATCCTGTCTGGGCCAGGGTAAAACAGCCGGGAGATCCTCCTATAAAGTCCGCTTTTCCGGATAGAATAACGGAAAAGCAGGCAGATCCGGCAAAGACTGAAGAAAATCCGGCCCCAGTCATGCAACAGGAAACCAATCGGGCTGGGACAGATGCTGCGGCGGAAGCAGAAACGGAAGACTTTTTTACGGAGACGTCCGAGCTGCCGGAGGAGCCATTCCCTGTGAAAAATGAATTTTCCCCAGGGCAATTTGCGTCTGCGCACTGCCTGCCCCAAAGCCAACTATGCGATAATGGCAGCGAAAACTTTTCCCCGGAGGTAACCTCATTGCCCCAGGCAGAAGAAATTGCGGAAGCCGCCCAGATGGATCTGTTTGAAGAAAAGATCCTGACGGCGGACAACCGTGCCCGTTTCCGCATAATAGGCCAGGCTTTTGAGACCTATTGGCTGATCCAGTTTGAGGAGAAACTGCTGATGGTAGACCAGCATGCCGCCCATGAAAAGGTAAACTATGAGCGGCTGATGAAGCAGTACCGTGAAAAGAATGTGGTATCCCAGGCGTTGATGCCGTCCGTGATCGTAAGCCTGTCCGGCCAGGAGGAAACCGTGCTGAAAGAGAACCTGGATGCATTTGCCGCCCTGGGGTTTGAAGTGGAAGCCTTCGGCGGCAGCGAATATGCGCTGCGCGGGGTGCCAGTGGATCTCTACGGCTGTGACGAGCGGGAAATGTTCCTGGAGGTGCTGGACCAGCTGTCCCAGGGGACCGGGTTCGGCAATATCCGTGTCATAGAGGAGAAGATTGCTTCCATGTCATGCAAAGCGGCGGTAAAGGGAAACAGCCTGTTGAGCTTTGCGGAAGCGGAAGCTTTGATTGACGAACTCCTTACGCTGGAAAATCCCTACAATTGCCCTCACGGCAGGCCCACCATTGTCACAATGACCAAGGCCGAAATGGACAAGAAATTTAAAAGGATAGTGTGAAGCAGTTTCATTTGTATAATCGGATTTGAAAAGAAAGTTGGTTGATCCATGAGGATAGGAGCGGAAGGCAAAAAGCCTCCCATGGTCGTACTTACGGGGCCTACTGCGGTAGGGAAGACCAGGCTTTCCCTTATGCTGGCGGAAGCCGTCGGGGGCGAGATCATCTCTGCCGATTCCATGCAGGTATATCGGCATATGGATATCGGTTCGGCTAAGGTCACACAGGAAGAAATGGGGGGCATCCCCCATCACATGATCGATATCCTGGAACCTGAGGAAGCTTTTAATGTGGTGGTCTTTAAAGAAAAATGTGAGGAAGCGCTGGAAGGCATCTACGAAAGGGGGCATATCCCCATTGTCACGGGGGGGACCGGCTTTTATATCCAGGCGCTCCTGAGGGACATTGACTTTACAGAAAACCGGGAGGATACGGAGTACCGTATTTACCTGGAGGAGATTGCCCGCAGGGAGGGAGCGGAAAAGCTTCATGAGATGCTTCTTGAGACGGACCCGGAAGCCGCCCAGGCGATCCATCAAAACAATGTAAAGCGCACCATACGGGCGCTGGAATATTTTCAGCTGACAGGCCGGAAGATCTCTCAGCACAATGAACAGGAGCGGCAGAAGCCAAGCGCGTACAACTCCTGCTATTTTGTGTTGAACGACCTGCGGGAGCGGTTATATGAGCGCATCGGGCAGCGGGTGGATGAGATGCTGGAGCAGGGCCTTGTGGAGGAAGTGAGAAAACTTAAGGAAAGGGGATGCCACCGGGGC
The DNA here is from genome assembly GCA_947643615.1 of uncultured Lachnospiraceae bacterium. Taxonomy (GTDB): domain Bacteria; phylum Bacillota; class Clostridia; order Lachnospirales; family Lachnospiraceae; genus Acetatifactor. The sequence continues at coordinate 23,654 of CANRWO010000022.1, forward strand.
ATGGTTTCCATGCAGGGGCTGGGATACAAGGAGATCCTTGCCTATCTGGAGGGGGAGTACTCCTATGAACAGGCGGTGGACATCTTGAAGCGGGATACCAGGCGCTTTGCCAAGAGGCAGCTTACCTGGTTTCGAAGGGAAGAAGGAGTTATCTGGATAAATAAACCAGAATTTGGTTATGATGAGCAGGAGATGCTGGCCTATATGCAGGAAGCGCTGCAGCGGCACGGGATCCTGCATTAGCCTTCCCGGGAGCAGAATTTTTACGGCAGAAAACAGAAAGGAACCGGAAAAGAAATGACGGATACGGACAGCATAAAAGAAATATACAAAGCCATGGGAATTTCACAGGAGGTATATGAGTACGGGGAAGCCGTTGCAGGAAAACTGCAGGAACGGTTCCGGCAGATAGACGAAGTGGCGGAATACAACCAGTTAAAGGTCCTGCGGGCGATGCAGAAGAACCAGGTCAGCGAGGCCTGCCTGCTGGGGACTACGGGATATGGATATAACGATATGGGAAGAGATACCCTGGAGGCGGTCTACGCGGATATTTTCCACACGGAGGACGCATTGGTGCGCCCACAGATCACCTGCGGCACCCATGCCCTGGCCCTGGCCCTGATGAGCAATCTCCGTCCCGGGGACGAGCTGCTTTCCCCTGTGGGAAAACCCTATGACACCCTGGAGGAAGTAATCGGTATACGCCCTTCCAGGGGGTCCCTTAGGGAGTACGGAGTGACCTACCGGCAGGTAGATCTTCTGGAGGACGGCGGTTTTGATTATGAGAAGATCAGGGAAAATATCTGTGACAGGACGCGCCTTGTGACCATACAGCGCTCCAAAGGCTATCAGACCAGGCCCACCCTGTCCGTGGAGCGGATCGGGGAATTGATTGCATTTATCAAGGGGATAAAACCAGATGTGATCTGTATGGTGGACAATTGCTACGGTGAATTTGTAGAAAAGACGGAACCCGGCGATGTGGGGGCGGATATGGTGGTAGGCTCCCTGATCAAAAATCCCGGGGGAGGGTTGGCGCCCATCGGCGGTTATATCGCGGGGAAAAAAGAGTGCGTGGAAAACGCTGCGTTCCGCCTGACGTCCCCCGGGCTGGGCAAAGAAGTAGGGGCCTCCCTGGGTATCCTGAAAGACTTTTACCAGGGGTTGTTCCTGGCGCCCACGGTCACGGCGGCAGCATTAAAGGGAGCGGTTTTTGCGGCCAACTTATACGAGACGTTGGGATTTCCCGTGGTGCCCAACGGAAGCGAGAGCAGGCATGATATCATTCAGGCAGTCACCTTCGGCAAGCCTGAGGGCGTCATTGCGTTCTGCCGGGGGATCCAGTCCGCGGCGCCTGTGGACAGCCATGTGACGCCGGAACCCTGGGATATGCCGGGGTACGACGCAAAGGTCATCATGGCGGCGGGGGCATTCGTATCAGGCTCCTCCATCGAGCTGTCGGCAGACGGCCCCATTAAACCGCCCTATGCCGTTTATTTCCAGGGAGGGCTGACATGGCCCCATGCCAAATTCGGTATTTTAAAGTCCCTCCAGTGCCTGGCGGATGCAGGCCTGGCGGATGTGAAGTCCCTGCTTCCGATTGTTACATTATGTTGAAAAACATCAAAATAAATTCTATGAATTTTATATACAGTTTTTGAAATTTGTGGTATTATAGTTAAACGTATGAGGGAAATACTTCCATTGGGCAGGGAGTCCTTCTTACGTGTTTGCAATATGTTCTACAGGAAAGCCTTATGTAGAAGAAAAGAAGAGGAAATACTTTGAGAAGAGTAAATTGGGTACTGGTTATGCTGGTGCTGGTAGGATTTGTGATTGGCCGGTTCATTGGGACTTTCTTTGACGGGAGCTTCCTGAACTATGGACAATCCTTCGGGTTGAGTTCCCCCATGGTGCTTGATCTGGGTTTTTTTGTATTGACTTTCGGCCTGACGATCCAAATCACCATAGCGAGCGTGATCGGAGTGGTGATAGCGCTGGTGGTATACCGCTTTATCAGATAGCCAAAGGCTTTACCAGTCGGAGAAGGTTGCAGGGAGACATATATGGCAACCGAGAATCAAAACATTTTTTATCAGGCACAGTCCCTTCCCTATGAGAGGTTTCTGCGGTTTGGCCCGGAGAACCTGACGGAGGCGGAACTGCTTGCCATCATTATCCGTACCGGGACAAAAGACTGCAATGCTTTACAGCTGGCAGAGCAGGTTCTTTCACTGGCCAGATATCCGAAGGAGGGACTTCTGGGACTCTATGACGTGTCCGTAAAGGAGCTTCAGGGCATTAAAGGCATAGGCCAGGTCAAGGCGGTAAAGCTGAAATGCCTTGCGGAATTGTCCATGCGGATGAATACCGCCACCGCAAAAGAGGGGATCTGCTTCAACAGTTCCGGGCAGGTGGCAGACTATTTCATGGAAAGGCTGCGGCATAAGAATACGGAGAGCCTGGTGCTGGTCTGCCTGGATGCCAAGGGGCAGCTGATCTCGGAGCAGAAGCTCTCGGACGGGAGCGTGAGGATGACATTGATCTCACCCAGGGAGATTTTCCTGGCGGCGCTGCAAGATTGTGCGGTCAGCATCCTGCTGGTGCACAACCATCCCAGCGGTGACCCCACGCCCAGCCGGGCAGACAGGGAATTGACCTCCAATTTAAAGGAGCTGGGTGACAAAATGGATATCCCGCTGCTGGACCATATCATAATCGGCGACAACCGGTACACCAGCTTTAAGGAAGCGGCACTTATATAAATTACGGATATGATCCGCTCTGCATAACCGCCGGGGCATTCCCGGCTCGGAAAGAGTTTGCTCTGCGGACGATTCACCATTACGTTAAGAAAGGGGCTTTTGTTTTGGCAAACAACGCATTCGGTATCGACCTCGGTACCAACAACATTAAAATCTACAGCAGGGGCGAGGACCATGTTCTTGTGGAGAAGAACATGATTGCCATTGAGAATAAAAATACATTATTTGCTTATGGTGATTCCGCATTTGAAATGTATGAGAAAGCGCCCAGCAATATTCATATTTCTTATCCTTTGTCCAACGGTGTCATTGCCGACATCAAAAATATGGAGACCTTGGTACGCTATTTCATCAGTGACCTGCAGAAGGGGAACAACAAGCCTGCGGATTTCTTTATCGCAGTGCCCACGGATGTCACCGAGGTGGAGAAGCGTGCGTTTTATGACCTGATCCGGGATGCCAATGTGAAAGCCAAACGGATCATGGTAGTGGAAAAGGCAGTGGCGGACGGCCTGGGATTGGATATTGACGTCAAGAATTCACAGGGTGTCCTTGTGGTAAACGTGGGGTATGAGACTACGGAAATTTCCATCCTTTCCCTGGGAGGCATCGTGCTGAGCCGTCTGATCAAGACCGGAGGCCTGAAATTTGACGAGGCTATCCGGGCCGCAGTGCGCAAGGAGTTCAGCCTGATTATCGGGGGGAAGACCGCAGAGACGGTGAAGATATCCCTGAGCGAACTGGAGAAGGAAGAGCAGGGTGCGGTAGTCTACGGAAGGGATATTGTGACAGGGCTCCCGGTAGAGAGGGAGATCCCTACCAGGCTGGTGGATCAGTGCCTGGAAGAGCATTTCAATACCATTATCGATAATGTGAAGGTGATCCTGGAGAGAACCCCTCCCGAGCTTGCGGCGGACATTTACCGCCACGGCGTCTATCTTACCGGCGGGGCGTCCCAGGTGAGCCATTTGTCGGAGCGGCTTGCCACAGGAACGGGTTTGAAAGTGAATGTCGCCGAAAACCCTGTCACCAGTGTTGTCATGGGACTTGCCAAAATCATTAAGGACGACAACTATAAATCTGTAGCCTATGCAATTGAAGGGATGAGTAAATGAGCCCGATCATAAAAAGAAAAGGGGAGAGATTTACTTTGCCGAGTAAATATCTCCTTTTGATTTTAACCATATTGTGTACCGGCATGATGCTGATCACATTCGGGACAGATGTGTTTAACCGCCCCCTGAACACGGTGGTGGGATACGTCATCGTCCCCTTCCAGAGGGGGATCAGCTCCATGGGCGGCTGGCTTTCCAGCCGGTCTGAAGAACTGGTGCAGATCAGGACATTGCTGGACGAAAATGCCCGCCTGCGGGAGGAGATCGCCGCCCTGACAGAAGAAAATACTCTGCTCCAGCAGGATAAATACGAGCTCAACAGGATGCGGGAGCTTGTGGCGCTGAACGAGCAGTACGGCGAATATGATAAGGTGGGGGCCCGGATCATCGGAAGGGATTCCGGCAACTGGTACTCTTCTTTTGTGATCGATAAAGGGGCCGACGATGGCCTGGCAGTGGATATGAATGTCATTGCCGGCGGCGGACTGGTAGGCAGGGTGACTTCCGTAGGGCCTAACTGGGCCAAGGTGACTTCCGTTATTTCCGATAACGTGAATGTCAGCGCCATGACGCTTTCCACGGAAGATAACCTTACGGTAACCGGAGATTTAAAGCTGATGGCAGATAACTGTATCACTTTCAGCCAGCTGGTGGACAGCCAGGATAAAGTGGTGGTGGGAGACAAGGTGGTGACCTCCGATATCAGCGACAAATATCTTCCCAATATATTGATTGGGTATATCAACACCATCAATAAGGACAATAACAACCTTACGAAATCCGGCCTGGTCACGCCGGCCGTGGATTTTGAGCACTTAAGTGAAGTGCTGGTCATCACGGACCTGAAGCAGACTGTGGAATAACGTGAAATTTTCAAATGGCAAAAAACATAAATATTTCACGATCCTGATTTGAGATTCCGCGAAGCGGAAATGGGAGTCAGTGTGAATTTCCATAGGACAAGAAGCCGTGGCATGGAGGGCTTATGCTCAGAAAGATCATTGTTACATTGTTTGTATTAATCTGTTTTGTATTGCAGTGCAGTGTGTTTGACAGTTTGGCATTTGCAGGCATCATCCCCAATCTGATGATCATACTGACTTCCTCCTTCGGATTCATGAGGGGGGAGAAGGAAGGCCTTATAATTGGCTTTTTCTGCGGACTGTTAAGCGATGTGTTTTTCGGCAGTTTTTTGGGGTTTTATGCGCTGGTCTTGATGTACATAGGCTATCTGAACGGGAAGTTCAGCAAGATATTTTATCCGGAAGATATCAAGCTGCCCATTGCCCTGATCATCACCAGCGACCTGTCGTACGGAATCCTCTGTTACGGCCTGATGTTCCTGCTGCGGGGCAGGTTCCAGTTCAGCTATTATTTCATGCATGTGATCCTGCCGGAAGCAATCTACACCATCGTTATCACGATCTTTTTGTACCCCGTGATCCTCTTTGTCAACGGGAAGCTGGAAGCAAGGGAAAAAAGGAGAGCACAAAAATTTGTTTGATGAATTAAAAGATAAGATAATCAGTATAATCACCAGCAGGCTTACCCTGTTGACCCTGCTTTTCTGCCTTTTCGGCGGAGTGCTGGCATACCGCTGCTTTGACCTGCAGATTGTCCACGGGGAGGAATATCTGAACGATTTTATATTACAGATTGAAAAGACCAGGGACATTACCAGCACCAGGGGAAACATTTATGGCAGGAACGGGGAATTGCTGGCTTATAACGAGCTTGCCTATTCCGTGAAAATAGAAGATGTCTTCGAGTCCAGCGGTTCGAAGAACAGGAAACTGAATGAGACTATTTTCCGCCTGATCCAGATGGTGGAAAAGAACGGCGACAGTGTAATCACCGATTTTAAGGTTTATATTAACGAGGACGGTGAATTTGCGTATACCGCGGAGGGGACAAGCCTCTTAAGGTTCCTGGCGGATGCTTATGGGAGGCAGACCATCGGTGACCTGGAGGATTCCGAGAGGACTGCCACGGCCCAGGAGCTGATGGAATATCTCAGCAGTACGAAACGTTTTGCCATCGGAGAATATGAAATACCCGGGGATTCCAAGAGTCCGTTCCTTCCCGGAAAGGGATATTCCCAGGAGGACTGGCTGAAGATGGTGACCATCCGTTATGCCATGAGCCTTACTTCCTACCGAAAATATATCGGTACTACGGTTGCCACCAACGTCAATGAGAGGACCAGGGCGGTGATCCTGGAGAATTCCGATGTGCTGCCCGGCGTCAGCATTGAGGAGGATACGATCCGCAAATATGTGGACAGCAAATATTTTGCACATGTATTGGGTTATACAGGCAAAATCTCTTCCGATGAGCTGACTGCCCTGAATGAGGAGATGGCTGCTGTGTCCGGTAAACCCGATACATACAATATCAATGATGTGGTGGGTAAGAGCGGTATTGAAGCCTATCTGGAAACAACCCTGCAGGGGCAGAAGGGGTATGAGAAGGTAGTGGTGGACAACACGGGAAAGGTGATCACCATCCAGGAGAGGCAGGAACCACAGGCCGGCCAGGATGTCTACCTCACGCTGGATCCCGATTTGACCATAGCCGCCTATAATATTGTGGAACAGAAGCTTGCCGGCCTGGTGTCCAGCAAGATCATCAACACAAAAGAATATATAGCTTCCGCAGGTTCCGGCAGCGCTGATATCAGGATCCCGATCTATGATGTGTATTTTGCAATGTTCAACAACAGCATTATTGATGTGAAACGACTGGCCGCTGAGAATGCGAGCGAGACAGAGCGCCAGGTTTACGAAAAATACCTTACGTATAAACAGAGTGTCTATGATACCTTACTTTATGAAATGACGGAGGGGATGACTCCTTATAACAGGCTGACCAAGGAATACCAGGTGTACCAGAGTAACATTGTGACCCTGTTAAACCGCAACGGCGTGATCATGAGCGAGGCGGTCAATGCAAGCGACGCAACACAGATCGCGTGGGCCACCGATGAAGTCATCAGTTTAAACGAATATCTGAAATATTGCATTGCCCAGAACTGGATAGACGTCAGTAAGCTGGAATTGGAAGATAAGTATTCAGACTCCACTGAAATATATGCAAAATTGCTGGATTATATTATCGCATCCATAGACAAAAATACGGAATTCCAGAAGCGCCTCTATAAATATATGCTGCTCTCGGATGTGATTAACGGGAAAGATGTGTGCATGATACTTTGTGAGCAGAACAGGGTAGACATACCGTTGGAGGATGAGGAGGCTTTGTATTCCGGTAAGATGAACGCCTTTACGTTTATGAAAAAGCGAATCGACAATCTGGACATTACTCCGGCACAGCTGGCGCTGGATCCCTGTAATGCCTCCGTAGTCATCACGGACGTAAATACAGGGGATGTGCTTGCAATGGTCTCTTATCCCGGGTACGACAACAACAAGATGGCAAATTCCATTGATGCGGACTATTATGCCCAGCTGAATGCCGATAAGTCGAATCCCATGCTGAACTATGCCACACAGTATAAAGCGGCGCCGGGGTCTACCTTTAAGATGGTCTCGGCCACGGCAGGGTTAATGGAAGGTGTCACCGATCTGTATATGAGAGTGAACTGTACGGGTACTTTTACGGAGATCGAGCCGCCCCCAAGGTGTTGGAAGCGTTCCGGCCATGGCAACGAAACGCTGACTACGGCTATCAGGGATTCCTGCAATTACTATTTCTTTAACGTGGGTTACCAGCTTTCCACCAGGTCGGGAATCTACAATGAGACGGAGGGGTTAAATACCCTATACCGGTACGCGGATCAATTTGGCCTGACGGAGAAATCCGGTGTGGAGATTGCGGAGTGGGAGCCTGAGCTGTCGGATATAGACCCTGCGCGTTCCGCTATCGGCCAGGGCACAAACAGTTTCACTACCGCAGGGTTGGCGAGGTATGTCACTGCTGTGGCAAACAGCGGCACCTGCTATGACCTTACACTGATCGACAGGATTACCGACTCTGAGGGCACATTGGTCCAGGAGTTTGAACCGGATATACGCAATACGGTGGATCTGCCTGAGGAATATTGGAATGCCATCCATCTGGGCATGCGCCAGGTGGTGGAAAACAAATCATATTTCAATGACCTGGCGGTGGCTGTGGCAGGTAAGACAGGAACCGCGGAACAGACTTCTTCCCGGCCGAACCATGCGCTGTTTGTGTGCTATGCGCCATACGAACAGCCTGAGATCGCGGTTGTGACCAGGATACCTTTCGGATATTCCTCGGACCATGCGGCACAGGCCACCAGGGACATCCTGAAATACTACTACGGCCTGGCGGAGGAAGACGAACTGATCACCGGTACCGCTGACGCCCCCGACGGCGGAATATCCAATGAATTGTAAAGAGACAAAACGGTAAGCGTTCACGGAAGGGTGGGTGAATGAACGGAATGAAAGACGCAGTATTGATCAAAAGTTTTCCTAAGGGCATTTCGCTCTATCTGAATGAAGAAGCTGCCTTTGAGGATATTCTGGAGGAGCTTGCCCGCAAATTCTCCGGGGCAAAAAGCTTCTTTGGAACGGCATGCATGGCCCTCTCCATAGACGGCAGGGAAGTGGGGAATGCGGAAGAGATCGCTATTCTGGACACCATTCACCAGAACAGCAACCTGAGCATAGCCTGCATTGTGGGCAGGGATGAGGCAGCCAACAAAAATTTTATCAAGGCCCTTGCCCATATGGAGAAAAAGCTTAGCGGCGGAGAGGACGGCCAGTTCTTTAAAGGCAGCCTGAAGAACAACGAAGTCATAGAAACGGAAAACAGCATTATCGTCCTGGGGGATGTATACCCCGGAAGCGCGGTTATCAGCGCAAGGAATATCATTATATTGGGCGGACTCTACGGTGAAGCCTATGCAGGCGGAAACGGCATGAAGGGAGCCTTTGTTGCAGCGCTTGAAATGGAGCCGGAAAGAATCAAGATCGGCGATTTCAAATATAAAACAGGTACAAAACAGTCAAAATGGAGCATACGCCCAAAGGTACAGCCGAAGATTGCATATGTGAAGAACGACAAGATTATCTTTGAACCTTTTACGAAAGATTTGCTGAGTTCCTTTTAAGCATTTGCCCGGCGGCGCAGCCGCCGGACAAAGAAAGGATTCGGAGGACGACAACTATATTGACAAAATCAGAATGGAGGATTTGTGGAATGGAAAGTCAGGTCATTGTCGTCACTTCAGGGAAAGGCGGTGTGGGGAAGACCACCACATCGGCAAACGTCGGAACAGGTCTTGCAAAGCTTGGGAAAAAGGTATGCCTCATCGATACGGATATCGGGCTGCGTAACCTGGATGTAGTGATGGGGTTGGAAAACCGCATTGTCTATAATCTGGTGGATGTGGTGGAAGGAAACTGCCGCGTAAAACAGGCGCTGATCCGTGATAAGCGCCACCCCGGGCTGTATCTAATGCCTTCGGCACAGACCAGGGATAAGTCGGCCGTATCCCCGGGACAGATGATAAAAGTCATCGAACACTTAAAGGAACAATTTGATTATATCATTCTGGACTGCCCGGCCGGCATCGAGCAGGGTTTCCAGAATGCCATAGCCGGCGCTGACAGGGCGCTTGTGGTCACCACTCCGGAAGTATCGGCGATCCGTGATGCGGACCGGATTATCGGGTTGCTGGAGGCAAACGGGTTTAAGCAGATGGATCTGATCCTGAACCGTCTCAGGATGGATATGGTACGGAAGGGAGATATGATGTCGGCGCAGGACGTGGTGGATATTCTGGCCATCCCTCTGATCGGGATTGTCCCCGATGACGAGAACGTGGTCATTTCCACCAACCAGGGTGAGCCTCTGGTTGGCAGCGACTGCCCGGCCGGACAAGCTTACGCAAATGTGGTGCTGCGGGTGGAGGGGAAGGAAGTTCCCTTCATGAATTTTGAAAAGAGCATTTCTTTCTGGACAAGGGTAACGGGTATTTTTCACAAAGCATAAGGAGGAGCAGTGAAATGAGACATTTCTTTCGCAGAAAAAGCTCCTGCCAGATTGCAAAGGACAGACTGAAGATCCTGCTGATCTCGGACAGGGTCAATTGCTCGCCGGAAATGATGGAGCTTATCAAGAATGATATTGCCAAGGTGATATCAAAGTATATGAAAATAGACGCGGAAAACATAGAAATCCAGATCAGTACCGTGGGAAGCAAAACGGGAAAAGGCGCAAACGGCAAGCATCCGATGTTGTATGCAAATATCCCTATCCTGGATACCACAGCGCAGGAGCATGCGGTAAATGCAAAGTGATTTTATATACGGTGGTCTGTGTCTGCGCGCTGCCTGGCGGATATTCCCAGGCAGCGCAGAAATGGTGATAGATTGAAAAATCATGCTGACACACTGATTTTCAATCGGCAATTTGAGTCAAAGCAGGGATTGCCTTGACCGCAGTGGGAAATTTGAGATTTTCGACGCGTGTCATCCCAGTAAACTGCTCTGACATGGGGATTGGTATGTTCAAAAACTACAGGATAAGAGACTATGATTTTAAATTGGTACTCATGCTGATTACATTGGCCACCATCGGGATCATGGCAATCGGAAGCGCAGAAGAGCTGCTTTGGAAAAAACAATTGGCAGGTGCGGCGGCCGGGATTGCGGCTATGATTGTGATATCTTTTTTTAATTACTCATGGGTATTGAAATTCTATTGGCTGATGTATTTGGTAAACATCGGCCTGTTAGGTTTGGTTATGTTTTCCGGCGCCGGAGATGATGCCAAGGGAGCGCAGCGCTGGCTGGAAATCGGGTCGTTGAGATTCCAACCTTCAGAAACTGCGAAAATTTTGTTGATTTTATTCTTTGCACAGTTTATTATGAAATATAAGAAGAAAATCAACACAGTCGGGTTCATTGGCTGTTCTGTCATATTGGCTGCAATTCCATGGGTTATGATTTATAAACAGCCGGATTTGTCTACCAGTATTGTAGTGGTTGTTGTATTCTGTTTTGTAATGTTTGCGGGGGGCATAAGCTGGAAACTGGTGGTCAGCGCCTTTGCCGTTGCCATTCCGGCCGTTGCCATTGTCATTTCGCTGGCGCTGCAGCCGGACAACGATATTTTGACAGAGTATCAAAGGGGCCGCATCCTCTCTTTTGTCAACCCTCAGGAATATGCCACTACTCTGGCGTACCAGCAGCTGAATTCCGTAACGGCCATTGCATCGGGGCAGTTGGAGGGCAAGGGTTATAAGAATAACGAAATCACCTCTGTAAAAAACGGAAATTTTATCTCGGAGGCCCGGACGGATTTTATTTTTGCGGTAATAGGAGAAGAATTTGGGTTTAAGGGGAGTATTACCGTTATCATCCTCCTTATGGGCATCGCGCTGGAATGCGTCTCTGTTGCCAGAAAGGCGAAAGATACCGCGGGGACGGTCATTGCGGCAGGGATGGGAGGCCTGGTGGCCTTCCAGGGATTTGTCAATATCGGCGTGGCAACCTTTATCCTGCCCAATACGGGACTGCCGCTGCCTTTTGTAAGCTATGGCCTGACTTCGCTGATGAGTCTTTTTATGGGTATGGGGTTTGTATTGAATGTAAGACTTCAGGCCAAGAGAGCAAAATAGAAATATAGGGGTAAAATTGGAAAGTTACATTTTCAATTTACGTATTTGGGCCAGTCTCCCATAGGAAAGGCCCATGCGGGAAAGGCAAGGGTATAAATTTGATGAATATCGCGTTGATCGCACATGATGCCAAGAAGAAACTGATGCAGAATTTTTGTATTGCGTACAGGGGGATACTGAGCAAAAACGATCTGTATGCCACCGGGACCACCGGGCGCCTGATAGAGGAAGTCACAAATCTAAGCATCCATAAGTACCTGGCCGGGCATCTCGGGGGCGAACAGCAGATTGGCGCCCAGATTGAGCATAATCAGATTGACCTGGTGATCTTCCTGCGGGATCCCCTGACGCCGAAACCCCATGAGCCTGATGTGAATAACGTGATCAAGCTTTGCGATATGTATAATATACCGTTGGCGACCAACCTTGCCAGCGCGGAACTGTTGATAAAGTCCCTTGACAGAGGAGATTTAGAGTGGCGTGAAATGTACAGATAGGAAAAAAAGCATCAGTTTTTTTTGCCTGATATGCGCCTGTGCCCTGATGTGCACCGGATGCGGCAATACGCCCTACGAAATGGCGTATCAGGCGGATTCCAAGGTCAGCAGTTTTAATGTGGTGTCAGGACAGGACCGGAACGTGGCGGAGTCTTTTGCTTCCGGCCTGTGTGTAGTGACGGAAGATGTTATGGATGATGAGAATGTGGATATGTCACGGGCCAGCGCCGCTATTCTGCTTGACTTGAACGGCCGGGATATCCTGTATTCCAAGAATGCCCACGAAGTTTTGTATCCGGCGAGCCTTACGAAAGTAATGACGGCTCTTGTGGCGTTACAGCATGGCAGCCTGGACCAGATGCTGAAAGCCACCCCGTCGGTCAATATCACAGAGTCGGGCGCCCAGCTATGCGGCTTGAAAAGCGGGGATTCCATGACATTGGACCAGGCGCTGCGGATGCTGCTTATCTATTCGGCAAACGATGCGGCCATGCTCATTGCGGAAAACATAGGCGGCACAGTGGAGAATTTTGTGGAAATGATGAACCGGGAGGCCAGGAGGCTGGGTGCTACCAATACCCATTTTGCCAATCCCCACGGCTTGACCGACCCGGAACATTATACTACGGCATATGACCTTTATTTGATCCTGAACGAAGCGGTCAAGTATGATACCTTTAACGAAATCATTCAGATGACGGCATATCAGACCACGTATTTTGATAAGGACGGTAAGGCGAAGAATTTTGACAAGACCACTACCAATCTGTTTGTGAGGGGAGATTACCAGCCGCCGGCAAATGTGAATGTGATCGGAGGCAAGACCGGAACTACTAAGGCTGCAGGCCATTGCCTAATGCTGTTCTCCAGGGATTCCGGCGGCGCCCCGTATATTTCCGTAATTCTTGGTTCTGAGGAAACGGAAACACTGTACAGGGAGATGATCGACCTGTTGGATGAGATTAATAAATAGTAGTTGTTTTTTACATCGAATTCAACTATAATAAAAATACAAGCAGTAATATAATAATTACTATAGGAGGGTATTCCAATGGTTCAGCTGATTGTAGGTAAAAAGGGCAAAGGAAAGACAAAGCAGTTATTAGATAAGGTGAACAGCGAGATCAAGGAGATTTCCGGTAATATCGTATATCTGGATAAGAGTACCAAGCATATGTATGAGTTGAACAATAAGGTACGTCTTATCGATGTGTCTCAGTGCGCTATTGAGAACAGCAGTGAGTTTGTAGGATTTGTATGTGGTATTCTTTCTCAGGATCATGACCTGCAGCAAATGTATTTCGACAGCTTTTTGAAGATTTCCCATCTGGAAGATCAGGATATCACCGCTACGGTAGATAAGTTAGAGAAGCTCAGCCAGATTTTTGACGTTACTTTTATCCTGAGCATATCCAAAGATGAGGATGAGCTGCCGGCGGCGTTAAAGGAAAAGGTTATCGTTTCCCTGTAAACGGCGGATACCCGGCCATATATCCCGGCGAAATTGTGCAGGATTTTATAGTTATATAAATGCAAGCGTTATAAAGCCTCGGATAACAGCCGAGGCTTTGTTTTGGAGGCAGTTTTAGTGGCAAAGAAAACAGAAAACAGGACGGCAGATAAACCGGCAGGCAGACCCTCCAGCAAACCGGCAAACAGAACGGCGGCCCCTGCCGCAAATAAAACAGAAAAGGTAAAAAAATACCGAAAGCCTTTGAACCTGAATATCGGTATGGTCATTTTTGCCGGGATCTTCGTCTATGTTGTAGTCTGTGTGGTCATATACTTCCAGACAAGCCATATAGTGCGTTACCAGGTTCAGGAAGGTTCCCTTGCCACAAACAATATTTACCACGGCGTGGCAATCCGGGAAGAAAACGTTGTCTACACAACTTCTACCGGTTATGTCAATTACTATGCCAGGGAAGGGGAGCGTGTGGCGAAAAACGACCTGGTATATGTGGTGGATGAGACTGGACGGCTGAACGAGGAGCTGGAAGGCTTGAATATGGGAGAGAATTCCTTAAGCGAAAGAGAGCTTGCCGAGTTCAGGAACGAGATCGTGAACTTTGTCCATGGTTTTGACACGTATAATTTTGAAAAAACTTATGATTTTAAATATTCCTTGAAGAATACTGTGCTGAAGCTTGCCAATGTAAGCATGCTGCAGAGCATCAGTGACCTGAACAGTACCACAGGAACCAATATTATCAACTATTCCAATGCGCCTTCTTCCGGGATCGTGGCTTATTGGGTGGATGGGTTGGAGGAACTGACGCCCCAGGATGTGACAGCCGACCTGCTGGAAGAAAAGGACTACGAAAAGAAACAGTTTATCAGCAACTCACTGGTGGCTGCGGGGGATCCCGCATACAAACTTACCACCAGCGAAAACTGGTCCCTTGTGATCCCCGTGGAGGCGGAAAGAGGAGCCGAACTTCTGGAAGAAGACTATGTAAAGGTACGTTTTTTGAAGAACCAGTATGAGTCATGGGGAAAGGTAAACCTTCTTACCAATGCCGACGGCAATACATATCTGCAGCTGACATTTAACAACTCCATGGTTAGCTTTATCTCGGACCGTTTTCTGGATGTAGAGCTGATCGTAGAGGATGAGACTGGCTTAAAAATACCAGTGTCGTCCATCGTGCAGAAAGAGTTCTTCCTGATCCCAGAGGAATTTGTGATTCCCGGCGGCAACAACGGCGGGGAGAGTGTCATGCGCCAATGTTATCTGGAGGACGGAACGATTTCCAGTGAAGTCCTGGAGATAGATGTCTACAACTTTGATGAAGAGAACAGGGAGTACTATGTGGACAGTTCGATTCTTGATGTGGGGGATACACTGTATAAGCAGGACGGCCAGGAGACCTATTCTGTCAGTAAGCGCGCCACATTGATCGGGGTCTACAATATGAACAAGGGTTACGCCGACTTCAAGCAGATCAGCATTCTGTACAAGAATGACGAATATGCCATAGTGCGGCCCAACACAAAGTACGGCTTGAGCGTTTATGATTATATCGTGTTGAACGCGGATTCTGTCAGTGACGACCAATTTATCAATCAATAATGGAGGCATGTGAATGATCTATGACAATTTGGGACAGGTACAGCGAAAGATAAAGGAGGCCTGTGAAAGGTCAGGCCGCAGCGCGGGGGAAGTTACCCTTATTTCTGTCAGCAAGACGAAACCCCTGCAAATGCTGAAGGAAGCCTATGAAGCAGGCGCCAGGGATTTCGGTGAGAATAAGGTACAGGAACTTACGGAGAAGATTCCCCAGATGCCCGGGGACGTGCGCTGGCATATGATCGGGCATCTGCAGCGCAACAAAGTAAAGTACATCGTAGGGAAGGTATATCTGATCCACAGCGTGGATTCCCTGCGCCTTGCCGAAGAGATCAGCAGGGAAGCGGTAAAGCAGGATATGGAGGTCAATATCCTGCTCGAAATCAACGTGGCGGGGGAAGAGAGCAAGTACGGCGCCGCGCCGGAGGAGGCGGAATCACTTGCG
Organism: uncultured Lachnospiraceae bacterium; assembly: GCA_947643615.1. Taxonomy (GTDB): domain Bacteria; phylum Bacillota; class Clostridia; order Lachnospirales; family Lachnospiraceae; genus Acetatifactor. The sequence goes on from CANRWO010000022.1 coordinate 39,164, forward strand.
TACAGCATCTCCAAGCTGCCGGGAATACACATATGCGGCCTGATGGCCATTGCGCCATATGTTGAAAATGCAGAAGATAATCGTCAATATTTTAGAAAACTGAAACAATTGTCTGTTGACATAGAAAGAAAAAACATTGATAATGTTAGTATGGATGTTCTGTCCATGGGTATGACAGGAGATTATTCCGTGGCTGTGGAGGAAGGAGCCACTTATGTGAGAGTAGGTACCGGTATTTTCGGAGAGCGGGATTATGTGAAAGGCGTGGTAACTGAATGAGTGTAATGGACAAGTTCTTAAATTATATGAAACTGAACGGCGAAGACGACGACGAGTATTATGACGACGATTACCTGGATGACGAGGAAGACCTGGAACCTGCACCGAAAAAGCAGAGCGTTTCCAGAGTGAAAGAGGTGGATACCTTTGAGGATGCAGGCGCAGCTAAGAAAACGGTGCCGGGAAACAAGATTACTCCCATTAACAAACCTACTGCAAGGCGCATGAACAACGGCGCCGGCATGGAGGTATGTGTGATCAAGCCTACTTCCGTGGAGGATGCCCGTGAGATTACGGAGACGCTGCTGGCAAACCGTACGGTTGTCCTGAACCTGGAAGGGCTGGATGTGGACATTGCGCAGAGGATCATTGATTTTACCAGCGGTTCCTGCTTTGCCATTGGCGGTAACCTGCAGAAGATTTCCCATTATATTTTCATTATTACACCTGCCAGCGTGGATATTTCCGGCGATTTCCAGGATATTTTTGGAGGGGCTTTTGAGATGTCCCTGAATACCTGACGAATATAACGGCGTTTGGTATATTTTATCCGGCATTTATGCCAGTGTGTGATACTTTAATGATAAAAAGAGGATTATTATGACAGAAAGATTACCTGTGCTATATAATAAAAAGCCTTGTTATGATATTGTCTTCACACAGTCATTTGACGGGCTGTGGGAGGAATTGCAGGCCTTGGAATGCGGAAGCCGGAAATTGTGTGTTGTGACGGATTCCAGGGTGGACGAGCTGTACGGAGAAGCCGTGCTGAACCTGCTGGACGGCAAATGCTTGAAGGCGGCAAAATATGTTTTCCCCGAGGGGGAAAAGTATAAGACATTGGACACGGTGAAGGACGTTTACCGCTTTTTGATCCAGGAAGGGTTTGACCGCAAGGATATGCTGATTGCATTGGGTGGCGGCGTAGTGGGCGATTTGACGGGATACACGGCAGCTACCTACCTGAGGGGTATTGATTTTGTGCAGGTGCCAACCACCCTGCTCTCCCAGGCAGACAGCAGTATCGGCGGTAAGACGGGGGTAGATTTTGACGGCTACAAGAATATGGTAGGCGCGTTCAAGATGCCTCGCCTGGTGTATATGAACCTGGCCGTGCTGGCCACCTTGGAGGATAGGCAGTTCTTTTCCGGGTTCGCAGAGATCATGAAACATGGGTTGATCCGTGACAGCATTTTTTATGAATGGCTGATTGAAAATATGTATGAGATATGCGAGCGTGACCTGAATGTACTGCAGGAAATGCTGCAGCGCAGCTGTAGTATAAAGAAACTTGTGGTGGAGAAGGATCCGACGGAACAGGGCGACAGGGCGCTTTTGAACCTGGGGCATACCATAGGCCATGCCATTGAAAAGTATAAGGATTTTGAACTCTACCATGGGGAGTGCGTGGCATTGGGTTGTGTGGCTGCTGCATATATTTCATGGAAAAAGGATATGCTTGCCATGGAAGAGTACTATGAGATCCGTGATATGTTTGTACCATTTAACCTGCCTATTTCCGTAGATGACATTGACCCTTCGGAAATTTTGAAGCTGACAAAGTCGGATAAAAAGATGGAAGCCGGAAATTTGAAATTTATCCTTCTTAAAAAGATTGGCAAGGCAGTGATTGACAGGAGCGTTACGGAAGACGAGATTCTTGCTGCTGTCAGGGAAATTTATTTCAGCGAAGAGGATGCCCATGAATAAGAGAGTAAAAATGCTATTGGTGGACGTTATCATCATAGCGGTATTGCTGGCACTGGACCAGTATACGAAAAGACTTGCTATCCTGCATTTGAAAAATAATCCGGCGTTGGTGCTGATAGACGGGGTTCTGGAGCTGCAGTACCTGGAGAACAGAGGGTCTGCGTTCGGGATGTTACAAAACCAGAAATTTTTTATCCTGTTTGTGGGGATAGTGTTCCTTGGGGTAATCCTGTTTTTCCTGTTTAAACTGCCCACCCAAAAAAAATATAATATTGTCCACATATTGCTGTCCGTTGTGATAGCAGGCGGGATTGGCAATATGATAGACAGGTTCCGTTTTGACTATGTGGTGGATTTTATTTCGTTTATTTTGATCAACTATCCTATTTTTAATGTGGCTGACTGTTATATCGTGGTGGCGATGATCAGCCTGTTTATCCTGTTTGCCTTTGTTTTCAAGGAAAAGGACCTGGAATTCCTGAATTTCAAGCAAAGCCGCTACCGGATGAAAGAATAAGATAAAAAAATAATTAAACTGCCCTGGCATGGAGGATTAGCGGGAAAAATTGCCTGCGCAAAATCAATCCGGCATGACAGGCCAATATAAGGAACAATATAACGGGAGAAGGCCGGATGGAACGTTTTCGGTTTGAGATAACGGAAGAGCTGGAAGACGAGAGAATCGATAAGTGTTTGTCAATGCTTATCGATTCTTTGTCGCGCTCCTTTATCCAAAAGCTGATCAAAGAGGAAGCAGTTACCGTATGCGGCCGTCCTGTGAAGGGAAGCTACCGGGTAAAGGTGGACGATATTGTGGAATTTGAACTGCCGGAATCGGAAGAACCGGACATTGAGCCTGAAAATATCCCTCTGGATGTCCTCTACGAGGATAAGGATGTGATCGTGGTAAATAAACCCAAGGGGATGGTAGTGCACCCCGCCGCAGGCCATTACAGCGGCACGCTGGTCAATGCGCTGCTTTACCATTGCGGCAGCGAGCTTTCCGGGATCAACGGCTGTATGCGCCCGGGCATTGTCCACCGGATTGACATGGATACCACAGGCTCCATTATCGCCTGTAAAAACAATGCGGCCCATTTATGCCTTGCGGAGCAATTGAAAGAACATTCCGTAAACCGACGGTATGTGGCAGTCTGCCATGGCGTATTGAAAGATGATGAAGGAACCATTGACAAACCTGTGGGACGACACCCTTCAGACAGGAAAAAAATGGCCGTGAACGAGCGCAGCGGCAGGCGCGCCGTGACCCATTACTGTGTGCTGCAGAGATTTGAAAAATATACTTATATAGAATGCAGGCTGGAGACCGGAAGGACTCATCAAATCAGAGTACATATGGCAAGCATCGGGCACCCACTCCTTGGGGATGAGTCTTATTCTGACAGGAAGTCACCTTTCCGCCTGCAGGGGCAGGCGCTTCACGCGAAAACCCTGGGATTTATCCATCCTTCCACGGGAGAGTATGTGGAGGTGGAGGCGCCTCTGCCGGAATATTTCCGGCATCTGCTGGAGATTTTGTAATGCTGTTCACGCAAAAGGCGCACGGCCTTGCCTGGTGTAAGCCTTTTCTACGGAAACATCTGATTTTTATTGTTGCCTGAATTCTTGAAATAGAGTATAATATAATCAGAAAAAACATGGAAAAGGGGTGCGCAATATGAATACGGTTATAACTATTGGCAGACAATTTGGCTCCGCAGGACGTGAGATCGGTGAAAAGCTGGCAGAATATTTCGGGATTAAATGCTATGACAAGGAGCTGTTGACCAGGGCGGCACAGGAGAGTGGGTTCTGTGAGGAGATGATCCAGAACCATGACGAGAGGCCCACAAATTCATTCCTGTATAATCTGGTAATGGATACCTATTCTTTCGGTTATAATGCATCATCCTTTGTGGATATGCCTATCAGCCATAAGGTATTCCTGGCACAGTTTGACACCATAAAGAAAATTGCGGAGGAAGGTCCCTGTGTCATTGTCGGACGCTGTGCGGACTATGCGCTGGCTGATTATAAAAATGTGATCCACCTTTTTATCTACGGCAATGAGTCCTGTAAGGTTAAGCGTATCATGCAGAAATACGAACTCAGCGAAGCCAAGGCAAGGGATATGATCACGAAGAAGGATAAGCAGCGCCAGAGCTATTATAATTATTATTCTTCTAAAAAGTGGGGGCGTGCGGACAGCTATGACCTGTGCATCAACAGCAGTGTCCTGGGAGTAGAGGGGACAGTAAAATTGATCACCCAATATGTTGAGGACTTTGAGAAGGTGAGAGAGAACGGATAAAACGTAATCAAAAATGTAATTAAATCCAAAACATGTATTGACAAAATAAGGCACCTCATGCTATTATACTACGGTATGCCGCATAACCAGGTATAAGTGTGTTTGCAGGTAACTGCAAATGCCACCAAAGTTAGCGAGTAAATGAACGAAAGTATAACCGTAGTTCATGAATAGGAGGTGCCTTAATATGTACGCAATTATTGCAACAGGTGGAAAACAGTATAAGGTTTCCGAAGGTGATGTGATCAAAGTTGAGAAACTGGATGCAGAGGCCGGAAACACTGTTACTTTTGACCAGGTAATCGCAGTAAGTGACGGAACCCTGAAAGTGGGAGAGGATGTTGCGAACGCAAACGTGACCGCTACCGTTATGGAACAGGGAAAAGGTAAGAAGGTTATTGTATATAAATACAAGAGAAAAACCGGCTACCACAAGAAAAATGGTCACAGGCAAGCATACACTCAGGTTAAGATTGATAAGATCAATGCATAATAAGTTATGATAACCGTAGTGATTCGCAGGACAAAGGACCATAAATACAGAGGCTTTCTCTGTATGGGACATGCAGAGTATGCAAAACCCGGCAAACCGGATGTACTGTGCGCGGCAGTTTCGGCCCTGACCATCGGGACAGTCAATTCTCTGGAGGAATTGGCCGGGGAGAAGCTGGATGTAAGCCAGGATGCGGAAACGGGTTTTCTCAAATGCGATTTTGAGAGTGCTTTGCAGGAAAAGTCAAATTTCCTGATGGATGCCATGGCTTTTTCGCTGGAGGCTATCAGCAGGGAATACGGACAAAAGTATTTGCAAGTTAAAATAGAGGAGGTGTAGACCATGTTAAATATGAACCTTCAATTTTTCGCTCATAAGAAGGGAGTCGGTTCCACCAAGAACGGCAGGGATTCCGAATCCAAGAGATTAGGCGCGAAGAGAGCTGACGGACAATTCGTAAAGGCAGGTAACATCCTGTACAGACAGCGTGGGACCAAAATCCATCCCGGCGTTAATGTAGGCAGGGGCGGTGATGACACACTGTTTGCATTAGTTGACGGTGTTCTCCGTTTCGAGAGAAAAGGCAGGGATAAGAAGCAGGCTTCCGTATATCCTGTAGAGAAATAATTACGAATTAAGCGGGACTTCAGACTAATGATGTTTGAAGTCCCATTTTTTCAAATCAGCTCCGGAAAATGTGCCCTCAAAGAGGAGGTTCCGAGAGCCTATCCAAACAAATAGGAGGCGCCATGTTTGCAGACAGAGCCAGAATATATGTCAGAAGCGGGAAAGGCGGCGACGGCCATGTTTCTTTCCGGCGAGAAAAATATGTCCCCAACGGCGGCCCGGACGGCGGCGATGGCGGCAGGGGCGGTGACGTGATATTTAAGGTGGACGAGGGACTGAATACCCTCATCGACTTCAGGAATACCCGCAAATACAAAGCGGGTGACGGCGAACCAGGAGACAAGAAGAACTGCCGTGGCAAGGATGGCCAGGACATTATCTTAAAGGTTCCCCAAGGAACTGTGATCAAAGAGGCTGAGAGCGGAAAGGTCATTGCGGACATGTCGGGTGACAACCGTGAGGTCATTCTGTTAAAGGGCGGCAGGGGCGGCTGCGGTAACCAGCATTATGCCACCAGCACCATGCAGGCGCCCAAATATGCCCAGCCAGGCCAGCCAGCCCGGGAACTGGAGCTTATGCTGGAGCTGAAAGTGATCGCGGATGTGGGACTTGTAGGTTTTCCCAATGTAGGAAAATCTACTTTGCTTTCCCGTGTGTCTAATGCCAGGCCCAAAATAGCTAACTACCACTTTACAACCTTAAACCCTAATCTGGGCGTGGTAGACCTGGAAGGCACCGGTGGGTTCGTGATAGCGGACATTCCGGGACTGATCGAGGGGGCTTCGGAAGGGGTCGGGTTAGGCCATGAATTTCTCCGGCACATTGAACGCACCAAAGTCATTATCCATATTGTGGATGCCGCAGGCACGGAGGGCAGGGACCCTATTGAGGACATCTATGCCATCAATAAGGAGCTGGATGCCTACAACCCGGATATCGCAAAACGCCCTCAGGTGATAGCGGCGAATAAAATAGACGCCATATATGACCCGGAAAGTGATGCAGTGGAAGCCATCAGGGCAGAGTTTGAGCCAAAAGGCATACAGGTTTACCCTATATCCGCAGTCAGCGGCAAGGGAGTGAAAGAATTGCTGTACCACGTATATGAGATGCTGCAGGGAATCGGTGAAGAACCTACTGTATTTGAACAGGAATACTTCCCCGAACTGCAGAGAGGCGATTCCAACGAACCATTTATTGTGGAATATGACGGGGAAAAGAACGAGTATGTGGTGGAAGGCCCCAGGATTGAGAAAATGCTTGGCTATACAAATCTGGACAGTGAAAAGGGTTTTCTTTTCTTCCAGAATTTCCTGAAGGACAATGGGATTCTGGGACAGCTGGAGAAGCTTGGGATACAAGAAGGGGATACGGTACGTATGTACGGCCTGTCTTTTGATTATTATAAATAAGGAGAAACCATTCGGAAAGGAACGGATATAAAATGACAAGTAAACAGAGAGCCTATTTAAAAGGCCTTGCCAGTAAGCTGAACCCCATCTTCCAGGTAGGAAAGTCCAGCCTTACGCCGGAGTTTACCGAGGCTGTCAGGGAAGCGTTTAACAATAACGAACTGATAAAAATAGCAGTCTTAAAAAACTGCGGGGACGACCCCAATGAAATCGGGCAGATTCTCTCGGAGAGAACCCATTCCCAACTGGTACAGGTAATCGGCAAGAAAATCGTCCTTTATAAGCCGGACAAGGACAAGCCTAAGATCATGCTTCCCAAGTCCGTGTCTGCAAAGAAGGCAGGGGAATAGAACCGGATGAGAAGAATCGGGATTATGGGCGGGACTTTTAACCCTATCCATATGGGGCATTTGTTGTTGGCCGAATGGGCGGGGGATGAAGCGGGGTTGGATGAGATTTGGCTGATCCCCAACGGGATTTCCTATATGAAATCGGACCAGGAGGTTGCGCCGGCACAGGACCGGCTGCAAATGACCCGGCTGGCAGTGGAGGGAAACCCACGTTTTAAATGCCTTGACCTGGAAGTGAAACGGAGCGGATACACTTATAGCTACGAAACGATGGAAGAGCTGGCCCGGGTTTATCCCGGGGATGAATTCTATTTTATTCTGGGTGCGGATTGTCTTTTTACCTTGGAAAAGTGGAAGCATCCCGAGAGGCTTCTGGGGTGCTGTAAGCTGGTCGCGGCTGTCAGGGATGAGTCTGCCATGGAAGAAATGGCAGAAAAAAAGCGGGAACTGGAACAGCGGTTCGGAGGTGAGATCCAGCTGATCCCCTTCGTAAGGATGTCTATTTCTTCCACGGAGATCAGGGAGCGGATAAAACAGGGAAAGAGCGCCCGTTACATGGCGCCGGACAGTGTTTTGTCCTATATAGAAGAAAAGAGGCTTTATCGATAATATGAAGAAGGAAAAACGGGAAGAAGAGTCCCTTCAAAAAACGCCGGAATATCCCTTGAGAAAGCTTCGGCATGAAATGGAAAAAGCACAGGATGCCAAACGGTTTGAGCATACATTAGGCGTGGAGTTCACAGCAGCCGCACTGGCAATGCGCTATGGGGCCTCTGTAAGGAGCGCCCAGGCAGCGGGACTTCTTCACGATTGTGCAAAATGCCTCACGGACCAACAGAGGCTATCCATCTGTAAGGAAAACGGGATTTCCATATCAGGACTGGAACAGGCAAATCCTTTTCTCCTGCATGCCAAAGCCGGCGCATATCTGGCAAAAGAAGAATACGGCGTAGAAGACCAGGATATCTTAAATGCCATTCGGAACCATACCACCGGCAGGCCAGGGATGAGCCTGCTGGAAAAAATCGTGTTTATCGCGGATTATATTGAACCCGGGAGGAACCAGGCCCCTGGCCTGGAAGAGATACGAAGGCTGGCATTCACGGACCTGGACCGGGCGCTCCTGAAGATCCTGGGTGATACGCTGGAATATCTCGAGGGCGGTAACAGGGACGTGGATCCCATGACAAGAAACACCTGGGAATATTATGCGGAAAAGATTGGCCAACAGTGTGGAAAATAAAATTGTGCCGAAGCCACAATATCCACACAGCGATTTGTGTCTGTGCGCTGCTTGCCACAAAGTCGCATTTGTGTTAAGGGCAGCGCAGAAATGAGGATTTATATGGAACAGAAATCAATGGAAATGGCAAGGCTTGCCATCGAAGCATTAGAAGACAAAAAAGCGGAGGATATCCGTGTCATTGACATCAGCGACGTGTCCGTAATCGCGGACTATTTCCTGATCGCCGGAGGAAGCAACCGGAGCCAGATCCAGGCATTGTGCGACAATGTGGAGGAAAAGTTGGGTAAAGCAGGGTATTTTTGCAGGCAGAAAGAGGGATATGACACCGCCAACTGGATCTTGATGGATTTCGGGGATGTGATTGTCCATATATTCGATAAGGAAAACAGGCTGTTGTACGATTTGGAGCGTATCTGGCGGGACGGCAGGCAGGTGGAAACAGAAAGCCTGAAGCAAAAAGCCTGAAATAGGAAATTATTTTCTTAATATATTTAAGAAAAGGAAGCCGTTACAGAGACCACGGCTTCCTTTTCCTGTCTTAAACCGATATTTTGTTGTCTGTCATAAGTTTGTCTGCTTTGCGTATACCTGTCTGTCAGGCTTCGGCTCTGCTCGACAGCTTCATAAAGAAGCTGATTAGATAGAGTCCGCAGGTACCTACGAGAACATAGACAATTCTGGAAAGCCATGACATGTCTCCAAAAATGAAAGCTACCAGGTCAAAGCGGAACAAACCGATCAGGCCCCAGTTGATGGCACCAATGATCGCGATGGTAAGTGCAGTAGCATCAATATATTTATTTCCCATATTAACCCCCATTTCTACGCTGCCTTGCTGCCCAAAGCCATACATGGCTTACGACTTTGCGACAAGTCATTAGAGACTTTGCAGCGCACAGACATAACTTCACAATTTTGCACGGCTCCGCAAAATCCACCCGAATATTCCGGTTGGGAAAGCTTTTGTTTACTTTCTTTTAGAACCGGCTGTATTAATATTTGTAAAAAGTGAAATAATATACATTTTTTTATTGACAAAAAAACTGGAACAATGTAATATTTAAAAATATATACAGATACATAATTGTATACATGTATGTAGAAGGAGGAAACGTTATGAAAAACTTCAAAAAATTAGTGAGCGTTGCTATGGCTTCCGCAATGATGTTTGCCATGGCAGGATGTGGCTCCAATGCCGGCGGTGGCGATACTTTTAAGATCGGTGGCACAGGCCCCCTGACCGGCGGTGCGGCAGCTTATGGCCAGGCAGTCAGGAATGCGGCACAGCTGGCTGTGGAAGAAATCAATGCCAACGGTGGCGTGAACGGCTATATGCTGGAGCTGAATTACCAGGATGACGAGCATGACGCGGAGAAAGCCGTAAATGCGTATAACACCATAAAGGACTGGGGTGTCCAGATTGTGCTGGGCAGCGTTACATCCGCACCCTGTATTGCAGTGGCTGACAAGACAAAGGATGACAATATTTTCCAATTGACTCCCTCAGGGACAGCGGTAGAATGCACGCAGTATGACAATGCATTCCGTGTATGTTTCTCTGACCCTGCCCAGGGTACGGCTTCCGCACAGTATATCGGCGAGAACAACCTGGCTTCTAAGGTAGCCATCATCTATGACAGCTCCGATGTATATTCTACCGGTATTTATGAGAACTTTGTGAAAGAAGCTGAGAAGTATTCCTTTGAGATCGTATCTGCAGAAGCCTTTACACAGGATAGCAATTCGGACTTTTCCGTACAGCTGCAGAAATCAAAGGATTCAGGGGCTGATATGGTGTTCCTGCCTATCTACTATCAAGAGGCTTCCCTGATCCTGACCCAGGCAAACGGTATGGGATTTGCACCGATATTCTTTGGTGTGGACGGAATGGACGGAATCCTCAGTGGTGTTGACAATTTTGACGCTTCCCTGGCGGAGGGCGTTATGTTCCTGACACCTTTTGCGGCTACTTCCACCGATGAAAACATTGTGAATTTTGTAAATGCTTATGAAGAAAAGTTCGGGGAGACTCCGAATCAGTTTGCAGCAGATGCATATGACGGTGTTTACCTTATTAAAGCGCTCATCGAGAAGAGCGGTGTGAAGCCTTCCGATGATGTGTCCACTATCTGCGAAGGCCTCAAGGGCGCTATTGTTGATCATTCCTTCGACGGTCTGACCGGTTCCGGCATTACTTGGTCCGCAGACGGCGAACCTAACAAAGCTCCCAGCGTTGTGGTTATCCAGGGCGGCGTTTACCAAGAAATGTAAATGGACGAAGCCAATGGGGCTGCTCATTTTGGTGGGCAGTCCCTTTCTTAATCATATAAGCCGTCACGGGAAATGCGGCAGCACAGGAACGGTATGTTCCATTACCGGAAACGGTTTTAAGAATCCGCATTTAAAAAATAATTTCTGTCTCATTTGACAAAAATGTTTTATCTATGTAAGATATAAAGAAAATGTGGATTCTTAATGCTGTTTCTGTTATACTTTTTAAAGCAATCGTTTATTACATGGTTTTATACATATTTACAGACGGAGGGGTTTTTCATGAGTTTTGTACAGTATTTGATCAGCGGCTTGAGCCTCGGAAGCGTTTATGCTCTGATAGCTTTGGGTTATACCATGGTTTATGGTATTGCAAAAATGCTGAATTTTGCCCATGGGGATGTGATCATGATTGGCGCGTTTACCACATACACCATCTCCAGTACCCTGGGGTTGCATCCGGCCTTGGGTGTGATTGCCGCAGTGGTGGTCTGCACGGTTCTTGGAATATGCATTGAAAAAGTGGCATATAAGCCTTTGAGGAAAGCAGTGTCTCCGCTGGCAGTACTGATTACCGCCATCGGTGTCAGCTACCTGCTGCAAAATGTGGCGCTCCTGATATTCGGCACAAACACAAAAGCATTTACCTCCATTGTGTCCATAAATGCCGTGAAACTTGCCGACGGGCAGATTACCGTCACAGGCGAAACGATTGTTACCATAGCCGTCTGCATCGTCATTATGATCGGGTTAATGCTTTTTATCAAGAAGACGAAAGCGGGACAAGCAATGCTGGCTGTCTCTGAAGATAAGGGAGCGGCGCAGCTTATGGGCATCAACGTGAACGGCACGATTGCCCTTACGTTTGCCATTGGCTCCGCCCTGGCTGCAATTGCAGGCGTGCTGCTTTGCTCCGCCTATCCCTCCCTGAACCCTTATACCGGTTCCATGCCCGGTATTAAAGCTTTTGTTGCGGCGGTATTCGGTGGTATCGGTTCCGTGCCGGGGGCTTTTATAGGAGGTATCTTACTGGGGATTGTGGAAATATTTGCAAAGGCATATATTTCGTCCCAGATGGCGGATGCCATTGTATTTGCGATATTGATCATAATCCTGCTGATCAAACCCACAGGGCTTTTTGGCAGGAACATTCAGGAAAAGGTATAAATTGCAAAATCACTTTGGGTTAAGGGCAGTGCAGAAATAAGGATTAGGCTGAAAATTATGCGGATGCACTGATTTTTCAATCGGTAATTTGAGTCAGAGCCACAAATATGCCCTGATCGCAGATGAGAAATCGCCTGCGCGAATTTCTCATCGCGTG
>CANRWO010000023.1 GCA_947643615.1 uncultured Lachnospiraceae bacterium
ATCTCAGGTCATCCTGATTTCATCTTTGAATAAGGTGGTTCTGAATAGTTACAATATTTCTTATATACAGGGACTGGCAGACCACTTCAGCGCAGACAATTATGTGGCATTGATCATCCGTAATACAGACGGGGATCTCGTGGCAGAATCCGGTAATATGGACGATGTAAGGCGGGGCAGGCAGGAACGGAAGGTGGTCAGGACAGGGGAAGGCAGCGGATGGACTTACACGGCTTATATGCTGGACAAGGCAATAGGAGCCTATGAGAAAGGATTTATGCCGCTGCTGTTTGTGTGCTTTGCGGCAGAGGGATTGGCTCTTGCCTTTGCGGTTTCCTTTTTCCTGAGAACCAATTACAGTCCTTTTACGGAGCTTATGGAATATGTGAATAAGCAGAACCCCAGGCAAATCACGGATGGTTCAGAGTATGTGTATATCAGGGACTCTTTCGAGGCAATCGTAAAGAAAGCCAGGGAAGATGAGGAAGAGATCATTAACAAGCTTGACCGTCTGAGAATCTATCAATTGATGCATATTATGAAAAACGATATTCCCATTGAAAAGGCGGACAGGCACATACTGGAAGAGATGCAGTTGAGCTACATTTTTGATGATTGTGCGGTATTGCTGATATCGGGGGATATACAGGATTATGTGGAGGAAAGAAAAGACAGTTTTGCCGTCATGCAAATGATGGGTATGGGGATGCGCAAGGACAGTATTTTGCACGGATGCAGTTTTGTATACGAGGAAATGATCGTATGCGTCTTCCGGCTTGACGAAGAACCGGAGGAGGTTAGAAATAAGCTGGAATGCCTTTGGGAGAGGATGGAAGACGAGATTCCAAGGAAATGTGTGATGGCGGTGAGCTCTCTGCAGAAGGACTGTAACCGGCTCAGGAAGGCATATGAAGAAGCTCAGTTTGCCATGCAGGGGGTTAAGGGCCAGTATCTTTCCGGGATCCTTTTTTATGATGAGGTCAGAAACAGTGTCAGGGAATCTGCCCGTGGCAACAGGGATGAATGTATTGTACAACAGGTACAGGATTATGTACGGAAACATTACCGCGACCCTGACCTGAATGTGGGCAAGCTGTGCGAGGACATGGGAAAATCTGTTTCCTATGTCTCGAAACTCTTTAAGGAGAGGACGGGACAGAACATTCTCTACTATATCAATATGGTACGGATCGAGAATGCCAAAAAGCTCCTCAGGGAATCCGGGCAGGAGATTGGGATTGGGGAGGTGGGGAGAGAGACCGGTTTCTCAAACAGCAATTCTTTTATCCGGATCTTTAAAAAATATGAGCAGATGACGCCCGGTAAATACAGGGAGATGTGCCTGTACGGCCAGACGGATGTGCAATAGGATCTGTTTGGCAGACAGTGACGGCGCACAGCGCAATGGAAGGAATAGCTTGCATTTTGCACTTTTTAGAGTATACTGTTATTGGCCCTATAATGTGCCAATAAATATTTGGGTCAGGAGTGCAACGAATCATGAAAGCCAAAGCAAAATCTTATGAAATGGATCTCTGCGAAGGGTCCCTCTGGAAAAAGATTTTTTTCTTCAGCATACCGCTGATGTTTTCCAATGTTCTGCAGGTTGTTTTTAATATGTCCGATGTGGCTGTGGTAGGAAAATTCGCCGGGCCCATTGCCCTGGGCGCCGTGGGTTCTACCAGTATCCTTGTGACACTGTTCACAGGAATACTACTGGGGCTGTCAAGCGGTGTCAATGCGCTTACAGCGCTTTATGTGGGATCCAAAAATGAGGAAGATGTAAAAGAAACTGTACATACCGCCGCAATTCTTTGTCTTCTTACAGGGATACTGATCACATTGCTGGGTATTGCCTTTTCACGTCCCATCCTGACTGCCATGCATACGAAGGATGAACTGATAGAGGACGCGCTCCTGTATCTCCGGATCTATTTATTGGGGATGCCGGCGCTGGGAATATTTAATTTCGGCAATTCTGTCCTCAGCGCCACGGGGGACACAAAGAGGCCTCTGTACTACTTAAGTTTTGCGGGAGTGCTGAATGTACTGTTGAATCTTTTCTTTGTCATTGTGTGCCGCATGAATGTAGCGGGAGTCGCGGTGGCAAGTATTTTGGCGCAATATTTCTCCGCTGTGATGATCCTGAAGGTGCTGCTGTGTACAAAAGAATGCTTTGGCCTGCAGTTTGGCGCTCTGGGGATTTCCCCCAACAAGCTAAAGAAGATTCTCCAGATCGGTATTCCGTCTGCTTTCCAATATGCCATTTTTGCCGTGGCAAACCTGTTCGTGCAGACAGGCGTGAATTCCTTCGACCATGTCATGGTGGAAGGAAATTCTGCTGCCAGTAATGCGGACCCTCTGGTTTATGATATGATGGCAGCCTTTTATACTGCCTGTTCCAGCTTTATTGCCCAGAATTACGGTGCACGGAAAAGGGACCGTATCCGCAAAAGCTATCTGATTTGTATGCTTTATTCTTTTTTGGTGGGTTTGGTCTTGGGCGTAGGCATCTACCTGCTGCGGTATCCCTTTTTAGCGCTGTTTACGGACGAAGGAAGGGTGATCGATGCAGGGATCAAGCGCTTGTCCGTTATGGCGTTGTCTTATTCTGTCTCTGCGTTTATGGATAATACAATAGCCGCCTCCAGAGGGTTGGGCAAGACCATCCTTCCCACCGTCATGGTCATACTTGGCTCCTGTGTTTTCCGTATTATCTGGATCTATACGGTGTTTGCCCACTTTAGGACGATCGAGTCGCTGTATTTACTGTATGTGTTTTCCTGGTCTATTACGGCAGTGGCGGAGACGGCTTATTTTGTGAAAACATTCCGGCAGGTCAGTGCCGTATATGATTGATCATTTACAAGAGAAGTTTTGCTTATTATCTGCGGCTTCTCTCTTTTTTCAGCTGCTTGCTCATTTTGGAAACTTCTTTATGCCATTTGGTTTTCTCACGCATATGGGCCGTTTTATCGTCCGCATACCTTGCTTCTTTTTTTAATTTTACATATCTGTCGTAACGTGCCTGTGACAGCCTTCCGTCCGCAATGGCTTCTTTGATGGCACACCCGGGTTCAGACCTGTGTCTGCAGTCGGCAAACCTGCACTGCCCGATGTATTGTTCCACATCTTGAAAGGTTTCGCCCAGTCCTGTGGAGACATCCCACATTCCCAAGCTGCGCATTCCGGGAGTGTCAATGATCATAGCGCCGTTGTCCAACATGACCAGCTGTCTGTGTGTGGTTGTGTGGCGGCCTTTGCTGTCATCCTCGCGGATTTCTTTGGTACTCATGATCTCCTTTCCTGCCAGTGCATTCAGGAGGCTTGATTTTCCCACACCGGATGAGCCTAAGAATACGATTGTTTTTCCGGGCTGCACATAATCCTGGATCTGTTCCATGCCATATCCGCTTTTTGCACTGGCCGCGTGTACGTTTACCCCTGGAGCGGCATTTTCTATCTGTAAAATATAATTTTCGGGGTTTTCCACCAGATCGGCTTTGGTCAGTATAATCACCGGTGTTGCGCCGGATTGCCAGGCCAGGGCCAGATATCTTTCCAGCCTCTTTTCATTAAGGTCATGGTTCAGGGACTGTATGACAAACACATAATCAAAGTTGGCCGCCACAGCCTGCTCGCCCCGCCCGGGAGTGGGATCAAGGCGCGAAAAAAATGTTTTGCGCGGAAGTGTTTTGACAATCTGGCTGTCGCCATCCGGAAGATAGCGTATTAGGACAAAGTCTCCCGTGGTGGGGAATTCTTCAAGCTCCACATAATATTCTTTTGCCTTCAGCCTTGCGTATGCCTCGCCGTGTTCACATACCAATTGATACCGATCCCTGTGGACAGCCGTTATCCTTGCGGGGATCAGCTCGGAACCGTCCGCTGTAAGTTCCGCTCCTTCCATATATTCCGATGTAAAACCAAAATCTTTTAAATTCATTTCTATTTTCATTCCTTTCAAGTAGGCGTCTGTCCCATGCAGGGACAGGCATTGTTATAAAATCTGTCTGATGATAAATCTATTATTCCGACATCACTTCTTTCCCTAAAAAAGGGTATAAAAATAACACACCTTTAAAGTGTGCTACAACCGTCAGCCATAGTATTCACAAAAGGTCAGCAAAAATGGTACGGCTAAGAGGAGATTCCCTTCCTGCCATTACCTTTATTCAGTTAAAATACAATTACCTCTCTCAATACAGTCATAACTCATTTCTCCTTTCTTATCTGCCGCAGCAGATTTACTTTTTAAAAACATGGTCACAGAATACCGGTATCCGTTGAACAAATGTTTTTAATAGTATAGCATATGGATAGATATAGGGTCAATAATAGTTTTTATTGAAATAAGAATAAATGGGTGCAGGGAAAAAAAAAGGATGATATAATTGAAAAAGATAAAGGAGTCATTGGAAAGGCATAGGTATGGCTATGAAGATTAATAGGGTTATATTAACAAATTTCAGGGGGATTTCTGCTTTTGAATTTGATTTTCAGGAAAAGTGTACTGTATTTTATGGGATAAACGGAGTCGGAAAGACTACAATATTAAGGGCGATAGACTTGCTATATTCTTCCATTATTAATAAAATTGTACGAAACCGATTTAAGCAGGGTATTAAAATCGAGTTAGCAGACATCAAATACGGAAAGCCTTTTTGTGAAGTGACTTGTGATTTTAGCATTGACGGGATTGATGAATCAATTGCTTATAGCCGGAAGATGTTTCGAAAAGAAAACAAAAGAATCCACAATACAGAAAAGTTGTCGCGAATATCCGAGATTTTCCGTGAAAAATACATTGAATCCAATCAGGGTATGCCTATTTTTGTTAATTACGGAGTAAACAGAACAGTAATGGAAATCCCATTGCGTATTAGGAATACTCATATATTTGATAAGGAGTCCGCCTTTGAGAAGGCGATTGAAAGTAAAATTGATTTTAGGACATTCTTTGAATGGTTCCGTTATCAGGAAGATTTGGAGAACCAGATTAAAGTGCGTGAAAACAGGGAATATGTTGACGTATCTCTGCGGTCTGTCAAAGAGGCTGTATATGCAATGCTGGATGGAGTGTCAAACTTAAGGATAGAAAGAAATCCTTTAGCAATGAAAGTTGACAAAGAGGGCATTTCTTTTCGGGTGGATCAATTGTCCGATGGAGAAAAATGTACCTTGGCATTATTCGGGGATCTGGCCAGACGCTTGGCACTGGCTAACCCTGATATTGCTAACCCTCTGCAAGGTAATGGCGTTGTCCTGATTGATGAAATTGAATTGCATATGCATCCTTTATGGCAAAGGAAGATTCTGCCTATATTAAAAAAATGCTTTCCCAATATTCAGTTTATTGTAACGACGCATTCGCCTCAGGTACTGGGAGAACTGGATGACAGCTATAATATCATTGGCATGGAAAGAGTAGGAGATACAATAAGTTATAAGCTCATTCCTTCTTTAATCGGATGGGACAGTAATTATATTTTGAAGTGTTTTATGGGTACAGATAATTTGAATCCAAGTACGCAGGAATTGATAGAAAAAATGTATGATTTGATCTCCGAAAACAATTATGACGAAAGTGAAAAATTAGTAAAAATTCTGGAAGAATTGACAGATACGGCACATGAAGATGCCGTAAAAGCACGTATGCTGATTAGGAGAGGACGCAAAAGAACTAATGAGGAAAATCATTAAAAGCACTTCACCGACGGATTTTGAAAACTATAAAACTGATTTCAAAGTTAAGCATGGCAGGGAAGCTGTGTTTGCGGATCTGCAAGCCAGCGAAAAAAGAAATTTGAAAGAAGAATTAATAAAAGAGCAATATGGATTGTGCTGTTACTGTATGAAAAAAATAGAATGGTATAATAGTCATATTGAACATTTTGTACCGCGCTCAATTGCCCATGACAGGGAAATGGACTATTACAATTTATTGGCTTCCTGTAACGGCTATAACGAGCAAGCGGAAAATTGCGGGCACAAGAAAGACAATTGGTATAACGAATATTTAACGGTTTCACCGTTAACTGATTTGTGTGAGCAAATATTTAAGTATACGCCTGACGGTAGAATTTTATCAGACGATATGCGGGGGAAAGAGACTATAAAGGAATTGGACTTAGATAGTGAATTGTTAAAGAGAGCCAGAAAGTCGGCAATTTATGTGAGCGGATTCTTTGATGAAGATCTGGATGATGATCTGCGGAAAGAATTGTTGGAAGAATATAATACCCCTGTCAATGGTGAGTTGCCGCCTTTTTGCAAGGCCATTACATATTGTTTGGAAAATGAGTGTTAATGAATGGCCTTGCAGATTACATAAAATAGTTTACAGATTCTCTTCCCCTTCGAATACCATAAGCTGGCCGATCTTCCGCTTCGGCGCGGGATGTATAACGGGAATATCCTCCCCGGCCTCTTCCATGCACTTTTTCAGTTTTTCTGCCAGAGTGAGGCAGACCTTTTCATGGGCGCTGGAGTTGATCAGATTGTGAAGTTCATAAGGGTCATGCTCCAGGTCATAGAGAAAAGCCTCCGTATACTCCTTGCTTGAACTGTCTTTCACAGGATCCTTGTCGGGCGCTTCCACGGAATACTTCCATCGGTCGGTACGGATGGCGCGTCCTACCTGGCTCTCGCTGATCTGTATAAAAATGTCCCTGCCGGAAGGAAGGGTCTCTTTATGGCGCACATATGGCATAAGGCTCCTGCCCTGCATATCTTCCGGCACAGGAAGATTGCAGGCATCCAGGATGGTGGGCGCCAGGTCAGCCAAGCTCACTTTCTCCCGCAGTTTTCCGCCTCCCGTAAAAGGCCCTCCGTAGAAGGACAGTGGAATGCGGATGGAACTCTCGTGGCAGGATCGCTTGTATTCTGCATTTCTGGTTTTAAAATGGCAGCCATGGTCGGATGTAAACACCAGTATAGTGTTTTCCGTCAGCTTAAGGCTCTTCAATGCATCTCTGATTCTGCCCAGCGCCTCGTCCAGGCGTTTGACCATCCCATAGTAGCCTCCTATATGCTGCCATGCCGTGCCGGACAATGCGCTCAGATCCGGTGGCATATAGGCGGGCGGAATGTTTCGGTAAACATCCGGGGCGGGAAAATCATCGAAACAATTTTGGAAATGAGGTTCCAAAAAGGAAAGAAAGAGGAAAAAAGGTTTCCCGGAATCTTTCTTTCCGTCAATAAAGCGTATGGCTGCATCTGTCAGGGCGTCCACTCTGTATCCGGGAAGCTTAACCGGATGGTTGTCATTGTCATAAACGGTGGTGTCGTAAGCGGTGGAGGTGTGCTCCAGGGAATTGGCTCCCAGCCACCAGCGATAGCCACCCCGCTGTCCTTCCGGCACGGCAGCCCTGCCTTCGGCCAGATGCCACTTCCCGATATATCCCGTGTCATATCCGGCATCATTAAAGTAGTCCGCCATGGTTCGGTGTTCTCTTGGCAGTACAACGGCATTTTTAAAATTTCCCGTGGTAGTGGCGTATTTGCCGGTTTGCAGCGCTGCCCTTGCGGGGCCGCAGACCGGCTGGGGAGAAAAGGCGTATTGGGCGTATGTCCCGTCGGAAGCCATGGAGTCGAAATTAGGCGTCAGGCCGCAGGGGTTTCCGCCTGCCCCTGTTGTGTCGTAGCGCTGCTGGTCAGTAAAGAAAAAGATCACGTTTGGTTTTTGTGCCATGGATTGTCCTCCTTATGTGTTTGTTTGATATCCTTTGGTGTTTTATTCTTGTGGCATGTTTGACTGCGCCCTGCGGCGGTAATCTGATGCCGTGATTCCCGTGAGGTTCTGGAAATTGCGTCGAAATGAGCGGGAATTTGAGAATCCTGCCATGGCGGCAATCTCGTCTACGTTTCTATCTGAGGACGCAAGCAGTTCCTTCGCATGCTTTATCCGCACATGGTTAATATAATTGAGCAATCCTTCCCCTGTGTGGTTTTTAAAAATCTTAGACATATAATTAGGGGACAACGCCATGGCATCTGCCACGGCCGTCACGTTCAGGCTGGTGTCGCCGTAAAAATTATCTATATAATTTTTGATTTTCCTGACAAGCAGTGACTCTCTGTCCGCCGCATCCGGCGGCATTGTCCCCATGGTATTGCAAAGGCAGGCCAGAACCCGGTTTATTCTGTCTTCGCATTGCGCTACGCTCTCCGGATAAAAAGGACCGGAAAGGCAGCCTTCTACGGCTTCCCGGGTAGCCTGGTCAATGTAATCCTCGGTATCCATGAGGATGGAGGAAATCATAGAACAAATGTTATAGCAGATGAGGAGGTGTGAGGCGTGAATGGTTTTCAGCTGTTCCGTGTAGTCCCTGACAGCCTCGCTTGCTTTGGTAAAGTCCCGGCGGAATATTGCCTGGTGTATTGAAACGACGTATCTGCTGCGGTTCAGCCGTTCCATGGGAAGATTCCTGGGATGGCTGGATGCAGGATATATGCCGGGGACGTTTTCCGTGCAACGTTCTTCTATGGAAGAAACCACGTCCGCATAGAAGTCCGGAGTGCGTTCAAAGTCATCATAAACGGGACTCAATATAATATACAGTTGTAAATGGAAATGAAGCTGAAAAAATTCATTCAGGCGGCACATATACTTGCTGCCGGAGCGTTCCCACTCTTCCTGCTGCTCCCCATCCATCATAAAGAAGAATACATGAAAAAACTCGTCCAGTATATGTTCAAAGGAAAAGTGGCCGTCCAGGATTTCCCTGGCCACATTGTCTATGCAGAAATGCAGCAGGTCCCCGTTCTTTAATGCATCATCGGGTGAAAAGCTTTCGCTTCCGGCATAAACGGAAACAATGCAGAAATGCTTCCCGGAAAAGTCAAGGGACATGGCGCTTATGATATCCTGTTCCCTGGTATGCAGCCGGATCCCTTTCAGCTTAGCGTAAAAATACATTTTCTGAATATTTTGTGACATATCGTCCAGGCGGCTTTGCATGGAGCGGTTCAGCCTGTGCATTTCCTCCTGGTATGCCTCAAGCTGCATGAATTCATTGTTCTTGGTCTCTTTGATGGTGGAGGGAATGGACTCCACTAGCCGGCGCACCGGCTTGTAATTGCGGTATTGGGTAAAAATAATAACCAGTACTCCCATTGTCAATGCGGCAAATGTGCTGATAAGGGTTATTTTAAGCATATCAGCAGAGTCTTTTAAGTACAGGGAAGAGGGCGTACAGAGCACATAATGCCAGTCTGTGACGTCCGACGGCACACTGCTGCAGAAATAGTCCTTGCCGGAAAGATTAACTGTGGCGTGTCCGTCCAGGGCATCCGGAGGAATTGAAGTGACTGTTTCCAGGGGATCCCCGAAACGGTAAAGTATGTTTCCGCTATGGTCGCATATGAAAAATGTATGATGTACCAAATCTTCCATGGATTCTTTAATGAAACGGCTGCTGGTGGTTACCAATATATTATAGTTTAACTCCTGCCTGTTTACAAAAGGATTGGTGCAGGCGAAGACAAAAGAGGGGGACCCGATGAGGTCGTAGCTGCAGTAATCGTTCATGAAGTAACGGGACTTGGTATAGTCCCCCCCTATTACGGACATCCATTCTTCGTAAGATGGCATATCCCCGCGGTATGAGTAGCGCATGGAGGTATATATGGAAACAGATGAGTTGGACACACCTCCCGTAACAATGTAGTCCCTGGAAGGATAGTAGAGCATGATTCCCATATCGTTGTGGATATACCGGTAGTTGTTCAGCACGTCATAACAGATTTGTGCCCGCTGGAAAAACTCATGGTCATCGGCGCTTTCAGGCAGCTTTAAAAAATTGTTGTCCAGTATGAGCAGATAGCTTAAATTGTTTATGCTGAGCAGTCTGCTATCCATATCGTCCTGAAGGGAAGATATAATCACACCGTGGCTGTCTCGGACATGTTCGTTGATGATCCTGCGGCTTATGAGAAAGTTGATTATGATGCTTACGACGGGAATCAGCAGAATAATGATGCAGGTCATAATCCACCGCACAAGGACTGTCCCGGCAGGCATATTCTTCTCTATTTTTTTCATTTTAAAATTTAATAACCATGCCTTTCCGTAACCTGCGCACAGTGCCAAAGCGCTATTTGCGCATGGGTTGTCGTTACCTCGCCCATAATTATAGCAAAGGGAAAAATGTAAGTCCAGGACAATAAAAAGGATGAGGGGACAAAATCCGGCATCAACGTAGTTTTCACATTTTTTGTCCGTTTGGAGGGGATATTGTCACTTATCACAGTATCCCCGGTTTTATATAATGGCGGTAGATACAGTAAACAGCCATATTTCACAACCAATAAGGAGGATATCACATGAAAAAGGAAATCAGAAAATGCATTGCTCTGTGTATTGCAACCGGAATGACAGCAGGACTTGTGGCCTGCGGGGGCGATGGGGGTACGGCTGCTTCAGAGCCGCCGGGAACTGCCGTTGCCGATAATAAGGAAAATATTCCATCTTCAGTGCCGGGAGAGCTGCCTGATGCCGGCACATCCGTCCATTATCCGATCCAGGGGGCGGAGAAGCTTACTTTCGGAATGGCTCTTGCCAATGAATGGTCAGACAGATTTGACTCCTGGACGGATCTGCCCATTGGAAGGGCGGTACAGGAGAAGACAGGGGTAGAGCTTGAAATGGTGCATGTGGCAGACAATAAGGCTATGAACCTGCTTCTTGCGTCTCCTGACCTGCCGGACATTATCCTTTTTAACTTCCAGAACAATTACAGCGGAGGAGAGATCAAGGCCATAGAGGATGGGGTGATCTTTCCCATGGATGCGGAATTTTTACAGCAAAATGCCCCCGACTACTGGGAAGTGCTTAACAGTAATGAGAACATCATGAAAGGCAGCACCAACCAGCAGAACCAGGTATTCGGATTTACTTTTATCATGGGTGATGACAAAATTAAGACAGGATACGGCCTGACGGTCCGGGATGACTGGTGCGAGCAGTTAGGCCTTGACGTGGCTCAGATCGATACGGCGGAAGAGTTCCATGATATGCTCTCAAGGTTCAAAAGTGAACTGAATGTGGAGATTCCCATGACATTTACATCCAAAAACCTGGAAGAACTCCTGGATTACGGCACGATTACTTCTCCCTTCGGACTTGTCACAAGGGATGTTTACCAGAAGGAAGGGACGGTCCACATCGGATACGCGGAGAAGGAGTACAAGGATGTTCTTGCTTATTTGAACCAGCTCTACAATGAAGGATTGCTTGATGCCAACTTTTCCACGAATGATGCGGCCACCGTTACGGCAAACATGCTTTCAGGTACTTCCGGTGTATCCACAGGCGCCCTGGGGGGAGGCATTGGGACATGGCTGCAGACCAACAGGGATGTGGAGGGTTACAGTCTGGCAGGCCTGCACAATCTGGTAGAAAATGACGGAGATAAATCCCTCTATGGTTTCTATAAGACGGATGTCATCGGCAAGACGGCAGTGATTACAAACAGCTGTGAAAACAAAGAGCTGGCGGCTCAGTTCCTGAATTACGGCTATACGGATGAAGGGCATATGTTGTATGTATTCGGAGTAGAGGGCGAGAGCTATGAAATGGTGGACGGAGAGCCTCAGTACACGGAATATATTATGCATAACCCTGACGGCCTGACCGTAAAGAAAGCAATGTCGGAATATACCCTTTCCTGGGACAACGGTCCCTTTGTGCAGGACTTGAGACAGAAGCTCCAGTCGGCATCCATGCCGGAACAGCTTGCGGCGTGGGATGTATGGGACGATACTACGGTGGAGGAATATTTCCTGCCCAAGATTGCCATCGCACAGGAGGATTTGGCGGAATACAGCAGCTTGAGGAGCGACATTAAAACGTATGTCAATGAAATGACCATTAAATTTGTGCGCGGCACTGAGTCCCTTGACCATTTTGACGAATACCTTGCAACTTTGGAGTCCATGGGAGTAAGCCGCCTGACCGAGATTATTCAGGCGGCTACGGATGAGTATTACGCAAGGTAACTATCGGGCGGATAGCGGGGCAGGTATCCGAAGGGATTCCTGCCTCTGCTCATATTCTAAATGTGAAAACAACTTGATAACTTACTTTTCGCACACATATTTGTGCCGGAGCCGCAAATTTGAATTGCAGAGCCGAACTTGACATTTGGTTCCCATACCCGCACTAAAACGTTCCGGCGGAATGGAGATTAATTATGAAGAAAGCTGACAACATACGACAGGCAAAGCGACAGGCAGAGACAGGAAAGAGATCCTTTGGGATACGGCTGGAAAAGGATCTTAAGAGAAATTATGGGGCCTATCTGTTGTTTCTGCCGGTGGCGCTGTACTACATCCTGTTTGCGTATAAGCCAATGTATGGCATACTTGTTGCATTTAAGGATTTTACCCCTGCAAGGGGTGTATGGGAAAGTCCCTGGACTTCCGGCTACGGATTTGGCCACTTTATTTCTTTTTTTAAGTCCTTTTACTTCACCCGCGTTCTGAAGAATACGCTGATAATCAGCTTCAGCACGCTGTTGGTGACGTTCCCGGCGCCGATCGTACTGGCGCTCCTCCTCAATGAAGTCAGGGGCACAAAGTTCAAAAGAACCATACAGACCCTTTCCTATATGCCGCATTTTATCTCCCTGGTGGTCATATGCAGTATGCTGCGGCTCTTTGTGGCAGACAATGGAATTGTGACAGGGTTTTTGAAAACACTTGGTATTGTGGACGGTACATATTCCCTTTTGTCCATGGAGAACTATTTTGTCCCTATTTATGTCTTTTCCGGTCTGTGGCAGACAGTGGGGTGGAATGCCATCATTTATATGTCGGCTTTATCCGGTATTGACCAGGGATTATATGAGGCGGCCAGAATTGACGGGGCAGGGAAATTTAAGCAAATGTGGCATGTGACGCTCCCAGGGCTCATGCCAACCATTGTCATGCTGTTGATCTTAAGGATAGGCCAGATTATGAGTATTGGCCATGAGAAGATCATTCTCTTATATAATGAGGAAATCTATTCCACTGCGGATGTTATTTCCTCCTTTGTGTACAGGAAAGGTCTTTTGGAGTACAATTGGGGATTCAGTACAGCGGTGGGGTTGTTTAATTCAGTGATCAATTTCATGCTTGTACTTATGGCCAATCGGATTTCCAGGAAGACAATTGACATGGGATTGTGGTGATATGCCTAAAATGAAATTTGGCACGGAAAATAAGAGATTGCCTGTCACAAAATTGTGAGCTGTTTATGGCTTTGGGCAACAGTGCAGCGGAGAAATGGGGATTATTATGAGATATAAGAGCAAAGGTTATACGGTTTTTACGGTGTTTAACTATATTTTTCTGGGTCTGGTGGGGTTTGCCTGCCTGTATCCGTTATATTATGTGGTCATTGCTTCCTTCAGCGATCCGGTAAAGTTGATCTCCCACGACGGAATGCTCCTTTTTCCGCTTGAGGAGTTCACGCTGGACGGCTACCGCATGGTTTTCAGCAACAGGCTTGTGATGAGCGGCTACCGTAATACGCTAATCGTTTTGTTTGTGGGTCTGTGCTTTAACATGGTCCTGACTGTAATGGGGGCATATGTGATCTCCCTGAGGAAGCTAATGCTGAGGAAACCTTTTACCATTTTGATTATTGTAACTATGTATTTCAACGGGGGCATGATCCCAACTTATTTAAATGTTTCCAGCCTTGGTATGATAGATTCCCTTTGGTCGCTTATCATACCGGGAGCCGTTACCACCAGTAACCTGCTGATCATGAGAAGCGCATTTATGGCTGTGCCGGAGAGCCTTTCGGAGGCGGCGGAAATCGATGGCGCAGGCCACAGGCAGATTTTATTGCAGGTAATGCTCCCGCTGGTCAAGGCGACACTGGCCGTTATGGTCCTGTACTACGGCGTAGCCCACTGGAACGCTTGGTTCAACGCTTCCATATATCTGCGTTCTGCGGGGAAATTCCCCTTGCAGCTTGTCCTTCGAAATATCTTGATAGAAGGGTTAAACAATGATATGCTTACAGATGTGGGGAGTGCGGACAACCCTCAGGCGGTACAGCTGTTAAAGTATTCCCTGATTGTGGTAAGCACGGTTCCCATAATGTGTATCTATCCCCTGTTGCAGAAGTTTTTTGAGAAAGGTGTTATGTTGGGGGCTGTTAAGGGGTAACTGTAAATCGTTTCGCAATGCATAGGAGGATGCGCTATGGCAGGGAATGAATTTAAGCTGGGGATGCAGCCGTTTTGGTTCTGGAACGGGGAGATGGACGAAGGGGAAATTGTCCGTCAGATTTTGGAGATGAAGGAGAAGGGGATACCGGGGTTCATGATCCATCCCCGCCAGGGAATGGAAATCCCGTATATGTCGAAAGCGTTTTTCGACAGGGTAAGGCTGGCGGTGCGCACTGCCAGGGACAATGGGATGGAAGTGTGGATTTATGACGAATATCCGTACCCCAGCGGTATTTGCGCGGGGGAGGTGGTGCTGGGGCATCCGGAATACCTGTGCAAGCTGCTGAGAAAAAGTGTCTGTCAGGTAATGGGCGGTGAAAGCGTAAAGCTGAGCGCTCCCTGGGGCAGGGTGGTGCTTGCAAGGGCCTACCCCATGGATGGGGAGAAAATATGCTTAAACGAATATATTGATTTGCAGGAATACGTGGGGACCTGTTATGAAGAGGAGGTATTCCAGTACAGCGGCCTGACCCATTACAACAAGAAGCGCTATTTCACCGGACATCCCGACAAGACCCTGGTCTGGGATGCCCCTTCGGACATACCGGATACACAGTGGAAAGTATATCTGGTTACGGAAGTGGTGTTTGATCATTTTAAGTATTTCAATCACTTTATTGATACTTTGAACCCGGAAGCCACAAGGTATTTTATAGAACTGACCCATGAACGTTATAAAAAGGAAATCGGGGACGAATTCGGTAAGACGGTAAAGGGTTTCTTTACAGACGAGATCACGGCATTCCCGGACAGCCAGCCTTGGTCGCCCCTTCTTCCGGGGTTGGTAAAGGACAGGTTCGGTATAGACCTGGAGGACAGCCTTCCGGCTCTGTGGGAGGATCTGGGCGCGGTTTCGGCTAAGGTAAGGTATGCTTACTGGTGTACTGCCACAGACGCGTTTATAGATGCTTATGACAAGCAGGTCTATGAATGGTGCAGCCGTAACGGCCTCCTGTATGTAGGTGAAAAACCTATTATGCGCAGCAAACAGATGAAATATGTCCATGTGCCGGGGATAGACGCGGGACACCAGAAGGCCGGCGACGTTCCTCTTATGGTACAGGGAAAGTACCGCGCTAACGGCAAGTTTGCCGCTTCTGCGGCCCATTTCTATGGAAAACCTGCCGCGCTGTGTGAGGTGGGGCACAGCATAGGCTGGGGCATGACAATGCAGGATATGAAATGGATGTTTGACTGGCTGGGAGTGCTTGGCATAGATTGGTTTGTGATCCACGGATTCTTTTACACCGCAGACGGACTTAAGAAACACGATGCCCCGCCCTCGGCATTTTTCCAGATGCCCTGGTGGGAGGATGGGGAGAAAATTACCGCCTACGCGGAGGATATGGGGAACCTTCTTCAGTCTGTCAGGAGGAATGTAAAGCTGCTGGCGCTGGATCCTGTCACTTCCGCATGGACGGCAGGGGGCAGAGAGGCCAGGAAACTGAAAGACGCTTTTGCCGATCTCCAGACAGGACTTATGTGTCAGGGACTGGATTATTACATTATAGACCCGGAGCTTTTTGCAGAGGGAGAAGTAGAGGAAGAATCCGAAAGAGTACGATTTATGGTACAGGGTGAAGGATATGACTGTGTGGTCCTGCCGCCTATGACGAATCTCGAGGAACCCGCATGCAGAAAGCTGAAAGAGTTTATGGACCGAGGCGGTAATGTCTGTGCCGTTTCCTGCGTTCCCTATGAGCCTGTCACCGAATACAATGAAACGGTTTCAAGCCTGCAGGGTCTTTTCGGGGTGGACGGAGAGGAAACATACCGTATGTTTTTGGAGGGTACTTTTTCGGACTCCAGAGAAAACGGGGCCCATTATTTTGCCGCCGGTGTGAATGACGCGGTGAAATGGTTAAAGGAAAAGCTCTTTGACGGAGTGGGCATCGTGCCTTTGGACGGCCTGGGAATGGAGGGAGTTCCCCATTTCTTCGGAAAGGACAGCGAAGGCCGCAGGATGGCGTTTTTGGTAAACAGCAGCCCGGTTGACAGGGAATTCCGTATGGATGTGGACGGCAGTTCCTGTATAGTCAGGATGTGTGCCTTTGATGCCAAAGCTTTCTGCCTGGAAGAAGGAGGATTTGGTGCAGTATTATTTGGTGAGGAGGAACCGGAGAAGGGAATTTCCCAGGTTCAGGTAAATGCGGATGGCTGCTGGAATGTCCGCACGGAAGGCATGAATGCACTTCGGCTGGGTTGGTGGGGCGTATCCCTTCCGGACGGGCAGTCGGCGTATCTTGAGACTGCCCCGCTGATTGACCAGATGGAATCAGGCGGGTTCTCCCTTCCCGTCACCCAGGCGCGTTATTTCGGATGCCCGAAGGAACTGGAATTTCCGGAAGTGGAGATCTTATGTGAAAAGACATTCCTGTGCAGGGGGTTATGGAAGGAATCCGAAACGCCTTGTCCGGAAATCTACCTGGCCATGGAACCCGGCACTTTCCATGGGGAATGGCAGATTGAGGTCAACGGCTGCAGGATAGAAGAGACTGATTTTACCCCAGGGAAACTGTCCCCGGACCAGTTCCTGTACACAAAGCAGGCAACGGAAATTGGTGCACATTTAAAAGAGGGCATCAACCGGATTAAGGTTCGTGTGAAGAGCGGCCAGTCCTTTGGCGGTTTCCGAAATCCTTTATATCTGTTCGGCAGGTTCGCTACGTTTAAAGAAGGTGAACTGTGGTCGCTTGTCCCTGAGAAAAGGGAAGGGGAAGCAGGGGATATGGTTTCCCTGGGACTGCCGTTTTACTGCGGTGAGACTGTGTTTGAAAGAGAGATCGACCTGCCCCAGTGCAGCGGCGACTTCCTGACGATAAAGTTAACGGGAACCGTGCTTTTCGACTCGGTGCGGTTAGAGGTGGGAGGATATGAGACGGCTCCCTGTGCATGGCGGCCATATCTGTACCGCATCCCCGCCGAATATGTGAAGCCGGGAAAACAGACTGTGAGGATGAAAGTCAGGAATACGGCGTTGGGACTTTTCGAGGGACAGAAGTTTGACGATGCCAGCCGTTCGTACGTTAATGTGGAATAGTTTGAGGAACTTGGAATCAACATAAAAGAAAGGGACAGCTTTTTTACAGTGAGCTGTCCCTTATTGTTTGGCCTATAGGGGAAAGTATAAAATCGGAGATAGGACATTGGGTATTTTCCAAAGCAAGTAGTTTCTCTTTCTTGTCGATTCCTCCGGCATAACCCGTAAGACTTCCGTTTGTTCCGATTACTCTGTGGCAGGGAATGATAATGGAAATTCCATTGTGCCCTACTGCACCGCCTACCGCTTGTGGGGACATTCGGGGAAGTCCTTTTTGTCTCGCAATTTCTGCTGCGATTTTGCCGTAAGAGAGAGTTTTCCCATAGGGTATTTTTTGCAGGGTTTTCCATACGGAAAGCTGAAAGGGAGTGCCCGTGATATGGAGTGGCGGGTAAAAGTGCGGCTCCCTGCCCGAAAAATAGATATTCAGCCATTCCAAAGCCTGTTGGAGGATAGGCGTGGCTTTTTCTTCATGTTCCGGGTCAAGGCGGTCTGCAAAATATTTCGCCCCGTCAAACCACAATCCCGTTAACCCTGTATCATCAGCAGCGACAAGGATACCGCCGAGAGGCGATTTGTAATGTGTTATATACTGCATTTGGCACATCCTTTCATTGTAAGTTAAAGCATTGGTTAGCGCCAGATGGGACTTTGCCCCTTATCCTTATAGCCGTTATATCGCAGCCCAGGGGGCACATAGTAAAGAAACCGGAAAAGCATATCTGTAAAATGTGAAAAAAGGGATATGCCGGATTGCTCCAACATATCCCCAAATCCTCAAAACGTTAATTTCTAAGCGTTTCCGATTAACCGAAATATCTCTCGAGAAGTCCCTTCAGAGCCTTGCCGTGACGAGCCTCGTCTCTTGCCATCTCATGGACGGTATCATGGATTGCATCCAGGTTGTTCTTCTTAGCGCATTTAGCCAGGTCTACCTTACCGGAAGTTGCACCGAACTCGCAGTCAACCCTCCATGCCAGGTTCTTTTTGGTGGAAGAAGTCATGTTTGCTTCCAGATCGGAACCCAACAGCTCCGCAAACTTAGCGGCATGCTCTGCTTCTTCATATGCAGCCTTCTCCCAGTAGAGGCCGATTTCGGGATATCCTTCGCGGTGTGCGATACGGGCCATGCAAAGGTACATTCCTACCTCGGAGCACTCGCCGTTGAAGTTAGCCTGCAGCTGCTCGAAAATAAACTTTTTGTCTTCTTCACTGATCTCAGGATTATTTTTCACGGTTGAGCCATATACACCAAACTCATGCTCGGCGGCAAGGGTCATTTCTCCCTCTACTGCCTTAAACTTATCGGCGCCTACATGACAAACGGGGCACTCTGCGGGTGCAGCGTCTCCTTCATGAACATAACCACATACCTGACATACAAATTTCATAATACTTATCTCCTTTTTTATTATTTTGCCGGCAAACAATGACCTGTACAGGCCTTGTCCACCGCAAGGTTTCCATTTAAAAGCACGCTTGGGTCAATGAGGGGATATAGAAGTGCAATGGCTGCAAGTCCCGTAAAAGTGGGTGACATGGCCCTGGATATGGCCTTCAAAATTTGCACCCGCAACCTCTATAATGCTTTCAATGCTGTCCATCTCCAAATCCGTCACACTGCCGCATTCCGTGCAGACAAAATGATAATGGGGAGAGGTATCGGCATCAAAGTGATCTACACCGTCACCTACGCGCAGGCGATTGATCTCACCAATATCCGCTAAAAGCGTAAGGTTCCGGTATACGGTTCCCAGGCTGATGTTGGGGTCTTGCTTCCGCACATTCGTGTATACAATATCCGCAGTGGGATGATCCTTTCGGGTCATCAAGAAATCCTTGATCCTTTCCCGCTGCCTACTGTATTTCAGCGTTGCCATACTTGCTCCTTTTTGAAAACAGTAATTATTACTATTTTTATTATACATATTTTTTTATGCATGTCAACAGGTTTTTAATAAAATAATGCGCAGGCCGTTTATCCGATTTGGATTCAGTGCCATTCCGGGATAACAGTGGGAGCAATTTTTTCAACCCGCTCCAATCGTTCACCCAGACGGCTCAAAAGTTCATTGGTGATGGTGCCGCACCGGGAGGCAAGCTGGACGGCGGTTATTTCTGATTCCCCGGAGATTCCGATGAGGACTGCTGTGTCCCCGGCAGAAGTCTTCGGGATGCCGCTGACATCGACCAATGTCTGGTCCATACAGATCTTGCCGATGACAGGAGCTTTGCTGCCGTGGAGAAGCACATATCCTTTGCCGCAGGACAATTCTCTTGGCAGGCCGTCGGCGTAGCCGATGGAAAGTACGGCTATCCGCATGTTCTTCTCAGCAGTAAAGGCAAGGCCATAGCCTGCGGACTCTCCGGAAAAGAGCATCCGGACGGAAGTTACTCTGGCCTTCAGGGACAGAACGGGCACCAGGTGATCCGAAAAGAAAGCTTCGTCTTCCGCAGAGCTTGGCACTCCATAGAGGGCGATTCCTGCCCTCACATAGTCTGCGTCCAAACCGGGATAATTCAGTAGCCCGTAGCTGGACTGCAGGTGGAGCCTTGGGCAGGAAATCCCCTGTTCGTCCAAAATCTCCGCTACCCTGTAAAACGCCTGTATCTGATTGTCGGTAAAGGATCGGCTTTCCGGCAGGGGGGAGTCACAGGTGCACAGGTGGGTAAACATTCCGTCCATGGACAGGTTGGGCATTTCGAAGACGGCAAGGATGTCCGTAATCTCTTCACAGCGGATGCCGATTCGGTGCATACCTGTGTCAATCCCTATATGCACATGGAGCGGGATCCCCGCACCGGCAAGCCTTTCGGCGTATTCGTAGTCGATGACGGTTTGGGTGAGTCCGTAACGGGCAAGAAGTGCAAAATCTTCCGGCGGGGTATAACCCAGGATCAGGATTTCGCCTCTTATGTTTGCCTTACGCAGGGAAATCCCTTCTGAGAGGCAGGCTACGCAGAAAGCGTCTACCCCAATGCGGTTTAATTCCGTAGCAGTCCATACCGCGCCGTGTCCATACGCATTTGCTTTCACCGCAGGCATCAGACGGCAGCCTTCCGGCATGAGGGAAGAGAGATATTCCACATTTTGGGCCAAGGCGGTCCTGTCCAACTCGATCCATGCCCGTCCCCTGGAAGTATATGTGGACTGTGGAGAAGATATTTCCCCCAATTTTCCGGCCGGTTCTGTTTTTTCCGTAAGCCTGCGGAATATTCCCGCCCGGCGGCAAATTCCCCAAGCCTGATCCCAAAACCGGCGGATGGGTACCGCAAAAAAGGGAATTCCAAATCCTGCCCCTGCGGACAGCACGGAAACGGCAATGTAGTGTATCAGGCTGTTGTTTATAAGAAGGGACTCCAAGTGCATGATTTTCGCCACACCGCGGACCACGATGATTATTGCCGGATGCAGCAAGTAAATCCAAAGGGAAGCATTTCGTAACCGTTTCCCTGTATTTCCGGGCAGGCCGGGAAGGCACAGCAATGTCCGGTACAGGAAGGCAGCTACCGGAACCAGCATAAGGTACATACTGTCGTGGCGTTGCCAGGAAAAGCAGCGCAGGAGAAAGGCTTCTCCAGTCATAAGCAGGAAGGACAGTGCCAGCATGGAAATATATACAATTCCTCCGCGCCGGCTCCCCTTGGAACACCATATTCCGAGGGTCAGGAACAGAGGCGCAAAAAACAGGCCGTTCCTGGTGTAGGAGCAGATCCGGAAGAATACTTCGTAAGCTGTCTCCAGGGGAGGCAGTTTCCGAACCAATCCAAAATAGCTGTCTCCCAATAGTCCAATGAAATATAATACTGCCGAGACGGCAATCATCCCCCGGAGCTTCATAAACCTGCTCATCAGGTATACCGTCAAGACACCGAGGATACAGGCGGGAAAATACCAGAGATGATAAAATGTGCCGTCAAATAATAACATCTTCATGGCAGACAGAAATGTCATGCCCTGATAGTGCCCGGCGTAAATGCCAACGGGAAGGTATAGCAGGATCGCGGCGGCATATAAGAGCAGTATTTTGCGCAGATAATGCAGAAGGCAGAGCCTGGAGGGATTGTCTGCCATTTTTTTTACCGTGAACTGTCCTGTTACCATAAAGAAAAAGGGAACCGCTATCCTGGCCAAAACCCGTGTCAAAAAGAAATCCCCTTCCGGGCTGAAGGCCCCAAGGGGCGAGGTGTGTATGGCCACCACCAACAGCGCCGCGACCAGGCGAAAGCGGTCAAGCCATCCGTAGTTGTTGCTGGTATGCATCCTGCTTCCTCCATTCTGTCAATATAAAACCGTCCGTATTATTGCCGGAAACGGTATAGGGATGATCTTTCGGGAGAACTAAGGGAGAGAGTGTTTTGTCTGCTTTAATATAGGAAATGGAATAAACCCGGCTTCCGTCTGCGTACAGGTAAGGATTATCCCGAAAGGAAAATTGCTTGAGAAAGCCGATGTATTCTTCCAGGCATAATCCGTGCTTCGTTATGATTTCCGCATGAGGTGCGCCCACATACCGAAAATGCCAGGGTTCATGCCCGATGCCTGTTACCGATTCCTTTCCGGCGGGATACCGTAGGATGAAGCCGTATTTGGGAGCCTTTTCCCGAAAAGCCTGACAGATGCCGGTGTAGGGAAAATCGGGGCGGATAAAGTCCACATGCTCCCGGCGCAGTCCCAGGTCGATGGCGAGTCCCGTCTGGTGTTCGCTGTGGCCGGGAAAAGCTACGAACTTGCGGGTAAATTCGGGACCGTTTTCTTCCATGCTTTCATCCCAGATCCGTTGCTGTTCTTCCCGGGAGCGCCAGCCGCTGACAGGGACAATGTGCCGCCAGCCGTCTATTTCTGACATAAGCTGTGTGAGAAGCGCACAGGCATTTCTGTTTAACAGGATTTCCGGGGCGTCTTCCAGAACCGGAACAGGGAAGCCGTATGAATCCCTTTGGAAACCACAAGCCTGATTTACAAGGATCAAATTGCCGGTGTGGATTTTGTCTTGTGTTAAGATTAATTTTTCCATACGGATAACAAAGCCTTTCTTCTAGTGTAGTGACCTGATTACTTTCAGCTAAATAGCGCAGAATGAATTTTCAGCCTGCAAGGCAGATTTCCGACGGCGTAGTGGTGGCTACGTCTAGGAAATCTAACGCTGCAGATGGAAATTCAGGCAAGATATTTAGCGAAATGTAATACGGTCAGTACACTAGATGTTATTTGATGCCAAAATTGTATCAGTGAAAAGCTTTCCGTATATAATTGATTCCTTTCCAAAACCCTAATGTTTTCCTACGCAAATCTTAAAATTTTCATAACGCCACAGAAAAATTTATAATATCATGTGAAAACTAATTGTTTTACAAAAAAGTTTACACTTTTTTTAGGATTATATTTTTAGGAGTTTATTCCTTTCCCCTGAGAATATGGTATAATATCCGCAAAGGGCAGAGTCAAGCGGGCGGATAAGCAGCTGCCGAGCTTGCTCGAGTAGATGCTTATCTGCCCGTTTGACGAGCGAAGCGAACCCGAAAAACCTTTGGTTTTTCGGGGGACTGCCCGTAGAATGGGGAAGTTGCCGGTAGAACCGGGAGGCTGCCCGCAGAACCGGTAGAATCGGATTATAGAAAGTCAGGTAATTAGTGTGAAAAAGGACATTTCACAATCCTGATTTGAGTGCCCGCCGAAGCGGGCAGATGGGAGTTGGCATGAAATTTAAGACTCGATTATATATTACATTCACTACAATAGTAATGCTTCCTATGGTATTGACGGCGCTAGCTTTCTTTGGCATCGGCATGTACCTTATGAATGTACAGAAAGGCCTTCCCTTTGCCAAGTTCGAGTATTTGGACGTCACAGAAAATATGCAGGAAATAGCGGAGAATACGGATGAAGCATACTTTGTCCTGCGCAGGCAGGCAGAGCAGGATCCTTCGAAACTTGCGGACATGGATTTCCTTGCGGACGTCAGTTCCAATATTGCCAGAAGAACTACTTATATCATTGTCAGGAAAGGGACAGAGCTGTTTTATACGGATAATGAGGAGGCTGCCAAGGTGATTTTTTCCGAATTGCCGGAATATGGGGACAGTGCGTTATCGGAAAATGCGGCAATTTATTTTGATGAACTGAATAAGTTTGTGAAACAGGTGAATTTCCTTTTTCCGGACGGCAGTGAAGGCAGCGCCTTTGTGGTGACAAAGGCCAATGCATTGATTTCAAAGCATTTACTGGTGGATATGTTTGTTGCCATTCTTGCCATTTTGGTGTTTACCAGCCTGATGCTGACACGATGGATCCACAGGAGTGTCTTTTGCCCCATCAATGAATTGAATATTGCCATGCGTAACATTAAGGAGGGAAATTTTGAGTATACGTTGCAGGTGGATGCAAAAGGTGAAATTGGTGACTTATACCGGGATTACGAGGACATGCGGCTCAGGCTGAAGGAGTCTACGGAGGAGAAGCAGGAACATGAGAAACAGAACCGTGAGTTGATCAGCAATATTTCCCATGACCTGAAAACGCCCATCACGGCTATTAAAGGTTATGTGGAAGGCATTATGGACGGTGTGGCGGATACTCCGGAGAAGATAGACAAATATATCAGGACCATCTATAACAAGGCAAATGACATGGACAGGCTGATCAATGAACTGACTGTTTATTCAGGGATTGACAATAACCGTATTCCATATAATTTCCACCGGATAAATGTGGCGGACTATTTTGGGGATTGCCTGGAAGAGGTGGGCATGGATTTGGAGCAAAAGGGGATTGAGCTGAATTATTCCAATTATATACAGCCTGACACCATTGTCATTGCGGATCCCGAGCAGATGAAGAAGGTCATTAATAATATCATAAGCAATAGTGTAAAATATATGAATAAACCTAAGGGTGCCATTGACATCCGCATTTTGGATGAAGCGGATTCCATACGCATTGAGATTGAGGATAACGGAAAAGGGATTGCGCAGAAAGATTTAAGCAAGATATTTGAAAGGTTTTACCGTACCGATGCTTCCCGGAATTCTGCCCAGGGAGGCAGCGGCATCGGACTTTCCATTGTGAAGAAGATCATTGAGGATCATGGGGGATATATCTGGGCAACCAGTAAGGAGGGGGAAGGGACCTGTATGCATTTTGTGTTAAGAAAATATATGGAACTGCAGAACGAAGACTGATGAAGGGAATGGAGAGAGAAAATGAGCAAGATATTAATTATTGAGGACGAGGTTGCCATAGCAGATTTGGAGAGGGATTACCTGGAGCTGTCCGATTTTGAGGTGGATATTTCCAACAGCGGTGACGAAGGACTTGCCACGGCGCTTACAGGGGGATATGACCTGGTTATTTTGGATCTCATGCTGCCGGGAATGGATGGCTTTGAGGTGTGCCGCAAGATCCGGGAAGAGAAAAATATCCCTATCCTGATGGTTTCCGCCAAAAAAGATGATATAGACAAGATCCGGGGACTGGGATTGGGCGCTGACGATTATATGACAAAGCCTTTCAGTCCCAGTGAACTGGTAGCCAGGGTGAAAGCACATATGGCGCGATATGAGAGGCTGGTAGGGACAAACCAGAAACAACAGAATGATATTGTGGAAATTAGGGGTATCCGTATAGACAAGACGGCCCGTAGAGTTTATGTGGACGGTGTGGAGAAGACTTTTACCACCAAAGAATTTGACCTGCTGACATTTCTCGCGGAGAACCCAAACCATGTCTATACAAAGGAAGAGCTGTTCCGGGAAATTTGGGATATGGATTCCATCGGTGACATTGCCACGGTTACCGTACACATTAAGAAGATCCGTGAGAAAATAGAAGAGAATACCGCCAAACCCCAGTATATAGAGACAATCTGGGGTGTGGGGTATCGGTTTAAGGTATAAATGCGGGAAGAGGAACATGTTGTTTTTTAACGGAACAGTTCCTCTGCGGCCTGCATCCGGTCGATGATATGTACGCCGAAGGGACAGCGGGATTCGCAGCAGCCGCACTTGATGCAGTCTGAGGCATGTGCGGACAGGCCATCATAATGGGCACGGACTGTGGGGGGCAGCGTATCCTGCATTTTTGCAAGGTCATATAGTTTATTCACCATGGCAATGTCAATGCCTGAGGGACAGGGCGCACAATGCCCGCAGTAAGTGCATTGGCCTACATAGGCATGGCGGGGTGCGCTTGCAAGGACGCTGGCATAATCCTTTTCTTCATCTGAAGCAGTTTCGTAAGCCACTGCCGCATCCACATGCCCCGGTGTGTCAAAACCAACCATGACACTGGCCACTGCAGGCCTGGTCAGGGCATAATGAAGGCACTGGACAGGGGTCAATGCCACGCCGAAGGGGGATGCTTCTGCAGAGAACAGCCTGCCGCCTGCATAACCTTTCATTACGGTAATCCCTATGCCGTTCTGTTCACATATCTGATACAGTTCAGCGCGTTCCGGTGCGATCCCGCCAACATTTTCAGCATATTCCTCTTTGAAGTATTCGTTTAGGTCCTCGCAGGGAGGCAGCATGTCAAAAGCCGGGTTAACGGAAAACAGAAGCATTTCCACTTCACCGCACTGTGCAGCCAGTTTTGCCACGTCAGGATTGTGCGTGCTCATCCCGATGTGACGGATGATTCCCTTTTGCTTCAGGCTCCTCACATATTCGATAAACTCTCCTTCCATGATCCGGTGGAACTCCGCCGTTTCGTCCACAAAATGGATCATGCCCAGGTCAATATAATCCGTGTGCAGGCGATCCAGAAGATCCTGGAAGGCTTCCTTTACCTTTTCCAGATCGCGGGTGCGGACATACTGGCCGTTCTGCCAGGTGGAGCCGATATGCCCCTGTATGATCCAACGTTCCCGCCGGCCTTCCAGCGCGGCGCCGATATTAGAGCGTACATTTGGCTCGGACATCCAGCAGTCAAGGATATTGATCCCTGCCTGTGCACAGCAGTCAATTACCTCCTTTACTTCCGATGTGCTGTGCCGCTCCAGCCATTCGCCGCCGAGGCCGATTTCGCTGACTTTTAATCCCGTTTTGCCAAGTTCACGATAGTTCATAAATGAGTCCTCCTGTGTGGTGTTTTTTGCCAAGAGTTTTGATAGGTGGTGTTATGGATATTATACAATGAAAAGGCCTTAATTGATAGGGTATAAACAGAATAAACAGTGCGGAAACCTGTTTTCAAATTGTGTAGAATGAGATATAATACTAATACATGTTTTTTTCGTGCTTAAGCGAAAAACGAAAAGCTTTTTGCTGTAATACAATTTTGCGCAGGCAATGAATGGGGGTAATTATGCTATATTTAAAGGCCGACAAGCTGTCTGAGATCCAGGATGCGTTTAACCCGAATCCTCTGGAGGAGCCAGAGGAGATAAATTCATTTTATCAGGATGTAACGGAAGCAAGGACAGGGGATGCCTATTCCGGATTTGTGGAAAAAATGGAGCTTTTGTTGGAGGATTCCCATCATTCTCTGATACACAAGCTGTTTGTGGGCCATGCGGGTGTAGGGAAAACTACAGAGTTATACCGGTTGAAGCATGTGGCACAGGGGAAAGGCTTTTTGACATGTTTTGGTAGATGTGATATAGACCTTGACTCCGGCGATGTGGAATATACGGACGTACTTTTGTATATATTGGATCTGTTGGTCTTACAGGCCTGTGAGCAGGACTTGAAGATTAGCGATAGAATTGTAAAAAGTATTGAAAATTATTGGAATACGGATACGGAATTGAGCACAACCATTTCCATGCAGGCCGATTTGGAGCTTTCCGGCAGTGTCCAGGCGGAGGCCGGGATGAAGAAAATTGTCAAGCTTCTGGCCGGTGTACGTGCAATATTAAAAAACAGTGCAGAATCAAAGAAGATTGTCAGGACAAGAGTTGAGCCACGAAGCAGTGAACTGATCGCTCAGATCAGAGAGGTAATTGAAGAGATTCGAAATCAGCTCTCTGCTTCCGGCAGGCCGGATATTCCCTTTGTAATACTGGATGGACTGGATAAGATTCCATTGGAACAGGCAAGGAAGATTTTCATGGAAAACGGCTCCCGTTTCCAGGGTTTGCAGATACATTTGCTGGTCACATTCCCCATATCCTTATCATATACGCCTGAATATAAGGATATCCAGATATGGTTCCCAAATCCGGTAAAGCTTCCCATGATTAAATTGCGTGATTGGCAGAATGGGGCATATGCGGAGGAGTATATGGAGGGAATTGACACGCTGAAAAATATTGTCAGAAAGCGGGCGGATTTGTCGCTCTTTACCAAGGAAGCGTTGGATGAATTGATTTTATATACGGGAGGTTATCTGCGGGACCTGTTCAGGTGTATTTGCGATGCCGCACTGAGGGCAAGGCTTAGAAAGTCCTCGTGTATAGAGCTTTCCGATGCAAAAAAGGCATTGGAGGTTCTGGAATCCGACATTAACGGCAGGTATGGGGAAGAGCTGATTGGGAAAATGCAGGAGATATACCGCGGCGAAAAGTACGTGTCCTCATCGGAGGAAATTACCACATTATTACAGATAGGCGCAGTCCT
This sequence comes from uncultured Lachnospiraceae bacterium, assembly GCA_947643615.1. GTDB lineage: Bacteria > Bacillota > Clostridia > Lachnospirales > Lachnospiraceae > Acetatifactor. Next base: position 27,823 of record CANRWO010000023.1, read on the forward strand.
TGAATATAATGGAACAAGGTGGTGCGACTTGCATCCGTTGGTGGAAAAATGGTTGATCCAAAACAGGAAGATAACCCGTTAAACATAGAAAATCGGTTGTGCCGTAAAATAGGGAGGTATATGCCATGGATAGGACTCTGGGCGGTAATGAAGAGCAGTTTCAAATGCTGTTGATGGCGCTGGGAGACATAAAAAGTGGCATATGCCTTTTTCAGTCACCGGAACAGTCCAAATGGGCCGCATTAATCCAAAAAAGCTTAAAGGATAAAAAAGTGTGCCTGCACAATATTGCGGATGACGAAGAAGGGACTGGAATGCCTCTTATCACCGATTTTAAAAGGTGGGCCTCGGAGTCCGGTGCGGATGTTGTGATTGTATATAATCTGCAGCTTTTGGGTTTGCGCTATGGAGACCGGGAGACCGTGGAACATCTGAATTTTATGCGTGACCAAATACAGGCTATCGGGAAATTATTTTTGCTTGGGGTTTCTCCCTACTTTGCCCTGTTGCTTTCACGCAATGCCAGGGACTTGTATTCCTGCATAAGGTATCATTTTAATTTTACCGAACGCACAGCGGAAGATGGAATGATTGAGATAAGTAATTGCCGGGAACTAAGTGGGGATTACACATTGGAAATAGAAAAATATTGGGAGTATAAGAGCCGTGCTGAGGATAAAGTGGGAGAAGAACAGGTCCGTCTATATTTAGAGTGCATGGACTGTTGGAAGGATGTCCGAGGCAACCTTCCGCTTCAAGAAAAAGAAGATATCATGCAAATGGCAAGCCGGGTAGACCAATTTTGCATGGAGAAAGAATTGGGAATGCCTGAAGTGGTACAGATATGGATCCTGGCCGATACATGGCTGGAACTGGGAGAGAAGGAAAAGTGTTTAAGCTGGCTTAAGCTGGCAGAAGACAAAGTCAGGACTGCATTAGGGACAGGGCACAGGATTTATGCGGACGCATTGGTAAGGCTTGCGGATTATTATCAGCTGGCCAGCAATTATGAACAGTGTGAAAAGTATTATGACCAGGCTCTTCGTATTTATGAGGATCATAAAGTACCGTTAGACGAGAGATATCAGGATACCCTGATGAAACGGGCGGTTATGTACAGAAGAAGATACCAGTATGACCAGGCGCTTGCAATCTACGAAAAGATTTTACGGTATTATACCGGAAAGTATGGTTCCGGCTTTAGCGGGAATGCAACCTGCTTAAATAATATAGGCCGCGTTTATGAGGAGCTCGGCGATGCCTCAGGGGCGTTGGCTAAATTCCAAGAGGCGCTGGAACTGCTTTTGGCATCGGGAGAAAGGAATTATTTGCTGAGTGCGCTTTATAATAACATATCTGCCATATACCTCAATAATGGAGATCTGAAAAACGCATGGAAGTATATTAAGCTGGCGAAAAAAGAAACCGAGAGCCTTTATGGCCCGGATTCGGAGCATATGATACGAATATACAATTCTATGGCTGGTATCTGGATGGAAAGAGAACGCCTGGATAAAGCCATGGAATATTTGAAAAAGGCCATGGAGCTGATAAAAAGAACCCATTCCGGCGAAACAGAGCAGGCGGCAGTTGTTTTGAATAATATGGCAAACGCCCTGATCCAGGGGAATAGTCCATTACAAGCTATTCCACTTTTCCGGCAGGCGTTGGAGCTGCGGCTAAAAATTAATGGGGAAAGAGATCAGTTGACAGCCGACATTTATGAGGGGTTGAGCCTCGCCTTTTATGGTATTGGAGATAGTAAACAGTACAGAGAATACAGCAACAAAGCGCTGGATATCTATAGAGAACTGCACAGGGAAACGCCCCCAAGGTGAGAAAATTGTTCTCCACTCAAGTACTGCTTGCATATCAAATGTGATAAAGCAATTTTACAATATAATGTTCAGGGCAATTCAAGCGATGCTTTATTGAACAGGCGGCAGTAAGATGTTTATAATGTTTCCATACCGGTATATCGCTGCAATAAGAACGTAGATACATGATAGGAGGACAGAGGTATGTTTGATGTCAATCAGGTTTCCCAGAGGATCCGGGATGCAAGGATCCATAAAAATATGACCCAGAGTAACCTGGCGGATGAGATGGGGGTAAGTTATCAGGCGGTATCCAATTGGGAGAGAGGAAATTCCCTGCCGGATATAGCGAAATATGGGGATCTCTGCCGGATTCTGGATGTCAGCCTGGAATATTTGCTGGGGGAGAGTGAAGATACCAAGACCGTGGAAAAATTGATTGAAGGGGATAAAAATGGTGATGAGGTATCTCTCACAATAGAAGAGATCACACCCATTGCCCCATTGATTCCTCCCAAAGGGTTAAAGGAAGCGATCGAAAAGAGCGGGGATAAGAAAGCGGTCTACGGGAAGAGTCTAAGGAAAATAGCCCCGTTTTTGGATAAAGAGACTTTGGATGAGCTTGTGAGAGAGATGGGTTCCGAGGATGCCCATGAGCTTATGGCCCTCGCACCCTTTCTTGCAGGAGGCACATTGGCGGCAAAGCTCCAGGCATTACATGCCCAGGGGAAATTGGAGATATCTGTTCTGAGGAAATGTATGCCCTTCCTTGGCATGGACACCATAGACAATCTACTGGAAGGAATGGAGATCACAAATCTGGACGATATAATGAAGATAGCGCCTTTTTTAAAAAGGAGTACCCTTAAAAAAATGGTGGAAAAGTGTGACAATGGAGAGGGGGTCAGGTTTAATGTTATAAAGCATTTGGCGCCCTTCCTGGATAAGGACACATTGTCTCAGCTGCTGGAGGACACGGAGATAGACGATTTCCAAAAAATAGCGGAGCTGGCGCCGTTTTTACACAGCAAAACGCTAAAGGACCTGATTTTGAAATCGGGAGTGATAAGCGGGAACCGCCAAAAGAAATTCGAGGAGGCGGAGCTGCAGTTCCAAGAGGACTGGAAGTATTGATAAAAAGACCTGCTGTAGGATCATATAAATGCCTGCAGCAGGTCTTTGGGGATATTGTTAATTAGTATGATTTGTACCGCCGTGGTGCTCTTCATGATGCTGTGACCCGTTTCCGCCCTGATGCCCTGCACAGGTCTCAATCCTGTTATGGATTTCCCCCATGGTCATATCATGGCAGGCCTCTACGGTTATGCTTTCGTCATATAGGGAGAGTTCCTGATATGCCCGATACTTTCCAAAGGACATTTCATGCCGGTGGGCTTCCTCCATGCAGTGTGCGTCACTGGAATATATCAATGTCTCGTAATCCCGGTAAAATTCAATGGCGCTTAATTCCTCTATCATGGAATAGGAATTGGCGGTAATGACCGTGAATACTAACAGGGAATCATCCTTCAGGAATCCCAGGCTGGCTTCCTCTTCCAGAAGCTTATTGATAGCCTGAATATAAGGGATGTTTCTTAGTGACACATTCAGTAAAAGATCCTGTCCATCCTCGTTGTAGGCTTCTGCGGTCACAACTCTCCCAAATCGGTTGATTCCAATCTCAAGGGAAGGATTCACGTCTATGCTGATATAAGACACCGGCTGCCGATATACAGAGTAGCCGCCTGTGCCAATGAGGAGTAATAAACATGCCGCAGCCAAAGCATATTTCAAAACAGGTATGGACCTATGGACGGTTTTTTTTTCTTGCTTCTTTAATAAATACTGCAGTGTGTTTTTCTTCAAATCTTCGGTAGCCCGTATTCCACTCATGCTTTTCTTGATTGCATTCATGTCCATTCACCTCCCAACCGGTCCCGCAATATATCTTTTGCCCTGGAAAGCCATGTATATACGGTGTTTTCCTTTTTCCCAAGTATTTTGGCAATCTCCGCTGCCGTATAATCTTCGTAGTAGTATAAATAAATCACATTACGGTATTTTTCGGGAAGTTTCAATACTATTTCCAATAATTCGGCGGACGAGCTGTCTAAAGATTCTCTTTCCTCATCCACTACTTCAAGAGGTACCCATTTTCTGCGCGAAAGATAGCGGAGCCAGTCGGTGCAGGCGTTGATAGCCACCCGGACAAACCATGCCTTTTCATGCTCGGCACTCTCAAAAGAGCCTTCATAGAGCAGATATTTCATATATACATTCTGAAAAACATCCTCTGTGTCATGTCTGCTTTTTAGATGTACAAAGCATATTCTCCGCACCATATCACCATAGACTTCCATGGTACGGCTTAAATCTTCCGCACTTTTCAAAAATCTTCCCCCTTTGGCGGTTCCGGTTTAATGGTGGGAACCGGACCTGTGGCCTCGATCGGAATGATGGCCTCGGCCGTTGGAGTAATTGCCGTTACCGGAGCCATTCCATGAAGTATCTACGGTATTATTCACATTGCCCTGGTAGCAGGGAACGTTGGAACAGTCGTTGCCGTTTATGCAGGGAGTCCCTGTGCAGTAACCACCGTTCTGGCAGACGCCGTTGACGTCGCAGCTGCCGTCCAGAGTGCAATAACCGTCCAGGTAACAGGGTGCGTTGACACAGTCGTTGCCGTTTATGCAGGGAGTTCCTGTGCAGTAGCCACCGTTCTGGCAGACGCCGTTGACGTCACAGCTGCCATCCAGAGTGCAATAACCGTCCAAGTAACAGGGTGCGTTGACAGATTGGCTGCCTGTAATGCCGGAATTCTCCTGGAAACAGGGTACTCCTGTGCAGTAGCCACCGTTCTGGCAGACGCCGTTGACGTCGCAGCTGCCGTCCAGAGTACAATAACCGTCCAGGTAACAGGGTGCGTTGACAGATTGGCTGCCTGTAATGCCGGAATTCTCCTGGAAACAGGGTACTCCTGTGCAGTAGCCACCGTTCTGGCAGACGCCGTTGACATCGCAGCTGCCGTCCAAAGTACAATAACCGTTCAGGTAACAGGATGCATGGCGCACGGTTACCTTTTTCCCTCTTCCATGGTGGCCATTATACGCATACGCAGTCTCTGATGCAACTCCCGCGAAAATAATTACAGCCGCCATCAACATTAAAATTTTTGCAAAACCTTTTTTCATGACATTACCTCCGTTTTGTGGTTTTCTTTTTGCCCCTTTATAAATAATACGTTCCCCATCCACCAAATCTTTCATTTTTTTAAAGATATATAAAATTTTTTCACGTTTCTTACAGTATACTGTTTTCTTCAGGATAATACAATATGGGAAAATACAGTTTCACGGGCAGTTAGTCCAGCCATTTAACCGGATTGGCCGCTGCCTAATTTCCGGTATAGTGTAAAGTACATAGTTATAAAACACGCAAGGCCTCCGATTGCATTGGATACGGGTTCCGCAAGGAACACTCCGTCCACGCCAAAACCCAGCCTGGGCAACAACAGAGTCAGTGGGGCAACAATCACGGCCTTGCGCAGCAGGGAGAAAAAGATGGCATGGCGGGAGTACCCCAGCGCGGTAAATGCTGATTGTCCCGTAAACTGGAAAGACATGAAGAAAAATCCGAAAAAGTAGAGCCGAAGGGACCCTACTCCTGCCTCTATCATTGCCGTATCCTCCGTAAATATGGATAGAAGCAGATGGGGACTAAAGAGTACCAGCAGCCATGCCAGGGATGTATAAACAATGCCCAGGGCAGCGGTAAAACGAATGCCCTGCCGGACTTTGCCGTATTCCTTTGCACCGTAATTATATCCCAGTACAGGCTGGGCGCCGCTGGTAATGCCGCTGACCGGCAGGGACAGGATCTCCCTGGCGGAATTGATCACTGTCATAATACCCACATAAAGGTCGCCGCCGTAGATTTTCAGCGTCGCATTGCATACCACCTGAACCAGGCAGTTGGTGCCCTGCATAATAAAACCGGACATGCCCAGGGACATGATTTCCACCGCTAACTTGGGAATGACCCGCAGATGGCTTTTTTTAATGCGGTGCAGGGCCTTCTTTCCGGTGAGGAAGCGGAGTACCCATAGACAGGAAACCGACTGGCTCAGTATGGTTGCCAGGGCCGCGCCGCTGACTCCCATATTTAACCCGAAGATAAAAACAGGGTCCAGAATCAGGTTCAAGACTGCCCCCAGCAGTGTCGTCAGCATGCCTATACGGGGGAACCCCTGTGCATTGATAAAACCGTTGAGGCCGGTGGCCAACATGGTAAAAGGGGTCCCAAGCAGGTATATTTTCAAATATGCGTCAGCATACAGGTAAGAGGCGTCACTTGCGCCGAAAAGATAAAGAATTGGACGGCGCAGCAGATAGCAAAACAGAAACAGCGCTATGGATGTGCCCAGCAGGAGGGTAAAGGTATTGCCCAGAATCTTTTCTGCCCGTTCTTCCTCTTCGGCGCCCCTGGCGATTGAAAAAAGCGGTGTGCCCCCTGTGCCGAAGAGGTAGGTAAAAGCCGCAATCAGAGTGGTCAGCGGGAACGCCAGGCCGATACCCGTCAGAGCCATGCTGTCTGCCCCCGGCAGGTGGCCGATATAAATACGGTCTACTACATTATATAAAAGCTGTACCAGCTGCGCCAAGATCAGCGGAATAGACTGCGCCACAATATTCTGCCATATCTTTCCTTCCGAAAAATCTGTTGAACGCATAAATCACACCATCTCCATTGTTTTGTCCTGATTCCATATTATGTATCATAAAGGTAACATGTTAATTTAAAAACAGCAGCATTCCGTGGCAGGGAAAAGACCCGGCTAAATGGGGCATTCCAGCTGGCAGTCGTAAGGCTCCTGTTCCACATGGCCCCGGTGATAGACTGTCGCTTCGACGCACCCCATTTTCTTATAGAAGGCCTGGCTCTCTACGGCGGAATGGGCGGAGATATAGAGTTTTCTGGCTCCATGCTCCCTGGCCCATTCCCTGGCTGCCTGGAAAAGTGCGGCGCCGATCCCGCGTTTGCGCATATCTTCAGATACATGAATGCTGGACAGGTCGAGGTAGTTCTGCTCACCGCCAAACAGGCCGGGTTCCACAGAGACAAAACCCTTTAAGCTTCCCTCATGGAAAGCGGCATATACAAATCCCCCTGTAGCAAGGGTGTGCTGCAAACATGAAACCAGCGTGCGGTAGTCTTCCTCCGACCAGTCATCAATAAACGGGTCCTCTCTGATCACCCATTCCCCTTCTTCCCTGCGCCAGCATTTGGTCACCACCTGGCGGCGGATAAAATCTCGAAATAAATCCCTGCATAACTCATCAGGCTGTAAACTTCTGTATTGGATCATTTTTCATATTCTCCTGTTCTAAAATGCCTATTGTGCATCAGTATATCACAATTTCCGGATTTCTCAACAGGAAACGTTATTTTTACACCTCTGTATGCGCTTCAGCGCATATACCAATAAAGATATGAAAATAAACTTTAAAAATTATAAACCGATAAATTGCGCTTTTCCAAATTCTAACTACGTGATATAGTGTATTTATGTAGAAATCTACAGGATGATCATGAAAAACGGAGGTATGGACATGAAGGTATTAATGATCAACGGAAGTCCCAGGGCAGAGGGAAATACATATGTTGCCCTGCATGAAATGGAAAAAATATTTGCAGAGGAAGGGATAGAGACCGAGATACTGCACATTGGCAATAAGGATATCCGGGGCTGTATCGGCTGTGGGCAATGTGCGGGAAAAGGGAAGTGCGTGTTTGATGACGCGGTAAATGAGGCAGCGGTAAAATTTCAGGAATGCGACGGACTTGTGGTGGGAAGCCCTGTCTATTATGCTTCCGCAAATGCCACTCTGGTGGCTTTCCTGACACGGCTTTTTTGCAGCTCCCACTTTGATAAGACCATGAAGGTAGGAGCTGCAGTGGCTGCGGCGCGGCGCGGAGGACTTACGGCAACCTATGACGAGTTGAATAAGTTTTTCGGCATTGCGGGTATGCCCATTGCCTCCGGGCAGTATTGGAACGGTATCCATGGCGCGGCGCCGGGTGAGGCGCAGCAGGACGCAGAAGGGTTACAGATGATGCGTACCCTTGGGCGCAACATGGCCTTTTTAATGAAAAGCATTGCCCTTGGGAAAGAGAAGTACGGCATTCCGGAGAAAGAACCTTCTGTGCGGACAAATTTTGTCCGATAAGAAAATTAATATCCTTGCAATGAGGTGTTGCTGCAAGATTTCATGCCGCGCTTATTTCGATGTACCTGCGATAAAGGCTTCCACTTCCGCCACATTCGGCATCACCCGGAGAGCGCCTTTCCTGGTGGTAATAATGGAGGCCGCTGCGTTTGCGAAGGTGAGCATCTCGGATAATTTTTCATGATCCAGATGATCAAGGCCATATTTTAACACATGGTGCAGGCAGCAGGCGCCAAAGGTATCCCCTGCGCCGGTGGTTTCGATGGTCCCGTCCTGCAGGAAAGGAGCGGCTTCCACCCGCAGATCCTGATAGTAAGCGCGGCTTCCGTCCCTGCCCATGGAGAGCAGGATCAGGGGAATGTGGTAGGATTCCCTCAGTTTCCGTATGCCGCTGTCAAAGTCCTCTTCCCCGGTAAACCAACGGATTTCGTTGTCGGAGATTTTCAGGATATGGCACTGGGAAAAACCGTAGGCCGCCTGTTCTTTTGCATCCTCAAGAGACGCCCACAGAGGAGGGCGCAGATTGGGGTCAAAAGAAATCAGGGCGCCGCTTTCTTTGGCCAGGGATACGGCCTTTTTTGTGGCTTTACGCACGCCCTCATGTGTCATGGAGAGAGTGCCGAAATGAAAAATTTCCGTATTGCGGAGGATGTCTTCCTGCAATTCCTCTTCTTTCAACATCATATCCGCACCGGGATTCCTGTAAAACGAGAAATCCCGGTCGCCGCCGGGAAGCGTTTCCACGAAGGCGAGGGTGGTACGTGTGCTTTCATCCATGACCAGGTTGGAAGTGTTTATCCCTACCTCATCCAAAACCGCTTTCAGGCGGCTGCCGAAAATATCCTGTCCCACTTTTCCGATAAAAGCGGTTTTTCTGCCGGCTTTGTTCAGCATAGCAAGTACGTTACAGGGGGCGCCACCGGGATTTGCCTCGTAAAAGGGGTTTCCCTGTCCGCTGATTCCGTTTTCCGTAAAATCGATCAACAGCTCGCCCAAAGCTACAACATCATATTTTATCACGATAACCTCCATTTCTGCGACGCTCTGCTGCGCAAAGCCATGCATGGCATACGGCATTGTGCCTGAGCTTGCCGGGAGCTTATAAGCTCTCACGCACAACCCATATTAGAGTATAAGTCATACAAGGTCATACTTTACCACATCCATATTTACGGTTCCTTCTGCCAGAAAAGTGATCCCGTCGGCCTCCTGGTCTGTGTACAGGACAGCAGACAGAACCTGTTCGCCATCGTTTACAAAGACTTCCACACTGAAACGGTCCAGGATGATCCGCAGCTTTAACTGCCCGCCCTCATGGTGCACCTTGCAGCGCCGCTGATGGATGATCGCCCTTCTGGAACCGGAAAACTTTCTGTCAATTTTCAGCACGGACTCGCCGGGCCGGAAACTTAAGGAGGTGTGGTATAAGCCATTCTCGGCAAAGCGGATGGTAAATTTCCGGAAAAGGCCGCAGCCTTCTTCCTGACGGACGTTTACTTCCATATCGATCCGGCGGCCCTTGACACCTTCCAGCCGGAGAAAACCGGATACGGTGACGTTTTCATGGGCAACCTTATTCTGCCTCATGGATTCAAGTTCCCTGATAGGAGCCTGATACAGGCGTCCGTTCCTGATCGACAACTCCCTTGGCAGGCTCATCTGGCCGAACCACCCTGCTTCCTGGGATCTTCTGTGGGTGCAGGTATCCCAGTTCTGCATCCACCCCACCATAATGCGGCGTCCGTCCTGGGCCAATACTGTCTGGGAAGCGTAAAAGTCAATGCCATAATCCACGGACTGATTTGATTCCTCCGTAAAATCTTCCGTGTCCCTGTTGTAATCCCCGATCAGGCAGAGGGTGCCGTTACCGTTATGGTATTCAAATCCAGAGGGAACCATATCCTGGGGACTGACCAGCAATACCCACTTTCCGTCCAGCTGGAAAAAGTCGGGGCATTCCCACATTTTGCCGAAGCGGCCATGATTTTCGGCCAGTACTTTTTTGTAATGCCATTCAAAACCGTCCGGACTGGAGAAGAGCAAAATCTGGCCGCTGCCATCCGCAGGCCTGTTGCCTACGATACAGCGGTAAGTGCCATCTTCCTCCCGCCATATCTTCGGGTCACGGAAATCATACCTGCTGCAGCCTTCGGGCAAATCCTTCTCATCCAGGACGGGGTTCTTCTCGTATTTTACATAATCTATGCCATCCCCTACGGCGAGACACTGTGTCTGTATTTCGCTGTAGCCGCCGTTGGCCTGACGTTCCCTGACAACTCCCGTATACATCAGCAGATGCCTGCCGTCAGGGAGCTTTATAGCATTGCCGGAAAAACAGCCGTCCCTGTCGTAGACTTCATCCGGTGCAAGTGCAGCGGGCAGATAACTCCAGTGCAGCAGGTCACGGCTTATCGCATGCCCCCAGTGCATGGGGCCCCAATGAGTATCATAAGGAAAGTACTGGTAAAACAAATGATATTTTCCGCCGTACCAGCAAAAACCGTTGGGATCGTTCATCCATCCGGTACGGGGGGAAAGATGGAAATGCGGCCTGGCTTCCTTTGGTATTGTTTTCCCGAAAGTCTCTTCATATTTGCGGGTTTCCCACAATGTCTGGCTTGTCATATCAAATCTGTCGCTCCTTTTCATGAACTTACCTTCAGTCTATCATTTTGGCCTTGTTTTCACAATACATTTCTTTTGATTTTTCGGCTGTTCTTATGTGAAGGACAGCAGCCGTTTCCTGTGGGCCAGGTAGTACAGGATTCCTGCCAGGTCTGCCAGGAACCAGCCGATGGGAACCGACCACCAGATGCCGGCTACACCGATAGCAGGCACTGCTGAAAGCAGATAGGCCAATGCAACCCGGGTACCCAGTGAAATAATCGTGAGAATCACAGACATGCCCGGGCGGCCCAGCGCCCGGTACAGGCCGTAGAGCAGGAACAGGCAGCCGATTCCGCAATAAAAAGCGCCTTCAATATGCAGGTAGCGGATTCCTTCATATATAACTGCTGTCTCGGCAGCATCCACAAACAGTCCCATCAAAGGCCGGGCAAAGATCCATACAACCGCTGACACTATGACACAGAAGGCGGCGGAGAGCAGTATGGCTCCTTTTAACCCACTGCGGATGCGGTCTTCTTTCTTTGCGCCGTAATTTTGGGCAATGAAAGTAGAAAAGGCGTTTCCGAAGTCCTGCACGGGCATATAGGCAAAGGCATCAATCTTGACTGCGGCCGCAAAGGCGGCCATGATCGCAGGGCCGAAGCTGTTGACCAACCCCTGCACCATGAGGATGCCCAGATTCATCACCGACTGCTGGATGCAGGTCAGAACGGAAAAACCGGCTATTTCTTTGATGCAGGCCCACCGTACTTTGCAGGGTATTTTATTAGATCGAAGCTGCGGGCAGCGCAGTATGGTGTAGACGGCAATCCCGATGCCGGAGAGATACTGTGCTATAATGGTAGCCTCCGCAGCGCCGGAGATGCCCCTCCCAAGTCCCAGGACAAACCATAAATCGAGGGCGATATTCAGTACGGCGGAAACGGCCAGGAAGACCAGGGGCACAACGGAATTTCCGATAGCCCGCAGGAAAGACGCAAAATAATTGTACAGAAATGTGGCCGTAATGCCGCAGAAAATAATCACAAGATATTCCCGCATACCGCCCCACACTTCCTCAGGCACCCGGAGGAACCAGCGGATGCCGTCCAGGCAGGCAAATGCAAGAAGGTTCAGCAAGAGCGTCAACCCTGCGATCAGCACGAAAGAAGCGTAGACGCCTTCCTTCAACCCTTTATCATCCTGCCTGCCGAACCGTATGGAAAATACGGTTCCGCTTCCCATACAGAGCCCCAGCAGGATGGAGGTGAGAAAAGTCATCAGCGTAAATGAGGAACCTACGGCAGCCAGGGCTTTGGAGCCGAGGTATTTCCCCACGATTAATGTGTCTGCGATATTATAGCATTGCTGCAGCAGGTTCCCTAATATCATGGGTACGGCAAAACGCAGCATGGAGCCCATCACCGGCCCTTTGGTCAAGTCCTGGTTCATTGTTCCTTCCCGATCTTTTTCATGTATTTTTTTAAGAGTTCCTTATTGCCGGCAGAGGTGTAAGCCTGCTTTGGTCTCTTATGTTGCAACTTATTCAGCATACCATATTTTTTGATCTGCGGCTATATGATTTTCGGGAAAACTGGCCTGTACAAGGGCGGAATGGGGGGAAAACAATGAAAAGGTATATCTTGACATGGCATTAAAATTGTAATATTTTTAGTATAAGTCATCATGATGGCAAACAAAGTCGCGAGCGGATGGAAAATGGTATGTTAAATTTTGTCATTTTATTAGAGTGCTTCGGAGTATGTCTGACGGCAATAGCGTTGCTTCTTCTCCTGAACGGGGACGGTGCAAGGGAGCAGAAGTTGTTAATCATCATTATGTGCTGTTCACTGGTTCAGAACGTGGGGTATTTACTGGAACTGACTGCGCCTACGGTGGAGGCCGCCATGACGGCGGTTGCTATGGAAAAAACGGGTTCAGCTTTCATACCCCTGTGTTACTGTTGGTTTCTTTATATTTATTGCTATATTACTCCGCCGAAAGCGGTTTTTAGAATTCTTGGCGCTGTCAGTTTTTTATCCGTGCCCGTGGTGATTTTAAACTGGCATGGCCTCTTCTACCGGGAGATTCAGTGGGTAGCGAATGAGGATGGGTTCTATCACGTCAGCCTCAGCTATGGTCCGTTGTATGTCCTTTTTTTCATCGGTCAGATTTTTATTCCCTATGCTCTTTGTATCTATACATTAATAAGCGCTATACGCCAGCGCTCGGATCAGCAGGTCAATCGGCAGTATTGGACAATTCTTATCATCTCCACCCTGCCGGTTCTTGTTCTGGTAGCTTATGTATGCAAATTTGTGGTGGAATTTGACCTTACTCCGGTGACTCTGACCATATCCATGGCTATGGTGGTCATCGTGGTATGGAGCCGCCGGAATTATGATTTCCGCCATCTGGCGGCGGAGAAGGTTCTGGAGAGTATAGGTGACGGAGTGATTGCTTTGGATGACCATGACCGGCTGGTCAGCTATAACGGAGCGGCGGCGAATATTTTCGCACATTTGCCTGCCCATAAGCTGGGAGAGAACATCCGTGTAGTGGAGGATTTCAGGGAAGAAATGCTTAACGAGGACGTTCCCCATAGCTTTTCCATCAACGGGCATGACTATGAAAGCCACAGCAAGCATATAGTAGATGAAAACGGCAGGATACAGGGCAGCGTGATCCTGATTCTGGATATGACCGATACAAAAGCTTATATTGATGAGATTAAGCGTGTGCGGAGCCAGGCGGAGAAAGCCAGCATTGCAAAAAGCGAATTTCTGGCAAATATGTCCCATGAAATCCGGACTCCCATGAATGCAATTATCGGTTTGAACGATATCATTATGGAAGAGTGTGGGGATACGGAGATTTATGCCCATGCCAAAGACGTGCAGTCTGCGGCAAAAAATCTGCTCACCATCATCAATGACATTCTTGATTTGTCTAAAGTGGAAGCGGGCAAAATGGAATTGGTGAATGTGAATTATTATTTAAAAGTAATGGCGGACGAGGTCATAGGAATGATGGATATGGCGGCATCCCAACGCGGCCTGATCCTGAAGTATGAGTGCGACGAAACAATACCCTGCCGTTACAGCGGCGATGACGGCAGAATCAAGCAGATTCTGATCAATATATTGAGCAATGCCATAAAGTTTACGAAAAAAGGTTTTGTGAGGGTGTACATTACCGGAAAACCCGGAAGAACCGAGGACGAGGAATTTCTTACTTTCTGTGTCAAGGACACGGGCTGCGGTATTCGGGAGGAAGACCTTGGAAAAATTTTTGAGGATTTCCGCCAGGTAGATTCCAGGCGGAACCGGAGTGTGGACGGAACCGGACTTGGACTCGCCATTGTGAAACAATTGGTAGGGTTGATGGAAGGCACCATCAATGTGGAAAGTGTCTACGGGGAAGGCACTACGGTAACAATTACGATTCCCCAGAAAATTATAGACGCCCAACCGATTTCGGAAATGCCGGAGATGCCACGGACAGAACAGAAAGTAACGGATATGTTTACTGCGCCCGGTGTGAAAGTGCTGATTGTAGATGATAATGTAATCAACCGGAAGGTAGCAAGGGGTTTTTTAAAGAATTACGGTTTTGACCTGGCTGAGGCGGAAAGCGGGCCGGAGGCTATTGAGCTGGTGCGGGAAGTCCGGTATGATATCATCTTTATGGACCATATGATGCCCGGCATGGACGGTATTGAAGCGGCGGAGCTTATACGCAGGGACTGCGGTGAAAACGGGGCAGCGCCAATCATGATCGCATTGACTGCCAATGCCATGGAAGGTATGCGGGAGCATTTCCTGGAGCATGGCTTCCAGGATTTTATTGCAAAGCCTCTTGACAAGAAAGAGCTGAACCAGCTTTTGCTGCGCTGGGTACCGGAGAAGTACAGGCAGAAAGAAGGAAAGGAAGAGGAATCAAAACCGTTGGATCCGGAGTCTTTCCAGATCGACGGAGTGGATATGAATGCTGCCATGCAGTATTATTCCGAAGATGAAGAGGGTTTTGTCGAGCTGCTGGAAATTTATTGTATGGATGGCAGGCGTAAACGGAATCTTTTGTGCGAGCTTGCCGAATCGGATATCTTACGTTACCAGATAGAGGTACATGGATTAAAAAGCGCATCGGCCAATATCGGAGCCATGAACGTTTCGGCCATGGCACGAGAACAGGAAAATGCCGCAGCCAAGGGTGACAGGGAATTTATTCTCCGTCAATTTCCGCTTATGCTGGCAGAATACGAGACTCTTCTGACGAACATCGAACGTTTTCTGGATCAGCGCCGGCACGGAAATGGCAAAGATGCAAAACTTCCAGGACTGTCAATACAGGAATTGAGGGAAGAGACAGGGGCAGCGCTGGAAGAACTGAAGCACTTTTGGTCGCAAGAATGTGCCGGGAGAGTGGAGGCAATGCTGGCCCATGAACTGCCTGAGGATGTTAGGGAGCGGCTTTTGGGGATACAGGAGCAGCTGAAATTATATGAGGATGATAATGCGGAGGAGCTTTTGGGCCAGCTTCTGAACATTCTTGAAAAGGAGGAAGAACATAAATGAGCCAGGAACAAAGTAAAAATACGAAGGAATGTATTTTGGCGGTGGACGATACGGCAATTATATTGATGCGGATTTCAGAAGCTTTGCGGAATGATTATGAAGTCATTACTGTAAACTCAGGGGCAAGGGCCTTGAAATGCCTTAAAGAGAGGAAGCCGGATCTGATTTTGCTTGACATTCAAATGTCGCCTATGGACGGGATCCAGACCTTGCAGGAGATACGCGCAATGAAAGACAGGGAAGATATACCGGTGATCATGCTTACCGGAGTGGAGGATAAAGGCATTGTTATGGAAAGTGCCAAGCTGGGGGCCTGTGATTATATATTGAAGCCTTTTACTTCCAGTGACCTGCTCAAAAGGATTTGCCGGGTTTTTGAACAGGAATGCCGCAAACATACGGAACTTTGACAAGCCATAAGGGATTGGCCCGGCAAGGCCGGCCTGTAAAATATAAATCAGGATCAAATGCGGTATCAACACAGGAGGCAGAAAGTTCGAAAGTAAACTTTCAAATATTGATTGGTATATGCGCTGAAGCGTATACAGAGGTTAAAAAATGAAACGGAAGGCATTTCATAACGCGGCAGGGTATAAAAGGGTGCTCTGGGGACTGCAGGCAGTGTTTATAGCTCTGCCTGCAGTGCTTTTTCTTACAGGCTGTGCCGGAAATCCAGGCGGCAGGACGGAACCTTATTCCGAAACCTTTTTTGCTATGGATACTTATATGACCTTTACCATATATGGCGCCAAGGCGGAAGACTCTCTGAAACAGGCGGAGGACAGAATCAGGGAGCTGGAGGGACTGTGGTCTGTCACAGATACAAAAAGTGATATTTATGCAGTCAACCACAGCGGGGGAAAGCCTGTGGCCGTGGACGGGGAGACGGAAGAACTGCTCTCATTTGCCCTGGAGATGGCGGAAGAAACGGGAGGAGCCTTGGAGCCGACCATTTACCCTGTTTTGGCGGCATGGGGATTTACCACTGGAGAAAACAGGGTTCCTGACCGGGAAGAAATTGAGGAGCTTTTAAATAGGGTGGATTATACCGGAGTGCGGTGGGATGGCGGCAGCATTGTGCTGGAAGAAGGGAGTATGCTGGATCTGGGAGCCGTGGGGAAAGGATATGCAGGAGACCAGGTGATACAGCTGTTGAAGGAGAACGGAGTGACATCCGCTTTGCTGGATATCGGGGGGAACATCCAGGCAGTCGGCGCAAAACCCGACGGCAGCAGTTGGCGTGTGGGGTTAAAGGATCCCTTTTCGGGAGGGGTGCTAGGAGTGATTCAGGTAGCAGATGAGGCAGTAGTCACTTCCGGCAGTTACGAGAGGTATTTTACCGGAAAGGACGGGAAAAGATACGGACATATTATTGACCCTGCCACTGGATATCCCGTGGACAATGGCCTGGCTTCGGTATCGGTCATTGCCAGTGAAGGAAAACTGTGCGATGCACTTTCCACGGCGCTCTTTGTGATGGGGCTGGAAGATGCGGAAAGATACTGGCGGCAGAATCAGGGTTTTGATATGATCCTGGTCACGGTGGATGAGGGTATTTTTGTCACAGAAGGGGTAAAGGACAGGTTTTCTTTACAAAGTGAATACCAGGATATGACGGTGAACGTAATAGAAAAATAACCGTAGAGAGCAGCAGCGGGTTGCTCCGGACAGCAGGTATGCAGGTATGTGTACGGAACAGAGGGTTGATAAAAACGGAATGTGAATACCGGGGGCGAATGTATCTCATTTTCGCCTCCGGTATTTTTTAAAATTATTTTGTAAAAATATGAACCTCATACGAGGTCGTGGCGAATATAGGGTGAACAGGCAGAGGAGGTGAGGCAGTGGACGCAAGAGAAATAGAAAAATGTATTGATGATTTCGGCACAGACATATATAGATTTTGCCTGAAGCTCTGTGGGGACAAGGCGGATGCCGAGGACTTATATCAGCAGACTTTCCTGAAAGCGTTGGAAACAGAATGGAAGATTGACTGGGAGGATAACCCGAAAGCGTTGTTTTTTTCGTTAGCTTACAATCTCTGGAAAAGCAGCAGGAGAAAACTGGCACGTCGAAGTACGATTGCCCCTTGCGGTAATTTTGATGGGGAAACGGAAACGATATTGCATTCTGAAGAAAATATTGAAGACGGTTATCTGCAAAAAGAATTGATTACAGAAGTCCGCCAAATCATTCAAACGCTCCCGGAAAAATTTCAAGTACCGATGATATTACGTTACCTTTCGGATTGTACCATAGAGCAAATTGCGGCTATTATAAAGAAACCGCCCGGTACAGTGAAAAGTAGATTGTTCAAGGGAAGAAGCTTAATGAAAAAAAGATTGGAGGATGCTGGTTATGAAATATGAACGTTCTGACATAAAAACAGAAGAAATGATCAGGGTTTCGATGAAATTGGCTGATGTTCCGGCCCCGGAACTGAATCAAAAACTCAAGGCAGATCTGTATCAACGGGAAGCAGTCCTGCGAAAACAGTCTGCCGCGCACAAATTATCACTCTGGTATTTACCTATGGTTTTGAATCTGATCTTGTTTTCCCTGCTGGCGCTGCTGGCCCTGATCATGATTGAAAATATTTATTTGTCATACTTTGCCGCCGGTATCTGCATTTATACTGCCGGGGCCGGTATACTGCTCACCATAGTGGGGGTAAAAAGAGCAAACATAAAAGAGGAGATCACAATCCGCATTGAGAAAAGAGGTGTGTTGGCATGAACAATGAAAAAAAGAGAAACCTTCCGGTTTCTATTGGTATCACGGTTATCTTATTGTTGATTTTTTTACGGTTTGGCCTGTATTTCCTGAAAAGCGATGGTTTCAGCGGCCTTTCCATGATGCTTCCTGTCCTGCTTCTTTGCTTTATTCTTTTTGCTTTGTGCACATCTTCCCTTTTTGCAGCATGGGTATATCAGGACTGCAAGAGGAGAGGTGATGATCCGATACTATGGGCAGTTGTAGTATTTGCAGCCACACCCTTTATCGGATTGCTGATATACTTTCTGCGCCGTTCAGAAATCAAAACAATATGCCCGGCTTGCGGACATAGAATTTCCGTGAAGGCAAACTATTGCGAAGAGTGCGGAACACATGTGGAAAAGGAGGATAATAATGTTATGGTAAAACAAGGAATCTATCATTTAAAATTTATGATTGCCGGTGTTGTGAGTATGGTGTTAATGCTGGCATGCCTGACGGGATTTATTGTCAGTGCGGCTGCCGGAAAGGGTATCAACACAAATATTGCTTCAAACGACCGGGTATGGAACCTGGGAACGATCAGCATGAACCATAGCGCATATCTGGACGGTGTGTGGAAGCTGGATTTCAGGAGTGCCAGTGAAGGATTTGTGAAGGAACAGAATATGACCATTGGGGATGCGGACGTTCAGCTGCTTTATGCGGAAATTTCCTGCGGAAAAGTGCCGGATGGCGCGTCGCTTGTTCTGTGGCTGGTGCAGGGAGACGTAACAAAATCCATTGATGTAACAAATCTTTCCGAACCGTTGGAATATCCTTTGAATGAATTTGAGAATGGAAAAGTCCACGTCAGACTGCAGATCAATGGTGTGGAAGATACTGTTTCGGAAATTTATATTCGATAATTGGAAAAGTCTTAGAGCAAATTTGTTTTTGGTATTTTTATTATTTTAGAACAAATAATATGTTATACTAAAAGGCGAATTGTTAAAATGGTGTATAGATAAATTTGTTATCAGTCACTGGGACAGTGATGATTCGGCAGAAAGGCGGTAGTCTTTGGGATGAGTGCATTTGTGGTTTTTGAGAATGTGAAAAAAGTATACCGGACGGGCGAGGTGGAGATCACGGCTTTGCAGAATGTAAATTTTGAGATCCTACAAGGGGAATTCTGTGTGATCGTGGGAGCCTCCGGCGCCGGAAAGACCACAATATTGAATATTCTGGGAGGTATGGACAGCCTTACCAGTGGGCGTGTCATACTGGACGGGCAGGAGGTTTCCGCTTATAACAAGAAACAGCTCACAGATTACCGCCGATATGACATCGGATTTGTATTCCAGTTCTATAATCTGGTCCAGAATCTGACGGCTTTTGAAAATGTGGAATTAGCGGCACAAATCTGCAGGGAACCGCTGGATGCCGCGCTGGTGCTCCGGGAAGTGGGACTGCAGGACAGGATGAACAATTTCCCTGCCCAGCTTTCCGGCGGGGAACAGCAGAGAGTAGCCATTGCCAGGGCGCTGGCCAAAAATCCCAAACTGCTGCTTTGCGACGAACCCACAGGGGCGCTGGATTACAATACCGGAAAGGCTGTGTTGAAGCTGCTCCAGGACACCTGCAGGCAGAAGGGCAGGACGGTAGTGGTTATTACCCACAATCAAGCTCTGACAGCCATGGCTGACAGGATCATTACCGTAAAGAGCGGCACGGTGGTGAGCATGGTGGAGAATGACAAGATTGTGGATATAGAAAACATTGAATGGTAAAAGTGTGGGGAGAATTATGTTTTTGAGGGGAAAGAACGATTTAGGATTACGCTGTAAGGATATTTAAGATGAAGACATTATGGAAATCGACGTTGCGGGAAATAAAACAGAGTTTCGGGCGGTTTATGGCGATTTTGGCCATAGTGGCGCTTGGAGTGGGTTTTTTTGCCGGCCTGAAGGTGACGAGAAGCGCCATGGTGGAGACTACAGGGGATTACCTGGAAAGGCAGGGTTTTTACGACTACAGGATTCTGTCCACTATGGGTTTTGGGGAGGAAGAGGTAGAATATCTACGGCAGCAGCAGGGGGTGCGGGGAGCGGAGGGCGCAGTTTCATTTGACATCATTTACGAGGATGCGGCGGGGAATGAAAGTGTGGCGAAGGTCCATAGTATCACGGAGGAAGTGAACCGGCCGGTGGTCCTAAAGGGGAGGATGCCTGAACGGGCGGATGAATGCCTAGTGGATGCCAATATTTTTACAGAGGCCCGCATCGGGGAAGTTTTGACCCTTTCCGGAAATAACGAAGAGGAGGACTTGGAGCATTTTGCATTCCGGGAGTATACCATTGTGGGGATCGTGCAGTCCCCCCTTTATATTCAATATGAGAGGGGGAATACTTCTCTGGGGACAGGGAAAGTAAACGGCTTTCTCTATCTGCCCTATGAAGGCTTTGACGTAGATTACTATACGGAGATATTCATAAAATTCACGGAAGGGTTTCCTTTATACAGTGACGCATATGAAGAGTTTGTCCAGGCAAAGGAGGCAGCCTGGGAGGATTATGCTTCTGAGGCGGCGGAAATGCGGTATCAGGACATCCTTGCGGAGGCAGAGGAAGAACTTGAAGAAGCCAGGGAAGAATTTAACGTAGAAAAGGCGGATGCAGAAGCGGAGCTTGCGGATGCCCGGGCAGAGCTTGAAGATGCAGGGAAGGAACTGGAAGATGGGGAGCGGCAGCTTGCGGATGCCCGGAAGGAGCTCGAAGATGCCAGAAGGACTTTAGCGGATAAGGCAAGGGAGCTTGCGGAAGGCCAGCAGGAGATAGCAGATAAGGCCCGGGAAATTGAAAAAGCGGAGCAGTCGTTAAGGGACGGCATTGCAGAGCTGAATGATGGCAGCGAACAGCTGCGTGCTGCAGAGATAGAGCTTGCGGCAGGCAGGGCACAGCTTGGGGAGCAGAAGGCGCTTCTTAACGAGAAGGAAGCGGAAATCCAGGCAGGTGACAAGGCGTTGGCGGACGGGGAGGCTACTCTGCAGTTTGGGGAGGCTCAGCTTGCCCAGAAAGCACAGGAGATTGAGGCACAGGAACAGGCTCTCACAGACTTTTATGGGGAAGGGAATATTCCTGTGGAATTGCTTGCCGAAATACAATTTGCAAAAGAGCAGATTGCATTGGAAGAGAAACGCCTTGAGGCAGGAAGGGCCGAGCTTGACCGGAAACGGCAGGAGCTTGAGGCAGGTAAAGCGGCTATTGCGGAAGGGAGGGCGTCTATTGCCGTCTATGAGCAGGAGCTTGCGAAAGGGGAAGAACAGCTTGAGGGAGGCTGGCGTGAGCTGGAAGACGGTTGGGAACAGATTACGGAAGGCCAGCAGGAGCTGGAGGAAGGCAAGGCGGCATTGGAGGATGCCAGGATACAGATTGCCGACGGGAAAAAACAGCTTGGGGATGCGGAGAAAGAGATAGCTGAGGCACAACAGACTTTGTCAGAAAAGGAGCAGGAGCTTCTGGACGGCCAGGCCAAGTATGCGGAGGGCCTGGCGGAATATGAAGAAGGTTTGGCGGAGTTTAACGAGGAAATTGCAGATGCGGAGAAGGAAATTGCAGACGCGGAGCAGGAGCTTGCAGACCTGGAGCCGCCGGACAGTTATCTGCTGGGACGTGACACGAATATAGGATATGTGTGCTTTGAAAATGATTCCACAATTGTGGATGGAATTGCAAATGTTTTCCCGGTTTTTTTCTTCCTGGTGGCGGCGCTGATATGCATTACTACTATGAACCGTATGGTGGAGGAGCAAAGGACCCAGATTGGTGTGCTTAAGGCTTTGGGTTATAGCGAGGGCACCATTATGTCAAAATACATGTTTTATTCCGGGGCCGCGGCGGTGGTAGGATGCGTCACAGGATATGGCGGAGGCACTTATCTGTTTCCCAGAGTCATATGGACGGCATATGGGATTATGTATCGTGTGGACCGCCTGGTTTATGTGTTTGACTGGAGCCTGGCGGTAATCTCACTGGCGGGGGCGCTTCTCTGCTCGGTGGGAACCACATGGCTCTCCTGCCGCATGGAGCTTAAGGAGGTGGCGGCACAGCTGATGAGGCCAAAGTCTCCCAAAGCCGGGAAAAGGGTATTTCTTGAATATATCACCTTCGTCTGGAGGCGGCTGGGTTTTCTCAGAAAGGTGGCCGTAAGGAATATTTTCCGGTACAAGAAGCGGCTGTTTATGATGGTCATGGGAATCAGTGGGTGTACCGCCCTGCTGGTGACCGGATTCGGCATCAAGGATTCCATCGCAAATGTGGCGGTGCAGCAGTTTGAGGAGATACAGACCTATGACCTGAATGTGCTTTTTTCCGGGGAAATTACAGTGAAAACACTTGACAGGATGGAGGAAATAGTCCTAAATGCTTCTGGGACTGGGACTGGGACTGGGACTGGGACTGGGACTGGGACTGGGACTGGGACTG